>CAYYWO010000005.1:0-60875 GCA_964474885.1 Hadarchaeota archaeon (SeqCode)
AGAGTATGAAGGTAGTGGGTCTGGCTGACACGACCTTTGCGAGACTGGATATGGCCTCCATAGCTAGGAAGGAGCTCAACTCGCTCTGCAACGTGAAGTTCAAGCGGCTGACGGTCCCAGGCGTCAAAAACCTCCCTTGGGCGGCCAAAAACCTATTTGAGCAGGGGTGCGACCTCGTCATGGCCTTCGGCATGCCTGGTGCCGCCCCCATCGACAAACAGTGTGCACATGAGGCCTCCTTGGGTCTGATCCTCGTATCTATCTTAACCGGCAAGCCCGTCATTGAGGTGTTCGTCTTCGAGGATGAGGGGAAGGATGAGAAGGAGCTCGCCAGGATAGCCGAGGAAAGGGCCAAGGAGCACGCGAGAAACGCCTACCGCCTTTTGTTCAAGCCCGAGGAGTTGGAGAGGCTCGCAGGCACTGGGCAGAGAGAAGGGCTCCCGGATGTGGGATCACTCAAGCCCTGACTAGCTTCAGGTAGGCTTCACTCAAGGTAAAGATGGCCTCGTGCACTTTCCCGGAGTAAAACCTGAGACCCTCGACACCCCTTTCCTTCAAAAGGACATCCACCTCCTGCCCCGACAGCTGGTCGGGTGTCCTGCCTTTGGAGCCCACGATGAAACTCCACATGCCGTGCAGGGACTTGACGTAAACGGCGTATAGGCTCGTGCGAGCAAAGGCCCTATCCAGGCCCTCCCGGACGGTAAAAACAAGCTTGGGCTTGAAGAGGAAGGAGGGGCAGTGTGTGACGAGCAGGCCGCTGTCCGAGAGTCTCTCGGCAGCCATGCGGTAGAAATCCTCGGTGTAGAGTTGCATCGCGAGACCCTCCTCCTCGGGATCTGTAGCATCCATCACGATAACGTCGTACTTTCCCCGGGGCTGGCTCGACAGGTAACTGGCGCCCTCCGAGACCACCAGCTCCAGCCGGGGATCTGAGAAGCCCTCAGACCAAGGTATCTGCTTCTTTGCGAGCTCGACAAGCTCCCCGTCAATGTCGACCATCTCTATCCTTTCCACCTGCCTGTGCTTCGCGACCTCACGCACGGTTGCCCCTTCTCCTCCCCCGATGACGAGCACACGTTTGGGATTGGGATGAGAGAGCATTGTAGGATGAACTAAACATTCGTGGTAGATGAACTCATCGAATTCGCTTGACTGAATCAAACCATCCAAAAGTAGCGCTAGCCCGTAATCAGGTGTCCGCACCAGGTCGACGCTCTGGAATTTGGTCCGTTTCGAGCACAAAACCTCCTCTATCCCGTACAGGACGGAGAGAGTAGGGGTCACCGGTTCAAGGACAAACTTTGTGCACTTTTTCTCGTTTTTGTCCATTTTTCATCGTTTATTTTTAAAATTAAAGCGGAACACTGAGAACTCAGAGCGAAAAACATTTTTGAAGTCTTTAATCTAAAAATTTTTGAAAATTCAGGTGAGAAAATGGAGAGAAAAAACCAGAATGGGCTGGGTAGGCACATAATCGCCGAGCTCTACGGCTGCGACCCAGAATTGTTGGGCAACGTAGAGAAGCTAAAAGAATTGATGCTGGAAGCTACGAAGAAAGCGGGAGCACGCGTCTGCGGAGAATTTTTCTGTAAACTCAACCCCGGAGTGACGGGAATCGTCGCAGTTGCCGAGTCTCATCTTTCCATCCACACTTGGCCGGAGTACGGATACGCTGCGATTGACATCTTCACCTGCGGAAAAGCAGACCCTTACAAAGCTTATGATTACATCAGGAAACAGCTGAAACCCAAAGAGTGGAAAGAGACGTACCTCGAAAGAGGGCTGATAAACAAGGAGTGAAGAGCGTGTCGAAAGCATTAGATGTAGTGCGGGTTATCTCACTCAGGAGTAAAAAGCAAGATAATGAAAAGATAATCGGTACTATAGTGTGTGTAGTTCTTGTCGGTGCTTGCATTTGGCTGATTATTCAGCGACAACCAACACCGACCTGGCATGAAGAAAATACCGTTGAGAGGTACATCAGAATAGTTGCGGATGGGCCAATCTTACATTATCAAGAAACTCTCTTTTGGGGCGAAGACCAATTTGTGAAAATTATGGAGAACTGGAATGGTTTTCGATCCGCTCAAATTGAAAAATTCAATCAAAAATACCATGTGGCTGCCGATAATTTCAATGTCGAATTTGATGAGAAGAATAGGACGACAACTTTAAAATGTGACGTTCCTGGCAAAGAGTATGCAGAAAACTCATACGACTTCCTGTGGTTCCTGAACGTCTATGGGCTGGATCTCATCTACGACTTCACAGAGTCTGAAAGAGAACTTTCATGGACGGGGATTACTGACAACCTCACCACAACAATTGTCCTCAGTTTCCCCTTTCCAATAGACCACTGCCACGGACATGTATGGCAAGCACGAAGATAACTCCCCCTCAAGGTGAAGCTAGGAGGAAACAGAGGAATGGGCCCGCTGGGATTCGAACCCAGGACCTGCGGTGTGTGAGACCGCCGTCATAACCACTAGACCACGGGCCCTACCATAAAAAATTAACCCGGTAAAAATCTATGAACAAATTCAGGATTTTACTTTCCTGACTCTCGCTTCCGATTGCTCCCTACTGAGGAAAGAGGGTCCTAAGGTTCAACCGGTTATGATCTTTGAGAAACTCTAACAATAGTTCCTCACAATAGAAGAGACCGGAAGAGATACTTCTCCTGTCCGGGTGACCATCTGCCTCAGACTTAATTTACCAAAAAAGTTCTCGATTAACCTCTTCCCACTCTGGCTAAAATAGCGGCGTTCCGAGCCAGGTGAACTTCACTCACGATTTTTTTTCAGGATCCTCTAGCTGAGCTTGCACCACTCAACTACTTCCCGGAAGAATTCACTCCCGTCAGCCGGCTGGAGCTGGAATTCATTTCCTTTCTTCTCGTACCTCTCCGCGACCACTTCAGGATCTGCCTGACCGGGGGAGAAGTCCTCCAACTCATTTATGCCGACGGGCACCGAGATGAGGCCCGTTTTCACATGCATGCTGTAAGGGGCCCTGACATCTCCCATGGGTTTGATTATCGAAGCATCCAGCAAGACCTTGTCCTCTCTCTGCTCCTTCTTAGCCGTCTCAGAAGTCGTCAGGCCAGGGAGCTTCTCGGAAAGCCTGAACTGAACAAACCTTACCATATCCGAGTAGAAACTGAAGTAGTTGCGCTTCCGCCTCTCGGTTGTGAGTTTCTTGGGCACGTAATCGGGAGGGAGTTCGTGAGGCTGGAAAACCGTCCATATTTGGAACCCCCTAGAGCCAGAAAACTTTATGCGCGGGGCCAACCCGTAGCCCTCCAAAATACGGAAGGCCTCAGCAACTACCCGTTTGGTAAGTGAGAAGTCTACCTTCTTCCCCGCATCGAAGTCTATCACCAGCCAATCTGGGACATCAGACCCGATCCTGTGTATGTAGGGGATAAAGTCTATGCCGTGGACATCCAGGTGCTTTTGGACGTCAGCCGGGCTCTTGACGGTGATGTACGAGTTCCCGATCTTCCGCTGCAGCCAGAACCTACCTGTGAAGAGCCTAAAGACCGAAACATACCTGTCCCTGCAAAACTCGAGCAGGGTCTGCATGACATGGGGGTAGTATCGCTTCGCGCGGTAGACCTTCAAGTAATCCTGATTCAGCTCATCCTTCACCTGCCTCCACCTCTGCTCAAAGGCCTCCCTGCCCTTCTCCGTGGCCGCAAAAAGCCCGTTCTTCTCCTCTATCCAGCCTTTGGAAATCAACGAATCCAGGAGTTCCCTTGTCTCCTTCTCTGAAAACTGCCTGCCGAAATCCCTGCTCACCTTTTCCTGAACATGGGCTAGATCCACATACTTGTCCTTCCTCTTTATGCAGAACATGAGCATGGTGTGGTCTTCAGGTGTTGCCCTCATTTCAGAAGTTCTTCCAGCTTTTCTCCCAAGATTTTTTTGGCGCACTTCATGCAGATAAAGGTCGCCTTGCTCTCCCCGGGCTTCACCACCTTGATGTACGATGAATCGTAGCTAAGCAACTGGATGCCCTTGTTGCAGAACTTGCACTTGGGTCCTTTGACCCTCATCGAAAAACTGGTATATTTGAGCAAATTATAGCCCGGCGATTAGTTAGATGAAATTCATCGATTTCCTGCTCCCGAAGAGGGCGGACCTGGAGGAGATGAAGAGAATACAGGAGAGAGTCGCCAAGATGGTAATAAAGAGGGATAAATTCGACAGGCTTGAAACGGTTGCAGGTTGCGATGTGAGCTTTGAGCGCCACGCACAGGCCTATGCCGCCTGCGTCCTCCTGAGGCTTGAGAATTTAGAAGTGCTCGACAGCAGGGCGGTGAAGGTGAGGGTTGACTTCCCTTACATACCGACTTTTCTGGCTTTCAGGGAGCTCAAACCGATGCTAGAAGCCATCAATGGGATGGATGCATCCGTTTACATGGTTGGTGCGCAGGGGCTTGCTCACCCGCGGAGAGCGGGGCTCGCATCCCACTTGGGCGTGATCCTAGACAAGCCCACTGTGGGGGTGGCCAAATCAAAGCTCTGCGGGACTTATAGAGAGCCCGGACCTGAAAGAGGTGCCAGAGAATGGTTGATCGACAAAGGCGAGATAATAGGCGCGGCAGTGAGGACGGTCAGAGGGAAGAAGCCCGTGATCGTCAGCATTGGGCACAAGGTATCGCTCGAGACCGCTATCGAACTGACCTTGAAGACGACGAGAGAAGGGCCACTCCCTGAACCCATCCTGAAGGCCCACACGCTTGCCACACAAGTTGCAAGAAAGGAATTCGGCTAGGGGCATCACGCTCGTTCAGGTCTCACTCCTCTTCTCGATCTGCCTAGCCGTAGTTTTGGCCTCCCTTTTCTCGTACTATCAGCAGAGGCTGGAGGAGCTGAAACTCAACACCGAAGCAGAGGGGCTACTGCGGGATATCGCGGACAGAATACAATTGGCTCGGGGCGGGTTCATCTCTTCCCTCACCCTGCCTGCCTCCCTAGCTGGAAACATGTATGAGCTGAAAATCGAGGAGAACAAAATCTTGCTTTCAGTGCAGTTTAGAGGGGGAGAGAAGAACTATAGCCTAGAGATCCCTGCTGTTGAGGCATGTAACCTAGCACCCGCCTGTGAGGTATTCTTCTTTCCTTGGAAGGGCCGCGTTAAAATCTCTGAAAATCTGGAAGGGCCGCTCTTAGAGAGATTCATCAGCGAGGCGCCGCCAGAGTTTTACTTCTGGTCCAAGGAAAATCCAGAATCCGCGGTGATGGCTCTTTACTGCTACTTCTACCTGCACGAGCAGCCCGAGGCATGCGGGTGTTCCTCAGTCAGATTCAACAACTCTCTGGCCAAAGCTGAATGGGTTTCGGAAGACTTTGAGGGGTATAGGGTGAGAACCATCAGAAACGTGAAGCGGGTGAACTCTGTAGACGAGAACCTGAGCGAAGTCCCACCTCTGAGAGAGGCTCTAGAGGGGGGATGGATAAGATCCCCTGCAGATGCAATGGAGGAGATCCGGTCGAGGGACTGGAGGGACGAAAACGGCCGGGAGGTGCAGATTCCCGCGAATCTGGAGCTAGAACTGGGCCTGTTCATCGATTCCGGCGAGTTCCCCGTCTGGCAGGTGGGATGGGACGGTTACCGCATCTACATTGGGACCATCAGGTGGTGGTGGGCGGAAAACTCCCCCGGTTTTTTGTACTGGGCTGAAAACCTCTACTTATACTGAGCATTCAAGGGGTGAATGCCCAAACGGGCACTCCCAATTGCTCTCATCCTCCTCGCCGTGGTTCCCACTAGCCTGTCGCCTGCCACATTCCCCGAGCCCCCGCTGAAGGGAAAACCGATAGAGAGGGTCATCCTCATCTCTATCGATGCCGTCAACTGGGACTACATCTTTGACAATGGACAGAACCCCCAGTTTTCAGTCACTCCGAATCTCGGCGAGCTGATCCGGCACGGGACTGCCTTCAAAAGAGCAAGAGGGGTGCTGCCCGCCGTCACCCAAGTCAACCACTTGGTCATGGTGACCGGCTGCTACCCGGAGAGGATTGGGGTACCGGCAAACGAGTTCTTCGACCTAGAGAGAAGAAAGCTCATAGCCGCTTGGAAGAATCCCGAGCTCATCAAGGTCAAAAATCTGTTCCAGGTGCTCGAAGAGAACAACTCCAGTTTCACGACCGCAGTTGTGGCTGGGAAGAATTACGTGGGGGTGCCCATCTGGGCTGACCTGCAAGTTGCACCCGCAAAGATACCTGACTCCACCAAGCGGTTCTTTCCAGACTTCAAGGAGTTCCCAGAGCCCATCCTGAACGATGCCACAGACAGCTGGGTCATGGATAAGGCACTGAAGATCCTCGACAAGGCGGATCCCCAAGTCATGCTCATTCACCTGCCTTACATGGATCACGCCCAGCACCACTGGGGATGGAAATCCCCGGAGGCATGGGCCCAGCTCAGGTGGGCGGACCACCAGATAGGAAGGCTCTTGAAGTACTTGAAGCAATCGGGGAAGCTCGAGCGCACCCTGATTGTAGTGACCTCCGATCACGGCCAACACAACTTCTGGCAGGAGGTGGACGTGCTGGGAGAACTCGAGCGCCACGGAATCAGGGCAAAACTTAACCCGCCCGTGAACTACTTCCACCTTTACTTGGAGAACGCAGAGCAGGTGGAGGAGGCGGTCCGGGTCATAAGGTCCATGGGGATAGCCAACGGAATTTGGTACGAAAATGAGATCGATGAGATACACCTACGCACACCCTACACAGGTGAAATCTTCGTCTCATTGAAACCACCCTACAAGGCGATGATCAAAATTTTCTGGTTCAAGACTTCCTCCCCACAGATAGGAGAGCACGGCGGGCTCACAGAGACTGAAGTTTTCATGATCCTCTTCGGTCCTCATGTCCGGAGAGGTGTGCTCTACGAGAACGGTGCCTCCTTAGTCGACATAGTCCCCACTATCTGTGATCTGGTCGGCCTCCCGACCCCCGAGAACATGCAGGGAAGGTCCCTGAAAGCACTGATCTACAGCGAGAACTCCCTCGCTCCCGACATTGAGTATCACCTGCTAAAGGAGACTAGAATGAGAATCGGCTTGATGCCTATCCTCACCTTCATCCTAACGATGATCCTACTCTACTCCTGTGTCAGCCTAGACCCCCGCAAGTGGTACAAGGTCATCTCAAGACAGGAAAGGGGCGCGGCTGTTCTGAAGACCAGACAGCCCCTGCTCTATCTGCTCTTGATCACGTCCTCGATCAGCACGGGCTTTTTCGTCTACATAGAGAACCTGTACTCGGACGCTCCCGGCATAAACCCAGACAAGTTCCTCGTTACCATGCCCTTCTTCAGCAAGCTGCACCTGAGGAGCATCTGGTTGCCTCTTCCTACCTCCTGGATTTCCGCCATCCCCATTCTAACACTAGTCATGTGGCTGGGGCACATGTACGTGGGCGGGCTAATCCTCGGCGCAGTCCAGAGGTTTATCCTAAGAACCCAGCTGACTGAGGATCTGAAACTCGTTCCTATCTTCTTCGTCCCTTTCATTGCCTCTGAGGTGCTCTGCTCGCTGATCTTCCTGCTCCTCCCCATCGGACCGAACTTGTGCTACGAATTCTTCACAGGGATGTTCTGGGTTGGATTCGCCTTTTCCTTCCTCTTCGCCTTGAGCTTGCTAATCGAAAAGCACCAAGTCCACTGGAAGAAGCTCTTGCCCGGCCTGCTCGTGTTTTTCTCTTTGACCGCACTTTGCTGGCTCTGCGTCTTAGGGACGTTCCTAAACGTTAACAGGAGTACGTTCTCCATCCAGAGTTGGTACTTCGTATAGTGTTACTGAAAACGTAACATTTTTAAGAACCTTACCAAAAATTGGATGGCAGCCAAGAAGAAGAAAGCCGCCAAAAAGAAGGCAAAGAAAAAGAAGTAAAGCCTGAAAATCTTTGCTTTTGTTTTTTGATTTTTGCCTTTTTTTCCTTGCAACCAGTAAAGGTATCAGACCAAGAACAAAAGCCGCCGGTGGGCTTTGAACCCACGACCTGCCGCTTACGAGGCGGCCGCTCTACCGGCTGAGCTACGGCGGCAATTAAATACTTGGAACTTGATTTTTTGGATTTAAGGGCTTGGAAGAACATCTCCAATGGTGGAAATAATTTACGGTTCTGAACGCCTGAAGCGCGGCTTCGCTAAGATGCAGAAAGGTGGTGTCATCATGGATGTGACCAACGTGGAACAGGCCATTATTGCGGAGGAAGCTGGAGCTGTTGCCGTGATGGCACTGCAAGCCGTTCCGGCAGACATAAGGGCCATGGGAGGCGTTGCGAGAATGGCGGACCCTGCCCTGATTCAAGAAATAATGGACGCCGTTAGCATCCCCGTCATGGCGAAGTGCAGGATAGGTCACTTCGCGGAGGCCCAAATTCTCGAAGCTTTAGGCGTTGACATGATCGACGAGTCAGAAGTCCTAACTCCTGCCGATGAAGAATACCACATCGATAAAAAGAAGTTCAAGGTTCCGTTCGTATGCGGTGCGAGAGATCTCGGGGAAGCCCTCCGCAGGATCGATGAGGGTGCCGCCATGATCAGGACGAAGGGGGAAGCTGGAACGGGGAATGTGGTAGAGGCCATAAGGCACATCAGGCTGACGAAGAGACAGATCGCCGAGCTGAGCGAGGACAATCTAGAGGAGAAAGCGCAGGAGTACAGGGTTCCAGTTGAGCTCGTGAGGGAGACCATGAGACTGAGGAGGCTCCCCGTCGTTTGGTTCTGTGCAGGGGGAATAGCCACACCAGCAGATGCCGCCATGGTAATGCAACTCGGAGTGGACGGGATCTTCGTTGGTTCGGGGATCTTCAAGTCCAGCGACCCGAGGCGGATGGCCTGGGCAATCGTTGAGGCTACGAGACACTACGATGATCCCCAAGTGCTGCTCGAGGTGAGCAAGAATCTGCCGCAGCCCATGCGTGGAATAGACATCCGCACCCTAACGCCCGTTCAAAGGCTCGCGACGAGAGGCCGTTGAGGATCGGTGTAGTAGGCTTACAGGGAGCTATTGAGGAGCATCTCGAAGCAGTCAAAAGGGCTTTTTATGCATCTTCTATAACTGGCGAGGTCTTCCGTCTTTCACATCCTGACCAGCTCAAGGATGTAGATGGAATTATCATCCCTGGGGGAGAATCGACCACGATAGGAAAGCTGATGGTGAGCACGGGACTTTTTGAGCCTATCAAGAGAATGGGTAGCTCGGGTCTGCCGATCCTTGGCACGTGTGCAGGGATGATCCTCCTAGCGAAGAGGGGGGATGAATGGGTCGAGCGGACCAGGCAGCCTTTGCTCGGGTTGATGGATTTCTCCGTTCGGCGCAATGCCTTCGGGAGGCAGAGGGAGTCCTTCGAAACGGAGCTCCACATACCCGCTTTGGGCAAGGAGCCCTTCAGAGGTGTGTTCATAAGGGCACCCGTCGCTGAAGAAGTTTGGGGGCGGGTGGAGGTGTTCGCCACCTTCCAGGGGAAGATAGTGGGAGTCCAGCAGGGGAACCTGATCGCTGTCTCCTTTCATCCCGAGTTGGTACCCGATCCGAGACTGCACCAGTACTTTCTGCAACTCTGCAAGCGCTGAACCTACTCGACAGTAACAGATTTCGCTAGGTGCCTCGGTTTATCGGGGTCGCATCCCCTCTTTACAGCCATGTGGTAAGCGAAGAGCTGCAGGGGTAGTACAGCCAGGAAGGGAAAGAAAAGTTCATCCGTTTTTGGGAGGGCCACACAGGAGGCTCCGGGTACTTTACTCGAGGCAACAGTTAGGACATTGGCCCCCCTGCTTCGCACCTCCTCCACATTCGAAAGCATCCTCACGCCTGGCTCCCCCGGGGGGATGAGCGCTATGACCGGAGTTCCCTTCTCTATCAAGGCTAGAGTCCCGTGCTTCAGTTCGCCCCCCGCCATTGCCTCCGCATGAACGTACGAGACCTCCTTCAGCTTCAGAGCGCCCTCCAGTGCAACCGGGTAGGCTATTCCCCTGCCAATCAGGTATACATCCCTCGCCCCCCGCAGTGCCTCGGCTAGCCTCTCCATTTTAGAATCGACCTTCTTCAAAACGGATTCCATCAGCTTCGGCAGGGGAGACAGGTCTAGCTCAGCAGAGGACATGTGAAGGGCGAGGCGTAGCAGGAAGGCCAGCTGGCTAGTGAAAGTTTTGGTGGCGACCACGCTTATCTCCGGTCCGGCATGGATGTAACATGTCAGATCCGTCTCACGCGTTATGGTGCTCCCCACCACATTCACCAAGGACACCGTCTTTGCGTTCCACTTCTTCGCAATCCTTATAGCCTTTAAGGTATCGGCGGTTTCTCCCGATTGTGTGACGGCAAGTACAAGGTCCCTCTTGTCCACCCTACAACTCTCTTGAAACTCAGAGGAGATGACCACCTCTGGAGATAGACCGGCGAGCTTGGAGAGGAAGTACTTGCCCAGCAGGCATGCGTGATAGGAAGTTCCGCAACCAACCAGATACACCTTCCTCGCCTTCAGCATGAGCTCCGAGAGCTTGCTCAAGCTCTTGAGATCCGAGCGCAGGGTCTGCTGGAGGGCTGAGGGTTGTTCGTATATTTCCTTGAGCATGAAGTGGGGGTACCCCATTTTTTCTGCCATCTCTAGGGTCCACTTGACTCTCGTCGGCTCCCGGCTGATCACCTTCCCCGTCTTCAAGGACAGGATCCTGCACCCGTTTGCCGACAGAAGAGCCATCTCGTAATCCTGCAGAACTATCACCTTCCGCGTGAAGGGAAGCAGGGCGGGGATGTCTGAAGCCAGAAACATGGCCTTCCTGCCCAAGCCAATTATCAGTGGGCTCTCCTTCCTCACACCGACTAGTAGGTCCGGCTTCCCCACGTAGAAGATCCCGAGTGCATAGCTGCCCTTCAGCCTGGAGCAGGCCAAGCGGATGGCGTCTATGAGGTTCTTCCCACGAGATATGTAGTAGGATATCAGGTTGGGGATTACCTCGGTGTCCGTTTCGGAACCGAAGCTGAATCCCTTGCGCTCGAGGAACTCTCTCAGTTCCGTGTAGTTTTCAATTATCCCGTTGTGGACAACTGCAACCCGCCCCTTCGAGTCGAGGTGCGGATGGGCATTCCTGCTTGAGGGTTCACCGTGGGTTGCCCATCTCGTGTGTCCCAGCCCCACGCAGCCTGGTAGAGAGGACAATTTCAATCTTCCCTCGATCTCGTCTATCTTGCCCTGATCTTTCTTCAGGTGAAGTTTGCCTTGGTGAAAAGTACACATACCAGCGCTGTCATAGCCCCTGTACTCAAGCCTCTTCAGAGCCTGCAGGAGGATGGGGGCGGCGGGTGCATTCCCAATGAACCCAACAATTCCGCACATTCAATAACTCAAGTTATTTGAATAATCCTGGGCCCGGGGCCTGTCCGGATCCAATCCCTTTCTGAGTGAGAGGAGGTGTAGGTTTCAAGGCCCCACAGGTTTCCGCTGTTTCATCTGACTGGCTCGCCCACAACCAGATCTCCGCGGTCGATCCAGAAAACTCGGATGCGTACCGCGCATGCATTCGCCTATCAGGCAGCGTGATAAAAAGAACCTTGCCCCACAGGTACACAGTCTTGGACTGCTCGACGAGAGAGGACAACTCACAACATCCGCTTTCGGAACCCTGACAACCACCTCCGCTTGTATCTCCGCACATATGAATTGGCCTAGCTCTCCCATCCGAGACCGACGCTTACTTTTAAGCCACCTCTTCTTCTAATTTAATTGGATGGGCGATAGCAGTAGTCCGAAATCCATTCGGGACCTCCTCTCCGACATGAAAGATACCTCCGACAGGATGGTTGACCTGTCTCTCGCCTCCGTCTATTTCGAAGATGAGGAGCTTGCCGAGCTTGTCCGCGAACTCGAGAAAAACATGGATGAGCTAACCTACCAGTTCTTCCGCTCCTCAGCCATGGCTTCCAGGAGTCCGGAGGAGGCAAGGAGGATCGTAGGTCTCATGCAGATAGCTGTGAGTGCCGAGAACATAGCAAACGCCAGCGGTGACCTCTGCGCACCCGTCTTGGAGGACATGGACATCCATCCCGTCATAAAGGATGCATTGGCAAGCGCAAGCGAGAAACTGGCAAAACTGACGGTGGAGAGAGGATCTCAGCTCGTGAGTAGGAAACTATCCGAGCTCAGGCTCCCCTCCACCTTCGGAGTCTGGGTGCTGGCGGTCAAGGGTGACGGAGGCTACCGTGTGGCAGAAGACGGAGAGACCGTAAAAGCTGGGGACACATTGGTGGTGAAGGGTCCCCTGGAGGGTCTCATCCATGTGGCGAAAATGGCTGGGGATAGGCTGGTGCCCAGGAAGCCATCCGCGAGGCTGAGGGGGATAAGGAGGACATTGGCGGAAATGAGGGATGCTGCCGTCCTTTCGGTGGACTTGGCCTACTCTTCGGTCATCCTGAACCTCCGCGAGCCTGCCGAACTCGTGAGGAAGATCGAGCAAAAATTCGACCAGCTTAATTACGGTCTTTGGAGCAAGGCCCTGAGGCTTGCTAGGAAGGGTGAGAAGAGTCTGACCAGCGTGCTTGAGCTCGTGAGATCCCTGGAGCGCATAACGGATTCCGCAGACTCAATAGCCGACCTCGTTCTAAGGGGAATGGAAATCCACCCGGTTATCGCCAAGGCAGTTGAAGAGTCAGACGAGCACATTTCCATGATCCAAGTGCAACCCGACTCCCTGCTCCAGCACCGGAGCTTGGGGGAGATAGACCTTACCTCGACTACTGGAGCGTATGTTTTGTTCATAGAGAGGGGAGGGAAGTTCCTCTACACACCCGGACCGAAAACAAGGCTCCTGGCGGGAGATCTGCTGGTGGTCAGGGGATCCAAAGCTGGCATCGAAAAGACTAAGCTGCTCGCAATGGCTAAGAGCTCCTAGATCTCCTCCAGCCCGGTCGCGAGATACCAACAAAGGCTTTCCCACCCAAGATCTCAGCACATATCACGACATCAGGACGTTCCAGCTCGACCTCCGGAGGGATCCCGAACCTCGCCTTCAGCCTTTCTACGAGTAAGGCTCCGACCTCTCTCTCGACTTCTGGGGTAGGGGGCATTATATCATGTGCCCCCCTCTTGCGTAGCCGGAAACAAAAGCTTTCACCTTTTTTCAAGAGATCGCTCACTCTCAGGGCGGCCCGCTTTATGGACTCCAGATCGCTTGCTGTTTCTTCCAGCAGGACGACGACCCTTCCCACGCTCTTGTACCTTGAGAGCTCCATTGCCAGCTCAAAGGGATCTCCCTCAGCCTCAACCAGATAAACCCCCCTGAAATTCGTCTTCCTCACCTCGGCTCGGGGCATGACCCTCTTTATCGCTAGAACCGTATGTTTAAGGCTCACGGGGCTCCTAGAGGTCACAAGCAACTTCATTTCTTCAGCTCGAGCATGGCGATCTTCTCCAAGATCATCTTCTCCACCTCTCCCCCCTTCAACCAAGCTGGTATCGAGTAAAGCTGCCTCAGGTGCTCCAGTTTGTCCTCCGACGTCTCAAGCAACTTACTCTCCTCCCTCAGGCCCAACAATTCAATCACCTCACGCATTAAACGCTCTGATTCACCGGGCCTGCCCAGAGCGATCACCACTACCTCCTGAGTTTCGGGTTTGATACCGACTTTCCGAATGGCTATCTCTATCTGCCTCTCTGCTGCTATCCAGCACAATAGATCGAGCGAGTCCTCCCTAGCAAACCTCTCACCCTTCTTCCAAGAGTGAACTGCGAGTTTCACTGCATGCAAGACATGCAACAGACCAGCCACGCTCTTTGCATCAAGAACTTGAACGATGCCTTCCCTTACCTTGCCCAAGACCTCGTTGATCTTCCTAGGCTGGTTCACTCTGCCGGCAGAGATCACAAGCTCCAACCCGTTGATCGCAAAGGATATCATATTTCTGATAGATAGGAGGACAAAAACTCCTCATAAAGTGTCAATCCAAATTTTGGAATGTGGACCCCAGCCAAGAAAGTGCTGATAGAGGAGCTCCTGAAGGGCGAGTACTTTGAGGAGACCGAGGAAGAGCCCGAGCACGTTAGGACACCGTTCAGTGAGAAGGTCTCCAGGGCGAGGATTCTCGGTACCGTCGTGGACAAGTGTTATGATGAAAGACAGAGACAGTGCTCACTCTTTCTGGATGATGGAACCGGGGTGATCGAGATCAGAACACCACCATGGAGAAGCGAAGCGCCCGACTTGACAAAATACAAGCTTGGGGATATGTTGGACGTGATAGGGAGGGTGAGACGATGGGGGGGAGAACTCTACATTTCACCCCAGTTGGTTATAAAAGTGGAAGATCCAAACCTCGAGACAGTTCGGATCCTAGAGATCGTGCGCGCTAGGAAAAAACTGCTCGCAGCGGGCGTGCTCCCAAGAGTCCGAGAGGCGCCAATAAAGACCGTCGAGCTTGGTATAAGCGATAGAGTCGAACGTCTCATCAAGGAACTCGATAAGGGAGAAGGAGTCTCACTCGAGGAGATCGTTGACAGGTTGAAGGTTGATGCATCAGAGGTTGAACAATCCATCCGTTATCTGCAAGCTCTTGGGAGGATTTATGAACCACAAGGAGGGAGATATAGAGCGGTATGAAGGAGACCTATGAAGAACTGCTGAAGAGGGCCTACGGGCAGGTACCTAAAATAACCTTTGACAAGAGCCGCTTTAATGTACCAGAACCGGAGGTGATTCAGGTTGGTGGGCGAACTGTCCTCAGGAATTTCAAACAGATATGCTCTACCCTGAACCGGGACGAACGACACGTCATGAAATACCTGCTACGCGAACTAGGTGCTGCTGGGAACATCTCGGGAGACCAGCTCATCGTTCAGGGGAGGTTCACCGCGGAGAATTTCAAGCAGAAAATCGAGAGCTATCTTGAGGAATTCGTGTTCTGTAGAGAGTGCCACAGGCCTGACACAAAACTTGAGAAACAGGAAGGGATTCTCATTCTAAGATGCACAGCTTGCGGGGCCAAGACTTCTGTGAGACAAATCTGATGCCATTACTCAGAGTTCTGCACGTCGGGGAGGAGTCCATCGCTGTCGTCTGTGACCGGGAACTCTTGGGAAAAGAGTTCAGGGAGGGAAAATTCGTGCTAAAAGTTGACGAGAAATTCTACGGAGGTAAGGAATCAAGTGTTAACGAATGCCTGCGTGCGATAAGGGAATCGACTATCGCAAACCTCGTGGGATCGATAGTTGAGCACGCCATCAAGGAAAACCTCATAGATCCGAGTTGTGTTCTTAAGATAAGGGGGGTTCCCCACGCCATGCGGGTGGTTATGAAGTGAGGAGATTCTGCTACCGCTGCGGTTCTCTCGAGGGTGAACAGAACCCTTTGATTGGGGGCCTCTGTAGGAAGTGCTTAGAGAAGCAGAAACTCGTGGAGCTT
The DNA here is from genome assembly GCA_964474885.1 of Hadarchaeota archaeon (SeqCode). Classification (GTDB taxonomy): domain Archaea; phylum Hadarchaeota; class Hadarchaeia; order Hadarchaeales; family JAWBSP01; genus JAWBSP01. The sequence continues at coordinate 15,421 of CAYYWO010000005.1, forward strand.
GGGGACCTGAATCTCACCATGTGCAGAAAGTGCGGTGCTATCAGAGTAAAAGGCGGATGGATGGAGTTGGACTTTGAAAGCGGTGTTAGGGAGACGATCATGGACAAGATAAAGGTAGCTAGACTGGAAGGTGAATCTTTGACCTTCGTTCCCCTCTCTCAGAGCGGAGGAAGTTCGGTGAACGTAGAGATTAAAGGGAATACAAACAAGGCAAATGTTACTGTAACTGTCTATCTCAAGCTCAGCCCCGAGCAGGGTGAGCCCATCCTGCAGACCGTCCATCCCCGCCTCAAAATCGAAAAACAGGTTTGCCCGATCTGCAGATTGAAGGATTCGGGGTACTATGAGGCGATTCTTCAGGTGAGGGGAGTGCCCGAGGATGAGGAGGAGAGAGTAATGAGGATCCTCGAGGAAGAGACTTGGGTGGCACAAACAGAAGACCGGAGATCCTTCATCACTCGGGTTCAAGAGACGAGGTCAGGTTTTGATCTTTATGTCAGCTCGCTTGGATTGGCACGCAGGCTGGCGCGCGCCCTGAAAAAAATATATGATGTACACATTCAAGAAAGCTCTAAATTAGTGGGGGTCAGGAACGGCAGGAGGAGGTACCGGACTTCTGTACTAGTTAGATTGAAAAGCACCTGTAAAATATAATGGAGCTGACAGGAGCTGAAATGCTCTGGAAGTGCTTGAAGGAAGAAGATGTAGAGCATGTCTTCGGAATACCGGGCGGGGCTATCATCCACACTTACGACGCGCTTTACAGAGAAACCGGAATCAGACACATCCTTGTGAGGCATGAACAGGCTGCTGCCCATGCGGCGGACGGGTACGCGAGAGCCTCGGGCAAAGTTGGTGTTTGTATGACCACCTCGGGACCAGGAGCAACTAATCTCGTCACAGGCATCCTGAACGCTTATATGGATAGCTCCCCTGTGGTGGCAATTTCCGGGCAGGTTTCAACCAGTTTGCTGGGGATGGATGCCTTCCAAGAGGCAGATATGCTGAGCATAATGCTCCCCATCACCAAACACAACTTCATCGTCCAGCGTGTACAGGAGCTCCCGAAAGTTGTCAGAATGGCCTTCCTCATAGCAAAGACCGGTAGACCGGGGCCTGTGCACATAGACTTCCCACGGGACGTACAGACGAAAAAAGCAGATGTGGAGATCCCAGCCCAAGTTGAGCTCGCGAAGCACGTGCGGCTAGACCCGAAACCTTACGAGGTGCTAAGGGCCATCAACCTGATCCTGCAAGCAGAGAGACCCCTCATCATGGCTGGCGGGGGGGTCATACATTCAGGTGCCTCCCCTGAGCTCATCGAGCTAGCCGAGCTTCTGCCCGCCCCCGTCGTCACGACGCTTATGGGAAAGGGGGCCATACCTGAAGACCATCCGCTTGCACTCGGCATGCTCGGTATGCATGGGAGGATGGCGGCAAACCTAGCCGTGACAGAATGTGACCTTCTCATTGCCGTTGGAGTCCGGTTCAGCGACAGGTCCACGGGAGATGTCAGGTACTTCGCGCCCAAAGCTAAGATAATCCACATAGACATCGATCCAGTTGAGCTAGGTAAGATAGTAAAACCGGATGTCGTCATCCGTGCCGATGCCAAGCGAGCGCTGAGGAACATCCTATCCGCTCTCCGAGAGAGACTGCGGAAAGGGGGAGGAGAGGAGTGGATCAAAAGAGTCCAACATATGAGGAGGGAATTGGCTCCGAAGATGAACTTCGAGAACGTCCCGCTAAAGCCCCAGAGGGTCATCAAAGAAATCAATGAAACCGCTGGTCCCGACGCAATCATCGTGACTGAGGTGGGACAGTGCGAAATGTGGGCTGCACACTACTACTGCACCAAGAAGCCGAGGCACTTCATTGCATCCGGTGGTCTGGGAACCATGGGCTTCGGCTTTCCCGCCTCGATAGGGGCAAAAGTTGCCAAGCCCGAGCATATCGTCATCAACATCGCTGGAGATGGAAGTTTCCTGATGAACTCACAGGAGCTAGCAACGTGCGTTGTGAACAAGATAAACGTGATAAATATCATCTTTAACAATCAGTACCTTGGCATGGTCAAGCAGTGGCAGGATCTGTTCTTCGGAAAGCGCCGATCTCAGACTTTCATCGGTGGTTCCCCCGATTTCGTCAAGCTCGCCGAGGCCTACGGTGCCTACGGAGATAGAGCGGAGAAACCGGGTGAGGTTGCGGAAAAGTTGAAGTACGCGATGGAGCTTGACCGACCCGCTGTCATAGATGTTGTGCTGGACCCCGAGGAGCATGTCCTACCCATGGTACCGGCTGGGGGCAGGCTTGACCAGATGTTAACATGAAAACGCGGATCTTTTCCATCCTGTGTGAGAATGTACCCGGGGTCATGATGAGGGTATCGAGGTGCTTCACACGCAGGCAGATAAACATTGAATCCATAACGGTCGGGATCGAGCCCTCTGGTCTAGCTAGGATCATCCTCAGGTTCGTGGCAGACGATCACACCACCGAGCACATGAGGAGGGTACTGGAGAGGCTGATCCCGATCATCCACGTCGAGACCATAGATCCCGGAAGAGCGTTAACGAGAGAAATCTCCCTCCTGAAGACCAGGACACTGGATGAAAAGGAACTCGTGAAGTTCGTTGAGAAACTCGAACAAAACGGGGGCAAAGTACTGGAAATAAAGGACGGAGTAGTGATCGCTGAGCTGAGTGGAGAGCCTGCAAGGATGGAGAATATCCTCAAGAGGATTTCAACCTACCTGAAAGAAGTTGCCCGTTCCGGTGCTGTTTACCTGTCCACTAGCTAAAAAACTATAGGATTCGGCCTCCCCTCCACACTCGGCGCACAGTCCGGTCTCCAGAATTGCCTGATCCTTTTCCGCACACCTCCTGCAGTAGGCCTTTCCACACTGCATGCACCGTATCAGCTCCTCCTCTGGCACCTCAGCTCCGCAGATCTCGCACCTAGCCAAGATCTGCCTCTTTCTGCCTCTCCTCCTAGTCATCCGGTTAATTAGAAAAAATCTGCTTTTAAAGGTGTCACGCCCTCCTGAACACCGAGGTCACGAGAAAGATAGCCGAGCCGACCAGGATTATCAGGATGCCAGAGGAAATCTCAAACATCCACGATAGAAGGACGCCGCCCACCGCACTTCCGACACCCAACAAGACTGCAATAAACTTGTATTCCTTTAAACTCCTAGAAATGTTGCGCGCAGCTGCGGCAGGTATCGCCACCAAGGCGGCTGTCAGCAACCCCCCAACTATCTTGACTCCTAGGGCTACCACGGCCCCTACAACCAAGAGGTAAATTAAATTGTGTCTCCCAACGTTAATACCTGTTATCCTAGCCATGTCTTCGGACATGCACGTGAGAATAATATCCCCGTAAATCCTGCTCACCACGGCCAAAGCAGGGGCTGAAACCAAGAGAGAGCACATCATATCTGAGAGTTCTATCTTGGTCAGGTCACCCACCAGGGCTCTCTCTGCTTCCTCTAGTGGTAAAAACAGGAAGGACACAGCCACACCCGTGGCGAAGACTATCGCGGTCAGAGCCTCAACTGGGAGTCTAGTTCTCAACTCTAGGAGCCATATCAGCAAGACACCCAACAAAACGAATGGAAAGGCACCTAGAGTTATGTCAAAGTTGTAAAGGAGAGCTAATGCAGCACCGGGCAAGGTTAGATGACCCAGAGGACCCGCAACTAGGGCCATCCTCTTTCCTAGCATCAGAGTCCCTACATATGATGCAACAGCCGAAATAATGCCCGCGGTTACCAAGCTAGTGCTTATGTTCATAGATTTTCACCCCTCTTCCATACAATCGGCTGAGAAGTCTGGCGGTGATCCTAGAGGGAGGACCTGCACAGAGAACTCGCTTGTTCAAACATATACACCGATCTGACATTCCATGAACCACGCTCAAGTCGTGGGTTACCATGATCAAGGTTAGGTTCCGCTTCTTCTGCAGATGCTTGAGGTAATGATAGACCGTCTTCTCAACACCTACATCAAGACCTGACATCGGCTCGTCGAACAACAGTACATCTGGATCTCCGAGCAAAGCAAAAACCAGCAAGACTCTCTGAAATTGCCCTGAAGATAGGACACCTAGAGGTTTCCGGAGAATATCCTGTACAGCAAGCGAGCGAAAGACCTCACCTTCGCAGGGTACTTTTTTCAAGCGCAGGAACTCCTGAACAGTTATAGGGAAATCTCTGAAAAGAGGTACTCTCTGGGGAACATATCCTATTCTTACTTTCCTCTCCCATTCGATTTCCCCCGTGTATGGAACGAGCCCCAAGAGCGCTCTCAACAGAACAGTTTTCCCTGCGCCATTGGGGCCCAAAATAGTCACCGTTTGCCCCTCCTCGACCTCGAAGCTAACATCTTGAAGAACGGGCTCACCATTAAACCTCACCGTGAGATCTCTTACCCTCAGAATTCGCATTTCACCCTCTCCTGCAGCTGGTGTTCTCGAAAATTCTCTTACCGCATGGACATTTGCTAGGATGCCCGTACTTCCTGCAAATTGCATTTGCGAGTCTGGATGAAAGGAAGTAGTCCAGTCTGGACGCTTCTTGACAGGCAGTTTTCACATCATAGCCCAAAAAGTTAACGAAAAGAACCTCTAGTAGTCTGTGACCTCTGAGCAGGTTTTTCCCGACCTTGAGTCCTCTTCGTGTCAGCTTAAGCTCTTTATACCGCCTATACTCAATCATCCCCTTCTTACCGAGAGCGCGCAGAATTTCTGTGACACTCGCTGGTTTTATCCCAAGCCTTCTAGCCAAGGTTGTAGTCCGGGGTTTCTCCCCCTCTTCCAGCATACGCATAATTTGGAGCAAGTATTTCGCCTCCGCCCTCGTGAGCATCAAAAAATTTAGGAAATACCTAAAATTACAGTTTTTCCAGAACAGCCTTGACTTTATCCTCCCCTCTCCGTGGCTTGTCCCGCCTGTCGTCTATCACAAGAAAAGTAACGGCTCGATCGCAGGCCTGCATCACGGCCTCATGCATTTCTTTGGCCAAACCCAAGAGCTCCCCTAGCTCACCCTCCAAGACGGTTCCAGTGGGTGTCAGTTTAAAATCGACTCCTTTCTCCTTCAGGACCCTAACTGCCGCGGCTATGATCCTGCTCACGGAGGTCCCCTTTCCCATAGGTATAATCGTAACTTGCATGATTGCCATCAATTTGAAAAAGAGAATCCATTAAACCACTCTCAGGATTGCTCGAATCTTTTTAGCAACCTCAGCCGCCGAATTCTTCAACACGTATGCGGCCGCACTCCTCTTGACATGCGACCTGAAGTCCTCATCCTCTATCAACCTCTTGAGTTTGTACATCAAGTCGTTGACGTCCCTGAACTTCACAACTTCCTCACCGTGCAACTCGAAGTGTCGGGTGAAGGGTACAACACTAGGAACCAGGGAGCCCAAACACTGACATAGGGTCGACGACACAACCACTCCCGCCGTATCACCTTTCGGGATGAGGTGGATATCATTTCTGTGGAGTACCTCATAGACTTGCTGAGTTGTTTGTAATCTCCTCCTCTCCTGCCTCAGCCAAGGATATGTCTGAGACAGTTCACCGTTGGATCTTATGACCAAATACTGGAAGTCATAGGTTTTACTCAGCTCCTGTAGCGCTTGGAAGAAAGGAACAAACTCTCCAACCGGTTGCCTGCCGAAGCTTATGAGCTTTATCCCATCCTCTGCAAAAGTTCTTGTCCCCGGCGACAGCGGAAAACAGGGGTAAGGTACTATGCTTACCTTGCTGGTCTTTGGTAGGATCTCCTTGTACCTGTGGTCGAAGATGAGGATCCTGTCGAAGCGATTTATGTCTTTATATCGTATGTCCCGACTGAATCCCTCGTGGATTATTACAAGGGATGGTACACCTCTCCTATGCAGGAGGTCTACCAGCCTCTCGACATCACGCTGGGGGAGCTGCCGGTAAGACTCAACTATTAGGGCATCCAGCTCTTCCGTGGGGATCCTCCCAAAATCCAGTCTGCCTTCCTCACCCTCGGGTGTGCTCTCCCAGTAACAGCGGATCACATACTCCTCATCCTCCCTCAGCGTCTTGTGGTGCCACCAGCGACTTGCGGATTCCACGTAGGGAGCTAGAATTCTGACATCGCCCAAATACGGGGCTATGAGTTCCGCGTGCATGGAGATACCACATGTCGCCCCCCACCTCGAGAGGATGCCAATCGCCATAAAATTCTATACCTTCAAGCGTTTGACCTTGCCGATCCCAATGAACGAAAGCTCAGTCGGTTCTCTTTAGTTTCCTCAGCTTCTTTCTCCCAACCACACTTGCGACCGCGGGTTTGCTGGCTCTGTATACTGAGATGAAAGGCAGGTCCTGAAAGGATCTCTCTATGCCTCTCAGCTCACGCCGTGAAAGAGGAGGAACGGAGCTGGGGCGGAGGGGTGTGTTTATCTGCACCTCATCGGGCGCGATCTCCCTCAGCAGGCTGGCCAGCTCCTCCGCAAAATCCTTGTTTTCCTTCACAAACATCACCTCTATCGCGAGCTTCCCCGAAAACTCCTCCCTGAGCTTCCGGATGCCTTGGAGAACCCGGGTCAGGCGAATGCTCTCATGCGGCCTGGTAATTCTCGTGAAAACACTTTCCCTAGGTGCATCCACCTTCCCCTTGACTATGTCCGCCTTGAGAAGGTCTCGCCTGACCTCCCTGCTCATCCAAGTAGAGGAATTGCTCAGAACTGCAACTGGCAGGTCGCAGATTTCTCTCACCCGGTCGATCAGTTCACCCAAGTTTCTGGCTAGCGTCGGCTCTCCCGTGCCCGAGAAAGTCACCACATCCGCTTTTACCACCCTGAGGGCCCGCTTCAGCTCCTCCTCAAGGAGGTCTGCCGGGACGTAAACTTCTCTCTCCACGGTTTTTCTCTCAGTTCTGCCGAGTGAGCAATAGATACAGTCAAACGAGCAAACCTTCCTTTCAGAACATATCGGATCTATACCGAGGGATCTGCCCAGCCTCCAAGATGAAACGGGGCCGTAGACTACTTCCATCCTGCAACAATCCTTTCGATCCGGTCAGCAATGGCTACCAGAGCTTCCGTGGAAGGGGAGTGCGGATGCTGCAGAACAAAGGGCCTGCCCTCATCCGAGTCCTTGCAGATCACTTGATCGAGGGGTATCTTTCCCAAGAAGGTCAAACCCAACTCGGCAGCTAACTTCTCCCCACCTCCCTCCCCCAGAACCTCAAACCTCGCGCCGCATTTCGGACAGACAAAACCGCTCATGTTTTCCACCACGCCTATCACGCGCGATCCCACACGATTGACAAATCGTACTGCTCTCCGGACCACTATCTGGGAGACTTCAGAGGGAGCGGTCACCATTACAACTCCATCTAGATCCTGTATCAGCTGTACAATGCTCAGGGCTTCATCCCCGGTGCCCGGCGGTAGGTCGATTAGCAACCAGTCCATCTCCCCCCACTCCACGTCTGAAAGAAACTGTCTGATCGCGACGCTCTTCAGGGGCCCCCTCCAGATCACGGGTGTGTCGCTTGACGGGAGCATGAGATCCATCGAGACGATCTTTATCTGCAGCGGGCCGATCAGGGGGGATATTTTGTTCTCGTCCGTGACGCCTAGCTTCTGTCCCCTCAAGCCAAAAAGCTTGGGGATGGTGGGACCATGTATATCCGCATCCAAAATCCCCGCTCTGTAGCCCTTTCTAGCAAAGACCACCGCCAGATTGGCGGTGACCGTGCTCTTTCCAACACCACCCTTACCGCTCAGAATTGCCACTTTGTGCCGAATCTTCTTCATAGAGTCCTTAATACGTTGCTCCTGCTCCAAAAACTCCTGAACCCGAGATTCCTGCATCTTTTTTGGCGATTGCTCGAAATAAATTCACCACTTTTCCCATATTGGCAAATCAAATTGGAAAACGTCAGATTAAATTAACGGGTATTAGAAATTCACCACCTCTTCCTCGCAAAGTACACCACAACCGCGGAAAATGGAAGTAAGTAGATTGCAGGGATATAAGGAGGTTGCCAGACGCTGAGAAAACCCCCTGAATTCGCCCACCCTTCTTCTCCCCAGATCGGAGTTAGCAGTCTCGACAAGATATCACAACCTGCCACTATCCAGAGCATCATGCAACCAAGCAGTATCAGACCGAGACCATGTATATTTGGCAATTTCGTTGAGCCAGCAAAAACAAATGCGCCAGCAAAAGACAGGATGATCCCCGTCCAAAGATCCGCTGGAATGACCAGTGCGCCTACGGAGAACTCGTTTTTCAGGCAGGCAACCAACTGCAGGATTCCGAAAATCAGCATGACAGCACCCAAGAGAGCGAAATAGAATGCAGTTGCCCGCCTCATATTCCTGCCACCGTCACTATTGCTCTCATCAGGCCTCCGAAAACGAAGAAGCAAACGATCATCACTCCCACCGCCTTCAGAAGATCGACTACGCCCCCCTCCTTCCATAGCATGATGAAGGTTGCAAGGCAGGGGAAGTAAATCGACACCAAAACAACTGAAACAAGAAGCTGACCCAAGGTTAGTACACCCTGCTCTGCAAGCCCGCCCAGCATGCCCGTGGCCATGTCTTTCCTAAGAAATGCCATCACCAGCGGCCCCGTTGTCTCCTTGGGTACTCCAAACCAGTTTACGAAGACGGGCTCAAGCAAGTCAGACAGCCAGTCGATCACCCCGAACCAGTACAATACGTTCACCACCAAGCAGCCCAGCAGGACGAAGGGGAGGGCGACTCTAAAGAAACTCCTCGCGCGGAGTTGCATCTTCATGAAGACATCCTTGGACTTCGGAGATCTGTAGGGAGGGACATCCAGCAGGATGGCGGGGGACCGGCCGGGTACGAGCTTATCCAAGAGGGCACCCACCACAAAAAAGCCGAAGAACAGATACAGCAGGATCCATCCCGTGTACTGGGGGACTAGGGCTTGCATCACGCCTATCTGGGCACCACAGGGGATGAAAATCCCCAGCAGGGTAAGCATCATGAACCTCTGCTTCCGCGTCTCGAGCACTCGGCAAGCGCTGCAACCTGGGACGTTGCAACCTAGGGAGAGAATTGTTGGGACGATGGCAAAACCGTGCAGGCCGATTCTGTGGAAAATATTATCGACCAGTACCGCCAGCCTGGGGAGATAACCACAGTCCTCGAGCACCGTCAGCATGAGATAGAAGGCAACTATTGCTGGGAGAACTATTCCAAACGGTACGAAAAGGCCGCTCGTCAGCACACCGAAGGCTTCCAAGCAGCTGCCTGCCTCTGGATCTCCTACCAGAATAGCATATGCCGCACTACACTGATCGATGGTAGGTCCGCCACCGGGGAACTTGCTCTGCAGGGCTGGCAGGTAATACTCGTCGAAAAGTGGAACAAAGATTCCATCCGTGAAGAAGCCAGCAAAAGCACAGAAGAAGGCCCAGAAGCCGTACAGGACCGCTATCGCGAACGGGATGCCAGTCAGGGGTCTGACAGTCAAGTCAGATAGAACGTCCCTGAGCGTATGCCGGTACTCCTCCCGTAAGACTACCCTCTCACATATCTCGTCGATCAGCTTCCAACGCTCATCGGGGGTCAGATGCCTCATTTCTTCAGCCTCCCCAACCTCCGCCTGATCTCACGCAGATCCGCGGGTTTTGCCTCGAGAATCCTCGACGCCAGCTCCTTCAGTCCGCTCCCCGTGGTTGCAACCGTCTCAACAACAGGCACCCCTAGGATCTGTTCCAGCTTCCGTGCATCTATCCTTATCCCCCTATCCCTAGCCTCGTCTGACATGTTCAGGGCTACAACCACCGGATAACCATGCTCGATCAGCTCGAGGGTCAAGTAAAGCCCCCGCTCAATCGCCGTGGCATCCACCACTGCTACCACGGCGGCCACATTCGACCTCTCCTTCTCGAGGATTTCTCTCGTCACTTCCTCAGCCTTGTCCTTGGGTTCCAGCGAGAAAGCCCCCGGCAAGTCTATCAGCTCGAACTCTTCACCTCCCAGATGCATCCGGCTCGTGGTGAAATCAACCGTGGTCCCTGGGTAGTTCGAGATGACGGTCTTGGCCCCAGAAAGCCTGTTGAAGAGCACACTTTTGCCGACATTTGGATTCCCAGCCAACAGTATTTTCCTCATCCCTCTACCTCCACCTGGATCAGCCGGGCGATCTCCCTGCCTATGGACGCCGTCCTCCCACGCACGATTACCGCCAGGGGCCCTTTCAGAGGTTGCCGTGCGCAGAGCTGTATTTTCTCCCCCACCCTTATGCCCATGCCTGCCACTCTCTCCTTGATCGATGGGTCTATCTCACATATCCTGCCGGACTGCCCAGGTTTCATTTCCGCTAATTTTTTAGGCTTGCCTAAATTAGGCATACCTAATTTTTAAGGTAGGTATTTAAGCCTTTTGGTGATGGAGGTGCAGCTCTCCCAACTGAAACCCGGAATGATCGGCCTTGTCGTCTCCATTGCTGGGGGCCAGGGGCTGAGACAGAAGCTTGCCCTTAGAGGTATAAGAGAAGGGAGCTGGGTGAGGGTTATCTCCTCCCTGAGGGGGCCAGTCGTTGTTGAGTGCCGAGAGAACCCAAGGAGTAGCGGGAATGTAGTAGCACTGGGGAGGGGAATCGCGCAAAAAATAACAGTCAGGGTGGGTTGGTGAAGGAGGAGCTGAGTTCGAACATCGAAGACTACTTAGAAGCCATATACCTGCTCCATAAAAGAACGGGAAGAGTCAGAATTTCAGACATCGCCTCCTTCCTCCGATTGAAGCCCCCAAGCGTCACAGAAATGCTGGAAAAGCTAAAGAAGAAGGGGTTGGTTCAGCACGAGAAGTATGGAGAGGTCTCTCTAACTCCCAGAGGCTTGCAAATAGCTGAGGAGATCTATACCAGACATCGGACCCTAGTTGATTTTCTCCTCCTCTTGGGAGTGAACCCTGAAACGGCAGAGCTCGATGCCTGCAAAATCGAGCATGTTCTCAGCAGAAGAACTCTCAATAGGCTGAGGAAGTTCGTCGAGTTCCTCAATAGGAGCAAGTCTGAGTGGCTGAATCGTTTTACTCACTTCGTCAAAACCGGAGAGTATCTCGTTCAGTCAGGGTAATGGTTATCCGGATTTCAGCTTCCTTGCCGCGTCCTGTGCAGCCAAAACGAGCGGGTACAGGGTAGGAGCAGGGGTGAGATATGGGTGGGTTGCCATCTGAAATGTCTCCAAATCCGCTATGGTGAATCTCTTCTGGATTGCGACGCCTACGGCATTTATGAGTTCCCCGCAGGGGATGCCCCCCGCCACTTGGCCTCCGAGCAGAAAGCCGCCCTCCCTCGAGAAAACAAGCTTGACGATCGTTTTCTGAGCACCAGAAAGGGCGCCCGGATGTTTGTCGACCGCTTCCGCCTTGCCCACCACGACGTCAAAGCCCTCCCTCCTTGCCTTGGTCTCCGTCAGCCCTGCCGATGCCAGCACGAGCCCGCTCACATATGTCGAGAAGACGCCGATTGTTCCCTTCGCTTCCCGAAGAACCTTCAGTCCGTACAAGTTGGCACCTGCAATCCTCGCCTCGGCCGTTGCCACTGAAGCAAGCATAACTGGGGCGCCTTTCCGCGTAAAGAAGTCCCTCTTGCTAGCGCAGTCTCCCACCGCGAAGATATCCGAATCGACCGTCCTCATATACTCGTCCACCCATATACCCTTCCCGTCGAGCTCCAATCCCGCATCCAGAGCGAGCTGCGTGTTGGGTGTGAATCCAACTGCCAAAATCAGACAATCTGCCTCCAGCTCCTGACCGTTCGAAAGCCTAACTCCCCTAACCCTGTCCTCTCCTAGGATTTCTTCCACCTTCGTTCCGGTGAAGATCTTGACACCTTGGGCCCTTAGCTTATCCTCGGCCAGCTTGCAGAACTCGGGATCGAACGACAAAGGAAGCAAGTTCGAGAGCATCTCGATGATCGCCACCTCCATCCCCTGGAGCTTTGAGAGCTCATCCGCCACCTCGACACCTATGAACCCACCTCCTACTATAACCACTTTTTTGCACCTCTTCACCCGGTTGACCAATTCCACCAGGTAGTCTAGATCTTTCTTGATGACATATATTCCATCCTTGCCCTCGAGACCGCGAATGGGTGGAACCACCGGCCTCGACCCGATCGCTAGGACCAGCTTCTCATAGTGGTACTCGTCCCCCTTCTTCGTGTAGACGACTTTATTCTTTCGATCTATCTTCACAGCCTGATCCACTACCAGCTCGATCTCATTCTGCTCAAGGGAGGCATAGCTCATGGCATTCTGCTCTGGCTTCTGCAGGCTGGCGAACATGTAGGGGATACCGCATGGAATGACTCCCTTCTCCACATCCCTCATGACCAGGATCTTCTTGTCAGGATAGTTCCAGCGGGCAGTTAATGCACAAACTATTCCGGCGGGACCAGCGCCGATAATTAAAACATCCGTGTCCTTCCTCATGATCATGGAGCTTTCTGATTCAGTTTAAAAGCTTTGCTATCGCACCCAAGGCGGGCCTCCCCGACCGCCCCGACCACCTGGTGGACCTTTATCCTCCCTGTGAATCATTGTAGCCGGTGCACCACACCTTGGGCACACAGCTGGTTTCGGCATGCCTTGAGGGACTTCAATAATGTTTCCGCAGGCGAAGCACCTGAATCTCTTTGTGGGAACTGAACCCGGGTTCATTTCCTAATCAGCTTTTCTGCTATAAACCCGGCGAGTTGCTGAAAAGCTTGAGAAGACGGGGCACTTGGATGTCTCTCCACAACGGGCTCCCCTTTGACGTATGCCTCCCACAGCCTTTCGTCCAATGGTATCTCGGCGACGAGCTGCACGCCCCGTTTGCTTACCGCCGATCTCACCTGATCCCTCAGGCCACCCCGGATGTCAGCCTTGTTTAGCACCACCATAGCGGGGAGATTCAGCTCCTGTGCTAGATCCAGTATGAAGGCCAGGTCGTGAACGCCTAAGGGTGTGGGCTCGGTCACCACCAGTGCAGAGTCCGAGAACCAGAGGGGCTGTGCCACCGCGCAGTGGACACCTGGGGCCGTGTCAAAAATCGCCAAATCATAGTTCCCTGTTTTCAGCTCATCCATCGCCTTCAGAACCGTTGCCCTAGCGACATAGGCGGATCTCACCTCAGCGGGCTTCAGCTCACCCGTTATGAGGCGGATCCCCTTCACCCACTGGAAGTAAAGCTTCCCCAAGAGTTTCGACCCCTCTGAGATGGCGCCCTGGGGGCAGACCACCATGCAGGCCCTGCAACCTGAGCAGAGCTCCTCAAAGAGCTTGGGCGTTTGACCCTCAAGCCCGACCAGAGCATGTTCAGGACAGGCCTCTACGCACTTCCTGCAACCGTTGCACTTGTCAGGATCCACCTCCGGCACGAACTGCCTGACCTCCTCTCCACAGTCCAGTTTTGTGCCCAAGAGGATTGCACAGCTTGGTCCGTCCACATCAACATCAGCCAAGAGCACTCTGAACCCCCTCTTGGAGAGCTCGACTGCTAAATTCACGGCCACCGTGCTCTTCCCGGTTCCTCCCTTCCCTCCGGTGACAGAGAGAATAGGCGTCTTCACAGCATCGCCTCCACCTTCTCTGCTATCCCTATTAGCGCCCTAGAAGCAGGCGTTTCCCTGTCATACTCGATCACGGGCTTCATCTGCGCCAGAGCCTCCACGACCTTCATATCCAAGGGCACAGAGCCCAGATACTGAAATCCCTCTTCTACCGCCCATGTCTCCAGTTGATGCTCGAATTCAGGTGAGTATCCAGCCTTGTTCACGACCAAACCCACCGGAACCTTGAAGTGCCTCGCAACTTGATAGAGTCTCCACAAATTTCGCTTGGCTGCGGGTGTGGGTTCGGTAACTGCGATGAGGTAGTCTGCCCCGCTCACGGATGCCACCACAGGACAGCCTATGCCTGGTGCGGCATCCACCACTACTGCCTTACATCCAGCATCCTGAGCCTTCCGCCTCGCCAGATTCCTGATCTCCGAAACGAGTAGCCCTGAATTGTGCTCCCCCAGCCTCAATTTCCCCGTCACGCACTCAAACCCGTACTTGGTCCTCTCCAAGAATATCTTCCCGGTCTCGGCCTCCCTCAGCGTGATCGCACCCGTCGGGCAGACCCAAGTGCAGGTACTGCAACCCTCGCAGAGGAGTTCTACCACCTTCGCCTTCCCTCCCTCCTCGACTATCGCCCCAAACGGGCAGACCTGCGAGCATTTGAAGCACCCCAAACATTTTTCCTGATCCACCCTAGCCCTCCTAGACACCCTAACATCCAAGGTGAACAACGTTTCTCCCCCTCCCAGCGAGAGGAGGAGATCTGGGGCATCCACGTCCGCGTCCGCAGCCAGAACCCTGTAGCCCTTCTCAGCCAAGTAAACTGCCAAACAGGAAGAGACTGTGGTCTTCCCTACCCCCCCTTTCCCGCTCGCCACGACTATTTCTTTCAAGGCTTCACCTAGGCTGTTTCAGCACGTACGAGTTTATCGCCTCACGGATCCTCGTGCCTGGGGGGACGCTGATCGTCTGCATCCCAAACTGGGCCGCGACTGCCGCAGCATTGGGCCCAAACCTCCCGGCTACCAAGCACCGGACACCTTGGGATGCGAGCATTTGCGTCACCGCTACTCCCGCACCTGAAGGGTAGGAGGCCATCGAGTTCGGCAGAACCTTGGAACCAACAATATTGTTGCCCTCAATTTCGACAATTGTAAAGGTCGGTGCCCGCGCGAACATAGGAGAGACCACGTCATCTAGGCCTCCAGCTCCCTGACAAGCAACCGCAACCTTGAACTTGCCCGAGGGCAAAGAGACCTTTTGCCGTGGGCCCCAGGAGGTGGAGCCAGTCCAGAGGGTGGATCCCATCCCCCAGCCCCTCCCGAATCCCATGAAGGGCATTGGTGCTGGTGGCATCGGGGGGAAGGGCTGCATCTTCGCCTCCCTGCACGCGTCCTCCAAGGTAGCCAGCTTCGCCTTGTCCTGGATTATCTCGTCCACAGCCTCCCTAACGGTTTGTGCAGAGGTCATGTACACCGCAATACCCCTCGCCGCCAGCTGTTGCATCGCCCTGGGACCAATACCCTTCACCAACACCGCCTCCACACCTTTAGAGGCGAGCAAGTCTATCTGCGAGGGGGGTGCAAAGGGCGCTGTCGCTCTGGGGCTCTGAACCACCTCCACGTTGGAGATCTTTCCCTCCACGATGTCCACGACCGTGTAAAAATCACAACGGCCGAAGTGGTAGGCGACTTTCGCCTCCAAGCCGCCCGGAGGTTCAGACGGGATCGCTACCTTCATATCCCCTCAGACTTCAGGAATTCTTCGAGGGCCTGCTTCACCTTGATGCCCGCCGGTACTTTGAAGGATTTCAGGTTCATGTCTTTGAGCAGGGCCATGATGCCCACTCCGAACTCCGACCCTACAACCGCCTTGACTCCCAGATCTGCCAGCATCTTGACGGCTATGGGACCGGCCCCGTAGTCGTACGATGCGGCGGGATTCTCCACCGCTCGCACATCCTTCACCTCTCCATCCTCTACCTCAACTATCGTAAAGGTCTTTGCCCTCCCAAATACTTCTGACACCTCGTCCTCCAGCTTCTGCAAGCCCTTGCTCGCAACGGCTACCTTCATCGATTACTTCCCCAGCTGTTCCTTGAGCTCCTTGATCCTAGCCTCCACTCCCTGGAGCTCCTCTTTCAGCTCCTCCCTGTAGGTCTCCAGCATTGCCAGCTCCTGCTCGGGAGGGAGGGGTGGAGCCGGAGGCCACATGGGTGACCAAGGGAACCAGAAGGGCATCGGTGGAGTGCTTGGTGGAGCACTTGGCTGCTGCCCCGCTTGCTGCTGGCCCGATTGCTGGCTAGTCGGCTGCTGGTAAGGGTACATCCACCACCAGGGCCACCACCACATGCTCACCACCAGTACCAGGGGTAGAGGTACCAGCTAGTCCAGGGGTACCAGTAGTACGCCCAAGGGCCGAAGAGCCACCAACAGGCGCCTCTGCCAAAGACCCAGCCGGGTCTTAGCCAAGGAGGTAGATAACTGAAGGGGCCTCTGCCAGGCCATGGACCGAACCAGCCTCTACCTCTGCCCCAGCCGAACCATCCCCAACCGTAGGGCCACCACCACATTATGTGTTATTGCACAAAACTATTTAAATATTTTGCTGTCGCCCGCCGAAAGGGGGGCCAGCAGGCATTATCACGAGGGGTCTCTGCTCCACCAGCATCTGGGCGATCTTGCTTCTGGCACTTTCCAGACACCTCCATACCGTCCCCCTAGAGACTCCCATACGCTCGGCCGCCTCCTCCTGCCTGAGCCCTTCGTAGTAAATCAGGCGAAAAGCCTCGAACTCATCGGGAGTCATGAAGATCGGTTGCCCCCTGAGAAGTGGTGGTCTGACGGGGGAGGGGATAAAAGCCACAGGAGTGAGGGGCATCCCCACGAATCTGGGCTTCATGGGCCTCCCAGGGCCCTCCCTCTTTCCATATGCCCACCTGAACATCAAAGAGTTAACGGGCGAGCTATTAGTTAGACCATGCACTTCTCTATCAGTGGCTTATCCCCCAATTTCTCCGCAGCGGTCAGCAGGGGCACCCTCACCTTCTCGGCGTAGGCGAAGACCTTCTCCAGCCTGCGCCTGAACTCTCCCCTGCACAGGTGGTGATCCCATATGATCAGCTTGGGCTTGGAGTCGATTATCCTGCGCATGTTCTCCAAAACCTGCTGGACATCCTCCTCCCCAGTCATGTACCCGTAGCCGTAGACCGGTGGCCCATCCGCCACCAGCACAGCGGGCCTCTCCCTTGTGATCCAGTCAGCGTACTCTTCTATCACGGGTCCCTGCAGGTCGGAGGTGTAGAGGAACTTCTGTCCGCGGTACTCAACCTTGAACCCGACCACCCAGCCTAGGTTCTCCAAGAATTGTCCGTGGAAAAGGGGTTTGGTGAATTTCACGCGGGTGCGCCCAAAGGTGAAGCTCTTCCCATCCGCAAACCTCACGTTCCCGAACTCTCCTATCCACTCTCCCTTGGACCACGTCCTCACGATCGAACCGAACCACCTCTTCTTGGCCCCGTACACCATCCTCTTCTTCCCCCGGGCCCGCTCCCACTGGGCGGCAGTCCGGGGGTGGGTTTCGAACGGATCCTCCAGCCGGGGCCTGGGCGGCTGCAGGATGTCCTCAAAGTCTCCCCCACCCTCAAGCTGGAAGAACCAGGACAGGAAATCCTGCGCCCTCTCCCGCTGGGACTGGTTGATCCACTGGTTGGGATCCTTCACCAGCAGCCTCTTGCCGGACAGCACCTTCCTCATCTCCTCCCTCCTGTCGGGGCTGGGGTGGTGATCGTAGTGGTAGTGGGTTATGACAACCACGTCCGCCCCCTGCCCGTACCTGCGTATCCTCCTGAAGGCCTCCTCGCAGAGCTCCTCCTTCAGCTCCTTGGGACACGGGAAGCCGCCTGGTAACCCCGCCGCACCGGGATCGACGAGGATGCTCACATCGGGCGTCCTCACCAGCACGGAGCTACACTTGGCACCCATGGAGTCGAAGAAGAGCAGGCGGATCTCCATCCTGCCTAGGCGTATCACGTCGGACATCCCCAATCTCCGTGAGAACAGATGAAAGAAGGCCGGAACCCGGCGGGCAGAAGAATTCGGTGCTTTAGACCAAACCTATGCCTCCAAGAAATGCACATAGGCCGGGAGGTTGCCGTGCATCAGCCTGCGCCTCCATCGAAGACCATAGCCCGCCTCCCGGGCGGCCTCCTCCAGCAGCTCGCTCTCGGAGGTTATCACTTCCCCCCTAGTTGCCCCTATGCTCAGGAGGGAGCGAAGCATCTCCCGGTAGAGGTGCGGGAGAGCCCCCTTCCTAGTCGACCTGACGCCGTAGGGAGGGTTGACGCAGAACCAGTACTCCCCCTCATCCAGGTGCCGGTAAAGATGCCTGCAGTCGGCGTGCAGGAACTCTATCGCTTCCCTAACCCCCGCGGACTCTGCGTTCCTCATCCCTCCCGCCAAGTGTTTGGCCGACACGTCTCCCGCGTAAACCAGTTTTCTCTCCGCCCGCTTCGCAACCCTTTCCGCTTTTTTCCTCTCCTCCCAGTAGATCCGGGCATCCAGCATGGACAACTGGACTAGGGGGTGAACTGACTTGTACAGTCCGGGAGCGCGGTCAAGAGCGGACAAACATGCCTCAATGGGTATGGTTGCGCCCCCGCACATGGGATCCAATAGCGGTACTTGCCCCTTCCACCCCAGCATGCGTACCATGCCCGCGGCTATGACCGGATTCAGGGCCGCGGGGTGATTGTAGACTCTATATCCCCTCTTGTTCAGCCCCTCACCGCTCGTGTTGATGCCCAGGTAGAACCTGTCGTCGCGTATCTTCAGGTAAAATTCCAGAGTCGGCTGCCGCAGGTTGACCCCCACCCGCAGGCCTGCCGAGCGGGCGATGTTCAGGATCACGCCACCTGCCTCCCTGGCCGCATCCAGACTCGTGAACCCGTGCTTCCCCGACCTCTGGCATCTGACGGCAAACGTGTACTCATCCCTAAAACACTCCAAGATCCTCTCCCTGTTCCGGTTAATCTCCCGGAGCATGTCCTCCAGTCCGCCCATCCTGCCGGAGCATACCTCGAGCAGGACGCGGGTGAAGGTCCTCCCCCAGAGATTCAGCCTGACCAGCCCCAGCTCATCTGTCTCCACCTCCACGAGCCCCCTCTCGGTGACGCATGCCCGACCAGCGATTTCTCGTGCCTCCTCTGCAGCCACCTCCTCGAGACCTTCGGGAGTGGAAAGCAGAATCTTCATCAAGAGCTGGACGTCCGGCGGTAGCTCCTTATCCTCTCCTCCAGCCTCTTGGCGAACTCTGCATCGACGTATGCCTTGAGCCTGTCCAAGCTCGTATCGTAAGGATCCACCACCTCTTCTTCCAGCGTCTCCGGGTAATTTCCTCCAGGATCTACCTCGTCCAGCATCTGCATCAAGAGCTCCCTCTCCTCCTTCGGCATTACTCTGGGATCCGTCATGGCCGCAGCCCTCGCATAGATGCCTTCGTCGAGCAAGAAACGCAGGGCCTTGAAAGGAAGTTCGTAGAACCTGCCCTGAGCCCCCGTCCTAGCCGTGAAACCCTCGGGAGTAGCGGCCTTGATCGAAACCCTGACGTAAAGCTTCTGCTTGAATTCCGCCAGCCTCCTCACGTAGTCCCTGTCCGAGCCTAGGAGGATGCCGTTGGTCTCCAAGATGAAGAGTGGGTAGGGGGAGTCCATAACAAAGCCGAGGAGGGAGAGCAGGTGCTCCTTCCCGATCGTGGGCTCGCAACCCGAAACCCTCAGCTTATTCACTTGGGGAATGCGCCGCCTCCAGTACTCTGACCTCATACCCTCCTCGGCGGTTTGGAAGAGTCTCTGAGCGGCGGCGCAGGGAGAGTAAAACCTGCCGAACCTCTCGGGAAAGTCCCTAGACCAGCCGCTCCAGCAATAAAAGCACCTCAGACAGCAGCCGACCGCGTACCCTGTGGCTATGCCCCTGTAAACGGGCACACAGTAAAAGCTTGTATACTTCCTCTCCAAGCCGTCGGGCCCTCTCCTGGTCACGAGATCCTCCGTCTGCCGGGCAAGTTCCAATGGGTCGAAAGGTTTGAAGCCTGGTGCCAAGAACCTCTGGTACCCCATCAGTGGGGCAGGACGAGCCCCGCGAAAGCCGCGATCAGATCCCGGAGGCGCCTCCGAAACCTGCGCTCCGGCTTCAAGCCTAAAGAGAGTTCTAGCAGTTCCAGGAAGTGGTAAACCGGAGGCAGGGCTGGATTTAGGAGCTTCGCGGCGCTGAGCACGAGATAACATCCGTTACAATAGGCTGCGACAGCTTGGGCCCCCGTTGCCTGGATCTCAAGCACCCTTGAGGCCGTCGCCTTCACCACATCGAGAGGGGAGAACCTAGAAGCAAAAGCACCGATCCCACAGCACTTGGCCTTCAGCCTGCTGTACTCCATCTCAACTATCTCCAGACCGAGCTCCTGCAGGAACTCCCTCGTCTCCTCAATGAACCCACGCCCCAACGACGAGGAGTGACAATTGTCCTGAACCGTTACCTTAAATCTCAGGGGGCTTGGTTTCAGCTTCCCCTTCCTTATCTCCTCAAGCAGCCAGCTCACCATGGGAATAACCTCGACCCCAGGATCTGTACCAAAGGTTCTGGGGTGGACGTTCTGGATCATATTGTTGCCTGAGGGACAGAAGCAAATGATCCTCTTTATTCCTCTCTCCTCGAACTTCCTCCTCAAGCTCTCGGCCCTCTTTTTGGCTTCTTCTAGCATGCCCAGCCTGTAAAAGATCTCACCGCAGCATGCTGATCTCTCCCCATAGATAGGAGGAGCATTGCGAAAAATGGGAGAGAGGAAAAGATAGGGAGTAATACGGGCATTGCAGCCCACAAAAATTACTTGCTCCGCTCGGGTTCTAGCCCAGCTCTGAACCGCCGTCCTCTCGTCCGGTGGCAGGAACCGTTCAAGTTCCGCGAGCAGATCTTTTTCACCGTAGCCTAGTAGAAAAGGAGTTATCCACTTGGGCACTCCTGAACTCTTGTTGCGCCTCCACCAGTGCTCCAAGATCAGCGAATATGGATGTGCATCCTGCGGACACACAGCATCGCACTTCATGCATCCAGTGCATCTATCCAGCACCTCCCTGACGTACTCCCCCTCCACCAGGCGTTTCATGAGTTCGCGTGCCTTCCTTTGGGGGAGTTGTAAGACTGGGCATTGGCTCAGGCACAAGCCACAGAGTGTGCATTTCTCAGGTTCGAAGAGCTTCATTTTAATAACCACTAACGTCTCTAAAGCTGGGAGTTGTCTGTTACTATGGTAACAGACAAAACTGAGCACAAGCTCCAAGGGACGAGGCAGATCCTGATCCTAACAGGCTGAGGAGAGTGTGAAAACTACCCTCATGTACCAGCTGATCGAGGATCTGCTGGACTCGGGGGTAGACCCTAGACACATCCTTTACTTCAGCTTCGATGCTAGGATCCAGGATCCTTTGGACATCCTGAGCGAGTACTAGAGGATAACGGGAACGGGCTGGAAGAACGAGCAAATCTTCGTGTTCTTCGACGAGATCCATGAGCTCAGGGAGTGGAGTTCGAAGGTGAAGCTCCTCTACGACAACCTCTCCAACGCCAGGTTCGTGCTCTCGGGTTCGGCCAGCGCGATGCTCGAGCGCGAGACGGCCTCAGACCTTGCGGGCAGGTGCTTCCTGAGGGAGGTCGAACCCCTCTCGCTCAGGGAGTTCGCGGAACTCTCTGGGGCAGGGAGGTGGAGGATGGTCGAGCTCCCTCTTACATCAGACGCCCCTTCCCAGAAATCGTGGCTGGGATAACAAGAGGACGTACGAGTACATCAGGAAACTCGTGGTCGAGAAGGCTTTCAAGGCCGACCTGCCCGAGATCTTCGGCGGGGTGAACACATCCCTGCTCTCGACCCTCTTGGAAAACTTCATGGAAGAACCCGGGGGACTCCTGAACTTTTCTTCCCTCTCCAAGGACCTGAGAGTCCACAGGCTACGCTGGAGAGACATCTTCTATCTGGAGTTCATCAAGCTCATCAGGGTCGTGAGGAACTAGGCCCTCTGTAGGGCCGAGTCCAGAAGGATGAAGAAGATTTACCCCTACCACATAGCCCTGGCCTTCCCCTTCGGCTGAGCATTGATGAAGGAAGGGTGCTCGAGGCCCTCGTCGCCTCCTCTCTCCAGCTCAGGAACTACTGGAGGGAAGGTAGCAAGGAGGCGGATTTCGTGCTGAGGAATGGAGAACTCGTGCCCCTCGAGGTCAAAGCTGGGGAGAAGGTGAGGAAGGAGGACTTAAAGGGCTTGCTCCACTTCATGGAGAAGTACTGGTTAGAAGGGCATCCTTGTTTATGGAGGGAGCGAGAGGAAAAGGTTGAAGCTCGACGCAGAAGAGATCGAGCTTAGTGGATCTGCTCTTCTAGCAAACTGTTTGTTTGTTCAACTTGACAGATGAATAGTTCGTCTTGGCCAAAACATGTTCGCAATTAAATGCTTTAAGCTACCCGCTTAGCTGGAGATTCAACAATCAAGATCGAGCAATGCGCCCAAAGCTAAATCTGAAGAACCATCCTCATTAACTCGGTTGCGGAGGGCCCATGGAACTCAGCCGCGGTGACCATGAGGACGAGTACGCCGACTGTAAATAATAAGAGATCGCAAGATACCCTCATCCCTACAGCTCTTGCCGTGCTAACGCCCAACCCCCTCGTTTCGATTATCGTCAGTACTGCAGACCAAACCCATGTCACCATCAAAGATGAAATGAGCAGGCGCAGGAGATGGGCCTCAATTACCAGCGATCCTATGAATGTAGCAGGTAAAAACAGCACGAACGAAGCTGTGCTCCAACCTATCACTTCTAAACAGGCGAAAAGTCCCAATCCCCCTTTGAAAATTTTACAGAAGAGATAGTAAAGGGCAGAATAGAACACGAGACCGAGCAAGCCCACACATGCAATAAGCAAAGGATTTCTCAACACCCCCATTATCATGAGCGGCAGCACATCCCAGCCTGGGATCGAAGTCGGGAAAGCCACGGGAAACTCATATAGGATCCAGCCTGCGAGTTTGTAGATGAAAATCGAAACGAAGGAAATCATGAGAAGTGCAAAAACCAACGTTCTGGGCACCCCATGCCTAGGCTTCTTGGAGAAAGAGAAGGGCTGAAAAACTATCCGGAATGAATCTACTTCAAGCCCCTCTTTTCCTTTTTTGGCTCTGAATGCCCCAAACCCTAAGAGCCCGGCGAACGCGACCAAGAGGTAAACCGGTAGCATATCGATCGGGTATACGATCCTCGCTTCCTCAATCGCAGATTTTAGATCTTGAACATTCTCGCACACTAAATAAACGACCGCATCCGAAACTGGCAGATGCCACTCTCCGTTCACCACTTGTGGTTCGAGCTCCTTCCCCATCAACCCAAAGATCTTCAAATCAGCTGGCATGCGGGGAACGATAAGTTCCGCCTCAGGAAAAGTGGTCCAGATGGTAACACAGCCCCCATTTTCCCCCTCAAACCAATAGCCGTAAACCCTAGAGCTCAGATGAAGTTTTCCTCTGTACTCCAAATTGTCAAGCATCCGGATCAGCGTGGCATAAGCAACATAGGAGGGCTTGGGAGTAAGATCGTAGAAGAATAACCCTTGGTTATGCTCGAAGTTTTTGGGATCACGTCCGCCGTCTTTAAAGGTGAACCAAAAAATCTTATCCAATCCGGCCGCAGCACCGAGGATGAACGTCCGCGGGAGGAATTTCGCTCGCAGTTCCATAGGTGTCCCACTCCAGTTTTGCGGGATAGAGAAATCCGTCAAGTTGGTGGGCCAGCCTGTCTCGGTCAACCAAATGTCCTTTTGCTTCGCTTGGTTCTTTTTAGCGTACTCCCTCATTACCTCTTTGGCACGCCTCACCATCCAAGGGAAATAGAACTCAGGATACATTCCGGGTTGGTAGTGATGAATGCTAGCGACATCCATGTACGGAAATCCACCTTGCTCGAAGACTTGACGCATGTGTATGAAATCGGTACCGCCCAAGCCCACGATTATACAATCTGGGTCAGCCCTCTTCGCCTCCGTGTAGGCGACCTTTAACAAATCCACGTAGTCCTGAACTGTTCCGCCCCTGAAGAAAAGTCCATCGGGGAAAGGCTCGTTCCAAATTTCCCAAGCTGCTACGTTTTCCTTATAGCGCTTGACCGTTTCGTACACATACCTTCCCCATTCATCGAGGCATTCCGGTTTGGGCGGGAAGGCATCCCATCCTGCGTGCACACCAACTCCGATCGGCTTGAAGTCGGGAGGGACATCTGCGGCCCATTCAGGGACAGGGTACCCCAGAATGCCGAGCAACAAAACGTCTTCTTTGTTCGCGTCTTTTACCAACCTATCGGTCGATTTCCAATTGAAGATACCTGGTTCCTTCTCGACGCTTTTCCAGCAAATACCAACCCTTGCCCACCTGATCCCAGCCCTTCTCATCAATTCGGGACTTCGGAGTGAGCAAACTCCAAAAAAGGAATCAAACCGCGTCTCTAACTCGGCCAGATCAGAGGGGATTACTCCAATTCCAACCCTTCTGCACCCAATCTTCTCTCCATTTACCTCGAGCGCCACATTCGCCCAATAAAATCCCTCATCGAGTGTGCAAGTGACTTTCAGCAAAGGCTTCTTCTCACCGAAGATGAAAGAAAAGGCATTTTCTCCTACGCGATTCCCAAAGAAATCCACGAGCTCGCACCTCAGGGTACCCTTCTTTCCACTTAACCTTGAAGCTTCGTTTTCAGGCACGGAAACGATTATCTCCACCCTTTCTCCAGGAGCAAACAAGTTGTGCTCATCGTTGGTCTCAACTTTGATCTCAATCCGATCTGATTCTTCCGCTGACTTTGAATAAGGTATAAGTCCACCAGCGACCACCAGGAGTATCGCTAATAATGACAAAGAAAAAGCTCGTTTTTGCAACTTCATTCCTTTTCACTCATCAAAGCTAAAAGAGCCACGAATTTCGTAGTGCGGGGGGTGGGATTTGAACCCACAACTTTCGGATACCCGCCAACCTGGTGTCTTCAGTTTTGCCCCCCTGGGTGGGTCCGACACTCTCCCAGGTTGAGTTACCCCCGCTATAATATTCTCCTCCTTCGGAGTAAAAGCTTGATTAATATCTTAATTGTGCTTTTGATGAGAGCCGTCCTCGTGATTGACATGCTGAACGAGTTCGTAACTGGAAAGTTCGGATTCGAGGGTGCGCGAGAAATTGTGCCCAGGATAAAGCGAGTGCTTGAATGGGCAAGGAGGGGGGGTATCCCTATCATTTACGTCTGTGACTCGCACGAGCCTGGCGACCCAGAGCTGAGGGTTTGGGGAGAGCACGCGATGAAGGGGACGGAAGGGGCGAAGATAGTGCCTGAGCTCTCCCCCTCGCCGGGGGACTTGGTGATCGAGAAGCGTACCTACAGCGCTTTTTTCAGTACCCAGCTGGATCAGCTACTGAAGGACAAGAAGATCCAAGAGCTTATCCTCATGGGACTGGTCACAAACATATGCGTCCAGCACACGGCGGCTGATGCCTTCTTCAGGGGGTACAAGATCCGCGTACTGACCGACTGCACGGCCAGCCCGGTCAAAGAGGAACACGAGAGAGCGCTGCAGTACATGAAACAGGTCTACGGGGCTGAGCTACTCAGCTCGGAGGAACTGAGATGAGCTTCCACATCGCCTCCCCTGAGGACATCAAGCGGGGTCTGACCACGGACGTTTACTTCACCCGGACAAAAGAAATCTTGGAACGAAAGGGAGTGAGAGTAAGTGCGCTCGCTGAAGTGACGAGCGGGAGGCTACCTAGGGGCTGGTCTTGGGCCGTCCTCTGTGGGATCGAGGAGGTGGCTAGATTGTTCGAGGGTCTGCCGGTGGATGTCCGTTGTCTGCCGGAGGGAACCATTTTCACACCGGAGGACGTGAGAGGGGTGCGCATCCCCCTCCTCACCATTCAGGGTACGTACACAGATTACTGCATCTACGAGACCCCCATGCTCGGCTTCCTCTGCCATGCCTCGGGTGTAGCTACCATGGCCGCGCGGATGAGGAAGGCCGTCGGAGAAAAGCTCCTGCTGGCCTTCGGGATAAGGAGGGCGCACCCAGCCATCTCCCCCATGCTGGACAGGGCCACCTACATAGGCGGCTTTGATGCTGTCTCCAGCCTGATAGGGGCCAAGACCATACGCAAAAAGCCCGTGGGCACCATGCCCCACTCCCTGGTCGTTTGCATGGGGGGACAGAGGGAGGCATGGAGGGCTTTCGATGAGGTGATGCCACCGGATGTGCCCAGAATCGCCCTGGTCGACACCTATTACGATGAGAAGACGGAGGCTATCATGGCCTTAGAGACGCTGGGTGAGCGACTGGAAGGGATCAGGCTGGACACACCCTCCTCTAGGAGGGGGAACTTCGCCGAGCTCATCAGAGAGGTGAGGTGGGAGCTCGATCTGAGAGGAGGCAAGCACGTTAAAATCGTGGTCTCGGGAGGCATAGACGACCAAAACATAAAGAAGCTTTCGGATGCAGGGGCGGATGCCTTCGGTGTGGGCACTTCTATAACTAATGCACCCGTGCTCGATCTCGCCATGGATCTGGTGGAGGTCGAAGGGAGGCCGGTTGCGAAGCGGGGGAAGCTTGGAGGGGCTAAGGAGGTTTACAGGTGCAGGGAGTGCCTGACCACTCTCGTGCTACCCCAAAAAGAGAGGGCGGACCGGTGCCCTAAGTGCGGGAGGCGGATGGAGCCCCTGTTGAAGCCCCTAGTTAAGGGGGGGAAGGTGCAGAGGCTCCCTTCCGTTGACGAGATAAGGGGGTACGTGCTAGAGCAACTCAAGAAAGTGCCCTAAGCTTCAGCACCTCCCAGACCCAGCGCTCACCCGTTCCGGATAAGCACGCAGATAGGCTCGGAGCCTCTTCCGGTCCACACGCGCTCTGAACCCGCTACCAGCTCAGGTCTCATTTCCCTGAAATCACGAGGTCGATGAGCGTCTTCTCCACATCACTCACGGGGAAGTGGAACCCTCCCCGCTCCACGTAATCGTACCCGAAGAAATACCGCCT
The DNA here is from genome assembly GCA_964474885.1 of Hadarchaeota archaeon (SeqCode). Classification (GTDB taxonomy): domain Archaea; phylum Hadarchaeota; class Hadarchaeia; order Hadarchaeales; family JAWBSP01; genus JAWBSP01. Next base: position 42,097 of record CAYYWO010000005.1, read on the forward strand.
CGAGATCCGCCTGACCACCACGTTCTGCCCCATCACGGTCCTCAGCCCGCTCCTACCCTCCTGCACGTGATCACCACTGGTGAGAACCGATGATGTAGAGGGGCGGCTTAACAACGTGGACGTGATCCCGTACAGTAGACTCAGGAAGGTGGCTCAGGGAAAAGTTCCTGAAATGAGGGTTGCGTTTTTAACTAGGGGGGGTTAGTAACTAAGGGGGGTTAGTTGTACTTCGACGAGGCACCCAAATGCAGCAGGCACGACTTCTACAACTTCGACCGTGAGCTGAAGCTGCTCATGGACTCGATCAGGCAGGGTACAAGACTCATCGTGGTGAAGGGGCTCCGTAGAACCGGGAAGACTTCCCTCGTGCTGACCGCCCTCAGCGAGCTGCACTACCCATATCTCCTGCTCGACGCGAGGCTTTTCTCGGCGGCCCCAACCGTCCCGCGAGCTGAGCTCCTGAGGGCACTGGAGAGAGGACTGAACGAGTTCCTCCTGAGAGAGAAGTTCGGTAAGCGCATACTGAATCTGTTCAGGGGGGTTAGAGGAATCGAAGTGGAGTTCCCGCCGCCTAGGGTCAGGATCGCTTGGGAACCACGGCATGGGACGGATCCGCTGGACGTGATAACCCGTCTGACGGAGCTCGCCCAACAGAGGCAGAGAAGGTTAATTCTAGTTCTCGATGAAGCCCAGGAGCTGCGCAGGATAGCCGGCTACAACTTCGTTTCGCTGATGGCACACTTGTACGACTACGTGCGCGGCGTCCAGCTGGTGGTGACCGGGTCGCAGGTTGGTGTGCTGGACGATTTCATGGGGGCTGAGGATCCCGCCTCCCCGCTCTTTGGCAGGATGCGGGTCGAGATCGAGATGCGCCACTTGAGCAATGAGGAGGCCAAAGAGTTCCTCACCATAGGAGGGAGGCAGGCTGGACTTGAGATGAAGCGCGAGGTGGTGGAGTACGCCGTGAAGAAGCTGGACGGGATTATAGGGTGGTTAACTTACGTTGGCGCTCACGCGAGGAGACGCGGGAGGTTCGATGAAAAGGTGGTCGAGCTCGCCTTTAGGGAAGGAGCCAAGCTCGCGGCCCAGGAACTCGAGCACTTCCTCTCGATCCGCACGGTAGCTAGAAAGCGGTACGTGTGGATCCTGAGACAGGCTGCTAGGAGCGGGAGGTGCAGGTGGATCGAACTCAAGAGAGCCATCGAGATCCAGGAAGGGAAGAGAATAGCGGATCCCGTCTTCGCTGGGTTGCTCGAAAGCCTGCTGAAAGCAAGCTTCCTCAGGAAGAACGAGGATGGCAGCTACTCGGTGACCGACCCGCTGCTCGCGCATGCGCTAAAAACAAACCTGATCCGATGAGAGTGTCTGTTACCATGGTAACAGACATCAGAGCCTAACCTGCACGCCCTTGCGGGCCAAGTAGCTCTTCACCTGCTGCACTGAGAGCTCCCTGTAGTGGAAAACACTTGCGGCCAAGGCAGCGCTGGCCTGTGTGCGTCTGAAGACCTCAAGGAAGTGCTCCGGCCTCCCGCAGCCGCCTGAGGCGATCACAGGTATCCTCACCCTCTCGGTCACCGCCCGAGTGAGGGGTATGTCATAGCCCTCCTTCGTCCCATCCCTGTCCATGCTCGTGAGCAGGATTTCCCCGGCACCCCTGCGCTCAGCCTCCTCCGCCCAGGCTATGGCATCCTTCCCCGTGAACTCCCTGCCCCCGTAGATGGAGCACTCGTACCAGCAGTACCCCTTCTCCGTTCTGACGAGTACCTTCCCCTCGGCCTCCCGCCTGGACTTGACGTACCTGCGCTTGGCGTCTATCGCCACCACCACTGCCTGGCTGCCGAACTCCCTAGCGAGTTCCGTTATGAAGCTCGGCCTCTGGATAGCGGCTGTGTTTATGGAGATCTTGTCGGCCCCGACCAAGAAGACCTTCCTCGCCTCCTCGAGCGTCCTTATGCCTCCCCCCACCGTCAGGGGCACAAAAACCCTCTCGGCCGTCTTCCTCACCACCTCCACCATGGTCCCCCTCCTCTCCGCACTCGCGGTTATGTCCAGGAAGACTATCTCATCCGCGCCTTCCCTGTAGTACCTCTCCGCCAGCCTCCAGGGCACGCCTGCATACCTTATGCGCTTGAACTCCACTCCCTTCACCACCCTCCCCCCGGGCTTCGCCAGATCGCAGTCCAAGCAGGGTATGATCCTCCTGCAGACCATCTACAACTCCAGAAAGTTCTGAAGGAGCTTTAGCCCGGCCTCCCCACTGCGCTCGGGGTGGAACTGAGTCCCGAAGATCTTCCCCCTCCAGACCACGGCGGGGAGGCTCCCTCCATACCTGACCCTAGCCGCCACGAGCTCCCTCACTGTCTGCACCCTGTAGGAGTGTACGAAGTAAAAGTAGGAGCCGTCTAGACCCTGCAAAAGGGGGCAGTCCCTTCTGACCACTGAAATCCTGCTCCAGCCCATGTGGGGCACTCTGACCCTCCCTTTCAACTTCCTGACTTCCCCCTCGAGCAGGGCGAGGCCCTTCACACCTTTACTCTCCTCTGATTTCTCGAAAAGCAGGTGCATGCCCAGACATATGCCCAGCAGGGGCGTGCCCGAGTCCAGCTTTTTCCGCAGCTCCCGCACGAAGGGCTCCAGTCCCTTCACGCCTGCTGCAAAGCTCCCCACGCCGGGCAGCACCACCTTGTCCCCGCTCAGCCTAGGCTCCCTGACCAGCCTGGGCCTCGCCCCCAAGTAGGAAAGGGCGTTCTCGAGGCTCCGCAAGTTCCCCAGACCTAGATCCAAGATGTCTACCTTCTCCAAGGGATCTCCACCTCGTCCGTCCTCCACCTCTGCCTGACGAGACTCTCCTCCACTTCCGTCCGGATGCCGTGTCTGTAGGCGAGGATCCCCGTCCAGGCGATCATGGCTCCATTGTCCACGCAGAACTCCTTGGGAGGCACGAAGAACTTCGCCCCGTGCTCCTCACACATCTGCTCGAGCATTTGCCTCAGCCTCGAGTTGCTGGCCACGCCCCCTGTGAGCATGACCTCCCCCTTTTCGGTGTGCGCCAGGGCCCTCTCCGTCACCTCCACCAGGGCGGCGAAGGCGGTCTCCTGGAGGCTGAAACAGACATCTTCCAGTCTCTCCCCTTCCCTCACCCTGTGCACCGCCTCGGTGACGAGACCCGAAAAGGAGAGATCCATCCCCTTGACCACGTAAGGCAGGGGCACGTACTTCCTCCCCTCCCTAGCCAGCTTCTCGACGGCCGGACCTCCGGGCTGGGGCAGGCCCACCTCCCTCGCGAAGGCGTCCAGGCAGTTCCCCACCGCTATGTCCAGGGTCTCACCGAAAACCCTGTACCTCCCCGCATCGAAAGCTATCACCTGGGTGTTCCCTCCGCTCACGTAGAGGGTAACCGGGTCCCGGGCTCCCGTCACCAGCCTGCCTATCTCCACATGGGCCACGCAGTGGTTCACGCCCACCAGAGGGAGTCCGTGAAAAATCGCCAGAGCCCTTGCGGCCGTGGCACCGGCACGCAGGCAGGGGCCCAGCCCCGGCCCCATAGAGAAGGCTATCAAGCCTATCTCCGACCACCTCAGGCCTGACTTCTGTAGAGCCTCTCTTATCACGCTGGGTGCAGCTTCGCAGTGATGCCTAGCTGCCTCTCTGGGATGGATGCCACCGGGACCCATGTAGGTGCTGGAGACGTTCGCCAAGACTTCTCCTTCCTGACTGACAATCCCTACTCCAAAGGTGTGAGCAGTCGCCTCTATCCCCAAGCAGATCAGAGAACTTTCCCGTAGCCTGCTAGTCTCCACCTTCCCCCCACTCTCCTGCTCACCGCTATCCTCCCGCCCTGCTCGGCGCAGACAGGCCTTTTCAGCCTAACTTCAACCCTCTCCCCCTGCAGCCTGGAGATGACACCCAGACAGACGGCCGTGTTCACCGTCAGAACTAGGGGCTCCCCTAAGCTCAGAGGAGTGGTCTTGAGCTCCTCCTTGGTTCCCACAAACCTTTCCAGCAGGTGAATCTCGAGCTCCAAACTCTGGACCATTGGGGGCAGCCTGCCGACCTCCCCAACCATGGAGCCTGCCAGCCTGTCCGATTTGGTCAGGGAGGGATCCAGCTTCGTCTCCACCCCTATCAGGCCCCCCGGCTTGGCCTCTCCCAGTTCACTCCGCTCCGCCTGCAACCTAGTTATCTCAGTGACTAAGGGCTTCCAGCCGCCCTCCTTTTCTAGGCCCGGCCTTATCTCTATTTCCTGCCCAACCTTGATCCTCCCCTGCTTCAGAGTACCTCCCAAGACACCTCCCTTCAGGTCTTCCGGCTTGGTGCCCGGGTAATTGACGTCGAAAGACCTTATCACGAGCATCCTCGGTGGGAGCGAGATCTCCCTCTCAGGAGTGGGGATCTCCTTCTCTATTGCCTCGATCAACTTGTCTAGATTCGCCTTGTGAATGGCTGAGATCGGGATAATGGGAGCCTCGGCATAGGGGGTGTTGGAGAGAAATTTCCTTATCTGTTCATAGTTCTCCCTCGCCTTATCCTCGCTCACGAGTTCTATTTTGTTCTGGGCGACCACTATCTGCCTCACACCCGCTATCTGCAGGGCTGCAACATGTTCCCTCGTTTGGGGCTGGGGACATGGCTCGTTGGCGGCGACCACGAGGATGGCGCCGTCCATCACCATTGCCCCCGAAAGCACGGTTGCCATGAGCATTTCATGCCCCGGCGCATCCACAAAAGAGACCCTGCGCTTAGGCTCGGTAATGGAGGCACAGTAAGGGCACTTGCGCTTGGTCGAGTACCTGCCGCAGGAGGGGCACAAAAAGAATGAGCAGTCTGCAAAACCTAGCTTGATGGATATCCCTCTCCTCAGCTCCTCGCTGTGGGTGTCCGTCCACTTGCCTGTCAAGGCCTCGGTCAGGGTCGTCTTCCCGTGATCCACGTGCCCGACTAAACCTATGTTGACCTCAGCCTGCATGAGCCTCTTCGCCCTTCAGGAGCTCTTCCACTGGCTTCTGCCCCCTCCTGACGATTTTGGTGTTCACCTGTACTATCGCCTCAGAAATCGTGTTCCCTCTGACTTTCTTCCTGCGCCTCTCCCCTCTCCGCTTAGGTCTGAAACCGGGACCGCTTGCCAGCAGGACATCATGCCTCCCGGGACCAGAGATGTCAGGCCTCATCGGAAAACCATCCTTATCCGTTCCGCCCGTCACCTGTAGCTCATAACCCGGCAGGCCCACTACTCCACCATCAAATGTGTCCCCTATTTTGAGGCCTACTAGCCTGCGCGCCTGCGGATCCTTAACTTCAACCTTGTAGGTCTTGCCCGTCTCTGGATCGGATATGTTCACCTTGAACACCATTCAGTATCAACTCAAACAAAATTTTATCCGAAGATTTGTCTGTTACCATAGTAACAGACACCTGTTCATGCCAGAGTTTGCGTGTGCGGAATGAAAAATGCGGATCCACGAGTTCTCTTCCTCTCTGCATGCGCCGTCCTGCTGTTCTCCATGTTGTCCTACATAGTTGTCCAGAAGTTAATTCCCTTTGAGGGACTCTAGGTGAGGAGATTCAGGGTAGACTAAGCCCCTTTCCTAGAGGAACTCGTAAAGCTGCTCGGCCTGTTGTTCTCGTGCTCTTCGTCGCACCTAGAGTACGACTGTGTCAGCTGGATTTCTCGAACCTACTACATCGCAGGGTACCTGCGGTTTTGTCTTGTTTAAGAACATGCTCCGCTATAAAACTTTTTCATGTCTTAGATCTTGACCCATTTTCCCACGCTTTTAAGACGGGCTTGGTGGTATCGGTCTGTACTACCTGCTGCAAGGAAACAGAAGAAACGCAATTGTCTGTACCTCATGGCGTTTTCCTCCAACCTCTTTTGGAACAACCTCGCAAGTCTCGCTTTGCTGGCACCCTCAGTCTCTCCAGCTAGCGGTAGGCATCTTTCTTCTTTCGCCTGCTCCCTCAGAAAAGCATGGGTTCTCCCTTGCGCTTTATCTGAACTATTTCATCGAGTACCTGAAGCGAGTCTGAAGTCAGCAATGGAGCTAACTCCCCCTTGAGCTGGCTGGCCTGACTCAGGGGGACGTCAGAGAAGAGAATGGAGCCCTCAAACATGTTCCTCCCCACCACACCCTCGTCCACCGAGATGGCTACCTCCTGCCCCGCTGTCGCCTGTGGAAGAGGTCTCCGTTCACTCTGGATCTCCATCACCTTCCCCACAGGCTTCCCCTCTGAGGTCATGAGGGGTGTCTTCGGTCTAAGCATGCCACCTAGCACCTCCACACCCACGATGGCAGGTGAGCTGCGCCTGAAGACGTAACCGGGCTTGATCCTGAGCTTGGCGGGGAGAACGACGTTCTCCAGCTTCTTCCTTCTCAACTGCTCCCACCTGTTCTTCCTCCATCCCTCCAGCTCCTCGATCAGCTTGTAGATGATGGAGTTCTGCAGGATGTCCACCCCTAGCCTTTCCGCCTCCTCCCTCGCGTCCGGCAGGACCTTGACGTTAAAAGCCAGAACCACCCCTAAAGTCGGATCGTTCTGGGCAACAGCCGCCGCCTCCATGACATCTCTCTTGGAAACGTCCCCAACATCCGCCCTCCTTATGGGTATCTTCTTTCTGCCCAGCATCCCCTCCAGTGCCTCCAAAGACCCAAGGGCATCCGTCTTCAGAACCACCCCGTTTATCTGAGACTCGATGCGGAGCCTCGAGAGCTCTGCTTGCATTTCCTTCCACAGCTCTTCGGCCTCCCTATCAGAGGCTATACCCCAGAAGGGAGCTCCAGCCACCGCCCCCTCCAAGCCAGAGGCGGCAATCTTTACACCTGCAGCGGGGGTCACCTCCTCGACCTGCTTGAACCTCTTCTCGGGATCCCTTATTTCATCCAGAGGCATGGGCTGGAGAATTGCCCTGACGGTCGATACTATCACCCGATCCATCCCCCCCACAGCAAACCTGTCTCCCCTGCGGAGACAACCGTCGTATAGAATGACGTCCAGCGTCCTGCCAAGGCCAACCTCCTCCTTCACCTCAAGAACTGTGCCCCGGGCCGGGCCGGGTTTCACAGCCAACCACTTTTGGAGATAACGTTGTGCAAGGCCCGCCAGTATCAAGAGTATCTCAGCTATTCCCTCCCCCGTCTTGGCACTTACGGGAACTATGCTAACTTGCCTCGTGAAATCCGTCACCCTATCAAATCTCTCGGAGTCAAAACCATGGTGGTAGAGCTCGCCCACGAGTTTGTAAATCCGCTCGTCCAGCCCGGAAACCACATCGGGATGCTGGTAGCTCAGTGCCTCCAAAAAACTGTAGCTACCCGAGGGCCTCCACCTGGGCAAGAGGTCTATTTTATTGGCAGCAACCATGAAAGGGGTTTTGTACGTCCTCAAGATTTCTATGGACTCTACCGTTTGAGGCATGACTCCTTCTCTCACGTCCACGACCAGCACGGCCAGATCTGCTAGAGCTCCACCCCTCCTTCTGAGGTTTGTGAAGGCCTCATGCCCCGGTGTATCTATGAAGAGAAGACCTGGGACGATTAGGCTTATGTTAAACTTCTCCAGCAGGGGACCACAAATCTTTTTTAGAACTTCCGTCGGAATCTCACTGGCTCCAACATGTTGCGTGATACCCCCAACCTCCCTGCTGGCAACAGAGGTTCCCCTGATCTTATCCAGCAGGGTAGTCTTACCATGATCGACGTGACCGAGTACCGAAACTATGGGCTGGCGTATCATCAAAAAACTCTTCGTCTAAACTAACTGGGCTTCCGGAAGAAGATCGAGAGCTCTCTCTGGGCGCTCTCGGGCGAATCCGCCGCGTGAATGACGTTCTCAGTTATGCTCTTCCCGAAATCTCCTCTTATCGTTCCCTTGGGTGCCTTGGAGGGATCAGTTGGTCCGATCAGGTTCCTCATTCGCTTGATGGCGCTTGGACCCCGGACATGCAGAACTATCACATCCCCCGAGCACGTGAACCTGATGAGGTCCTCGAAGAAAGGTTTGCCCTTGTGAGGTGCGTAAAGCTCCTCCGCCATCCTTCTGTTCAGCCTGAGCTTCCGCTGCTCGACTATCTTCAGGCCGGCTCTCCTTATCCTGGCCAGGATCTCCTCTGTCAGGCCTGCCCTCACACCATCCGGCTTGACCATGACGAACGTGCTCTCCGTCTTGGGCTGCCTGGCCCACCTGGGTCTCTTCCTCCCCATGAAATGATACCTCTCGCACTTTGAAGAGCAGAAGAACAAGACTGTTCCATCCTTCCTTACGAACATCAGACCTGTGCCCGGCTCCAACTCCTCCCCGCAGTAGTGGCAGACCCTTGCGGGCATCAGACCGGCTTTATCTCCCTCGCCTCTCGTTTGGTTTCCCTGAGCAAGAGGATGTCCCCGACTTTCACGGGGCCCTTCACATTTCTTGTAAGCACCCTGTTTTTGTCCTCACCCTCGAGAACCCTGCACTTGACCTGAATAACTTCTCCCGTAGCACCCGTCCTGCCCAAAATCTCAATTACCTCAGCTGCGGCTGGTTTGTCTTCTTCCTCCATCTACTCACCTGCCAGCCAGTTTCTTCACTTGCTCGATCAGCTCCTCCACTTGAGGCGCGAGCTCGCCTGGATCCACAATGGCAACGGAGGAAGCTGCAACGTTGAGGCCTGCCATCTCCCCCAGCTTCGCCTTCTCAGGCACGTACACGTAGGGTATGCCCTTTTCATCACTCAGCGGTGGCAAGTGGGCCACTATCTCGGGTGGATCCACATCCTCGGCGATCACCACAAGCTTGGCCTGCTTCCGCTCTACGGCTTTTGTGACCTCATTCACTCCTCTCTTCACTTTTCCTCCCTTCTCGTGCACTTCTCTGACCACCTGGTATACCTTCTCGGCTAGCTCGCTCGGCACCTCAAATTTCACGTACATAGGCTTCGCCACCTCACCACCTCCTCATCGTTCTCTTGATTGGTTGCGCCACGATTTATAAGCTGTTACGGATGGGCATAAACCGCTGTGAGGGGCTGTCGTCCCTCGAGCCTGGCAAAACCCACCCTCTCGAACTGAACCACTGAACCGATGTCCTCCTTGAGCAGCTCTTTCTCAGCCAGCCCTTTCACCTCCCCCTCAGGTGTGAGGAGAGTGCAGGGGAGGCCTTCGGAAACCCACTGGATTTTCGGTACTCTCAGAACCTCGAATCCCGCGAACCTAGGCCTTCCCTCTTTGATCTTGACATTCACAAACCCTATCAGCCTAAACTCAGAACCCTCCTCCAAGAGCCCCTTGTCCTTCCCTGATATCCAGACCCTCACTTTGTTGTCCTCCCATTTCACCTCGATCTTCCTCTTCCCCCTCTCCGGGAAGTTGGGGTGCTTCCTTATCTCCACCTCCCTCACTTCTGGGACCCCGTGGATCTCCAGCTCCATCGGATCCGGGACGAAGAAATACCTGTTGGCTACAGGGTCGAGCAACTTCCTGTTGTTTGCGTAAAGGGTCTCCCAGCTCAGCCTGGAATCGACAAGGGTCAGGCCCACTTCGAGGAGCGTTTGCCTGATGGCTTCGGGCTGGATTCCTCTCCTCCTCAGGGATGCTAGGGTCGCAAGCCTGACGTCGTCCGGCCCCGAATACTCCCCTCTCTCGATGCCCTCGATAATCCTGCTCTTGCTCAGCTCCGCCCCCTCGATCTCCAGCCTGCCGAACTGGATGCTCACGGGATACTCCCACCCCAGATGCCTGTAAAGATACTCCTGACACTGCTGGTTCACCTCATGCTCCTTTCCCCTGAAGATGTGCGTGATCCCCATTTCGTGGTCGTCTATCGAAACCGAGAAGTTATAGAGGGGCCAGACCCTGTAAGCCGAACCTTTGCGCGGGTGCGGGGATGTGACCACCCTGAGCGCCGGCCAGTCCCTCACAGCGGGGTTCGGGTGGGAAAGCTCCGTCTTGATCCTGACCACGGCCTTCCCCTCGCCCAGTTCGCCACCCAGCATCGCCTCCCACCTTCTGAGGTGCTCGGCCGGTCCCAGCTCCCGGCAGGGGCATGCCTCCCCCGCGTCCCTCCTGCGCTTGAACTCCGCGGGGGGACAGGTGCAAACGTACGCTCTCCCCTCCCTGATCAGGCGCTCGGCATACCTGTAGTAGAGTTCCAGCCTGTCAGACTGATAGTACTCCTCCTGCCAGTCTATCCCTAGCCACCTGAGATCCGTTCTGATCAGCTCGTACATGTCCAGTCTCGCGTTCTGGGGGTTCGTGTCCTCGAACCTCAGGATGAACTTCCCGCCATACCTCCTCGCATACTCGTAGCTCAGGAGCGCCGCCCTGACGTGACCGAGATGCAGTGGCCCGTTCGGGTTTGGAGCGAAGCGTGTAACCACTTCCCCCCGTCTGGCTTTGGGTAACTCGGGAAGCCCCTTTCTCTCCCCTCTCCTAACCTCAGGAGGACCGAGCTCCTCCAACTTGGCTTTTTGCACCTCAGGAGGGAGCTCATTCACCTCCCTGACCACCCGCTCCACGATCCCCCTCAGCTCCCCCACCCTGGCACGCAGGTCGGGGCGCTCGGCGAGAACCCTCCCGAGCACAGGCCCTTCCCTGGCCTTCCCTCCATGCGCTAGGGCATTTGCGAGCGCATACCTCCAGGCCAGTTTTTCGACTTCCTCCATCAATCCAGTTCCACCGGGATCCCGTTTTCCGTCAGGTGTATCTGGGAGGGTGAGTAACCCAGTCCCCTCGCGAGCTCGTACATTATCCTGAGCCTGTCCCCGGTCCCGTGGCAGGGAAAAACATGCTCGGGGTTCACGAGCCTGAGGAACTCCATGGTCTCCTGCCTCCCCGCATGGCCTGAGGCGTGGACATCCTTGTAGACCCTCACTCCCTTGAGCTGCAGTTTCGTTTCGAGCAGCTCCCTGTTCCCTTGGGTGATCGGATTCGGGATGACGCTCGAGGAGAAGATTACCGAGTCCCCCTTCTCCAGCTTGAACGGGAGCTTGTCATCCGCCACCAGGGTCAGGACCGAGTTGGGCTCCCCTTGGTGACCCGTACATATGAGCAAGTAGTCCTCCCTGTTCCGGTTCACCATCCTCAGGAGGTTCTTGGACCTGCCTATGCCCTTCCCGATCTTGACCTCCTCCGGGAGCTTGAGGATCTTCAGCCTCATGCCCGCCGACATGTAGTTCCACAGAGACCTCCCCACGACGACGGGGAGCCTGCCCAGCTTGAGGGAGATGTCTATGATGGACTTGAGCCTCGCCAGGTGCGAGGAGAAGGTCGTCACGATCACCGCACCCCCATGCTCGTGTGCCTCCTTCATCACCTCCCCGAGCCTGGATGCCACCCACCGCTCCGAGGGTATGGGCCCATGCTCATCCAGCCTGACCGTGCCCACCAAAGCCACCTGCACCTGCCCCAACCTCCGCAAGCTCGCATAATCCGCGGGCGGACCCAGGACGGGCTCGGGGTCGAACTTGAAGTCGCTCGCGTACAGGACCTGCTTCTCACCCCTCCTGAGCAGGACCAGGACTGTCTGAGGAACGCTGTGAGTGGCATGGATAAAGCTTACTTCGATCTTGCCCAGCCTGAGCTTCTTGTTCGGCTTCATGGGTATAAGTCTATTGTTCAAGTTGTAGACCTGCTCCTCGCTCTTCAGCCTCTTCAGGATCTCTAGGGTGAAGGGCGTAGCTATGATGGGCGCCCTGTAGGAGCCAGCGAGCTTCGTCACCGCACCGATATGATCCAAGTGCGCATGAGAGATTATTACCCCCCTGACCTTCCTACCCTTAAGAGCCCTGTCGTCCGGGATTATGTTCATGCCCATTAGCTCCTCCTTGGGTAAGGTCCCTATCTCGATCTCCTCAAAGCTGAGTAAGGTATCCAAGCGGATGCCCATGTCAACTATGATGCATTCCTTCCCGAAGCTTATCGCCGTCATGTTCCTGCCTATCTCACCCAGACCTCCTACCGGAAAGATCTCAACCATGCAAGCACCTCAGAAGATTCGTGTGCCCATGCCCCTCTCTCCCCTCAGAGCCCACATCAGTCTCCCCTTCTTGAGCCCGTTGATCACATGAACCTCTATCCCTGCTCTCGCTATCTTCATTATCTCCATCACTTTCGTCTTGATTCCTCCCGTCACATCGGTTCCGCCGCCCATCTCAACCAGCTTCTCCACATCCTTAGGTGAGAACTCGGACGCTAGCCTGATCTCCCCATCTTCCCGGATGTACAGGCCGTCCACATCCAAACAGAAGATAGCGCGCCTCGCGTGCAGACGAAGGGAAAGCTGAGAGGCTATCCTGTCCCCTGAAAGGATGATGGCATCCTTCCCATTCGGTACCACATCCCCAAAAGTAACCGGAAGAATGCCGTTTCCGAGCAACCACTTCATCACTTTGACATCTGTCTTCACCACCTCCCCTCCTCTGACCTGAAGAAAGAGGGAAGGGGGGATGGAGAAGGGTTTGAAGCCCGCCGCACTCAGGGAACTCACGACGTGGGAGTTTAGCTCCAGCATAGCTTGGTGGATGGCATAGAAGCCCCTCTTGAGATCTTGGAGGTGCTTCCTTGCTATGGGATGGCCGAAGGAGCCACCTCCGTGCACGACAACGACAGGATCGGGGGAAAACTTAAGCTCCCCACACAGCCTCCGGAGTGTCCCCCTCCTCAGGCTGAAGGGTCTGCGCTTGTTGGTTATGCAACTGCCACCCAACTTGACCACTATGGGTTTCGTCATTCACGGCTCACGACAATAGAAGCATAGCCAACTACCTCAGCCTTATACCCCGAAGTGTCTCCGCTCGTAGCATACTTCAGGAGTTCGGCCTTTTTGCCGCCCATCCTCCTAGCTGCCTCCAGCATGGCCGCCACCGGCCCGTAACCACACATGCTTATCCTTTCCCGTTCGACCGTCCTGACCAGGCCCTCTGGATCCAGCTGCAGAATGTGCTGGATGGCTCTCCTGTCCTTTCGCACGGCCGACTCGTGCGGCTCGTAATGGGTGAAGTCGGTTGAAGCCACGAAAACCGCTCTCAGCCCAGCACACGCCTCGGCAAGGGCTTTTCCCACTTCTAGGCTCGTCTTGAGGTCTTGGAACATCATGCATATGGGCACGAACTCGAACTCGCCGAACAGGTGCTGGAGGAAGGGGAGCTGCACCTCTATCGAGTGCTCGAACTGATGGGCTACTGGGTCATCGTCTATTATTTCGCTGGAGTGCAGGATCTTTCTGGCCAGCTCCCCGTCCACACCCACTTCTCCCAAGGGGGTCACCCATTTGCCCGAACTCATGAGCGAGACGCCCGAACCTACCCCGTGGTGGTTCGGACCCAGGATGATCAAGTGGTTGGGTCTCCCCTCCTCCGCCAGTCTGCGAAAGCCGTGGGCCGCAACGGGGCCCGAATACATGTAACCAGCATGGGGGGAAACCAAACCCAGAATTTTTTGAGGTGCCTCCCCCAGCTTGGGCAAGCTCCCCGGACCCACCGGGTGCAGATAGCACGACTCTATCTGCTTGAGCAGCCCCTCCCGGGTCCCCTCGTAGAACTGTCCCGCAACGGCTGGTGGCCTCATTCCTTTGTCTCGAACTCCTCGACAGGGAAGCGGAAGGACTGATCGAGGGGAAGCTCCCCCCTCTCCCTCAGCACCTGCCTAGCCAGAATCCAGTAGAGCAGGGCGAGGGACTTCTTACTCCTGTTGTTGGCCGGGATTACGAGATCCAGCTTTGAGGTGTAGTTGTCCGTATCGCAGAAACCGATGGAGGGGATGCCCCTAAGGAAGGCCTCGTTTAGCAGCTGCTCATCCGCTACCGGATCCGTCACCATCACGAGCCTCGGCTCGATGTAAGTTGGGAGGTTAGGGTTCGTCAGACTTCCCGGGATGAATCTCCCGACTGAGGTTTTTATACCAGTTATCTCCCCAAATTTGAGGACGGGGCGGCTCCCGTGAGGCCTGGAGGATGCCACCAGAACTCTCTCGGGCCTCTCCCTGGCTATCATCTTGGCCGCTACCCTCAGCTTCTCATCGGTCTTTTTAACGTCGATTAAGGCTACCCCATCCGGCCTGATCTTGAACACGTATTTTTTCATATCCCCCGTCCTCACAGAAGTACCTACATGAACGCCGTACTTCGCGTAGGTCTCTCTGCTGACTAGAAGCTCCTCCTCCATTCCAACTCCGCCATGCGGGCGCGGTTCCCGAGTTCCTCCTCTATCCTGATCAGCTCGTTAAGTTTCGCTATCCTCTCTCCCCCCACCGCACCTGTCTTGATCACCGGGCATTCCCAACCAATGGCGAGGTGAGCGATCGTCTCGTCTGTGGTCTCCCCCGAGCGGTGTGAAATGACCGGCACACAACCATACTGTTTGGTCAGATCGATGGATGCCTTAGTCTGGGTCAGAGTCCCGATCTGGTTGGGCTTGATCAGAACTGCATTGCTCGATCGCTTCTCCATGCCCTTTTTTATTCTCTCCGGATTCGTGACATACAGATCATCACCACATATCATGCACTTGGATCCCACAAGCTCGGTCAGTCGGGCGAACCCCTCAAAATCCTCCTCGTGGAGCGGATCCTCCACGTACACGAGGTTGTAGGACTCGACGAGCTTGACCATGAACTCAGCCTGCTCCTCGGGGGATCTGACCTTTCCCTCCCTCTCGTACCTGTACCTCTCCCCATCCCACAAGCTACTCGCTGCCACATCCAGGGCGGGCCTTATCTCCACCCCTTCCTCCTCGCTGACCTTTTGCACTGCCCCCGAGAGGACCTCTAGTGCCTGCTCGGTGGTCAGCTTGGCCGCCCAAGCACCTTCATCCCCCTTTCCTCCTGCAAAGAAGGGGTCCCTCTTCTTCAGCTGCTCCTTTATGGTACGGTGAACCTTGGCGTTCAGGAATACTGCTTGGCGAAACCTCCTCGCACCCACGGGCAGGACCAGGAACTCTTGGATGTCTGGGGTAACGGGCCCAGCGTGCGCCCCACCTCCTATCAGGTTACCCAAGGGGAAAGGAAGAGAGCGAGCATCCGGGTTCAGGTACTTGTAGAGAGGCATGCCTTTGGAGGCTGCGGCGGCTTTCGCCACCGCCATGGATATGGCTACCGCCGCATTTCCCCCCAATCTGGAGAAGTTTGGGGTTCCATCCAGCTCCCTCAGGAGCCTATCCACTTCTTCAAGCCTGGGCTCTAGGCCCGCAAGCCTGGGAGAGACTTGGCTTTCAATGAGGTGGATGGACTCCCCTACCCCTCCTTCGGGGTAAGCGATGGCCTCGTGCCTCCCCTTACTTGCACCGCTGGGTGCCGCGGCCCTTACTCTCCCTGCCTCCGTCTCGATCTCCACTTCAATCGTCGGGTTACCCCTGCTGTCAAGGATCTGCCTGGCCTTTATCCGCTTGATGGGCATTCTCTCTTCGTCTTTCTTAAATTAACCCGCGACAGGTTCGTTGATGCTGAAAATTGGGAAGTTAGGTTCGTCAATTCTCCCTAGGACGAAATAGTACGTGAAGATGTCAAGAGTTTTCGAAGGACTACAACAACGAGGAAGCACTGATGCGGATCCAAGATCTTGAGGTATGGAACCGTGCAGCTGCCTTAAAAGTCTGCAGATGGTGATGGAAGACTAAGCGAGGGTGCCAACGAAGTTGGAACAACAAAAGGAAAGCTCCTTTTTAAGGGTCGAAACATTTATGTATTTTCTTTTAGTTGCTGATGGACAAAGGAGTCGCATCGCTAACTAGCCTTGTCCTGCTCGGAGCTGCCCTTAGCTTGGCAACCGCAGCCTTCAATAAAGCTAGCGAGATAGAACGGGCTGTATATACGAAAGCAGGGTCGGCAGTCGACAGCGCTGTTAATTTGGCATCCCCGGTTGTAGACGAGGTTACCAACACAGCTGCTGCCACCGTTGCTCGTGGTGTATCTCACCTCCCCCATCCCCCAGTGGAAGCTAAGGCACCACGAAATCACGTGTTGATCGTCCATGGATATATGGACTGGGATTGGTCACCTAGGTTCACCGTGGTGCTGAAGGGCTATTTAATGTCATACGGATACAAGGAGGACGAGATCCACGTACTGGCTTTGGGCCCGCATCTCGTGTTCGGCCATGACGTGCCCATGCTGACCGTGGATACGGTGAGATACTATGGATATGTGGTTCTCGAAGCTCTGAAGAAGATCTACGAAGAAACCGGGAGGAAGATAGATATAATTGCCCACTCGATGGGAGGCCTAGACGCTAGGTGGGCGATCGAAAAACTGGGCGGAGATAAGTACGTAGACGACCTCGTAACTCTAGGTACACCCCACCAAGGGACGTGGGTGGCCCTACCTGCTGCCATAACACCCGGCGGGTGGGACATGATACCCATCTCGGATGTAATTAGGGAGCTGAACGACGGACAGCTAGCACCGGGAGTCGAGTACACAGCTGTCTGGGCACTACTCGACGAGTGCTACCCCATAAGGAAGTGGGGAGCAATGATTCCTGAACCAGAGCTGAGTTCCGTACCGAAGGCGAGAAACCTGTGCGCTGGTCCAGTCACCCACCATGCGATGTATTTGCTCAAGAGCGTTGTTGACAAGTGGATCCCATACCTCATTGATTAAACTCCGAGCAGGAGGTAACCTATTTGCTTTTTTCTTTTTCATCGAGGCAGTAGATCGCCTCCTCTAAGAGAATGCAAGGCTTTTGAATTCAAGCTGGACAGCTAAATTTAATTAAAGTTCTCCCTCCTTCAGTCTAATTTTTCCCTGTCTTTCAAGCCCCCTCACCGCGGCCACGAACAGGTCGTCTGTTATCCCCAGGTCCACCAACACCTTTTTCCTCTCAACCCTCCCCTGATGAGACTTCACATAATCGAGCAGTTTCCTCTGTACTTTTCCAAGCTGAGAGGGGCCAACTGGAGAAGGGGGGAGGGTCTCTTCCCTCTGGGGCCTCTCGGGTTTGTGGGGCCAGAAAAGCATCAGCACACAACCCGCCACCATCATGCCCAGATAGGAGTAAAACTGAACAGGGTTCAGATCTAGGAGGAATCCAGCAACGGCCCAAAGGACCGTGAGGCTGAGCATACAAGCTAAGGAGATCTTACCGAGCACCCATATGCTCTCAGGGGAGGCCCCCATGAGCCTCAAGCCTCTCGCCGAAGCCACTGTAACTATAACCACACTCAACCAGGCGAGGACAGGGAGCTGCAGGATGGACTCGAGCTGGGGAGGCCAACTGCTCATATGAATGGCTATCAGAAGACAGAGCAGAAGCGCGGGCATGTAGCTAACGAGCTCCTCGCCCCTCATCCCCCTACCACCTCGAAGACCAGCTCCTCCTTTCTAGCCGGCGGTGGCTTGTAAGTAGCTCGCGCCCTTGTCACTGCGACGACCAAACCAGCAAGACCTCCCGCACCCACCGGGATGGCAAGCAGAAACTGCGTCTCTACCCAAAGAGGGGCCAGCACCTGCACCCCTGCCGTCTCCGCACAACTGAAGTAAACCTGATTCCCTCCCCATGCCACTGTCAGACTCCAACTCCCCGTGAAATCTGGCACTCCGTGCTTCCGACACAACTCCTGAGGTTTGAACCGGTACGTGAACTCCCCGCCTGGACCTGTTGTTACGGTTTCTTGGAAAGTGAGCCCTCCAAGCCAGAACCTCAAAGTGATCTCTTCTCCTTCCAGTGGGGGATCCAGACGTCCCCAGATAGTTGTTGGCTTGTTCGCTCTTAGCACATTTTCAGATACAAGCACAGTCAGATTACTCTTTGCCTTTATCACTTCGAAAACTACCTCGGGACTAACCGAGCCCTCATAGTAGGGATCTCCGTCCCAGGCGGCGTACCCCCTCCACATACCTAAGGACCGAACATTGAAGTTCTCGATCTTGAGTGAAAGACTCCCGTCCTCCTGTGTGTAGGCAGTCTTTTCCAAGGCTGAATTATCAGGCGAGAAGAGCCTCACCCTCACTAGGGTGCCTGCGATTGCAGGATTCAGTTTGCCTATGAGATAGACTGCCTCATCCAGATGAACAGTTGTGGGGGAAACCATCAGGCTCAAGGAAGTGGGTACCTTCTCGACCGTTAAACTAAATGTCTCGCTCTCAGTAGTGCTTGTACCATCCGTCACCCTAAAGAAAAACGTGTGGTTACCTACATCTTCTTTTTTAGGGGACCAACAGTACAGGAACTCGCTCTGAGATGTTTGGGTCATTTGGTAAGTCGACCCGTCAAGAACCAAGTAGGCTTTCACTGCGTCCCCATCCGGGTCGCTGGCCGAGAGTCTGAACGTGAAGATGTCCGCCCATGTGGCCTTGTCCGTGTACTCAGGGGTTCCAATCTGGGGAGATGTATTGTATTCCACCACCAGGGCAGGCCAGTCCTCACTGTATGCTGATTCATGAGAGTAGAAGCCGCGCTGAGCTGCCTGCTCGAAGACTAAACAAAAAGAAACATATCGGTCAGCCAAGGAGGAGGAGATCACTGTGCTCACATCCCAATGAACTGCATATTCTCCGCTACCGTCGGCATACCACTCAGGCGAGTACTGGGGTCTCGTCTCCCATGTTACATCCGACGCTATAGGTTGGAGCACTCTGTACACACGCGGTACAGCCAAGTCCCCCCAAGCATGGGAGAGAAAAAGCGTGGCGGAGATTATTTGGGCGTTAGCAGGAATGCCTGACAGATCGAACATGAGATATGCCCATATAGAGTTGTCAGCGGTATTAGCAACTACCAGTTCCACCTCATGCGAAAAACTAGAGTCTGGACTGTTGTTATCCACGTACGTGTCAACTGCAGGATGGATCTCGAGTCTCGTCGAGGCACGGACT
>CAYYWO010000006.1:0-58452 GCA_964474885.1 Hadarchaeota archaeon (SeqCode)
CTTCAGCCGTCGCTGGGCATGCCCCGTCTTTGAAGCAGGAAGCTTCTTGCGGGAGCGGAGTGATTCACGAACAATGGTCGAAGCCATACTTTTCGACCTAGACGGCGTTCTAGTAGAGTCCATTGACGTTTGGTTAAAAGCCTTCAACCTAACCCTAAAGGACTACAACCTGCCTCCGATTTCAAAGCGGGCTTTCGTTGAGAAGCACTGGGGGCGGAGCACCGAGGAAAATTTCAAGATGCTCGGATTGGGAAGGGATGCCGTGGAGAAGTGCTGGAAATATTACCTGCAAAATCTGGATGAAGTAGTCGTCTTCCCCTCAGTCTATCAGATGCTGGAAAAACTAAGAAGAACCTACAAAATAGGGCTTGTGACGAACACACCAAAGGAAGGTGTGAAAAAATTATTGAAGCTCCTGAAGCTCACGCGATATTTTGATTTGATACTAACTGGGGACGACGTGAAAGAGGGTAAACCGTCACCTGAGATCATCTTTCTTGCTTGTGAGAAGCTGGGTGTGAAACCGGAGAAGGTATTGCTAGTGGGAGATACTTGGGTAGATGTCCAGGCGGGTAAATCTGCCGGGTGCAAAGTCATAGGTGTTGGGATTGAAGCGGACTACACCATCGATAACATTAAGCAACTAGAGCACTTGTTAGAGGATATATGTACCTGAAAACTCAATCGTTTTGGAAGGGTGCGGAGGAAGTGTAGAAAAGTTGAGAGTAAGGGACAGGGGACTTTGGCGACATCGGATAACTAATGCTGGGACGTCTTGGGTTCACGCTTTAAGTCATGTCCTAGGGGACAGATATCGTCTCATGCCTAGAGAACGCTGTTTTTCTTTTGCCTTATCTCGAGTATCACAAGGAAGTTCCCAAACTCAAAGAGCTCGAACGGAAACTTGGGCCTCCTCTATAATAACTCCTTCAAGACACTCTACGAACGTTATTCCGTCTGACGTCCTTGGAGATCTTATCAAAGGGAGCGAAGGTCAAGAGAATTGTGGAGGTAGCACCTCGGATGAAAGACTGACAAGGGTTGGAATCAAGCTTTAAAAGGAGATGATTTGGTGAATATCGTTCTAACGTCGTATTAAGGATATATAAGGTTTTCGGTTCCCTTGCTGTTTGTAGTAACCTTTGCTTTGAGATTTGGGAGTTATAACCCAATTTTATGGAAATTGTACATTCAGAAGTCCTGGGGGTATGGGAAAAGCAAGTGTCCAGCAAGGCGGGGTTTCCGCAGGCAATGACACAGCAAATCCGAATAAGGAACAAATCTTGACATTTGAAAGCTTCAGCGGATTACTATTGGGATATCTCTCCCGCACTTAGGGCAAAAACTGTCAGTCAGATTCATTTTTGTAATGCTGAGTCCTAATCTCTCTATGAGCAGGGTTCCACATTTGGGGCAATAAGTGTTCTCGTACTTATGACCGGGCACATTTCCGATGTATGCAAAGTTCACACCTTCTCTAACCGCCAGTTCCCGTGCCGTTTCTAATGTTCTAATTTGTGTCGGAGGAGCTTGGAACATGTAAGCTGGATAATACCGGGTGAAGTGCAGAGGTGTATCAGCACCCGCGGCTTGCAAGTGTTTTCTTATTAATTCAAGGATTTTTTCCTTGGAGTCGTTGACGTCGGGAACGATGAGGTTAGTTACCTCTACATGTAGGCCAAGCTTTTTCGCTTCTTTTATGTTTCTCCAAACAACATCGACATCTGCTTGGCAGTACTCTCTAACTGCCTGCTTGTCTCCCTTTACATCAAAATTTATCGCATCCAATCCTGCTTCTTTCAGCATCTGTAAGGCCTTCAAAGTCATATAGCCATTTGAAACAAAAGTGTTCTTAAGACCCTTTCTTTTCGCCAGTGGGAAGAGGTCGATCGCATACTCGAACATAAGTGTGGGTTCATTGAAACTCAGACTCGTACCTTTGCACTTCTCCAGCTCGCACATCTTGACGAATCTTTCAGGACTTATGTAAACTGGATTTTTGATTTCAGGTTCGGACTTGCTGATCTCCCAGTTTTGGCACCAAGGACATGTGAAGTTACAGGAATAACTTCCGGCAGTCAAAAAGAGCTCTCCGGGAAGGAAGTGGAAAAAAGGCTTCTTCTCAGCTGGGTTTGCTGAGAGAGAAGAGATGTTGCCATATACTAGTGTATACAGGACTCCCTCTTTGTTGATTCGCGTCTTGCAGAAACCTGCTTGACCAGGAGGGATCGAACATCTCCGCTCACATAAACCGCATCTTACGTTTTCACCATCTGTTTCTTGCAAAAGTGCCTTTCTTTTCCAAGGCTCGTTCACGGTTAGTTAGTTTGCTTGATGAGCAGGAGTTCCTTGTATAAACGCTCGATAGCTGGCTGGTAATTCACTTCACCTTGCTCGATTTGATCCATAAGTTGCTGTAGGTTCTTAGTTGCATCCTCTGAGATGTAAGGATCGAACTTCTCCTTCAGATATTCGAAGACTTTTTGACCCAAAGAAGTGCTCAATATTTTGTTCTTCTTGTAGAAAACGTATCCTCTTTCGGAAAGGGTCGCAATGATCCGTGCGTAAGTGCTGGGTCTACCAATACCTTTTACCTTCATGAGCCCCACTAAGTCACCCTCCGTGAAGAGAGGTGCGAGAGGTAATCTAGCGATAGTAGCTTCGACTGCATAGGTTCCATCAGCTACTCTATTCCTAACCCTGATGGGCAAGATTCTATCGAAACCACTGGATGTTATCTCCACTGGTTGTTCTACTGAGGTTTCGCTACCGTTGACAGTTACTCTTATTTTTTGGTACATCACTTCAGTCTCCTTCATCTGACTGGCAATGAACCTTCTGAAGATGAGGTCGTACAATCTAAAGTGATCGCTGGTCAACTTAACGGCGAACCTTAAGAGCCCCACTCTAAGTAGATGTCTTAGTCTAGTCACGTCAAGAGGCCTTGTAGGTCGGATGCACTCGTGGGCTCCTTTCTGAGTGTAACGCCGAGGAACAAACATCTCGGCCGGAAAGTGAGCAGTTATGTAATCTTTAGCCAGCTCGACACCAACGGTGGAAACCGAAGTAGAGTCTGTCCTATGATACGTGCATAGTCCAGCTTCAAAAAGATCTTGAGCGAGCCTCATAGCTTGAGAGGTCGAAAATCCTAGCTTACTTGAGGCGTCTTTCAGCAAAGCATCAGTAGTATAGGGGGGAGGAGGATTGATTTTTCTAGTCTGAAACTCTATAGTTTCAACTTTGGCGTTTACTTCCTTCGCACCAGAACTTATTTTTGGATTTTCGAGAATAACCTGCAGGCCATTCGGTAATGTAAGCTTCAGAAGTTTTCTCTTTCTTCTTGAAAGTCTAGTTCTCTCGATTACCCAGCCCAGAACTGGAGTCTGGACCCTGCCAGCCGAAAGTCTACGGCTCTCAAATTTTTTCCATAACTTCTGACTGAGTTCAAAGCCGATCCATCTGTCCTCTATTCTTCTGAATATTTGCGCTTCAACTAACTTCAAGTTGATCTCCCTCATATTTTGCAATGCTCTGAGAAAGGCCCTTTTCGTTATCTCATGAAGCTCTATTCGCCTTATATTTGAATTAAGCGGATACAGGGAGCAGTAGAGGTCATAGGCAATTTTTTCACCTTCAGCATCAGGATCGGTGGCTATTAGTATGAGATTAACCTCTAGTGCGAGTTGCTGGAGTGCGGAGACTATCCTTTCTTTGCTGAAGTATTCCGTGCTCCCACACTTTGGGCAAGCTTCTGAGTCAGTAAACTGTTCCTTACATTGCTTACAGGTCTTAATAAAGTCATAAATTGGAATAAAGCCCTGTTCAGTTTTTTGTACACCATAGATTCCCTCATTCGTTACTAGATCATAGAGATGGCCCATGGAAGGAACAATGTTCAACAAAAATGGGCCCGTGCTTACCTCTAGTATTGTTACATCTCCCAAAATCCTTTTCTGCGGCCTGCCAAAGAATCTTGCAATTGTTCTTGCCTTTGTAGGGGACTCTACTATCAGCAAAGCTGACTTGATATAGTCTTGAATGTCCGCTATGAGTTCTCCTCGACGTATCCTTCGGATCAGCTCCCGGTCCTGGTCTACTAGTTTCAGCCACTCCCTAACTTTTTCTTCATTGTACTCCTCCCATTCCTCTTCACCAGATATCTGTTTTAAACGTCTGATGAGGGATCTAAATGCTTTCTCATCATCCACCAGCAAGATACTAGCACCCCTCGAAATACCTCCAGCAAACATTCTAGATGCCCTTCCAGATCCCTGCAAGTAAGCAACAGGATCGGGCACTATTAGATAAAGTTCCCCTCCCTCAGATCTTCCAATCGAGATGTCTGGACTCTCCTGAAGTTTTGTGATCAGCTCGGGAGTTAGCACTTCTTGCAGAAAATCAATAGCCGACTTGATGACTCTTTTTACATGGGCGGCAAAACCTTCCAGCTCTGAATCCTCCTGAATAGCCTGTCGGACTTGGTTCATGAGCTCTTCGTTGAGGGGGGAGATCTTCTTCAGCTGCATGCTCAGTATCTCGGCTCTTTCTCTGTATTTGTTTTGGAGGAAGTCCCGCAGATGATTTAGGATTGTCAAGAGTTTGATTGGGTTGCATTCTTCTAGTGTAAGAGAGATTTCTATCCGGGGCACTCCTGTGAAGACAACATAACGAACCGTTTCAGGCAAATCTATGCCTCTCGCCAGAGGATTGCGGAAGGTAGCAATTCCGATTAGTACATCTAATTCTTTTTGTTCAAACTTTGAGAGGATTTTCCTGCTAGGTTTTTTGTAGATTTCCGACTTGATGCCATTTCGTAGCAAGTACCTATGGAGTTCCTCCGCTTCGTCTTTTCCAAATTTTTGGGGCACGAAGAGCAAACACCCTGGTCCAAATTTTTGAAGCAATTGTAGAACAAATTCTTTTACTTCACCTTTGGTGCAGAGGTAGAAGTCTTTTATATTACGTAAGAATTCCGGTTTGAATCCCATCTCAAAGTCGAGTAAAATCTCAAAGAGGCGTATTCTTTTAGTCCGCCTAGCTTTCATTGTAGCACCCGATACAACAAGCAGACCAACATTGTTGTTTCTCTTGAATTCTCTGATTTTCCTCTCTAGCTCATCGACTCTTTCTTTTTCTCTTTTCCTTCTTGACTCGAGGAGATCGAAAGCTGAATCAATTATTTCAGGGGAAAAGCCAAGAAGGAGCAGTATCTTGTCCACGTTCCTAGATGATCTGAGGAAGGAGTCTATGTCATCAACAAAGATAAAATCAAAGGTGAGACCCCGCAAAAGTTCGAAGTTTGAGACGATGAAACGATCAGTTGTAACAAGGATTTCAAAATTCCTATCTCGAATCTTTTGAATCGCATCCTTTTTCTCCTTCTGGGTCATCCCTCCGTGGTACGAAACTATTCTCACATTCAGGCCGAGTTTTTTGCTGAAGGCAACAATTCTATCTGTTATTTGTTGAGCTAGCAAACTTGTTGGAACCAAAATATAACTTCGTTTGCCGTTTTTCGCGTAAAACAAAGAAAAGACTTGACCCAGAACCGTTTTACCAACGCCAGTCGGGGCAATTATGGGGAAGCTCCTTCCTAGTAGAATTCTACGGGCCCAAGTTTCTTGGAGAGACCACATACGCTGACCAACTGCAGATTTGAAAAATTGTGAAAAATCTGAAAGTAGTACATGAAAGCTGAGTACTTGTTTGGCAACCGGCTTGAGTTTTCCTTGAGGCTCAAGTTCACGGAGAACCTTTAGAATATCCTCTTTCCCCCCTTGCCAACAATTTTCGCAGATGCCGAGTGATTTGAGTCTCTCATCCGCAATGGGACCTCTGCAGTTTAAGCATAGGCACTTGTACAGAGCTCTCATAAAATGATTGAGCACAAATCACATTTTAAAGATGGTTGAAGCACTAACACTTCTATTGCTTCTTGTCCCACCCACCGTTTTCACCCTGTCTTTACTTTTAACACATTTCTGGGGTGCGATATGGTCTCCTACACCAAAGAAGGAAATCAGAGAAATGCTGAGACTGGTTGAGCTCAAAAGCGGAGAGATACTCTATGATTTAGGGTGCGGGGATGGTAGAATCGCGCTCGTCGCAACTCGTGAATTTGGTGCAAAAGCAATTGGTGTCGAGATAAATCCCTTCCTCTGGCTGATAGCAAAAGCACGTTCTCTCCGTACTCGGGGGGTAGAGATTAGATACGGTAACTTTTATCGTCAAAATTTGACAGATGCAGATGTAATAGCCTTGTACCTCTCGCCCAAGGCAAATCAGAAACTGGCCGAGATTATAAGAAGGTTACCTAAACCTATCAGGGTGGTTTCTTATCGATGGGAAATGCCCTTTGAAGTATGGCGAAGACGAGGGCCGGTTTATGCCTATAAACTCAGAGGGACCTAACGACCCGGGGGAGTTCTGATAGTGAGAAAATGGAGATATCTGCTTCGTCGTTTTCCTTCCCTACTAGGATGGCCTTCATGCCAACCTTTTTCGGCCCTCTAACGTCTTCTTCTATAAGGTCTCCCACATGAACAACCTCCTCTGGAGGTAGGCTCAGTTTGTTCAAGGCCGCCTGAAAAATTTTCGGATGGGGTTTTCTGTATCCTACCTCGCCTGAATAGATTTGAACCGGGAAGAAAGATGAAAGCCCATATTTTTCGAGGAAGAATTTAGAGGAGAGGCTCATCGTGTTTGAGATTATGCCAAGCCTATATTCCTTGGACAACGCTTCTAATACTTCTGAACAGCGAGGAACCGGTTCCTGCTCAAACCACTTCATATAGATTTTTGCCATTTCATCCAGTAAGTCGTCAGTAGGAGTAACACCAAGTCTTAGCAAAATGTGGCATCGAAAATCTCTGAAGTCCATTTCGAGGTCCTGTGACCTGATTTTGTTCAAACTATTGAGAGCGGAATTGATGGCTTTCTTGAGTTCTTTGATGGAGATTTTAATTCCCCTACTTGATAGTAAGTCGAATAGCTCCTTTTGATATGCCCTTTTATTTAAGCCACCTGTTGCCAATGTACCGCCCACATCGAACGTTATCGCTTTTACCATTCCTACCTCGTTAAGTCTCTCAACTGCTCTAAAGCCTCTTTCTCCTGCAGGGGTAAACATGCCTCTTTCAGCTTCATTGCTGCAAGAGCGAAGAGCGGTTTTAACACTGGGAGTCCTTACTTTGGACTACTTAGAAAAGACGCTGTTTTGTGGATCAAAGAGTCGTTCAAGACTGTTCTCAGGAGGAGCTTATAACCAGACCTAAGGATGAAGCCTGAAAATACTGAGTTCCAAGAGGAACAGGATCGCTTGGAAAACTGTTTCTCTGGACTGGAATGGCATTTAAGAAGTAGCCAAAGAACAATAATGAAGCTGACGATTGTTTACGACAACACTTCTTTACGTCCGGATCTAACACCAGATTGGGGGTTTGCATGCATGATTGAGAAGCCAGATTCACCACTTCTGCTCTTTGATACAGGTGCTGATGGAAGAATTCTTCTTGGGAACATAAGAAAACTCGGTTTTGATCCAGCCAAAGTAGAGGACATATTTATTTCTCACGATCACTGGGATCACACGGGTGGGTTGAACACAATGTTGGAGCTAAATCCTAACGTCAGAATTTGGGCTCCGCCTTCGCTGACCTTAGACAAAGAAAACATCCGCAGAGTGGAAGAACCTGCTGAACTGTTCCCTGGCTTTTACTCCACAGGGGAGCTTGAGGGGATTGAACAGTCTCTCGTTGTTAAGACAGATCTCGGTCTAGTTCTCGTGGTAGGATGTTCTCATCCACCCATGCGAAAAATAATGCAGAGAGCAGCCGAGTTTGGCAAGCTTTACGGCATCATCGGAGGTATGCATGGTTTCTCGGACTACGAATGTTTTAAGGATCTAAGCCTTATCTGTCCAGTTCACTGTACCCAGCATAAACGGGAGATAAAACAGCGCTATCCTGATAGATACATTGAGGGTGGAGCCGGTAAAGTCATTGAGATTCCCGGCTAACCGCTAAAAGCTGTTAGAAAGTTCTTGTAGGCCTCACTCCCGTACAGGCAGATTGTAACTTTTTGAAGTTTTGTCTCCTTGCTGAAAGCCTCCAGAACTTCCCTCATTATTTTCGCACACTTGTCCATCGGGAATCCATAAACCCCTGTAGAGATAGCAGGAAGAGCAATTGTTTTGAGCCCGAGTTCCTCTGCCTTTCTAAGTGAGTTCTCTACCGCTTCCGCCAATTTTTCTTCTGGGTCTCTCCCATAGACAGGTCCAACTGCGTGAATTATGTACTTTGCTTTGAGTCTTCCGGCCCCCGTTACCGCAACTCCTCCAGTTGGTACAGGACCATGCTTTTTAACGTATTCGTCACTTTCTTGTTGGATCTCCACTCCGCCTTTTCTGACTATAGCGGCAGCTACTCCTCCCCCGTGCTTTAAATAGCTGTTTGCAGCGTTTACTATAGCATCCCTTTCTAGTTCGGTTATGTCTCCCTCAATTACTTCAACTGTCAGCTGTCCAAATTTGAATTCTTTTCCCATCGAAATAAATTGGTTCAACACTAAAAGTTTCTCGGTTATTATTGGATGGGGCTGAGGATCTGTATTAACTCACAAACACCGCTCGTTAGGTTCAAGTTGCAGCAATCAGAGTTGCTTGATAAGTACGGGGAATTGCCAGATCCGGTTCCCTTAGAAGCTTTAGAAGAAGGGGAGGATTATGAGTTTACACCAGGAGGCGTGCCGAAGATCCTTTATCCCATGATAAAGCGCATGACTGAAGAGAAGTTCATAAGCCAGGCAGACTGGGTCTCGCTGAATCCTACAGGTCCTGAACGTATGGTCACGGGCAACATAATGCTTCATCACGTTTCGATGGATCCATCAGATCTTAAGGCCTACACGAGGATGAAGGAGAGATTGTGGCAGGAAGTACACAACTTGAACAGGGTTCAAGTGGGTCCTACCGAATATCTTGCTTACGCTAAATACAATTGGTTCTGCGCCACCAAGATGCTTGAACTTTCACCCATTGATGTCTTTTACATCCACGATTTCCAACAGTTGCTGACTGGAAGTATGATAGGTTTGGCAGGTCCAACGGTGCTGAGGTGGCACATACCTTTGGTTTTAGACTGGGTGGATCCATATATAAGACACTTTCTTGTCAGATGTCTTGAGACATTTGACGCTATTGTTGTGAGTTGCCGGAGGGACCTTGAGGGCTTAATTAGAGCTGGGTACCACGGACATGCATATCAAGTCTATCCACCCGTCGATGATCGGAAGTGGAAACAACCTCCTTCTTCAAAAGTGGAGGAATTTTGTTTCCGGTTTGGCATTCGTGACGATGATTTGGTAGTGTTGAACGTTGGCAGGATGGATCCGATGAAGGGTCAGGATGTGCTTGTGAGAGCAGCTCCACATGTCGTTAGGAGATTCCCAAAGGTGAAATTCGTGTTTGTTGGTGATGGTAGCTTCACGAGCTCCGCTAGGGGAGGCCTATCCCACCCCAAGGCGACCCTCTGGCGACAGAAACTCCAAGAGCTGGCAAGAGAGCTAAACATACAGGATAACATAAAGTTTACTGGTTATTTGCAAGACGAGGACTTGATGGCCGCCTACTCTAGGGCTGACGTGTGCGTTCTATCTTCCAGGATAGAAGGTTTTGGTTTAGTTGTCTCAGAGGCTTGGTTATACAAGAAGCCAGTTGTGGTTAGTAGCGGGGCAGGAGCCGCTGAGCTAATAATAGATGGTGTGAACGGTTACATCTTCAGGTCTGGGAACTCAAGTGATTTGGCTGAAAAGTTGGAAAAAATCCTAGCTAACTCCGAGTTGGCAATTAAGTTGGGTCAGAGGGGTTGCGAGACCGTCCGTGGCCAGCGTATGGAGGAAGTTTGTACAAAAATCAAGGAGATATTGACCCAAGCGGTCGAGGGATTCAAGCACTAGTTTTGCCCCGCAGGTAAACCGTCTGAATCGGGAAGGGTATTTCTATACCTTCTTCCTTATACCTTCGGTGGAGGGCCTTGATGAACTCATGTACGAGCAAGTACTGATCGACGTATTCCTTTACTCTCAAGATGACTGTGAAGTTGATGCTAAAGTCACCAAAAGTGTGATATCTGATAAAAGGTTCAAAATCGATCTCTCCGACTACTTTTTTCATGACTTCCTTTGCTACGTCGATTGTTACTTTTTCTACCTTCTCTAGATCACTGTCGTAACTAACACCGACTTGTACAAGCACTGCCATTTCTTTCTTAGGCAGATAATAGTTCTTCAGAATGGAACCCACAAGTTTCGAGTTTGGAATAACTATGACATTATTTGGGAGCTCTCGGATCTTGGTGCTTCTCCACCCGATGTCTATGACGTAACCCTTTTGCCCGTTTTCTAATTCAATAAAATCACCAATCCTGATGGGTCGGTCAGTCATGATGTACACGCCAGCAAAGAAATTAGCCAAAGTTTCCTGCAAGGCAAAGGCAACTGCAATACCGGCAATTCCCAATCCAGCAACCAGCGCCGTGACATCCACACCTAGTGAGTCCAATATCAAGATCAGAGCAATGATGTAGATGAGTAAGTTTCCGATCTTAGCAAAAATTGGTGTTAAACCTGCTAGGCGCTCTTTCGAGTAGAAGGCTAAAATCCTTCCAAATATCCTAACTGCTATCCAGGTAGCAATTAGTATCAGTGCGACCTGACAAGTGACTTGAACATACCTCACGATTTGAGGGGAAACAAATGGAAGATAGGGAAAAGCAACGGAAAAGCCAGTTATCAAAAATGCCAAAAGAATAGCAGGAGTAACACCTCTTAGGATGGATGTGACAATTGCGTTTTGTTTTACAAGTCTAATCAAGTACTTACCCAGAAGGAATCTCGTTAGATGTCCCACGATATAGAAACCAGCGAGAATTAGGATGAAGGAGATAAGATCTTGTAGCATCTAAGAGAGCATTTCAGTCCAGAGGTCTATCCAGTCCTCTACAAGTCGAGTGATGAGGAAGTTCTCTTTCACATGCATGTGCGCTCTGATGCCCATTTCCTCCCTGAGATTTCTGCTGGAGAGGAGGTCCAAGATACGTTTTGCGGTTTCCTCGTAATCAAATGGATCGACTAAGTATCCATTAACGCCATCTTGTATCTGCGCTGGGATCCCTCCTACGTTGGATGCGACAACCGGTTTCTTTTTCCACATCGCTTCTGTAACAGTTAGACCGAATCCTTCCTTGATAGATTTTTGGATAACAACGTCCGATGCCCTCTGGATGACGTTTACCATGATGTCGTGCCATCCTGTTATCAAACGCACATCTTTCATCCCTTTAGTTTTTGCATGCAGTTGCTCATAAACTTCTTGCCCTTCGGGATCATCCAATGCTATATCTCCGATCAGGACCAGCTGGCAATCCATCTCTTTTCTTATGAGTTCGAAAACCTTCAGCACCCCGAAGGGATCCTTCCACTTGTCGAACCTAGATACTTGACAGATTATAGGTCTTTTGGGATCGATATTGACTTTTTTTAGATAACGCAAAACTGTGCTACGGGAGACAGGCATGTTCTTGAACGATAAGGGGTCAATGGCAGGTCTGATTACT
The DNA here is from genome assembly GCA_964474885.1 of Hadarchaeota archaeon (SeqCode). GTDB lineage: Archaea > Hadarchaeota > Hadarchaeia > Hadarchaeales > JAWBSP01 > JAWBSP01. Next base: position 11,613 of record CAYYWO010000006.1, read on the forward strand.
TTGAACTCACCGGGAACTCTGGCGGCAAATTCTTCCATGTGATACACTGTGATGTCATACTGGAGCAGAAATCCCTTCAGGTATCTCCAAATTTTCTTGTTAGGTGTGGACAAATCGATGTGACATCTCCAGATCCACGGTTGTCTTTTTCTGTAGAATTTAATTAGGGGGAGGGGCTGGGGGTCGTGCACCACAACCAGGTCATGATCGATATGAGTGAATTTAGCAAAGAGCTGATTCGTTTCCTCATAGATTTTCATTTTTCGGGCAGTCAGGGATATCGAATCTCCCTGCAGGGCATTATGGAATTTTTTTGTCACCCTGAAAAAATCAGGAGAACCCACCAAGGTTCTCCACCCGACGTAGAGTCCCATGTCATTCATCAGGGGGATCTTGCTCCTGAGAATCTCGGCCACGCCGCCCCCATACGGGGTGGAACTTATTTCTAGGATGCGCTTCTTATAAAGTCTACGCGCTTTCCTGTAAATCTGGACTATTTTATCATCACCAACGATATCTCTGTAATCGGTGAGCCTTCTCAACATCACGGTTTTTGGCTTTGTGTTTAAATTCAAATCATGTTGGAACCCCTACTGGAACACAAGCAGGAGCTTGCCGCGAGGTTCCGTAAAGGAGGGTTAATCTTCCTTGACTACGACGGTACTCTCACACCGATCGTTGATAAGCCTGAACTGGCAGTTCTGGATCCTAAGACCAGGGAATTCGTTCGAAGATTAGCTATGAAATTCACGGTGATTCTAGTTAGCGGAAGATCGGTTTCAGACCTCGTGGAAATTTCTGGAGTGGAGGTGACAGGATTCGTCGGGAACCATGGCCTTGAGATAAAAATCCCGGGACTCACCTTTATTCATCCCCAAGCTAGGAGGACTGAACCTGTGATTGCCCATTTATGTAGAGAGATACGGTCAAGGTGCGGGCACATCGAGGGAGTTTTCGTTGAGAACAAGAAGCTAACTGCTAGCATCCATTACAGGAATGTTCTCAAGGCCGAACTTTCAAAGCTCAGACAAATTTTTCGAGGCATCGTAAAGCCCTACTTAGAGAACCGAAAGATCAGAATATCTCAAGGGAAAAAAGTTTGGGAATTGCGCCCCCCGGTCCAATGGAACAAAGGGAATGCAGTGACATGGTTGGTGAGATTATTCAATCCGAGAAAAGAACTACCAGTGTTTTATGCCGGGGACGACCGGACGGACGAGGATGCTTTCGCGGTGTTAAAAGGAACCGGGATAACAGTTTTGGTTGCGGAGAGACCTCGAAAATCTTGGGCGAAATTCCGCGCTAGAAATTCGGAGGAAGTAATAGAGTTTCTCCGTTCCCTCTAGGAAGCTTTTTTCTCAATGACTCTCTTCAAGTTTGCCAAAGAGCGTTTTATGTACCGAAGGACGATTCTGCGGATAAGCTCCCTCAAAATGGAGGACTTCGGCCTACCATCAAACCTGTACACATGGATTACTTTGGTGGAATCATCCTTGAGGGATAAGAAGATACCTTCATGGTAAAACTGCAGAGGTCCTATTTTTACCCTGTCCACATACCTGCGTTCAGGTTTAAAGTAGACAGCCTCGGTTCGGACGAGTAGCCTTGGGAATCTGAGTTTGTATACCATCTTCGAGTAGGGACCAAGGTGTTCTGAGAGGCGCCTGGCATGTTTGACGAGAGGATTCCAATAGGGGGCGTTTAGACCATCTGCAGCAAACCAAAAGACCTTACTGCGCCTCTCGCGGATAACGATTTCACCTCTTACCTCCATTTCTTTTTTTCCTAGCTAGAAAATTAAATGAGCCGCCGGTGGGCTTCCTATCAAAAGTATAAGACAGAGAAAGATGAGCAAAATTTTGAAACATCACTTTATGAGTGCAACATTAACTCATTTTGGGCGAGATATGCTACTAACCACATCAGAAAGATTCCGAAAGCACTTAGCTAAATGTTTGCAAGTTTCCTTGTTAACCTCTCTTATCTTTTCTCTCGTCGTTTTCATTCGCTTAACGTGGAAATTGACATTGCAACAGTACCATATAGTACTCTACGATATCTATCACATTTCACTTCACTTTGTGCTTCCACTCGCAATTGTTTTTATCGCTATCACACAATCAAACCTTCTTAAGAAAGTGAGAAGTAAGGCTACTTTATGGCATATTTCAGGACTTATTTTAGGGCTCATTTTACTGACTACTTCATTGCTTTGGTGGATCAAGTTGGCTTACACTTGTCCATTTTATGTGGATCTTCTCGTATCTTTTTCCCTGCTATTTTTCCTTATATTTCTGACAAGTCATATGTTGAAAATCCGGTTAGGTTCAAGATTTGCCGTTTTCGTTGTTTTCGCAATTGTGTTCTCCTTCGTGGCGCCTTATGCGTCCGCCCGGCTAAGTTTCGCTCACATTATTTCAACAATCGGGAAAAGCGAAAACCAATGGGAAGAAGCGGCACGTGTTTCAGAATACATTAGATCCATCACCATATCGTTTTGGGATTTCCATGGGGAGGAAAGGGACTATGTTAGGTGGCACAGAGCTCGGAATATGTTTGGCTTCGACATTCAAAAGTATTTGGTAGTGGGTGTTGGCGGATGTGAGGAAATGGCCCATGCAACCAAAAGATTTCTTGATTATTTGGACATAAACTCCCACGTAGCCAGCTTTCCTGGAGAAGATCACGCTTTTGTAGAAGTTAGATTGGACAACACGTGGCTCGTGTTAGACCCAGGATATCGGCTCAATTTAATAACAAGGGAAGAAAGAGGTCAAAAAAGATTAGAAGAAATAGGTGGCCTCTCGTATGTAGTCGCATATATCGATCAAGACACTGTTGAAATAACACAAAAATATGTGCCCACAGACAAGATTGTGATTAAAATAACAGACAACGGTATGCCAGTAGCTAATGCAAAAATCGTTCTCTCCCATATGTTCATGGGGAAAACTGAATCGTTGCCAGCGCTTTATTCTGATTCCGACGGCGTGGTGGAGTTAAATTTGGGTCCGATGTCATATAACTCTCGTGTTGAACCCGTTGAACCGTATTACTGGATTATTGTAAATGAAGAAAACACGGGTTGTAAAGTACAAAGCACTGGTTCTGGAAAAACCGCCAACGTGGAAATCGATTTAGCAAACGTTTGAAGTCCTAGGTACTGGAGCCAGCATCATCTTCCGAATCACACTGGGTTCATCTGGGTTGCTCGACCTGATGTTCAGAAGAACTGTGGCTGTCGATTGCCTCGCCTATTTTTTGATTTGAGTCTCATTATCTTTGTTGGTTTTGCTTGTACATCTGGATGATACCATCGATGGCTCTCCTCAAGCTTTTCCGTCCACCATGCAAATGTGCAACGCACCTTTTGCTACAAGAACAGTAGGCCCATAAAACGCCGCTGCTTCGAACTTTTTATGGCCTCGCTTGGTGCGGACTTGAACCTCTTCACGTATTTAGACGATATGATTTCCTCGGTCAAAACGCAACGCGCCAAAGAGAGAGGAGTTTATCAACACCGCCGCGCTTTTGAGGCATCGTTGAAAACACGCTGTATAGAGTCGAATATTTCTGTCCACACACCTGAGATAAGTCTGAAATATCGTACGCAATCTTAGGCCTCCCCAGTTCGTCGTAATAAGCAGTAATCTTGATATTCCATGTGCTCTCAATCGCTTTAAAGTGTTGCTCAGGGTTCTTTCCGATAGACCCGTTTCGTCCTTTGTTCTTTCCAGCACAGTGGCCCCTTTTTGACAAGTGCGGTCATTATTCGCTCTACTATTTCGTTCGCAGTAGCCTGCGTGAATGTCTATCTCGTCCCCCATCCCTTCCTTCCTTCTTTATAAACTTCTGTACTTTGGTGTGAGCCGCCGGTGGGCTTTGAACCCACGACCTGCCGCTTACAAGGCGGCCGCTCTACCGGCTGAGCTACGGCGGCAATCAAATTTATTTATTTCTTCTGGATAATCCCTCTATTTCAGTATGGCCCTTTTCCTGAACAATTGAGGAGAGATCTGTATCTCCCCTGACCGGAGATCAACGGGGAGGGCATTATTCTCCAGCTGGAAGGCCCCGGGTTTCTGGTTTTTCTCCTTCCGCATGATATCCCCACTTGGTAACTGTACCTACCGGCCTCTTCTGCCTGCAGGCCATCACTCATCAAGTTTTCCTTTCACCATCCCATGTATTGAATTGGGAGGTGATCTAAGTGCGCGGGTGGTGGGAACTTCCAGTCGATGTAGATCGAAAGGGTGCAGTCCTCCTTGGAAAATCTGTAGCGTGCGATGCTCACGCAGCGAGGCGAATAAGAGTGGTGACACACGCCCACAGGGACCACTTATGGGAGCTGAGCAAAAGCCTCAAGTTCTGCGAGAAGGTGGTCATGACACCAGCGACAAGAGAGACTGTAGAAATCTTATGGGGGAAGAAATTGCCACAGGAGAAACTCTTGCTTCTGCAGTATGGTGAGGCAACAAATGTGGGGGAGGCAAGACTCCGACTGCATCCCGCTGACCATATTGTAGGTGCATGTCAAGTGGAACTCGAAACAGAGGTAGGCAGGATGGTCTACACCGGAGATTTCCGCTTACCAGGAACCCCCATCCTGCAGGCCGATTTCTTGGTGATGGAAGCCACTTATGGTAATCCCTCGAACCGGAGACCCTTTGAAAGGGAGATAGAACGGCTTCTCCTTCAGCTGGTTCAGCAGGAGCTCAGAAACGGGCCGGTATACATTTTCGGCTACCACGGGAAGCTCCAAGAAACCTGCAAGATACTATCAGAACTTAGGGTTCCTGTGCTCATGCCCTCCAAGGTTTACAAAATTGCGAAGGTTTGTGAAAAGTACGGCATGAAGCTCGGGGATTACTTTCTAGAAGGAAGCCTGGAGTCCCAAGAGATCTTCAGGAGCAGGGAGTTCGTAGCCCTGCACCATATGAGCGATAGAGGCAGGTTCGGTGCGGATGTTACTAGGGTCTATCTCAGCGGTTGGGAGTTTAGGGATCCCGTCAAAAAGCTGGGGCGGAGAGAGTATGTAGTGGCCCTGAGCGACCATACAGATTTCGATGGTCTGATTCAGTATGTGCGCGAAAGCTCCCCCCGCCTCGTGATCACAGATAACTATAGAATCGGTGATGCGAAGACCCTAGCCAAGGAGATAAAGAGGAGGCTTGGGATAGAGGCCTTTCCAAGACCCTACCCGTAGGATAGAGATTGCTGTATGGGTTCATGTGCAGGTTCAGTGCTTGAACCAAGGGGCCCGCGATGAACTCCGGTGAGGGCGTGCCGAGTTCGATCCCCCTGCATGCCGAGCTGAGATACACGAAATACATTCGCCTGCCATAGTTCACTCCAGCATCACTGGGATGACCAAACTTGGGCTCCCGGTAAATCCTGAAGGGCCACATCTTACAGGCATAAGGTTTAAGGGAACCCTGCAGTTTGCAGAAATAGGCATCCCCTCTTTTTTCTAGGAAGGGACATATCCCATCCTTTAGCTTGATCCTGAACTTCCCCTTCGACCACTCCACCAAGTCAGGACCAAAGAATCTGCTCAGAAGTTTGGCCTCGGATTTCGTTAGCGGGACTCTGTAGTTCACGCAACAGTATCCGCACTGTCTGCAATCCCAGTTCCTCACCCATGACCACGGAATGTTGTTTTCCATATTCTTTATGAGGTCAGAGGGGTTCAAAAAACTAAGACAGAAAAGAGGGCTGGCGCAATTCTTCAGATGAAACCTGTAAGGGACATCCAATTTGAGGGGGCAAGCCTCCGTGAGCTGCTACGCCGGATGAGGGACGCGGGAGGTTTTGCCGGCAGGGCCCTAGGGGAGGCGGTTGAGGTAATGATCGAGATGCTGAAGTCTTCTGAAACCTTGCGATTTCTGAGCTTTCCCGCCAACATCGTAGCAACCGGACTGAGAGGGGTGATAAGAGAAATGGCTGCCCGCCGATGGTTCGACGTATTCGTTACAACGTGCGGGGCCATCGATCATGACTTGGCGAGGTGCTTCAAACCCTACTATCACGGGAGTTTTGAGGTGGACGATGCGGAGCTGAGGAAAAGAGGGATAAACAGGCTGGGTAACGTCTTCATACCGGATGAATCCTATGGAGTCATCATCGAGGAGAAGATGCAAGAGTTCTTGGGAGAACTTTACAAGCAGGGGTTAAGGGAAGTGGCCTCATACGAGTTGACAAGGGAGCTCGGGAAATGGCTGCAGAAGGAGGACTCTTTCCTTTACTGGTGCCAGAAAAATGAGATCCCAGTCATCGTCCCCGGACTGACCGATGGAGCGGTTGGGTACCAGCTTTGGATGTTTTCCCAGCAGCGGCCAGATTTCAAGTTGGATCTCCTCAAAGATGAGCACCTGCTGAACGAGCTGATCTGGCAGGCCAAATCCTGCAGTGCTTTGATAATAGGCGGCGGCATAAGCAAGCATCACGTGATCTGGTGGGCACAGTTCAAGGGGGGCTTGGATAGGGTCGTATACCTCACGACCGCCTCCGAATACGATGGCTCCCTCTCCGGAGCTAGGACGAGAGAGGGAATTTCTTGGGGGAAGGTGAAAGCCACCGCGCGCCACGTGACAGTAGATGGGGATGCAACCATAACCTTACCAATTTTAGTGGCGGCGGTCATCGAGGAGTTCTCAAAATAGCTTTATGGGAGAGAAGCGGTGAATTTGATGTTCAGCAAGGAATCTCTGGAGTTTCTGAGGAAACTCACGGAGGCTTTCGGTCCCTCAGGCTTTGAGAAGGACGCTCAGACACTGGTTAAAGAGTACATATCCCCCTATGCCTCGGATGTTGTTAGGGACAAACTGGGTTCTCAAGCCTTTGTTTTTAGAGGCAGCTCAGATAGACCAAGAATACTCTTGGCCGCGCATGTGGATGAAGTAGGGTTCGCCATTTCGGGAATAGATGAGAAGACGGGATTTCTAAGCTTCAACCCGTTGGGAGGATGGTGGGACCAAGTGCTTCTTGGGCAGCGGGTGATCGTCAGAACCACCAAGGGGGATCTCATGGGTGTGATCGCTTGCAAACCCCCGCACATCCTAACCAAGGAGGAGAGGGAGAAGGTGGTGAAGAAGGACGAGATGTACATCGACATAGGGGCAACGTCAAAGAAGGAGGCTGAGGAGATGGGGGTGAAGATAGGTGATCCTGTAGTCCCGTGGAGCCCCTTCGTTCTGCTAAGAGAGGGGAAAGTAGGGATAGGTAAGGCTCTGGATGACCGCATTGGTGCCTTCGTGATGCTGGAAGCCTGCAAAAAGATCAAAGAGGAGAATATAGAACATCCAAACACGATCTATGCCGCTACCACCGTTCAGGAGGAAGTCGGTCTCAGGGGGGCCAAGACGATATCTCACGTTGTGGAACCTGATGTTGGCATAGTGCTGGAGGTTGATATACCCGGGGATGTACCAGGTGTAGAGCCAAGAAAGGCCGCCGCGAAAATGGGGAAGGGACCTACTTTAGTTACCCTGGACGGTACAATGGTTCCCAACCAGCCCTTCAAGGAATTCGTGATAAGGGTAGCGGAGGAATGCAAGATACCTCTACAGCTGACACAGATCCCTGGTGGAGGAACCGATGCCGGCAGGATTCACTTGCACGGGGCAGGCTGCCCGACCGTGGTGCTGGGGGTGCCCACTAGGCACATCCACAGCCACGCGGGGGTTTTCAGTCTTGAGGACGCGGCGAATGCTGTTAAACTCCTAATAGAGCTGATAAAGAGGCTGGATCTAAAAACGGTTGAAAGCTTCTCCTACGCCTAAATTTTTTCTGGTGTAAGTTGGTGGGCGATGAAGAAAAGAGAGTTAGGTGAACAGTGAGCAAGCAAGGTATTTCCGAGCCCCTACAAATCTATTCTCATCAGATCGTAGGCTAAGTACGTGTTAGGGAAGATCCTTCTAGCCTGTCGCACCATTATCGTCTCGTCATCATATCGCGGACTAATATGGATGAGTATGAGCTTCTTCACTTTAGCCTTGTTTGCAACCTCTGCAGCCTGAACGCATGTGGAATGAAAGTCTTCTTCAGCCTTGTCTGCATGCTCTTCCGCAAAAGTCGAGTCATGAATCAGGAGATCAGCATTTCGGCAAAACTCGATGAGCTCGCTCGTTGGCTTGGTGTCACCTGTGTAAACAATTTTTCTCCCTTTTATGGTGGGCCCTAGGACCTCCTCCGGCCTGATGAGTCTCCCCCCGGGCGAAAGGACAGGTTCTCCCGCCTTCAGCTTGCCTAGCTCGGGTCCAGGCTTCAGACCCAGGGCCATGGCTTTTTGCACGTTCAAGTGGCCTGGCCTGTCATCCTCGATAAAGGCGTACGCCAGGGCTGGGAGAGCATGACAACTGGGACCTGCAACCACGCGGTATCCGTTCCCCCTCACTTCTGAGCCCGGCTCCAGTCCTCGGATCCGGATGTCAAAGGTTATGGTGAACAGTGGTATCTGCAGGTACTTCTCAAGTCTGTCCTCATAACCTCTCGGGCAATATATTTCGAGCTGCTCCTTCCTGTTCCAAAGAGACATGGTCTGCACAATCCCCGCAAGACCTAAGAAGTGATCCCCATGCAAGTGGGTTATGAACACTCTCGAGACTTTCATTATGCTCAGCCCCGCCTTTACCATCTGCATCTGAGCGCCCTCCCCGCAATCGAACAGGATTATTTCTCCACCCCATCTGATGGCTATCACGGGGAGCGAGCGCTTTAAAGTGGGGATGCTCCCGGAGGTTCCCAGCAAGTAAACTGAGAGTTCCATCACCTTTTCCTCAAGACGTATATCCTCCGACTTAAGGTCTTATGCACATATTGTTCGTGAAATTCTATCGGTACCAAGCCGCTTGCTTCGATCGTTTTCTCAAGGTTTAGACTGCTCGGTGCTCCCAGGCACGCTACGGCCTTCCTTTTCAAGATGCTGGCAATTGATGCAAGTGCCTCGGTGTAGAGCTCGAGGAGCTCATCACCCCAAGTTGAGGACTGGATGCCGTATGGAGGGTCTGTCGCGATGGCATCCACCTCGAGTCCTGCCAACTCTCTTGCGTCTCTGACTTCTAGCTGATACTCCCTGATTCCTGCCTGTTCCAAGTTCCTTCTAGCTCCCTCGATCATTTTAGGATCTATATCGAAGCCAATGGGAAAAGCGCCCACCAAACCCGCCTCAATCAAGATGCCACCCACGCCGCAGAAGGGATCACAAAACTTTCCGCCCTTGGGTGTCCGGGCCAAGTTGACCATACAGCGCGCTAGTATGGGTGAGAGAGTGGAAGGATGGAAGGCCGCTCTGGTGGTGGGCCTCCTCGAGCTGAGCAATTTTCGTTGAGTCTCCGCGATTTTGAGCCCCACGCAGCATTTTCCCTCAGTTAAGGCTACTACGAGTTCGGTTTCAGGACTTTCCAAGTCGATCTTGAGATCGAATTCATCCAGAACTACATCCGCTATCTGCCGTTCTAGGTCGAGCGTTTTCACCTCCGGGCAATAATCCTTTATTCTGACCACTCTGACAGCGAAACTCTTATCTGCCGGTAGCAGATCTGGTAGATCCGAACTTGCTACCGCCTCCAAAACCTCGTTCCAATTGGATGTGCAGAGATGGAGGCATATCTCCCGGGACATGGCCAGCCTGCTTGCAAGCCTGGAGGGATTTACGTCTGTCTCGAAGATCATGACCTGATCGAGTTCCTCCATGACTTCTAGTGCTCCTCCTTCCCCCTTTACTGCTCCTCTGATCTCAGCCTGAGGTAGAGTGGGATGTTCACCGGAAAGCAGGGCCATCAGCCTCATAACCTAGCTGAGATGAGGGGGGCTAAAGAAATTTGACTGTAGGAGGTTTCAACACTATCGCTCGATACTATGCGCTCCACTCCTGCTTTTCTCAACTTCTCAACCGAATCTCCGACAAACAGGCCGTGGACGCAGCAGACCCAGATCCTCCTCGCGCCTCTTATGCATTTGCATGCTTCCAAAACCGTCCCACCCGTGCTGATGATGTCGTCCATTATCACCACATCCCTCCCGGACGTTTTCAGCTCCCGCGGTTTTATCCTCACCTCTGTCGGGCTTATGCGCTCTTTTTCTAGAAAGTCAAAATCCGCTCCAGCTTCTCTGGCAGCCTCCTCAACCCTCTTCGCAGATCCCTCATCGGGGGCTAGAAAGAGGGGGTCCCTCAGGTTCAGATCGAGCATTTTCTTGCCCAAGTAGGGTAGAGCACGCACTTCTTCAATCTCACAGCTGAAGTAGGAGAGGGCCAGCTGTGAGTGCGCGTCCACTGTTAGCAGCTTATGGATTCTCCGGCTCAGCAAATCCGCAACGCTCTTCACGCTCAGCGCCTCACCTTCCTGAAACCTGCGATCCTGCCTGGCGTAGGCCAAGTAGGGAACGATCGCGAGGATCTTCTTGGCTTTGAGATCCCTGACCAAATCCAAGAGCAACAACAGCTCCATCAGGTGATCATTTTGGGGTGGCGACAGGGATTGAACGACGGCTACCTCCTTCCCTTCTAGGTCCGCCTGTAGCCTTACGTAGATCTCGCCATCCGGGAACCTCTGGACGATCGGACGCAATAGCTCGGCTTGAGCCGATTTAGCCAGCCTTTTTGCCAGCGATGGGGAAGCTGAGCCCGCGACCAATGCATGCATCAAAGAGGATGAACAACGAACACATAAGTTATCACCTATTCTATGTGTGTGGAGGCTTGTGAGACCCGACGCCGCCCGTGCCCTTGATGACCCAGGTGTCCGGAGGGCACTACCTAGATATGTGAGTGTTGTGAGAGACGAACTCCCCGCCAGATTTCAGGTGTGCAAGCGCCTGCCTGTCAAAGTGGATCTGAACGAAAAGGAGGAGAAGCTCTGGGAGGTGCACAGACATCTCTTAGACTCTTTTTATCACACCCTGCACAAGATCGACAAAGGCAAGATGTCCATCGAGGACATGGATCACCCCGAGACCTCACTGCTGGATTTGAAGATCGAGCTGGCCCGCAGGATCATGAGCTCGTGTCATCTCTGTGAAAGGAGATGCGGAGTGAACCGAATGAAAGGGGAAAAAGGCTTCTGCGGGGTGGGGAGGTTGCCCCGCGTCTGTTCCGAGTTCATGCATTTGGGCGAAGAGGCCCCCCTGGTTCCGTCCTATACTATCTTCTTCGCGGGATGTACCTTCAAGTGTGTCTTCTGCCAAAACTACGACATTTCGCAAGAGCCCGAGGCTGGGGCGGAGTTCACACCCAAGGAACTGGCCAGGCTGATTGAAGAGGCAAAAAAGGAAGGAGCGAGGAACGTCAACTGGGTGGGCGGAAATCCGGATCCGAACCTGCCAGCCATCTTGGAAGCATTGCGCGAGTGCGAGGCAAATATAAGCTCGGTCTGGAACTCCAACATGTACTACAGTTCCGAAGCCGCCGAGCTTTTGAAGGGCACCCAGGATGTGTACCTCGCCGACTTCAAGTGGTTCGACGACTCCTGTGCTAAGAAATATTCAAAGGTTGATAACTACCTGGAGGTGGTCTCAAGGAACCACTTGATCGCCCGGAAAGATGCCGAGCTGATAATCCGGCACCTAGTCATGCCGGGACATCTGGAATGCTGTACAAAACCCATCCTGAACTGGATCTCGAGGAATCTGGGGAGGGACGTTCGCGTTAATGTCATGGACCAGTACAGACCGTGCTACCTCGCACACCAATATCCAGAAATCAATCGCCCTATCAGCTGGGATGAATTCTGCACTGCTATTTCTTACGCGCGGGAGGCGGGACTGGAGAACCTGGAGAAGTAATATCAAAGGGCGCCGGGGGTGGGATTTGAACCCACGAGGCGCAACGCGCCAGCAGGTTAGCAACCTGCCGCCCTACCTGGCTAGGCTACCCCGGCGGTGGGTGGGCTCCCGGATTTGAATGCCTTCGGGCCCACTTCAGGTGGCGGCCACCCCTTAGCTCCGTTGACCCGCAAGCGCCGGGCGTCCTGCCTACGGTTGCTCCCTTCCGGGCCTGGCCGGGTTCGGCAGGCAAAGGCGGTTTACTCAGGCCCTACGGCCTGAGCCCCGCCACCGCCGACCCTGCGGGACGAAGCCTCACGGGGGCGCATCCGCAACCCTCCGTGAGCCTCCGGCACCGCCTCCGGTATTCGGCCCGCCATAACCCCATTTGCGGTACGGGGGAGGGGTAGCCCCCCGGCCTAGCCCACCCAATTCTTCTTGTTCTAAAAGGACAAAATTCTTAGCTAAAAAAGTATGGCACCAAGTTACAAATCAAAACACCCAGCATGACGAGGGACAGGACTATACATGCTTTTCTGGCCCTCTTTTTTGGCATTCTCTTCTCCAGTATCGTCTCGATCATGTAGCCACCATCTAGGGGTAGCATGGGGAGCAAGTTGAATAGGCCCACGCCGAGATTCAGCACGAACATCCACTTCAGCATGTCTACGAGCCACCAGGGGATCAAAGAAGAGTAAACTATCTGGTTGAAAACGCGTTGCCCTCTCAGCTCTAGGACAGTTATGTAAGCTGCAAAGAGAGGATTGAGGAATCTGGATTCCGGGATTGCCCAAATGGGTATGAGGCCCAAGCTTCCACGATTCTCGGAATAGTAATTGTCAGCTATTACTTCGAAGGTGCCCTGGTCCGTTTCTATCGTGACTGTTTGGCCTGGCTTGATGTTCTCTAGGAGTTTCAGATCCTTCCAGCTGTTAATGACCACGTTGTTGATCCTCAGGATCTTCATGCCGGGTGCTAGCTTGTTATCGCATGGTCCATTCTCCCTAACACCCCAAACGTACACGCCCTCTTTAGGAACGACGATTGATAGGAGCAAAAGGAGACAGAGGAACGAGAAGATTATGTTTGTCACCGAGCCCACAGCGTACACGCGCAATCTGTCCCGGGTGGGCGCACTTCGGAGCTTCTTCTCATCAGGCTCCACGAAAGCTCCGGGGATGACCGCAAAGAGCAGGCCGCCCATAGATTTGGTGGGTATCCGGTGGACTCTCATCAGCAGGCCGTGGGAGATCTCGTGGACGAGCATGAGGCTCCCTATTGATATCAGCCACCAGTAGACCGTCAAGCCTGGTATGAGCCCGGGCAGGACGAAGCTGGCTCCAGGCAAGGCACCTCTCGGTGAGGTCAAGATGTTATACAAGTTGAAAAGGAGGTTGAAGCTAACGAATATGCAGAGGGCGAGGGCCAGTACTACTGAGATGTTCCCATAGTGGATTAGGAGCTTGGGGTGCTTCTTGGCGAATGCATCTATCTTTTTGAGTCCCCGCTTGGTTCTGAAAACCGCAGCTCCACTTTCGAGCGTTATACCATACTTCCGCAGGTCGTACCTTTTGTACAAGGTAAGGAAGATCACCCAAAAAGTAGAAGCACCTATCACAAGGGCCAAGAGTGAATTCATTTCACACTTTGTCAAGCTATTAATGAAACCCTCACCTCCGGGCGAAGTGAGAAGAGTCTATTACTCTCAGGAAAGATGGCAACTGTTGAAGCGGCTCAGGGAGAAGGCCATAAGGTTCATGAGGAAACTGAGCAAATATGGCATAGAAGGTCTCGTCCATGGGAGCCTCGCCCGGGGGGATGTCACAAAGAAGAGCGATATTGATATCTTCATCCCCTACCAAATTCCCCTTAGGATCCAGCTCGCCCTCCAAGATATTGGCGAGATCTACAAGAAAGAAGTCGTTATTGCAACCCCTTGGGCACTTCCCAAAGCGCACATATATTTGGACGAGCGAACCTGCGTTACTTTCCCACTCCTCGAGCCAACCCAAACTGAGATAGACTTCTATTACTTCGGTGGTGCAATAGATCTTAAAGGCCTTGAAGAGGGAAAAAGAGTGGCCGGAGTAGACAAGCGCCTCATGCTGATCGAACCAACTCCGTACGGACATTTAGAAAGCTCCATCTTGGGCAGAGAAGGGGAAGTAGCGAAAAAGCTGAAAGTAGGAGTCGAGATAGTCAGGGAAAGGATAGACGTTTTAACCAGAAGGGCAGAAGTCGGACACACGGGGCTTTATTACAAGCGAGAGCTTGCATGTAGCGAAAGCTTTGAGCAGATTATCCCAGAAGTAATGAAGAAAGTGAGATGTCGATAAAAGAGTGGCTCGAGCAGGTAAAAAAGGCTTTGCTGGATGAAGGCTTCCAGCCAACTGAATTTCAATGGGTTAAGCCTGGTCAGTACTTTGGCTTGGTTAAGGATTTACCCCGAGGCAGGCAGATGCACGTACGCGGATTTTCGGATGGCAAGCTGGAGGCGGAAATAGAGGTCTCAAGGTTTTACTTAGAGCACCCGTTGTGGAAGAGATCTGCCACAAAAGAGCTTGAGCAAATCCTCAGGAGGAGAGGAGTCCCCTACAAGCGCGAAACAATACTGCAGATACCCAAGCCCAAGGGAAAGATGCCAAAAACTAGAACGGACTGGAGGAGGTCACTGATTCACCCCTCCCTTTACAAATTCCTGTCACTTTACGTGATTCTGCTGGGTGCAGCATGCTTCTATAAATTCGCGCTTGCTCTCAGCTGGTCTGGTTTGCTATACTTTTTGGCTGGAGGAGCACTCGTAGGTACCGGGGTAGGAACCCTCTACACGATCAGGGTGGTTGAGAGGGCGCTCAAGTCTCACTAGCTTCCAGCAAGCGCTTGACCACAAATTCGCGATCCAAGGCAGCTAACAGGTTTCCTGCTCTGGGCCCCTCCCTCTTTCCTAGGAAGCAAAGGTAGATGGCTTGGAAGAGTGCGGGAGGTTCGAGCGAGGCAGAACGGGCCACCTCATAAATCGAATTGTGGATCTCCTCAGGGGACATCTCTCTTGCTCCAATCTTCTCCGCCAGCGCCCGCAAGCATTCCTTCTCCACCAGAGTCAGTTCTCTCGCCGAGGGAGGGAGCTGCGATTGAATTTCGATTCTGTATCTCTCGACCGCGTACTTTTGAACCCAATGCAATGCAAGCGTTAACCTGCGTCTGGCGAGCTTTAGATCCAGTTCGCTAGGCTCTTTGAGTATCCCCCTGGAGAACAGTATTCGTTTCTGCATATCGAATTCCTTCACTACTTGGCAAAGAATCACAGCAAAACGGAAAGGCACACGTTGCGGCCTGCTCTCTGGTACTTTTTCAGGCATTGAGAGCTCATAGATCCTAGCCTGCTCCCCGGCTTCCCCACTGAAGTATCTTCGTTCTAATTCGTCAAACTCGTCGTACAAGTTCAGCAGGTATCCCCTCGGCTCAAAATTCTTGCTCTTCATGGGTTTGCTCCTGAAGATGAAAAATCTCAACAGCTCGGGCTCGGCCACCTCAAGCCAGTCCGAGAGAGTGAAGACGATCCCTTTGGAGGATGACATGCGCTGGCCTGCCAGACTTATCCATTCATAGGGAATAGGATGCGGGGGTTCAGTTCCAAAGACCTCTTTGACGATGAGTTTTCCGGTGTCGTAGCTCCCCCCTGCTTCTGCATGGTCTTTTCCGAAGGGCTCACAGGTCACACCCAGCAAACTCCAGCGAGCGGGCCATTCTACTCTCCAAGTCAACTTCCCTTCACCTTTCGCGTAATTTGCCTGATCCTCATTTCCACAACCCTTCACGTAATCACAGCCGACGCATCTGTAGTAAACCCACTCTCCCTGCCAGTCGTAAGCTTGGGTCGTAGAGATCCTACCGCATTTGGAGCATATGGGATTGTAGGGGAGCCATTCCGAAGGCAGGGGTCGGGCCCTGAATCTGTTTAAAATCTGCCTCACCACCTCCGCCTTTTCCAAAGCGAGTTTGATCTGGTTCTTCAATTTGCCTGATCTGTAAACCTCGGACCCAAAGTAGACCTTGACCTTGATCCCGAACGTTTTCAGAGAATCTAGGAAGGGCCTCGTGTAGTATTCCACAAAGTTGCTGAATCCAGGAACCGGAGAGGGTAGATTCGCGTAAGGCACGCCTAAGTACTCGCGGTACTTTTCAGGCAATCCCGCTGGTATCCTCCTCAGAGGGTCGAAATCGTCCGCGTACCATATCGCCTGCGCTTTTCCACCCCTTTCTTCCACAGCTCTTCTGATAGCGTCCGCTATGAAGACATCATTTGAGTGACCTATATGAATGTGGCCGGAAATGGAGGTCCCGCTTGCTATGACGTGCTCTCTGCCCCTCTTCAGTAGAATCTCAGCAACCTGATCTACCCAATGCATTCAAAAAGATTGCCTGTTGCTTGAAAATGCTCCGATAATCCTGATTTTCTGGCCACACCTAGGGCATCTCCCTTCTTTTATCCTGTACTCTAGGATCTCGTATCCTAACCTGCTTATCAGCAATTCCCCGCAATTTGGGCAGTAGGTATTATCATAGGGATGGCCTGGCACATTTCCGAGATAAACGTAACTCAGACCTTCGGCTTTGGCTATTTTGTATGCCTCCTCGAGCTTTTCAACGGGCGTTGGGGGTACATGCAACATCTTATAGTTCGGGTAGAATCGGCTGAAGTGCACAGGCATCTCCGGATCCATCTCAGCTACCCATTTGCAGAATTCCCTTATCTCGTCCGGACTATCGTTTTCCCGGGGAATGATGAGATACGTTACTTCCAGGTGCACACCATGTTCTTGGAACCACTCACAAGTGTGCAGGACGGGCTCCATACTTGGGACTCCGCAGATCTTCCGGTAGAACTCGTCCGTGAAGGCCTTCACGTCTACGTTTGCTGCATCCAAGTACCTACCAAGCTCGGCCAACGCAGTTTCCGTTATATAGCCGTTGGTCACATAGATGTTGTACAGCCCCTCCTTCTTGGCCAGTTTTCCAACATCTATTGCATACTCAGCCCAGAGCACGGGCTCGGTGTAGGTGTGCGCAATCCCCTGGCATTCCCATTCCTTAGTCAGCCTTATTAGTTCTTCTGGGGACAGATCCTTAGTATCCACCTCATCCACCCTCACTTGGGAGATGCTCCAATTCTGGCAGTGCTTACACCTGAAGTTACAGCCTGGTGAGGCAATTGAAAAGACTGAGCTCCCCGGCCAGAAGTGGTAGAGGGGCTTCTTTTCTATGGGATCCGCAGCCATCGAGACCACGGAGCCGTAGACAAGTGAAAAGAGCTGTCCATCTTCGTTCTTCCTCGCTCCGCATACCCCTGTGGCTCCTCTGGGTATTCTGCACCTCCGGGGGCAGAGCTCACATAGTACTTCCTCGTTCAGCTTTCTCCAGAACTTCGCGGGGGCTTTCACTCAAAGATGAGCAGGAAATCTCAAATATCAGAGGAATGTTTTACATCCTCTCCAATAGCTTGGCTCTTTTTCAAGCCCCGAACTTTTTCGCGAGTTTGCGCGGTAGACAATATTCAATCTCTTCAATTTCCTGAGCTTCGGAACGATCTGCCTGAGGCCTGCTAGATCCTTTTCCCTGCGTAGCAAGTTTGCAGAGAATTGCGTCCTCTGGCTTGGTCACATACACCCGAACAACTTGAGAGCCAACATTAAGGTCAGCAGCCATCCCGTTTGCATTCCGGTACACTATTTAAACAAGTCGCGGGTCCTTGGTTCAGCTGGACAAACAAAGTCCACGGAGAAGTTCTTTCCGTTCGAGCGGTGTTAGCTCAGTGACCTGGTTGCCATGATGAAAAATTCGCCAGGACGCTTTCGTGCTCGAGTTTCGTCAATGTGAGAAAGACCTCGTCGACATCGGTCGGGAGTTCCAGCAGCAAGTCGACATCACAGGTGGAATAACCTCCCGCAAACGCGGCTCGGCCAGCAAGAGGCGACGCCGCCCCGTTATCACGATGCTCGGTATTGCAGTCCTTCAGATGCCAAGAGAGAAAGCGGAGTCCAATACTAGCTTTTGGAACTCGTCTTCGGGCACGTTTCGCAAGTTCGTACCGGGACTTTTCCGCTTTGGGCAACCGCCTGCAGGAGCAAACGGGCACACCCTCTTCCCAGTCAATGCCCAGCAGGTGAGCGTAAGAAGAAACGACCGCGCAGGTTTCATCATGGGTTCGGTCATGCGGCACCGCTTGCAATGCTCGAGTACTCGCCGCACGAGTGCCCGGAGGATCCTGTCTTTCAGCTTAAAGCCACCTCTTTCTCCTCTTAAGAGTTCGAGGAGCCTCGTCCAGCGGGAGTGAGATGGCTGCTTGAGTGGTCGTCCTCTTTTGCTCAGTGTGGGTCACTTTAACTGAGACCAGCCCGTAAGCTTCTAACCGTTCTTTTCTCCCGCTTTCTAACCAGTTTTTACTTTCCTCCTTCACCAGAAATCCAGACTTTGGTGCTCTCTTTTAAGATGGAGGAGCCCTGTTTCTGTGTGTGCTCATCGGTCTGGTGCTGGTGATGACAAGTGCCTTTGTGGTGATCTCCACGGACAAGAAATCATACGGTTGGGCACTGCTTGGTCGCGGCATCATACTATTTTTTTTTCATAGTGTCAAAGGATAAAGCACAGCTTCAAGAGGAGATAGGATCACACCTCAACAAGCCTGATTGAGTTCTCGTGGGGAGTCCCCTTATCTCCAGAGACGAGGACTCTTTCGCCCTTCCTGAGTTTTCCCTCCTGCCTCAACTCTTCCAGAACCTGCTCGACGCTCCCGACTAATGGTTCCACCCCCCAGAAGAGGAGCAGCTGTCTGGCTTTGAGATCGTCGGGGCAGGCGGCAAAGATAGGCTTAGCTGGACGATAAGCCGACAGAATTCTTACGACCTCTCCTCTTTTAACCTGAATGAGTATGCCCTTCACTCCCGGGGCTTCGGAAAGCTCATCCATACCCAGGCAAAAGGCCCTGTGGATGTCCAGTTCCGGCCTGTATTCAAGACTCCTGAAAACCCTTGCGTACTCGGGAGAGTTCTCAACCGCCCTCAGAATTCTGGCTGCTTCCTCTACCGAGCGAACTGGATAGTTTCCCACTGCTGTTTCAGATGAGAGGAGAATGCCATCCACACCCTGAAGGCTGGCCTCCGCGACATCCGTGATCTCGGCTCGGGTGGGAAAGGGATTCTGGGTCATGGACTCCAGCATCTGCGTGGCTACTATCACCGGTTTTCCTATTTTCCTGCATTTTTTAACGATCCTTTCCTGCAAGAGGGGCACATCCTCACTGGGCATGCTGACACCCAAATCGCCTCTCGCCACTATTATCCCGTCCGAAGCTCTCAGGATTTCGTCCAGATTCTTCAACCCTTCCGGATGCTCTATCTTTGCTAGCACCTGCACATGCTGGGAGCCTCTCTTCCTCAACTCAGCTTTAACCTTCTCTACGTTTTCCGAATGTCTCACAAGGGAAACTGCGACAAAGTCCACCCCAAGCCTGACCCCAAACTCGAGAGCCTCTCTGTCCTCCTCGGTTAGGGAGGAGAGAGGTAGCTCAGAGTCGGGAAAAACAATTCCCTTGCAATTGCTGACTTCTCCGCCTATCTCAGTTCTGCAACAGACATTCTGACCAGTTTCGACTATCCTCAGCTGGATCTTCCCATCATCTATCAAGACCCTTTCACCGGTTTTCAGGTGAACCAGTACTTCCGGTTTGCTTATCGGGATTCTCTCCTCTCCTGGCTCGGCCGACAGGAAGACGATTTGGCCCCTGCACAGCCTGATGGCCTTCTCCAAGCCGCTCACCCTTATCTTTGGGCCTGGCAGATCCTGCAAAATGCCGACTTCTCTGTTCAAATCGACCGAGACTTGTCTTAACAGCTCGTAGCATCTAGCGTGAAAGGAAAAGTCCCCGTGGGAAAAATTCAGCCTTGCTATCCGCATCCCGGCCAGGACCATGTCCCTGATGGTCTCATAGGTGTTTGAAGCGGGCCCTATGGTGCAGATAATCCTAGTGCGTGTCATCATGACCTTGCAATTAAAGGTTTTGAGGATAGAGAGGATGCGTCAGCGTACCTGGTATATTCCCATTGTGTGGCTATCTTTTTTCTTAGCATGTCGACTGATTTATCCTTCAAACAATCCCCTCATACGGATACCCAATGAGATTCTCTGTTATCTATTGCCCCTACTCGTTATATGGACATTTGCTAGAAGGGAGTTCTGGAGAAGTGTTGGACTCCGCAGATCCAATCTCAAGAGCTCCCTGCTTTGGTCATTTTCGCTCTATGTCGTCTTTTCGGTAGTTCTGGTCGGTGTAACAAGCTTGACTCTTCATCTCACAGGGATGACGAGTGAACAGGTGCGGGAGGAAATAGAGCATTATATGAGAATGACCACGCCCAGCTGGTACACAGGTTACCTACTCGTGGCGTCCTTTTTCCCCATTGCATTTTCCGAGGAGCTCGTTTTCCGAGGATATATCTTGAGCTTGCTCAGGCCCTTCGGTCCTCTCTCCATACTTATTCCTGCGGCCCTCCACGCTAGTCTACACCTCTGGTATCTCCATCTGTCCATAGCTCCCCTCCTTTTTCTTCAGGCTTTCATTTTGTTCGTGTGGTACGGTCTCATAGTCTACCTAAGTGGAAATGTTTTCGGGGCTGTGTTGATGCATGGACTCATAGACTTCATCTCCAATCTCAGTAGGATAAACGAGGATTATGCGATGGGGGTCAATACTGCATGTCTCTTGCTCGGGATTGTCAGTACCATGATCTTATTGATGTCCCACTTCAGACGAAAAATGGAGGCTGCAATCAAGGCCGGCTTTGAGGAGAGATTACAAATGAACATTCAGAGGCTGAAGAGGATGCACAAGGGATTGAAGGTGATGCTAAGGAGGATTCAGAGGAGATACGAGAGGGGGGAAATTTCGAAGGGAGAGTACTGGAGACTGACTGACATCTACACCCAGCGGATAAGAGAAGTGGAACAAATACTCAGTCGGCAAAGATCGCGTTCAGGATCAGGTCAGGGTTGAACTGCACCAAATCCTCATACCGTTGCCCAGTCCCGAGGGCTAGGATAGGTTTCCCGGTCACATAGGAGATTGAAAGGGCCGCCCCGCCTCTTGCGTCCGCATCCATCTTGCACAGAATCACAGCGTCTATGCCGATCTCCCTATCAAAAGTCTGGGCCTGCTCTACTGCGTCATTTCCCGTCAGAGCATCTCCAACGAAAATCTTTAAATCTGGTTTGATCACCCGCACTATTTTTTTCATCTCGTCCATCAGGTCCACATCAGTTTGCATCCTCCCTGCTGTGTCCACCAGAACCACATCATAGTGCCGCGCACGGGCGTGGGCTACTGCATCAAAAGCCACTGCCGCTGCATCCGCACCCCTTCGCTGCTTGACTACGGGGATCCCCAGCTTGGATGCATGTATCTCCAATTGCTCTATCCCGGCAGCTCGGAAGGTATCCGCCGCCGCAAGCAAAACTCGGTAACCCCTGTCCATGAGCATCTTCGCTACCTTCGCTATAGTCGTAGTCTTCCCGACCCCATTCACACCAAAGAACACTATGACAGCCGGCTTGTCCTCCCCTCGCTTTTGTTCGATCAGCCTGAAGAGATCTATATGTCCTCCCTTCATCAGTACCCTTCTGATGGATTCTCTGAGCAAGCTTTCCGCCAGCTTGCGTGGATCCTTTCCAAGTTCTAGCTCCTTCCCGACGAGTTCGGATTTGACGTACTGGATTATTTCCTGTGCAACAGGCAGAGCTGTATCGCTTTCAAGCAGGCTGACGTGTAGATCCCATAGAACGTCATCGAGATCCGACTCCGAAATCTTTCGCCTGAAAACTCCTTTAACGGTTCTCTTGACGCGCAGAAGCTTTGGATGCTCGGGGGGAGCAACCGGTTCTGCTTCTTCCTGTTCAGTGGTTTCCCGAATTTTCGCTGAGAGTTTTTCCTTGATGCTCTTCAGCTTGTGCTTGAGCTTCTCAAGCATCAGCCCCGGGCTTTCCTGAGCAGCTCCTCAAGCTGGGGGCGGATCTCCTCAGCCCGACTACCAACTCGTTCGAGCTCTTTTTGCGTCTTCTGGATGGCCTCCTGAAGATTCTTTACCTTTTCCTCGACTAAACTTATCACTTCATCAAAGCTCTTTTCGAACATCACTCCAGCCCCAACTGTATACACTACCTTGTTGTTCCCCTTCAGCCTCGCATGGACGAAGCAACCTGAGCCCAGCGGAACCAAAACCTCAGTCTCCGGCGAGACGTTCTTCAGCGTTTTCAGCGCGTCCAAGGTGGTGAGGTGCTCCGAAATGGTTCTGCTTAGGGCGGAGATCTGTTGCCTCAACACTTCAGCTTGAGCCTCATAGGCATTGAGTTCAGAAGCGAGCTTCTCTAGCTTTTCCCTCTCCTCCTTCGTTATCTCTCGCATCAACGTCTTGTAGGCTATCTATTAACCTTTGACAGGATGTTAATCACATGGTGTTTTTATTACCCCGTCGGTCTTTAAAAATGCAGCAGGCGATGGAGGAGATACGGTCTCTGAACAGTACTCGAGCCAACGAGATTAGAAGGATGAGAGAATTCTTGCGAGAGGGACAGTTCGACTTGGAGAAGTGGGAGGAGTTGAGGAGGCTGGTCTACAAACCGGTTCCCCTCCGGATTGATGTGGTGGTGGACGACTGCACTTTGAGAGAGGGCCTTCAGATGGCCGGACTCACGATCCCGAAACCAGAGGAATCCTTCCAGATCGCCTGCATGTTGGATGAGATCGGAGTCGAGAGACTGGAGGTGATGACCTACACAAAGACAGACCAGCAGGCCATCAAGCTAATGCAGGATAGGGGGCTCGGGAAGAAGTTAGCAGCCTGGTGCAGGGCTGCGAAAGCAGACATTGATTTAGCATTAAGGCTGGATTTTGAGCAGGTTGGAATCTCTCATCCGGTGTCATACATCCACTTCGAGAAGTGGCCGGACAAATCCCTAGAGGAGCTCGTCGGGCGGGTGGTCGAAACTGTCAGCTACGCGGTCTCACACGGCCTCACAGTTTTCGTTCACGGGGAAGATAGCACGAGGGCGGACTGGGAGTTCGAGAGGTACTTCATAAATTGCGTGGCGGAGGCGGGTGCCAAGGTTTACAGGATCTGCGACACCATAGGCGTTGGGCTATCCGACCCATCTGCCACCCTGCCCAATGGGATACCAGCCAAGGTAATGCACATCAAGAGGGAGACCAAGATACCCTACATCGAGATCCATGCCCACGATGACCTAGGAAACGCCGTTGAGAATACCATGGCGACCATACGCTCGGCCGCAGGGCTCTACGATAAGGTCTATGTGAGCACGACCTTCTTGGGGCTCGGGGATCGGGCGGGGAATGCCGAGACGGAAAAGATAATCCTGAACTGCTACTTCCACCACGACATGCAGAAGTGGAACCTCAAACCGCTGAGGAAGCTCGCTCTCTTCATAGCCTCCGCCCTGAAGTACCACCTGCCCGTCAACAAGGCCATAGTGGGGGACAGTGCCTTTGCCCACGAATCCGGGATCCACGTGCACGGAGTGAAGACTCTTCCCCTGACCTACGAGGTCTTCCCACCCGAGCTGGTTGGTCAGGAGAGAATAATCGTGGTAGGCCCCCGATCCGGCAAACACGGCATACACCTCAAGCTGGAGCAAATCCTGGGGAGGAAGGTAGAGGACGACGATCCCCGTCTGGCCAAGCTGGTTGAGATGGTGAGGAAGAAGTACGTGGAGGGCGCCAGGAGGCAGCCGATCAGGGACAAGGAGTTCAGGGAGCTGGCACGCAAGGCCGGTTTCGAGGTTTGAAGGGGCTCACCCTAGCTGAGAAGATCTTTACCCTCAGACTGGGCAGAAGGGTAACGGCCGGTGAGATAGTCGTGGCTCCCGTTGACCTGGCCATGGGCCAGGACGGGACCTCCCCGCTCGCGATAAAGGCCTTCAGGGAGATGGGGGCGAAGAGGGTTTTCGATCCGAGGAAGATAGTTTTCGTCATCGACCACATAGCACCCAGCACCTCAGAGGGTACGTCGGAGCTCCACAACCTTATGAGGGAGTTTGCGGGGGAACACGGGATCACCCTTTACGATGTCGGCTATGGCATATGCCATCAGATCTTGGCAGAGGAATACGATAGGCCTGGGATGATAATCGTGGGTGCGGACTCGCACACCTGCATGCACGGGGCCTTCGGGGCCTTCGCCACAGGCATTGGCTCAACTGAGCTCGCCGCCGTCATGGCATCCGGCAAGCTGTGGTTTAGGGTTCCGGGAACCATCAGGGTGGACTTCTCAGGGGAACTCCCTCCGTACCTCACCTCGAAGGATCTAGCCCTCTTCTTGGCGGGCGAAATAAAGGCGGATGGCGCGACCTACAAAGTCTTGGAGTTCGGAGGGGAAACCGTGCGGCGGATGAGCATGGACTCCAGGTTGACTCTGTGCAATTTGGCGGTCGAGATGGGTGGGAAGTGCGGTCTGGTCGAGCCGGATGAGATAACTGAACAGTACCTCGGGGAGGAGGTACCCGACCTCCGTGCCGATCCGGATGCTAAGTACGAGGAGAGGTTAGAGATCAAGGTTGGGGATCTGGAGCCAATGGTCGCCAAGCCCCACGCCGTGGACAACGTCGCCGCGGTCAGAGAAGTAGAGGGTGTGGAGGTCGACCAAGTCTTCCTAGGTAGCTGCACCAACGGCAGGCTGGAGGACCTGCGGATGGCGGCGAGGATACTGAAGGGGAGGAAGGTGAGGGAGGGGACGCGCATGCTGGTCATCCCAGCTTCTCGGCGCATCATGTTGCAAGCAATGAGTGAAGGCCTTATCGAGATCTTCCTCCGGGCGGGGTGCATCATCGGCTCACCGGGCTGCGGCCCTTGTATGGGAGGACATATCGGGATACTCGGACCGGGGGAGGTATGCGTCTCCACCTCCAACCGGAACTTCTTGGGGAGGATGGGGAGCGAGAAGGCCCAGATTTACCTCGCCTCACCTCTCACAGCAGCCGCCTCCGCGGTCACCGGGAAGATCACGGATCCGAGAGATCTGATGTAGTTGCCCGGAAAAATTTATCTCAAGATAAGATGATGGGCAAGGTCTGGAAGTTTGGAGACGACATAAACACGGACCTCATTATCTCCGGGAAGTACAAGTTCAAGACCCTGGACATGGCGGAGCTGGCAAAACACGCCATGGAGGCACTGGATCCCGATTTTTCCAAGAAGGTGAGGCCCGGGGACGTGATAGTAGCGGGGAAGAATTTCGGCTGCGGCTCGAGCAGGGAGCAGGCCCCCCTGGTTCTCAAGCAACTCGGGATATCCTGCATCATAGCGAAGAGCTTCGCGCGAATCTTCTACAGGAACTGCATCAACTTGGGCTTGCCCGCAATCGAATGCCCCCAGGCGTATGAGAGGGTGGAGGCAGGGGATGAGGTCCAGGTGGACATCTCGAGGGGGAAGATCCTCGACCTCACCAGGGGATTTGAGCTGGAGTTCAAACCCTTCCCGGACTTCATCCTGAGCATACTCCAGGATGGCGGCCTCGTGGAACAGTACAGGAAAAGAGGAGGTTTCGCATGGGGAGACATAGGGTGACCCTGATCAGGGGAGACGGGGTTGGGCCTGAAGTCATCCAAGCCGCTGTGAGGTGCATCGAGGCGACAGGAGTTCCGATAGAATGGGAGGAGGTCGAGGCGGGGCAGGTAGCCCTCCAGAAGTACGGTGACCCTCTCCCCCAGGAGGTCTTGGACTCCATAAGGAGGAATTGCGTCGCCTTGAAAGGTCCCATCACGACGCCCGTGGGGACGGGGTTCCGGAGCGTGAACGTGACCATCCGGCAGAAGCTGGACCTGTACGCGTGCGTGAGGCCTTGCAAGCTCTACCCGGGAGTCAGAACACGGTACACCTCGGTCGATCTGGTGGTCATCCGCGAGGCGACCGAGGACGTGTACGCTGGCGTGGAGTTCCAGGAGGGTAAGGAAGAAACCGAGGCACTGTTGAGGCTGGTGAAGGAGAAGCTGAACCTCGGGCTCAGGAGGGACAGTGGGATAAGCCTGAAGCCCATTTCCCGATCCGCCTCCACAAGGATCGTGCGATTCGCCTTCGAGTACGCCAGGAAGTACGGGAGGAAGAAGGTGACCGCTGTGCACAAGGCCAACATCATGAAGTTCTCCGACGGCCTCTTCCTCGAGGCAGCCAGGGAGGTGGCAAGCCAATATCCTGACATACAGTTCGAGGACAGGATTGTAGACAACATGTGTATGCAGCTCGTCCAGAAGCCGGAACAGTACGACGTCATAGTGACCACAAATCTCTATGGTGACATTCTCTCGGATCTCTGCGCGGGGCTGGTGGGCGGGCTCGGGGTCGCTCCCAGTTGTAACATTGGGGAGCATGCAGCAGTTTTTGAGCCCACCCACGGGAGTGCTCCGAAATATGCAGGCAAGAACAAGGTGAACCCTACAGCTACTATTCTATCAGGGGTCATGATGCTCCGTCATCTGGGAGAAGTGAGGGCTGCGGACAGGCTGGAAAGGGCTGTCGCCAGGGTGATCGCCGAGGGGAAGAGGGTAACCTATGATTTAAAACCTTCTCCTGATGATCCAACAGCGGTTGGAACACAGGAAATGGCAGATGCCATAATTGAGGCTTTGGAATGAAGATGGCCAGAGCGACTAAAGCTGCAGGCTATTTTTATCTGATTGGCCTATTCCTGCTAGGTATTTCATTCTTCGCCTCAAAAGGCGGTGTTTTCCTGAGCCTCCGAGCGGACATCAACCTTTCGCTCTTCTTTTGGGGGATGACTATCCTCCTCTTGGGTCTCGGGATCGTCCTCTACCGTGCTGGTTTCGAAAGAGGTAGAAAGGGCGCGGAAGGGGAGATAGCGCGCCTGCAGGCAGAAGTAGCCAAGAAAGAGAGGGAGCTCGTCCAGACTGAGAAGGAGATAGCAGAGATCGAGGGTATCTTGGCCAGAAAAACCACTAGGCTCTACGAACTAAGCGGGAGGCTGGGGGACCGGGAAAGAAGGCTAAAAAGGATCAAGGAGATCTTGGGATCCGAGTCTAACCGTGGATCAATCTGAGCATGAGGTCTTCTGCTTCAAAAAACCCCAAGGAGCCCTTCTTGCAAGCGAACTCATCGTACACCAGCCCGTCCCCCTCCATCCCCGGCTGGTAGATCACGACAGGGACAGGATCCGGGACGTGTGTGCGGACTGTAATAGGCGTGGGGTGATCAGGCAGGAAGGCTATCTTCGCATTGGGGTGTTCATCGAGAATCTTCCCCAGTAGCTCCGCATCTATGCGCTCAATGGCTTTGATCTTCTCCTCCACGTTTCCCTCGTGCCCCGCCTCGTCCGGAGCCTCCACATGAACGTAGGCCAGATCCAAGTCAAGTTCTTCGATTGCCTTCAAGGCGTACTCGGCCTTCGCACGAAGATCCGTGTTGTAGTATCCTGTTGCACCCGGCACTTCTGGTACCCACATGTTTGTCAACACCCCTAACCCCTTGATCAAGTAGACTGCGGAGATCATGGCACCTCTTATGCCAAACTTCTCCTGCAGAGGCTCCATTTGAGGCTTTCTCCCCTGCCCCCACAGCCAGATCATGTTCCCAGGCCTCTTTCCCTGCGACTTTCTTCTCACATTCACGGGGTGATTTTCCAGCAGTTGCCGCGAGTCTAGCATCAGCCTATTCAGTTTCTCCGCCCAAGGATTTCCAATAGGGCCCAGTAGGTAAGGGCGGAAATCCCTCCCGGTTATGTCGTGGGGAGGCGTGTAAGTTAGAGCATCATCACATTCATCTAGGACGAAAAGGTTCCGATAGTCCAGACCTAAATAGAAATGACCAAACGGTGTCCAATCATTCAGAGCTTTTATGAGCTCAGCTGCCTCCGCCTTGCTTATGTGCCCCGCCGAGTAGTCCTCGATTATATCTCCTCTGACCGTGATCAGATTGCACCTGAAGAAGACTTTGTTCTCCAACTCAAAGCCAAAAGCTGCCGCTTCCAAGGGACCTCTCCCCGTATAGTACTTTCTTGGATTGTAACCGAGAATACACATGTTTGCCACATCCGACCCAGGGTGCATGCCCCTCGGCACCGTCCTAACTATTCCTACCTTACCCTTGGACGCGAGGTAGTCCAGATTTGGCTTGCATGCCACCTGGAAAGGCGTCTTCCCTCTGAGCTGGGGAACGGGATAATCGGCGGCACCATCTGCGACGATGATAAAATACTTCATCAACCAATAGCTCCTTCCTTAAAAGCTAATAAACTTCAGAAGGGTTAAACCTCCGCTTCAGATAGATCTGCCACTTTCCTTTCCTCAGTCTCCTGAAGAAGCACGAGAAGTATCCCTCGTGGCATGCAGCGATCTTTTGCTCGACGTCATACAAGAGGCTGTCCCCATCGCAGTCCAAGTAAACCCTCCTCACTCTTTGAATGTGCCCAGAGGTCTCCCCCTTCATCCATATCTTTTTGCGTGATCTACTCCAGTAGTGCATGATACCCGTGACCATCGTACGAATAAAGGCCTCCTCATTTTGATGGGCGACCATGAGCACTTGCTTGGTTCGCCAGTCCCTCACGACGGCGGTCACAAGTCCGTCCTTGAAGTTGAGCGAGCTCAACAGTTGCCTGGCTGTTTGCTCATCTACCCTCACGTCTCCTCCTCCTGAGTTCCTTCTCGACCTTCGACCAGCTCACCTCATTGCTGGCGAGATAAACCAGCAGGTGGTAGATCAAGTCCGCTGCCTCCCATATTATCTCCTCTTCTTTCCTTGCATGGAGAAGCTCTTCCAGCTCCTCCCGCAACTTCTCCCTTATGTGATCCCTTCCGTGTTCGAGCAGGTAGCATGTGTAGGAGTTCGGTTTAGGGTTCGCTTTCCTATCCTCGATCACGCGAAAAAGTTCGGTTAAGATGTTTTCGGTCATGCTATCCTCTCCTTCACAGATTTTGCGTGCCAAGGCAGGGATTCCATCTCAGCCAGTGCTTGCACGATTCTCGAGAGCCTCGCCAAGCCCTCTCTAGTGAGCTTCTGGTATGGCACGAATTTGAGGAAATCCAAGACAGATAGACCCGACCTCACTCTGGCCTGCCCTCCGGTCGGCAGAACATGGCTGGGCCCCACAACGAAGTCCCCTGCTGCAACTGCTGAGTAGTGCCCCAAGAACACTTCCCCGGCGTGCTTGATCTTAGTTCTCCAGCGTTCTGGGTTGCGAACCATCAAAACCAAGTGCTCGGGGGCGTAGGCGTTAGCAAAACCGATCGCCTGCTCCAAGCTCTTGGTCAGCACTATTCTGCTGTACTTGGAGAAGGAGCTGACAAGTACTTCGTTGTCCATCCACTGCTCCACCAGTTCCTTCACACTCCTCGCGAGCTTGGGGGAGGGAGTTAGGAGGATGGATGCTGAACAGGGATCGTGCTCTGCCTGTGCCAGCATTTCCAAGGCCACCCATTCTGGCTTGGCCGAATTGTCCGCTAGGATCATGACCTCACTCGGCCCGGCTTGGAAATCCACCTGCACCTCAGTGGAGAGTAGAGCTTTTGCTGCTTGGACCCAGACATTGCCAGGACCTACTATCTTGTCCACCTTGGGGACGGTTCTGGTTCCAAAGGCAAAGGCAGCAATCGCCTGGGCCCCACCCAGCTTGAAGATGCCGTCGACGCCCACCACATCCGCCGCCACCAAGACGTGGGGGCTTATCCTCCCGTTCTTCGGAGGAGTGGCGATGTATATCTCATCCACCCCCGCAACCCTCGCCGGTATGCACGTCATGAGCACCGTGGATGGATACCCGGACCTCCCCCCGGGGACGTAGATGCCCACCCTGGGAATGGGCCGGATCATGACACCGACGGTTGCGCCCTTGGATACCTTGTACCTCCGTTCCTTGGGGAGCTGCTTCCGGTGAAACCTCTCTATTATGCGGGCCGCCTCCCGGATGATCCGCACTTTTCGCTCGCCGATTTCCTCATAGGCATCGACGATCTCCTCATCCGAGACTTCCAGACTCCTGAGCCTGCTTCCGTCCAGCTCGAGTTCCAGCTGGAAGAGGGCGCGGTCACCTTCTTTTTTCACTCGGTTCAAGATCTGTCTGACCCTAGGCATGACGGACTTGGTATCCAGCTCGGAGCGTCTGAGGAGTTTGGGCCAGTTCCTTTTGTTCAGTCTGACTATTTTCGGCATCACAGGCTCTCTTTGGTGCTCGGAATGCCCACACCGGGGCGGCGAGTGCTGGCCCTGCAAAGAGCTAGGCCCAAGGCCTTGAAGATTGCTTCTGCTTGGTGATGATCCTCCCCCTTCCTCAAGACCAGCACGTGCAAGTTGAACCTGCCGAAAGAAGCGAAACTACGGAGACCGTGTTCTATTAAATCTGCCTCCAGATCCTCCAGTTTCCTCTTGGTGAACTTCGCGTTGCTCTGGAAGTACGACCGCCCGCTTAGGTCAACCGAAACCAAAACCAGTGCATCATCCATCGGTACCGTGGCCTCTCCGAACCTCCAGATGTCCCTTTTCTCCCCCAGCGCCTGGAGGAGTGCCTGGCCCAAGCAAATGAACACATCCTCGACCACATGATGCTTCAGATCCCCCTCAGCCTTCAGCTTGAGGTCGAAGCCCGCGTGTCTGGTCATGCTTTCCAACATGTGATTCAAGAATCTCACACCGGTCGAGACCTCGGTCTTTCCCTTCCCATCCAACTCCAATTCCACACTCACCCAGGTCTCTTTGGTACGCCTCGTGAGTTCGGCTCTTCTCACCCGGCCACCTCCTGAGCTTCTCTAAGAGTGAACCTGCCCTCATAAAGTGCCATCCCAAGGATTACCCCAGCAGCACCCCAATCTCTCGCCCTTCTGATATCCTCCAGCGTTGCAATCCCCCCAGCCAGGAATACCGGTACGCGCACGCTCCGGATCAGCTCGCTTGCCAGTTTGGATCTCAAGCCTGCTTGGGTGCCCTCCGTGTCCACCTCAGTGTACAAAATCCCAACTCCCAGCCTCTCGAACCCCCGGGCCAGCTCGAGAGGGGAAAATTCCGTTTTCTCCTTCCATCCCCTCCGGACAACCCTACCCCGGGAGGAATCCAACGCAACCATAACCCTCTCCTTTCCCGCCTTCTCCACGATTTCCCTCAGCAGCTCTGCATTCTCGGTCGCTAGCGTCCCTAAGATGACACGATCCGCCCCCACTCCTAGGAGCTCGAACGCCCTTTCCTTCGTTCTTATCCCTCCACCCACCTGCACCCTAGCAAGCCCTCCCACGCTAGCTAGGATCTCGACTACCCGATTAAAATTGTCGCCCTCCCCGCGGGCGGCATCCAAGTCCACCACGTGCAACCAAGTCGCACCCTCGTGGATCCATTTCATGGCAACCTCGACCGGGTCGCCTATCACCTTCCCCGTGCCCGGTTGGCCGCGCACCCACTTCACGCATTTTCCCCGGTGGATGTCAATGCTTGGGATAACGAGCATTAAAAATGTTCTCCTGGTTGAAAAACAACAGAGCGGGTAATTTGTCCGATATTCATGGCTAAAAATATATATGCTAAATATACGTATACATACGTACGTATGAAGACAATCGTCGTAAGAGACGAGGTTTATGAATTGTTGCGCAAGATGAAAAAGGAAGGAGAATCTTTCTCTGATGTAATACTCAGGCTCGCCAAAGGAAGGAGAGGAGATGAGGTGCTTAAAAAGTATGTAGGCTCCTTGGCTGGCAGTGACCTTCCAGAATTTGTGCTAAAGGAAAGACTGAGGCTGAGAGAATTTGATCTTTGATACCTCAGCCCTTTTGGCGATTTTGAAGGACGGGAGGGTGCTTGAGAAACTCGGAAAGGTAGACGCAGTTAGGATACCGTCCGTGTGCGCATTCGAGTTGCTAAGAGGGGCCGTTTATCTGAATGTTTCTAAGGGTGCAAAAAAGGAGCTGGAGGTCGTCATGGACCTCCTAGAGGAAGCTGAAATAATTCCGCTTGAGTGGAGCGATGTCAGGATTGCATCCTACCTCTGGGCCAAGCTCAAGAGCAAGGGGATGAGTGTGCCGGATCCCGACGTGATGGCAGCAGCTACTGCTATTAGACTTGGTGAAAAGGTGGTCTCGGCCGACAGAGATTTCTGGACTATAAAAGAGGTCGCGAAAGAGCTGGAGCTAGTGCTCTTATAGTCAAAGCGCTTTTGGCCCTCCTACATCCACTCAGGGGATTATGCGCTCGATCGGCACTACCAGAATGTCCCTGGCACCGATGCGTTTTGCCTCCCTTATCACCCTAGCTACTTCGGAGTCCTCGACCACTGCCTGGACCGCCACCATGGGCGTCTCTGCCTCCACCTTCGAAACGGTGGGGCCGGCCATGCCGGGCATAATCTGCTTTATCTGCTCCAGCTTATCCTCGGGCAGGTTCATGAGCACGAGCTTCCTCCCTCGCGCGGTCACCACAGCTTCCAGGGACATCTTCAAGTTCTCTATTTTCTCCCTCTTCTGCCGGTAGCTCTCCGGGTTCGCCACCAGCCTGGCCGAGCTCTCTAGGATCACGTCCACCACCTTCAGCCCGTGTGCCTTTAGGGTGTACCCCGTCTCCACCACATCCGTTATGAGGTCCGCAACCCCGATCAGGGGTGAGATCTCCGCCGCGCCCGTCAGGCGTATCACCTCCGCCTGGATCCCCCTTCCCTCGAAGTACTGGATGGTCAGGTTTGGAAACTCCGTTGCCACCCTCACAGGTGATCGCAGATCGGCCGCACTTTTTATGCCAGAGGACTCGGGGGCGGCGAGAACGAGCCTGGTTCGCCCGAATCTCAAGTCCAAGAGTTCCACCACCTTGGCCCGGCGTTCGCGGATCAAGTCGTAGCCCGTTATTCCTACATCCGTGAAGCCTCCCGCCACGAAGTCGGGTATGTCCTCAGCCCTGGCGAAGACCACCTCTATCTCCGGGTCATTGGTCCTGGCGAAGAGCTCCCTGCCTCCTCTCCCTAGGATCTCCAAACCCGACTCCCTCAGCACCCTCAGGCTCTGCTCCTCCAGGTGCCCCTTCGGGACCGCTAGTCTGATCATTTAAGCACATCCCCGAGCGCAGATATTAGCTTGTTATTTTCCTCTCTCCTGCCCACGGTTATCCTCACCCACTCCTTCCCCGCCCCCCTGAAGCGCGAAAGGCTCCGTATGAGGATCCCCTTCCGTTCCAAGGTGCTCACGAGCCTGTCCGCGTCCACCGGGGTGCGCACCATGAGGAAGTTTGCCTCGGAGGGGAGGACCTCCAGTCCCATCTCCTGCAGCCTCGCCCTCAGCCTTTCCCTCTCCTTCCTGATGCGCTCAACCACCCTCCTCATATAGGGCAAATCTTCCAGAGCTGCGGAAGCAGCTACTAGCGCGAGGGAGTTCACGCTGAACGGGAGCCTCATCTCTCTCAGCCAGCCCGATACCTCCTTGGGTAGGAGGGCGTATCCTATCCTTAGTCCGGCCAAACCGAAAGCTTTGGAGAAAGTCCGGAGCACAATCAGGTTCTCCCATTTCCTGACCAGATCCTGCACGGAGTCTCCCGAGAACTCCACGTAGGCCTCATCGACCACCACCCACTTCCTCGTCTCAAGCAAGGAGGTGAGGAGATCCTTGGGCAG
This sequence comes from Hadarchaeota archaeon (SeqCode), assembly GCA_964474885.1. Taxonomy (GTDB): domain Archaea; phylum Hadarchaeota; class Hadarchaeia; order Hadarchaeales; family JAWBSP01; genus JAWBSP01. Next base: position 45,023 of record CAYYWO010000006.1, read on the forward strand.
GCTGTTCCCCGTTGGGTTGTTCGGCCTGCAGATGAAAACAAGCTTGACCCGCTTAGTCTGCCTGAGGATTTTTTCGCTCCACCTGAAACCAGGCAGGCTGAAGAACACGGGTTTGGCGCCTACCAGCCTGGACCTGAGCTCGTAGATGGAAAAAGTAGGCACTGGTATCAGCACCTTGTCCTTGGGGTTTAGCAGAAGCCTGCAAACTAGATCCAAGAGCTCATCCGAGCCGTTCCCCAGTTGTATCTGGTCCACCGGGATGCCCGTGTACGCGGAGATCTTCTTCCTGAGTTCCTCCGCCCAAGGATCCGGGTAGAAGTTCAGATCTTTCAGGACATGCCTAAGAGCAGCTCGGACACGTGGGGAGGGGGGATAGGGGCACTGGTTGGAGGCTAAGTTTATGGCCCCGGCACTGTAGCTGGTCGCGAAAGGATAGGAGCTGCTCGACTCCAAGTACTCGCGGACGACCTTCGAGATCCCGCTCATCTCTCCGCTGCTAGGAGCACGTTCTGGAGGAGCATGGCCCTAGTCATCGGCCCCACCCCACCTGGCACGGGGGTTATGTACGAGACTTTTTCCGAGACCCTTTCAAAGAGCACGTCCCCCACCAGCCTGCCCTCGTGATAGCTTATCCCGACATCCACGACCACGGCGCCCTCCTTCACATGCTCCGCATCCACGACGAACTGAGGTCTGCGTCCGACCGCCGTCACCAGGACATCTGCCTCCCTCATCCTCTCCTGGAGATTATGCGTCTTTGAATGGCAGAGCATGACCGTCGCATCTCTGTCCAGCATAAGCTTGGCGAGGGGCTTCCCCACCAAGTTGCTCCGGTTCACGATCACCACGAGCTTCCCTCTCAAAGGGATGGAGTAGTGGTCGAGGAGTTTCATGATGCCCTTGGGTGTGCAAGGCAGGAGGTCCCTGTCCAGATCGTAAGAGCCCAGCCAGAGCCTCCCCACGTTGACCGGGTGCAGGCCATCCACATCCTTTTTCGGGTCTATGGTGGAGACGAGCTGGAGGGGATCCAGATGTTTGGGTAGAGGGAGCTGAATCATAATTCCCGTGACTGAGGGGTCCCGGTTGAGGGACCTTATTTTTTCCTCTAGTTCGCCCTGCCTCACCTCCTCCGGGAGCCTGTGCAGCTCGAATTCTATCCCTACCTCCTGACAATCCCTCTGCTTCCCAAAGACGTAAGCGAGGGAAGCTGGATCCTCCCCGACAAGCAACACGCTGAGTTTGGGTGGTTTGGGCAACTGCTCGACGCGCTCCTTGATCTTTAGCCTGATCCCGCGTGCCAGGGCTTTCCCATTTAGTAGGACCGCCATCTGACTCTCGCTGTTATTTCTTTTCACCTATGTAAGGACCTCGCCCATGGACTATTTAACGTCAGAAATCATTTGTTTCGGTGACTTTTGGAGTGGTGTCCATGCTAAAGCACCTTAATTAGCCCGAAGAGAAAGAAATGGTGCAGGAAGTGAGGCTTGGGGTAGTAGTCTCGGAGATGCACTGGGAAGTGACAGGAGCCATGCTGGAGTTTGCCAAGAGGCACGCGGAGATTCTGGGAGCCAAGGTGGTGCAGGAGATGAGCGTCCCAGGGGTCTTCGACATGCCCTTAGCCGTGAAGCGTCTGCTGGAATCAAAAGAGGTGGAGGCCGTGATCACGCTGGGGGCCGTGATAGAGGGGGAAACGGAGCACGACCGGGTGATAATGAACCAGGTTACGAGAAAGCTCGTGGACCTATCCCTGCAATACAACAAGCCTGTCACTCTAGGCATATCAGGGCCCGCCATGACGAGGCTCCAAGCACTCGAGAGGGTAAATGAGTATGCCAAGAGGGCAGTCGAGTCGGCAATCAAGCTCGTCCGCAAGCTGCGTTGATCTCGGGGTATTGGCACTGGGCTCCCACAGGGAGAGACACGGCATCCTCCCCGAGGACTTAGATGCAAAGCTAGCCTCCTATGTGGCGCTGCAAGCCAGCCTGCGGACGGGTGCCAAGTTCTTGGGTACTGTGCTCTCCTCCCACGAACTCCCTGGCATAAACACGGGCTCTCACCAGTCGAAAAAGCAGGTTTTAAGGGAGATCAGGTGCAGACTGAAGGAGGCGAAAAGTCTGCTCGGCATAAAGGGAGTGGTAATCGTCAACGGGCACGGGGGTAACTCTCCCCTCTCAGCTGAAATTCTCAGGCTTGGGGAGGAGCTGGGCCTCCGGATGGAGTGGGACTCCACTATAGTTCAGGGCCCGCATGCAGGGCCTCAGGAGTACAGTATGGCCTGCGCCCTGGGCTTGGTGGATGCGGGTCAGGTGAAGGAACATTTGAAGCATCCGGAGGTGGGTTTCCAAGGTATGCCGGAGGTCTTGAGGAGGTACAGGTGGGCAGCCGAGGCCCTTCCCCAGCTCGAAAGATTCAGGGTGAGCAAGGGCAAAGGGAAACGCCTGCTCGAGCGCAGCATAAAATCGGTCGTCGAAAAGCTCATCCAGCTGTCTAGGAGCTCTTAAAATGTTTGCAACAGACAAACAGCTCGTACGAACAGTTTTGTAACACTATTCCGGAGTTTTACCTAATCGGATTAGATCAGGTGGACGGCCGAAGCCTTGAAGATGAGATACACCCTCGAGCCTTCCCGCAGTCTGAGTTCTGACACGGATGCTCTGGTGACGAAGGCGTGGAAGATTCGGTCAGCCGCCTGGACACTCACCCACACATATGCCCCCCTGTCCCTCAGGTCCAAAATCCTCCCTAGGAGCACGTTCCTCCCGCTCGTGCGCGCAGGCCTTCTGGAGAGGATTATGTCTTGGGGTCTCAGGCAAACTGTGACCTCCCCCGCCTTCCTCCCAGCCGCGAGCAGGTGCAGTCTCCCTATCCTCACCGAAGTCAGCCTGCCCCTGGGTCTGGCCCTCCCCCTGAAGATGTTCTGGACGCCCAGGAACTCCGCTACTTCGGGGCTGGCTGGGGAGGTAAAAACCTCCTCGGGCTCCCCCACTCGTACTAGCCTGCCGTCCAAGAGGATCCCCATCCGCTGGGCTAGGCCAAGCGCCTCCTCTCTGTCGTGGGTGACGTGGAGGGTGGTGATTCCTGTCTCCCTCTGAACCCTCCTGAGCTCGGATATCAGCCTCTCGGAGGTGGGCTTGTCCACGTGGGCTAGGGGTTCGTCCAGTAAGAGGAGCTTCGGACGGAGCACGAGCACCCTCCCCAGAGCTACCTTCTGTTTCTCGCCCCCGCTCAGGGTGCGGGGCATCCTGTGCAACAGGTCCGAAAGGCCCAGCAGCTCGGACACCTCCTCCAATCTCCTTGTGGCCTCCTGCTTGGGTACTTTCTTCACCCTCAGCCCGAAGCGGAGGTTCTCCTTCACCGTCAGGTGAGGGAAGAGCAGGGCATCCTGGTACACGAAGCCCACCTCCCTGAGCTGGGGAGGAAGGCCTGTGATGTCCCTCCCGTCCAAGCGGATTTGTCCCCTGGAGGGTAAGTGAAAGCCCGCAATCGTTTCGAGCAGGAGGGTCTTTCCCGCGCCCGTGGGCCCGAGCAGGACGAAATACTCTCCCCTTTCAATGCTGAAGGAAATCTCCTTCAGGGAGAACTGCCCCCAAGTGCCGCAGAGCTCCCTAACCTCGAGCATATCTTCTCCTCAGCCATTCCGTCAGCACGAAGCCGCACAGGACTACCAGGAGGAAGAGGGTGCTCGCGGCCAGGGAGGAGAGCAGGCCCCCCGTGTAGAAGCGCTGCCAGATGAGTCCAGGGGCTATCATCGGGAAGAAGCCCACGAGCATGATGACTGCAGCGAACTCGCTCAGCGCTCTCCCCCAGCTCATGAGGGCCGATCCCAAGAGGTGGGGGAAGGCCAGGGGGAGGCTGATCCGGAGGAAGACGTCCCACTCGGAGGCGCCCAGCGAGCGGGCCACGTTCTCCAGCCTGGGATCCACGGAGCTGAAGCCTCTCCTCGCCCCGTCTAGGAAGAAGGGAGCGGAGACGAAGAGCATGGCGCAGACTACTCCCAGAACTGTGCCCTCGCACTCGAAAAGACCCCCTAGCCAGCCTCCCCTTCCCAAAACTATGACGAGCATGATACCTGCCACCACGTGGGGGACGGCAGAGGGCAGATCTATCAGGCCCTCGAGGAGCCCCTTTCCCTTGAAATCCTTCCTGGCCAGCATGTAAGCCAAGGGCGTCCCTAAGAGGAAGCATATGAGCGTCGAGAGGCATGCGCACACGCAGCTGAGTCCGACTGCTGAGAGGATGGATGGGTCGGTGAGGGCCGAGAAGAAGCCCCCTGCGTTCTGACCGAACTGCACCCAGAATAGCCCGATGATGGGGAGCACGAGGAAGGCCACCAAGAGAGCGCCCGAGAGAGAGATCAGGAGCCAAAAGAGTCTGTTAGAGGAGTTCACGGGGTATTGCCTGCTCGTTCTCGAGGAGGTAGGGGTAAAGGGGCCTGAAGCCGAAGTTCTCCATTAGCCTCCTACCCTCCTCACCCAGCACGAACTGCACGAAGCGGATCGCACCCTCTCTGTCTTCAGCCTCCCTCGGGATCGTGAGACCGTAGACTATGGGACTCCCCACATGCTCGCCCGTGGAGGCCCGGACTTTCACTTTGGCGTAAAAATCGGCAAAAGCAGGATCCCCAAGGTTCACTTCCTCGGGCAGAGTGAGGTACCTCAAGCCCATGGACTGAGCCACGCTCTTGTATTCAAATGCGTAATCCAGACTCCCCAGCTCGAGCTTGCTCAACAAGTCCACGGACTTCGGACAGACCACCAACCCTTCCCCGAGTTCGAGCCTCTCGGTGGGAGGAACCAAGATGACGTAGGTACCGTTCTCCACCCCGCAGGAGATGTTGGAGCGGGCACCCACCAAGTTCGCGAAGAGCCTCGGCAGGTTTTCAGCCTCCTCAAAGAGCTTGATGACCATCAGCGCTCGGTACCCGCAAGGATCCAAGTTGGGGTCGCTGAAGCCCCACCTCACGTCTTCCCTCTGCAGTATCTCCCACCAGTTGTTCTCACTCACCTCCCTCGCATGCCTGCTCCCCTCCGTGTAAGCCAGCACGAGCTCGTTTGAGGCAAACCCTATCGCCCAGCTGGCGTGCTCCGGCATGAGGAATTCTGGGATGAGATGCCAGTCCGCAACCATTATCACGTCCGCCGTCCTGTGGAGCTCCGTCAACTGCCTGACAGCCTCCACGCTACCGTGGGCCTCCAGTTGCACGTCCCAGGGGTTTTCCCCCTCGAATCTCCCCTCCACCTCAGTCAGAAAGGGGGTCAGGCTCCCAGCATGCAGCACTTTCAGGCTTCTGGCTTGGCTCCTCAGGAGCACTACCATGCCAGCAACGACGAAGCATACCAGCGCGAGCAGTAGGATTTTGTGCATTATGCTCAGTTGAACATAAGTTTTAAAATTTATTCCCAAGAGCATCATCAGCACATTAGAGAGAATGTAAAGCCTGAACCTGAACGGATAGTTCAACTTTGTAGGCATCTGTAGAGATATTACCAGGGCTGGATTTTAAGTGGATTGATGAGGTTAAACTGGCGTGAAATCTGGGAGGAGAAGCAAAAGCAAAGAATAAGGCCTTCGAAGGTAACATATGATAAGGATTTTAGCGCCAAATTCGCTGAAGATTACTCCAAGCTAGCTAGGCACACTGAATATGGAAAAAAAGCGGTGGATTTACTAGAGGAAATACTGGATGACGACTTTGAGGTTTTGGAGATAGGTGCTGGACCCGGAACATTGACTATCCCACTAGCCACGAGGGTAAAAAAGGTGGTAGCTATCGAGCGTTCCGAAACGGCCGTGAAGTACTTGAGAAACAACATGAAAGAGAGCAATGTTGAGAATATTGAAATAGTGAATAAAGACTGGCTGGAAGTCGATGACCGTGAAATAAAAGGCCGATTTGACTTAGTTGTGTGTTCTCACTTTTTGTGGCAAATGCGTGACCTTGAAAGGCATCTGAAAAAGATGGAGAACGCCTCAAGGAGATACTGTGCGGTGGTGCAACCTGCGGGGAGAGAGAGAATAGTAAAAGAGTTGTGGACGGAAATAACAGGGAAAGAATATAGTGGTGAGTTTGATCCTGATGCAGATCATTTTGCTTATCTAGTATTACGGCAGTGGGGCAGGCTGGTGAATGTACGAGTAATGAATTACACAGTAGAGCGGAACCTCGAACAAGAAGTACGATATATAGCGAGTTTCATAGGCAAATACGTGGAAGTGGATACTCGTGTGAAGGGAATCATCGAGCAACACCTTCTAAGGAGAGGAAAGGGCTTGTACAGAGAGAAGCGTTCTGCAGTCGTGATGTGGTGGAACATAGCTTGATGTTTCACTTCAGCTACAATCCTAGCCTCTAATAAACCGCAAGCAGGAGAAATCAAATGAAAATTGTGTACAAACCAATAGGAATCATCCACTCCCCTTTCAAGAATCTTGAAGGGGCACCGATACAGCCAACAGGTGCTAAAGGCGTTGCTGGTACTGTAGAAGTATTCCAAGAATATTGTGCGGGACTTAAAGATCTTGATGGTTTTTCACACATCATTCTGGTTTATCATTTTCATCTAGCTAACAAATGGTCGTTGGAAGTTAGACCGTACATGGATGAGAACACGCATGGAGTATTCGCCACAAGGATCCCGGGGCGACCGAATCCAATTGGCATCTCTGTGGTACGTTGCATCAAAATCGAAGGGTGCATAATCCATGTTGAGGACATCGACATCTTGGATGGGACTCCTCTGTTAGATATCAAGCCGTATGTTCCCGATTTTGATTCTCGAATAGTAGAACGAATAGGGTGGCTTTCTGGAAAATCAGGCAATGTACATAAAAAGAGGTCAGATGGCAGGGTGATATAGGAAATTATACAAGTATCTGCTGAAAACAGTCTTCGTTTTCTGTTCATGCTGGATAGATATAATGAAGTTCAGAGCAAGAATCTTCTTGCAAGACAAGAAGGGAAGGCTTCTAGGAGGGGAGGGAATGATTTCCTTGCTGGAAGAAATAGAGAGCTCAGGCTCGCTGAACAAAGCCGCGAAGAGATTTGGCATGTCCTTTAGGCATGCATGGAAGAAAATGAAAAAGTTCGAGCGGCATGCTGGGCTCAAACTTGTGGAGACCAAGAGCAGGCCGAGCAAGCTAACCCCTGCCGGGAAACTTCTGGTCCGGAGGTTCAAGCTTGTGAAGCACGCGGTCGAGAGCTTCCTGAGGGATGCTTCCCCCACCTCCCCACCCATCTACGCCCAAGGCAAGCTGGAGGGTAAGGTAGATCAGCTCATCTTCGGAAAAGCAGAGGTCTCCGTCCGGGTCAAGACGCCGGCGGGAAACCTCAGTTTCATCTTGCCGCGGGAAAGCGTCGAGCAAGAAGACCTGAAAAAAGGAGACAGGGTGCGCCTGTCCTTGGGGATCTCGAGAATTCAGCTCCAGAAGGTTTAGAGTTTCTTTATAAGTTCTAGAGGGTTCCGGACCAGCACCTGTTCCGCTTCCTCCTTAGTTAGGCCTGCCCCCATGGCCACAGAGAGTGCCTTGGCAGGTGGCAACAGATCCTCCGGAGAGTGGGCATCGGAGTTCAGCAGGAGCTTCGCCCCAGTCTCCCTTGCCACCTTGGCAACCCACCCGTTGGAGAGACAGTGGCCTTTTCTGGAAGTAAGCTCTAGGTATACCCCGTTCTCCCTCGCGAGCTCGGCTTGATCGGCCGGGATCAGGCCCGGGTGGGAGAGGATGTCCACCTCATTGCACTCGACAGCTACCCTATTGGTTCCCGGCTGGACAGGCTCGACCAGGGTCTCTCCGTGCACCACTATAATCCTAGCACCCAGCGATCTCGCCCTCCTAGCCAGCTCAGGGATCGCTTGAGGAGGAACATGGGTGAGCTCGGCCCCTGGTATTACCTGCAGGCTCATGTTCCCGCTCAGTTTCTCACAAGCCCTGACCAGCCTAGGGAGGATGGAGTCTATGTTAGACCAGTCTACATGGTCTGTGATGGCAATCGCTTGGTGATCCATGGCTTCTGCCCTTCTAGCCAGCTCTGCGGGTAGCAGCTCCCCGTCGCTCAAAAGCGAGTGGAGGTGCAGGTCTATTCGTCTCAGATTCTCACCTCTATACGCTTAGCTAGGCCTTTCTTGATTAGGAGTTCGGCTGTCTTCCTGGGAAGGGCTACCACATCCCCCTTTAGGAAGGGGCCGTAAAATCTCATGTCCTCCGCCACAATCCTGGGGATCTCCTGCTCCAGCACCACGAGCGTGGTCTTGGGCTGGATGACTGGGTGCAAGAGCAGAGATTCCCTCATCTCGCTTACAGCCTGGGATATCCTGTCGATAAATCGCTGCTCCTCGGCTGAGCCTATGGGGGTGTGCCCCTCAAGCAGGCTCAGTAGCACCTTTCTTAGCCTCACACTAAAGAGCTCTTCCAGTTTGTCCCTGAAAAGCACTCTCTTTCTCTCCAACATCTCCCTCTCCTCCCCGACGGATCTCCGTAGCTGTCTGTCGATGGCTGACAGCTCTTGGTTCATCCTTGCGTAGAAATCTGGGGGTAGGGCTAGGATCTCCTCCGATGCCTTCTCCTCGTCCAGGATCCTCTCAAGCTCCTCCACTTCTCTCCCTCACGAATCTGGGCACTGCTTGGTCCAGGGAGAAATCATCTATCTTCCTTATCTCCACGCACTTCATGCTCACGCCTGAATGCAGGCTGGAGGGCAGCCTAAGCACGCGCTTCGTGTCCACGGTGGGTCTGCTGTCCGCCTGTTTCCTGTTTAGCTCAGCCAGAAGCTTAAGCAACTGGCTCAGAGTCCGCTCCCCTATCCCCTCCATCCGCCTAATCTCCTCCATCCTCCCCTGCCTCAGGCTGGAGCTCACTTGGTTCAGCCTCCTCATCAGCTCCTGCGCAACCCTTCTCTTCACGCCTCCCTGCATCAATTCTCGCACGTTTAATCTAGTAGCCAAGCGGCTGGCGTGCATCCTGAAGACTTTGGAGTACCCGAAGGCCAGCGTGAGGTCGGAGGGCACCACTCCTCCCGTCACATAGATGAAAACCTCCTCCCTCTCCTCCCTTCCCAGTTTCTGCACGGACTCGTCCAGCACTCTCAGGTGGAAACCTCTCCCCGAGTAAGAGTACCTCAAGTGAGTCAAGCCCAAATCAGATCGCAGGACATCACCTATGCTCGCTATGATGTGCCTAGCCTCCTCCAAGCATCGCTCGCATACCCTACCCTCGGTACAGCTACAAGGTTTCAGGGGCAAGTCTTTCGCATCCACATCGAAGACCAGCTCAGCTCCTAGCCACTTCTCCATCTTCACAGGGTTTTCGTACCTAGCAGTGCTCACATAGGCAGCGTAGGGTGCGTGCCGGCGGAGAAAATCCTCCAGCTGGTCGGGAGTGATGAACTGGTGGTGCCTGGTGAACTGCCCCTTGTTCTCTAAGGCGAAGCCGAACTCCCTCAGGGAGAGCGTGTGGAGGATGTAGTCTGGTATCTCCCTCCTACCCTGCCACTCCTCCATGTAGAAAATCCTACGCTCTTCGGGTGTCGCCTCCCTAAACATGCCCCCTCTCTAAGAGCCTCTTGGAATAGTAAGGGGGAACTATAGGCCCCAAACTGCACATCCACCCGGCAGTCACGAGCCTGCTTTCACTTTCCACCCTTCTACTCAACCTGCTGCTATTAGATTTTGTTGACCAACTAGCCGAAATGGTATGCGGCTCGTTCTGTGACGGTCGCAGTTTTCTTTCATGAACCACTAGGGCAGTATTGTTGTAACAAATAGATACTTTCTGGGAACTGTTGATGTAGATAACAGAAATGCTACGTGAAGTGTTCATAAAGGACAAACACTTTCCCGAAGCCTAATCGTTGGCCGTGTGAAAAAAATTTCTCCAATCATAGGGTCTCGCCTCCAGCAACAAGCCTCCAAACTCTATTACTTCGCGCATATCTCGCTCCGATGTGCTTGATCCCGGAGATCTGAGTCCGCAGGGAGACAGTCGCCCTCACAGCATCGACCGAAGGCAAGGCCCCGCCTGCCGCTTCAAGCTCGAGGAGTCCCCCCGGAGCGCATTTATATCCCAACCCAGCCCCCTGAGATAGGTGGGGAGCGAGGCTCCCAAGCTCCAGGTTAGCATGTCCCTCTTGAGCGAGAGCAAATCTTCGAATACGTTCTTCTCCACGTCTCTCTCAACTTCCCCGAACTCCACTCGCCGGGTGCCAGCCGGAACTCGACTACACGCCCCCCAGCGACCATCCGCTTCCTCATTGCTTTCAAATTGTACTCCGACTTCTGCAAGAGCGCGGAGAGGTCGATGTCCCAGCTAAACCTTGGTTGGTCGGCGTACAGCCTGGAATGAGAGTTCCTCCTTTGAGCATCACCGGGGAAGGTGTGGCGTGCTAGGCAGAACTTTCATCGCAATCCAAAATCTAGGCAGAACCTTGTTCCTCTGAGAGTCTTTTGAAGTAATAGGTCAAGGGGTTTCTTATCCCGGCACAGTACTCGTCTGGCTGGCAGAGAATCGGGGCCTGAAGCCTTATCTTCTCACAGCTGGGTGTCATGTACCACTTACTCCTCCCGGAGTCCGCCAGGGTCGGATTCTCGGTTCGCCCGAACCCCATCACGTACCATATGTTCGCCCTCTCCTCGGGCTGGTCGGAGAAGAGGGGAGGGTTGCATCGTTCGGCCGCCTCGTAGATGATTGGGAGCAGCTCATCCCTCACCACGGAGAGATCCTCCACGAACTCGCTCACCTTGGGTTCGGGCTTGCCCCTCGGGCATATCCTAGCACGGGAGAGGAAGGAGACGAGGAGCAGCGTTATGGCGAAGTTCCTGACCCCCTCCGGCACGCCTTGCAGGCACTTCTTTATGCAGGGGGGGAAGAACTCCGGCCTCAGCCTCCCGCGCTTCACCTTGATGCCCGGAATTAGCTTCTCCTTCGGCACGAGCTGCGAGACCCTGCTCCCCACCCGGGCGAAAACGTCCGGCACCCTGTGCAGCTGGCTCAGCTTGTTGTAGAGCTCCTCTATCAGCTCCTCGACTTGGGCCCCCACGAGCTCCGAGTAAAGCCTCCAGAGCTCGGAGGAAGAGAGGATGGCCCAGCCATCCAGTAGGTACAGGTCCGTCAGCCTGACCCTCCGATGCTTGAGCAGGGAGGAGAGATCTGTCCACCTGATCGCGAACCTGGGGACGCACTGCATGACGACCCGCTGATCCACCTCCCTCCCCCTGTAGCCTATCCGCTCCAGCTCTCTGTCCCGCAGGAGGAAGTAATCCCTCTCCGCTATCTCCCTCCCCCTCACTCTCCTCCCGGAGAGCGGCTCAACCCGGATGACCTCCCTGACCGCCTCCAGGCAGAAGCCTTCCAGACCCCTCTTGAAGAGCTCGAACATGCGCCTCCTTATGCTGGTCTTGACGGACTGCTCGACGAGTCTTGCCTCGGGGGAGTAGGGGTAGGAGACCGAAGCTACGCCTGCACAGAGCAGGTGGAGGGAGAGCACGTCCCTCTCGATGGACCGCCTGTCTGAGGGGAGGTCAACTGAGGGGTTCGAAACGCGGCTCACGGCCATCTCCGCTATCTCCTCGGGGAGCTCGGAGAGGGGAGGGGCCGCCTTGACGATTTCCCTAGCTCTGCTACCCACGGGGTTCAAAAGTGCCACGAAGTCCCCAGAAATCATAGTGATTTGTAGACTATGGGACCCTGGGCCTGCCCGCGCCTTATCTCGTGAAGCGCCTCCGCCGCCAACCTAGCCGCCGTCTCCGCATCGCTTGCGAGGCCCACCCCGGCCTTGAACTCCACCCCTAGCCTGCGCTTCACCTCCGAGATCACCTCCAGCAGGTCGGCCGGGGAAGTGCCATTGCAGATCGAGATGTAGTTGTCTCCCCCCATGTAGAACACCAGGGCCTCCCTGCGCTTCATGGACTCGATCAGCTGCAGGTGGGCCCTCTGGAGGAGCAGGTGGGTGTCGTAGATAGGGTAGGAGTCCGTGAGGATGGCTGAGTGGTTGACGTCGAAGTGAGCTATCTGAACCTTCCCGGGTGAGGGGAGGAAGCTGCCCGTCAGAACTCCCTTCCTCCGCTCGGATCTGCTGCTCCCCGTGGACTGCAGGGAAAGGGTGGCCTGCAACTGGGCCTCGTAGGCCGTTCTCCCAGTTCCGACCCCCATGCTTACCGTCACAGGGAACCTGCCGTTCACTGAGTCCAGGATCTCCCTGTGGTCATCCAACGAAAGGCCATTGGAAATCGCCAGCATGTTGTCCAGCCTGAGCGGGAAGACTATACCCTTCCTCCTCGAGAACTCCCCCTGCAGAGCAGAGTAAAGGCTACTCTGGAGGATCTGCAGTTCCGCCTCCCTCTTAGGCCTCGGGGTGACCGTCCAGGGGCCGTAGTTATCTATCTGGATGAGCGTTAGCTGGAGTTCCTTCATGCTCTTCCTTACCCCCGATGCTAAAAATCTGCCAAGGAGGGAAGAACGGTATCTCCCAGCAAGGCTTGTGTGATAGTATTGTAGGAGAAAAGTCCCTTTATTCAATAAACATTTTTGAGCAAAAGAGGGGGCACGACTTCCCTCAGATTAAGCCAATGGCAACCCCGATACCTATCGCGCCTATGAGCCCTCCGAATACTGCTCGCAGTATCCACGCTTTCACGCTCTTGGTCGCCCTAGCTCCAATCCATGTGAACACCAGCGTAACTAGACCGATGCCAGCAAAGCAAAGTAAGTCCATGTAGCCGTGTAACCCAAGATTGACCGCCCCTACTCCCGCTGTTGGGATCATCGCTAGAGAGGAAGTACCAATCGCTATGTGCATTGGATACCCGGACGCGGTGAGCACCGGCACGTAGTATATGCCCCCGCCAAAACCACACAGCCCTGTGGCGATACCTGCGGCAAACATAAGTGAACCCAATTGCCACCCGTAGGGTAGGCTCCTAACTTGATGAACGGTGACCCTCGGTGGAGTAATGCCCTTGGTCTTGATGGCCTGGTACATCATGTAGATACCGATGAAGAAGCAAGCCATCCCGAAAATCACTTTGAGGATGCTCACTGGCAGGTATATTGCCACCATTGAGCCAACCAGTACACCAGCACCAGCTGTAACCGATGCCACGATTGCACCCTTCTTGTATATGTGCCCCATCTTGTGGTGTGTCAGCACGCCCGGGAAGGTAGTCAGAGAAATGACCGCCATGTTCACTCCATACGCATATTTGATAGGGAGTCCGAGAAGTGCCATCAACATCGGTATTCTGAGGAAGCATCCCCCGATTCCGAGCCAGGAAGAGAGAAAGCCAGGTACAGCGCCCGTGATGAGGATGTAGAACGCAAGCAGCCACGCTTCCATCATACCACCTTAACTACCCCTTCTTCCATCATTTTTAAACCTAAGGTGTTTGGCTTTTCAGGACGGTGCTTGGCTCGGGCTATATGGCGCCTAGGGCGGCGCGTGA
>CAYYWO010000007.1:0-50736 GCA_964474885.1 Hadarchaeota archaeon (SeqCode)
CTGGCTCTCCCGCCACGGGCCGCCCCGTCAACCGGCCTCATGCGGGTTTGAGTGCCCCCGGGCATGATGACTACCTGCAAGCCTCACCCGTCAGGGTGGGGTAGTTGACTCGAGCATGAGTTCCATGACTTCGTCGATGTTTTCGACTTCTCTTATCTCGAGCCCCCATCCCTGGTTCTCGGACCACTCATTCAGATCCACGACCTCTGGAACATAGGTGGTCCAGGTAAACCACCCTATGCGCCTTGTTACCTGCTCATACATCACGACCTTGCTTTGACCCTTGGGAACCAGCATCAGTTTGGCTCCGTGGGCGGCAGCAGCTTCCGCCTTGTAGAAGACCCCACCAACCTGACCTATGGTCCCATCAGGCTGGATTGTACCAGTGATGACGACATCAGGTTTTATCTGCCTGTTCTCGAGAGCAGCTATCAGGGCGATAGTGGTAGCAGCCCCCGCACTGGGGCCGTCAATGGCTTCGACGGTGATTTCTTTCCCAGGCCCTGCCACCCTGAAGAAGATGTCAACACCCTTTATGCCCACACCATCTTCCGCAACTTCTAATCCAACCTTTTTCGCAGCTACCCTTGCCGCTACCCGGCTGGCTTCTTGGAAGTCGAAGCCGACTAAAGTAGGGTCGATATCCATGTAAAGCCCTCCATGTCCCGGTGCAACCTTAACAGCCAAAGTACAAACGACACCGAGGGGCTGGCTTCCGGAGGCTACGGCTAGTATATTGATGACTCTGCCTGTCGGTCCAGCCCACTCCAGCAGTTCCTCTTCGCTGAGGGCAGTCTTACCCTCCAGCGGGATCATGGAAAGTCCATAACCGCAGAGCAACCCTATCAAGAATGCACCAACAAGGGCTAGGTGGCCTATCTTAGCTCTTTTTCGGCGTGTACGGCGCACACCCATTCATTTCTAGTTCAATGGCAATTTTGCTTACCTCTGCCTTGGAGTGACAGATGGCAGAGCACTTGAAATTTAGCGAAACTTTCGAAATGGTGGAAGAATTGAAATCAAAGCCTGCAGAAAAATCGTCTTGGTTGTATCGATGAAACTGTTTATCTTGATTATAAGCACTTGGGGTTCACAGACCCTTGGTTGCCCAGATTTGGAAGGGGAGAGCAAAGAGTTTTACTGCACCGATGGCGTCCCTTTGATCGAAACCCGTTTTCTTGACAGACCTTATCTCGGGGGCAAAGAGGGCGTTTTTAGACTCCCTCCTCACGATGGATACGTTTCCCTTGTACAGCTTAACCTCGATCTCCCCATTTACGTGTTCTTGGGTCGAGTCAATGAAGGCATCCAGATCTCTCTTCAAGGGGTGGTACCACTGGGCGTGATACACGAGTTCTGCCCAGATTTGGTCGATATATCGCTTAAGCTGTAGCTGCTGTTTTGTGAGGCATAGGTGCTCGAGGTCTGCGTGCGTTTGCAGGAGTATCATGGCGGCAGGGGCCTCGTACAGCTCTCTGGACTTTAGGTTTAGTATCCCGTCCTCCAAGATGTCAATCCTACCTATTCCGTGCTTTCCTCCCACTTCGTTCAGATGGAAGATCTGTTCCACGGGATCCCTAATTCCGTTGACGCTCACAGGGACACCTTTCTCGAAAGTTATTTTG
The DNA here is from genome assembly GCA_964474885.1 of Hadarchaeota archaeon (SeqCode). Classification (GTDB taxonomy): domain Archaea; phylum Hadarchaeota; class Hadarchaeia; order Hadarchaeales; family JAWBSP01; genus JAWBSP01. The sequence continues at coordinate 1,626 of CAYYWO010000007.1, forward strand.
ATGAAGGCCGGCTCATTGGGGGCTTCCTCCGGCGGGACGGTCCAAATGTAGTCCTTTGGATACTGGGATTGAAGATCTTCGACTTGTCCACTTCCTATTGAGTGCGACCACATGTTGATATCGCCACCTAATTCTCCCCGGCTGGGTTTGGGCTCGATCCCATATTTTTTCAGTTCTTCCTCCTCCTTGCTCCTCACCAAGTTCAGCTCACGCACAGGTGCAACTACTTTTAGCTGCGGGGCGAGATACTTGAAAGTCGCCTCCATGCGGAACTGATCGTTACCCTTCCCGGTGCACCCATGTGCTACAGCTTCAGCATTTTCCTCTTTTGCCACTTGGGCCACCTTAGTCGCTATGAGGACCCTCGACATGGAAGTACCGATGGGGTATCCTTGGTAGCTCCCGTTTGCCTTGATGCAACGATGGATGTACTGCTCCACAAACTCTTTTTTCGCATCGAAGAACCGGATGTCGTAACCAAGCTTCTCAGCCCTTTCCCGGGCCGTCTGTATTTCTTCTTCTCCCTGCCCAACGTCTACCAAAACCGGTATTACTTCATCGAACCCATAGGTCTCCTTGAGGGCGATCAATATGTAGGTCGAATCCAGCCCACCCGAATACGCAACCACCACCTTCCTCGTCATTTCCGAGCTTCTAGGTTCAGTGAAAATAAAAGGCTTCTGTTTTAACAAAATGTCTATTTATCTGACTCCAGCCTTTCTCAGAAGTTCAGAAATGCTTTTATCGATCTTGTTTTGGACCTCATCAAGCGACCTTCTTCTCTTTTTAAGCTCCCCCCTTCTTTTGAGCAACATCCTCCTAGCCTCAGCTGGATTTGGAGACCCCCTTGTTTTGCGGAACCGAAGGGAGGCAAGCGGCTCCGCATACTTCTTGATGAAGTCAGGCCTCAGCTTCAGTTTTTGCCCAGCTTTTTCAGAAATTTCCTCCAGTTCTTGAACAGATAGCTCAGTCAGTTTCCTCCCCTCTTCAGCACACTTCCTCACAGCTTGACCTATGACTCTGTGAGCCAACCTGAAAGGTACCCCGTACTCCAATACGAGCCCTTCCGCCAAATCCAGTGCTAGGGCGTAGCTCCCCCTCGACACGGAGAGGCATCTCTCTTCGTTGATTTTCAGAGTAGAGATCACCCCTTTCAAAACTGCTAGGGAGTCTTGGGTGAGATCGAATATCTTCCATAAGATGGGTTTGGTTTCTTGTAAATCTCGGTTGTAGCCTGTGACCAATCCCTTTAGAATTGAGAAAAGCCCCATACAGAGCCCTTGGACCTCTGCCGCCCTTGCCCTCATCAGTTCTAAGGTGCAGGGGTTCACTTTTTGAGGCATGACACTGGAGGTGGAAGCATACTCGTCTGAGGGGGTGACAAATCCGAATTCATTCGAGGACCACAGGATGAGGTCTTCCGCAATCCTACTTAGGTCGCTCATGAGGATGTTGAGGCATGAAGCAACCTCCAGCATGAAACCCCTCGAGCTTACGGCCGAGAGGGAGTTCTCGACGAGTCCTGAGAATCCCAAGAGTTTGACTGCCATTTCTCTCTTTATGGGAAGACCGGTACCGGCAACCGCACAGGCCCCGAGGGGGGAGAGATTGACTCTCTTGAAGCAATCGACCAGCCTGTCGTAGTCCTCAAGCAGATCATCAAACTTGGACAAGAAATAGTGCCCCAAAGAGCCTATCTGTGCCTGTTGCGTGTGCGTGTAAAAGGGAATCGGTAGCTCAACGCATCCCTCAGCCCTGTGGAGGAACTCTTCAGAGGTTTTCAGCAGCAGATCGCACGTTTTCAGTAACTCCTTCCTGACTCTAAGTCTGATCGCGAGTGCGACCTGATCGTTCCTGGATCTTCCAGAGTGGATCTTGCCACCTATCTCGATACCGACTCTCTTAATGACTTCGTTTTCCAAAAACTCGTGCACATCCTCGTAGGGTCCCTCCAGTCTCAGCTCTCCGCTTCTTGCCTGTTTCAGGAGTCCCCCTAGTACCCTGCAGATTTTCCTGCACTCTCTCTCGGTCAAAACGCCTGCCTCCTTCAGGCCCAAGACATGGGCGAGCGTCCCCAGGATATCGTCTACCAATATCCTCTCGTCGTCCCGCAAAGAGGAAACGAAATCAAGCGCCTTCGGGCAGAGTCCCCTCGATACTCGAGCCCTGTAAAGAGACTCTTCGCTCAACGCTCCCCCCCTTCACCGGCGGTTATGAGCGGGAAAACCTCCTCAAAGATAAATCCAACGAAGCTCTCGATAGTCGACCTCGAGAAGAGCGTTATCACAGAGTTTCTCGTGAGCCCCACTACCATACCTTTGTTCGCGACCTCAAAAACGATGTACCACAGCTTTCCGTGCTTGAGGTACTCCCGGTAGAGATTGGTGTCCGTCAGGCTCGGGCCCGAGAGCGCAAGCTTCTTTATCCCAGGGATGTCTATCTGATCGAACCATATGAGCTTTGTCGCACCAGGATTCGACTCATGTAGTTTCTGGAGGGTCTGGTGGGGAATGTAGGTCTCCACAATGGAGCCGGTCTTAATGAAGAGCACCTCGCTCAGCTTGTTTGCGACGTAATCGGTCAGGAGCTTCTTCACCCCTCTGGGTTTTGAGGGGGCGAGTGGGACGAGGAACATCCGGTTCTGGTACTTCTTTATCCAGAAGGGGACTTCCTCGGTCACGAGGGTTTCAACAAGCCCCCTGCGGTAAAACCTGCTCAGCACGTAATCCTTGGTGAAGATGCCGAAGATAGTATCCTTGCTCAGTTTGAGATCCAAGATCTCCGTTATGAGCTTCTTGTCCTTGTACGGTTCCTCTTCCCTGAAGTCTTTCAGCTTTCTAGCGATGGTCGTGTAGTCCAGTTGCTCCTTCAGCTCGTAGACTTTTGCAACTAGTACCATTCAATCACTTCAACCGTTTTTCTATCTTCGTTTCCGAATCAGCAGGATGGTCAGGAGTAGCAGAACAAGCAGCGGGAGGAGCATGCGGGATTTGAGCATGAGATACATCCCTAACTGAGCCCAGCTCTAAAGGAGTTGCTAGGGCCGTAACGTTTAGCGATAACGAAAATCAGCCACGGGCCCGGTGGGATTTGAACCCACGGTTTGCGGCTTAGAAGGCCGCCGCCTTATCCGGGCTAGGCCACGGGCCCATCACCTTTTTTCACCTAGTCTGGTTTTAGGATGTACCCGAGAGGGATTTGATGCCGAAGCTTTTCGGGACTTTCGGAGTTCGCGGAATAGCGAACAAGGATTTGACTCCCGAGATCGCATTCGAGCTGGGGATCTCTCTAGCCACTTACTTGGGGAACCGCGGGAAGGTGGCGGTCGGGCACGACAATCGGACTTCCAGCGAAATGCTGGAGAACGCTTGCATCTCTGGATTGCTGAGCGGTGGATGCGATGTGATCCGCTTGGGCACAGTTCCAACCCCGGTTCTCTCTTTTGCTGTCAAATTTTTCGACTGCTCGGCTGGAGTGATCATCACGGCCTCGCACAATCCGCCGGAATGGAACGGCATAAAGTTCTGGAAGGAGGACGGGGGCAGCTTCCCGCACTCGGAGGAGCTGGAGATCGAGCGGATGATACAGCAGAAATCTTGGAAGATGGCCGAGTGGCAGAAGGTTGGCCGAACGAGGAGGGTGGATGCTCTCTCCCCCTACCTCGAGAACTTGCTGGAAAGGATCCCCCAGCTCGATCGGAAGCTGAAGATTGTGGTGGATTGCGCAAATGCAACCGGAAGTCTGATAACTCCACGCATGTTGAGGCAGCTGGGGTGCGAAGTCGTGTCGCTCAACTGCCAGATGGATCCAACTTTCCCCGGCAGACTCCCTGAGCCAACCCCCGAAAACCTGGCCGACCTCTGCTCCATGGTGAGGAGCACGGGTGCCGATGTGGGCGTGGCTCAGGATGGGGATGCCGACAGAGCCGTCGTGGTGGATGAGCAGGGCAGGGTACTGATGGGGGACAGGACCTTCGCCCTAGTCACCCAGCATTACTTAAAGGGAAGGGAGCACCCGAGGATAGTCACCACGGTTGCGACGAGTAGCGTCATGGATGAAGTTGCGAGGAAGCTGGGAGGGGAGATCATCAGAACCAGAGTCGGGGAACCTGAAATAGTGACCGAGATCAGGCAGAACGGAGGGGACATAGGAGGGGAGGAAAACGGCGGGACGATCTTCGTGGATTGGACTCTGGCCCGCGATGGCATCATGACCATAGGCCAGTTTGTTTCCTTACTGTCCTCCAGCGGCTTGAAAGTAACGGAGCTGGATTCTATGTTGCCCAAGTTCCACCAGCGAAAAGCGAAGGTTAAGTGCCCGAACGAGTTCAAGGAGGAAGTCCTGAGGAGGTTGAAGGAGAAGTTCTCCGGCTACAAGTTGAACACGATCGATGGCATCCGTGTAGACTTTGCTGACGGTTCTTGGCTTCTCATTCGCCCCTCGGGGACCGAACCCATCTACAGGTGCTTCTCGGAGGCCAAGGATCCCTCCAGGGCGGATGAGCTGGTGAACTGGGGCCTCCAAGTCTTGCAGGAGATCAAGGGAGAGCTGGGTCTTCCATGAAAGCCTTCGTAACAGGAGGTGCGGGCTTCATAGGGAGTCACCTGGTTGAGGAACTCCTGAGCAGGGGTTGGCGAGTAGTTGTGCTGGACAACCTATCCACGGGAACTCTGGAGAATCTCGAGCAGGTCAGGAAAAATCCGAATCTGAAGTTCATCCGAGGTGATTGTCTTAGCCAACGGGATTTGGAAAGATCAATGGAAGGTTGCGAGATAGTCTTTCATCTTGCTGCCAATCCGGAAGTGAGGATCGGGGCCGTGAATCCGTCTGTTGATCTCGAACAGAATGTGATTGCAACTTTCCGTGTTTTGGAGGTGATGCGCAAGCTGGGGATCAACAAAATCGTTTTCACATCCTCTTCTACCGTTTACGGGGATGCGGAGATCGTCCCTACGCCGGAGAATGTGCCGCCCAGACCGATCTCGACCTATGGAGCGAGCAAATTGGCATGCGAGAGCTTGATCTCCTCGTACTGTCACTGTTTCGATTTTTCGGCTCTTATTTTCAGGCTTGCCAACATAGTTGGTGCCCGATCCAGGCATGGTGTGATATGGGATTTCATCCAGAAGCTGAGGAGGAATCCACACGAACTAGAAATATTGGGTGATGGAACCCAGCGTAAATCTTATCTTCACGTGAAGGACTGCATACAGGCCATACTTCACTGTTTGGATAAATTTGAGGAGGGATTTGAAGTCTTCAACTTGGGTTCGGAAGACCAAGTCACGGTGAAGGAGATCGCTGGCATTGTGGTGAGAATGATGGGATTGGAAGATGTGCGCTTCAGGTTCACGGGAGGTGTTAAGGGAGGGAGGGGATGGCTGGGCGATGTTAAAATAATGCTTTTGGATATCAGCAAGATAAAGGGGCTGGGCTGGAGGCCGAGCGGAGGGAGCAGGGAGGCGGTAGAGCTAGCCGCTAGGGAGCTCGCCTGTAACCCTTAGCAACTCTAAGCTCAGCGGCCTTCTCCTCTGGGGTGTAGTCGAAAGTCACCGTTCCGGCGCCAGTTTCAACGCTGGCGAAGAACTTCAGTTTATTTCTTTCCCGGTAGGGTGGGTAGAACTCGATGTGGAAGTGGAAGTAGGGGTAGTCTCCTCTGGCGGGCCTCTGGTGAAGGACCATCATGTAAGGGAAGGGGTGGCCGAGCAAATTGTCAAACTTAGTGAGTATCTCTTTCAGCGAATCTGCCAACTGAAATCTCTCTCGGGTATCAAGCTCGTGTAGAGCCTGCACGTGGCGCTTCGGGCATACAAAGACCCCAAAGGGAAGTCTGGCGAAAAAAGGCAGAAAAGTTATGAATCCTTTGTTCTCGTCGACGATTCTCACCCCCTCCTTCTTTTCTTCTTGGATAATATCACAGAGGAGGCATCTGCCAGTTCGGCGCATGTACTCTTCACAATTTTTGAGTTCCCTCTCGATTATGGGCGGGATGAATGGGAAGCCGTAGAGCTGCCCATGTGGGTGGTCTAAGGTCACACCGATTTCTCTCCCTTTGTTTTCGAAAATGTAAACGTACTTGATGAAATCGAGTTTTTCAAGCTCAACGAACCTGGAGGCCCACAGATCTATGAGCTCTTTGATGTGATCGATCGTCAGGTTGGACAGGGGGGTATTGTGATCAGGAGTATAAAGGATGACTTCACAGACGCCCCTGGCGGGCGCTCTCCGGTAAAATTCGTGGGGAGGGGGCTCAGGGGCGTCAGGAGAAAGACTGGGGAACTTGTTTGGCAGACTTTTCACCCTCCAGTTAGAGTCCGGCACCTCCGGGGCTCCGGGACAGAAGGGGCACTTGGCAACCTTGAGCAGAGGGCGTTCACTCCTCGCTGCTGAGACGATTATCCACTCACCTCTTAAAGGGTCCCACCTTAACTCCATTCTGTATTATAGAAGCTCAAAAAAGGGAAAACAAAAATTACCAGTTTGCAGTTGGTTGATGTTGATATGCGCCCTAGATCTGGGTGCCTCCTTCGTTAGGGCGTGCCTCTTTGATAACGGAAAGATGAAGGCCAGGTTAAAGGAGGAGACCCAAAAGGGAAGCGCCCGGGAACTGTGTCGTCAGCTTTTTTCAATGGTGAAATCACTGTGTTCTTCGGAAGGCATAAAGGCAACGGACTTGGCTGGGGTAGGAATAGCGTCAGTCGGTCCGCTGGATTTGAGACAGGGTGCTATTTTGGGCTCTCCCAACTTGGACATACCAAAAGTATCCCTTGTCCCTTATCTCGAGAGGAACCTAGGAGTTAAAGTCCTCCTCCTAAACGACTGCGTTGCAGCAGCTATAGGAGAGTGGAAGTTCGGGGCGGGAAAGGGCTATAGTGACCTTGTATATCTCACCATCAGCACCGGGATTGGCGCGGGGGTCATAGTGGATGGTCATGTGCTTTTTGGTAAAGACGGAAATGCACATGAGGTTGGCCACCTTGTGATAGATATTGATGGCAGGCTAGTCTGTGGGGATGGAAAGAGGGGGCACTGGGAGGCTTACTGCTCGGGCAGGAACATCCCCAACTACGTTCGAATGAGGCTACCCGAGTTGGAAAGAGAATTCAGGAGGAGCATGTTATGGAAGTTGACTCAGGGGAGGACGGATAAAATAACTTCAGAAAAGCTGTTTTATTGTGCGAGGAAAGGGGACAGGTTTTCCATACAACTCGTGGAAGAAATAGGGAAGATCAATGCCATGGGCGTTGCTAGTGTGGTGAATGCCTATGATCCCGCCCTGCTCATTCTGGGGGGGAGCGTCGTTCTCCAGAACAGAGACCTAGTCGTTCGGCCGATACGAAAAAATATCAACAAATATTTGCTGAACAGAAGACCTAAAATCATCGTTACCTCACTGGGGGAAGATGTGGCGCTGTACGGAGCAGCCGCAGTCGTTAGCAATCCAGAGCTTATTCGGAGATAAACTTTTGCAGCTCTTCCCGGAGTATTCTAGCCACAATACTCCCATCCACCTTTCCCCTCACGATCCGCATGACAACACCCATCAAAGGTTTCATAGCGTTCATCCCCCTTTCTTTTATCAGGTTCTCCCTTTCTTTGATCGCTTGAATTACAATTTTCCTAACTTCTTCTTCAGTTAGCGGTTTGAGGCCGAGCTCTTTTATCGCCTGCTCCACCGTTAGTCCTCGGCATGCCAGCCTGAGGATTTCCGGGATGACCTCCTTTGCTATTTTCCCCTCATGGAGCGAGGAAAACAGGTCCGTCAAAACCTTCTCATCAATCCTACTAACATCCAGCCCATCCCTCCTTAAGCTCACCATGGTCTCTAGGAGGGTTGAGGCTACAAGTCGTGGCTCGGCGAGCTTGCACAGTTTCTCGAAAAGGTGTAGTTGATCCGAAATTGCGAGCTGCCAAGCGGTATCCTTGTTCAATCCGTATTCCTGCTGTAGTCTTCTCACCCTTTCTTCTGGCCTCTCAGCAAGCTCGATTTTCTTCAGTAAATCAGGGGTTACAGGAATGGGTGGAATATCAGTTTCAGGATACATCCTCCCAGCCCCAGGTAAGGGCCTCATGTACTCAGTATTCCCATCAGGTAGAGCTCTTCGTGTTTCTTCAGGGATCCCTTCAATGGTCTTCTTTGCCCGCTCCGCAACAGCCTCAACAGCTTTTCGGACTTTTCCCTCATCTCCGGCTAACAGCACGAATGCATCTTCTGCGCCCAGGGATAGTTTCCGCCGGACTTTCTCGACTTCCTCCTTGCTGACACCATAACCGGGCAATTCATCGGAGTGCAACAGCCCTCCTAGTCCCACGGATTTTGCGTGGTCTGCGAGCTCTGTTCCTAGTCTTCTACCTGGCTGTACTTCTCTCCCCAGCAGTCCCCCGAAACCATGCAGTGCTAAGGCAACGATTTTGCCCTTCCTCTGCAGAACCTTCCTGAGCACCTTCGATGCAGTGCCTCTGAAGATGTTCGTCGCATCAACAGACGCCCCTACCTTAGCCCCCCTCCTTCTCAGCTCATCTCTTATCTGCAGGAGGGACAACTGCCGCTGTACCTCTCTCTCGATCACAATGGGTATCAGCTCCAACTGTTGCACACCCTTGATCTCCTGCCTCGCTCCATCCCTGATGGATATGTTTATATCTTGCCTTATACTCCCAATACCTCTCTTGACACGGCCGGTCATGCGGAACAGCGCCCCGAGGTAAAAGGCTGCCCTCGCCGCTTCCTCTGGGCTCTTGAAATCCGGCCCCGTTGCCACCTCGATAAGCGGGATTCCAAGCCTGTCTAACCGATATATGACCTCGTTTTCCTTTTCGTCGACCTTCCTTGCTGCATCCTCCTCCAAGCAGATAGTTGGGATCCTGAAGTCCAGCCCCTCTACCTGAACACGCCCGTTCATAGCGACGAGAGCGGTTCGTTGAAAACCCGTCGTGTTGCTCCCGTCGATAACGATCTTCCGCATGACATGGATCTCATCGACAGGCTTTGCATTCAGCATGAGGGAAATCTGCAGGGCAATCTCAAGAGCCTCCTCGTTGAGTGAGTGTGGAGGTTCGCAGTCCATTTCCACCAGGCATGTGTTGTCGGTGATCTGATATCTGAAGGTTTTCCCCTTGAGGGCCTCGGCGAGTGCTGCTCTGTCAATTTCCCCGAGTTCGCTCTGAGTTGGTCGCAACCTTCGCTTGATCTCAAACTTGAACTCTTTTTTTGTGGTTGAGGGGCAGCTACAGAAAAGTTTGTGTGTATCAAGTTCTTGGTGAATCTCGAAACCGACCCTCAGTCCCAGCTTTTCATAGTCCATTTTCTGGCTTCGTCTTTTTCGATAAATTTTAGGCAATCTAGAGCTAAGTGAACCTCAACATCTGTCTCATAGCATGCCTCGTGCCTCTAGGTCTTCTTTTGCAGCGTGTGAAGGTCTTGGCACCTGCATTGAGGATCTTGGTCATTTACATTACCTATCCTTGCCTTCTCTTCGCTGAGGGCCTCAAATTGAGTCTGTCCCTTGCATCAGCATCTGTTTTATCCATCCTTTACCTGTCTGGATGTTTCCTTTGGAGCTGGTTCACGTCGCTGTCAGCCCCACCGCAGGACCGCAAGACTATAGCTTTCAATTCGACTTTCCTCAACTCGATTTTCCTCCCATTCCCGCTTATTTTGACGTTTTACGGGGATCTCTCGGTAGCCGTGCTTTTCAGTATACCAATCATGGTCCTTCACAATACGCTCGGAATAATGTTTTTGTCAGCGCAAAGGAACCTCAAAAGTTTGTTCAAAGCCCTTTCTTTTCCCCCACTTGTTGCATTCCTCTGCGGTTTCTGCTTCAAGCCTTTAGATTTGGCACTTCCTCCTTGGTTCGAGGTCTTTGGAAGATCGACAGTCTATCTGAGTTTGATCTTCATAGGCCTATACCTTCCGGCGTCGAGAGAATCCCTGCTCTTTATCAAGCATCCAATCCCAAGGAAGATCTTCCTGAACAGGATGCTCTTCTCCCCCCTGTTCATGCAACTAATGCTGATCCCCTTCTCGAATGACCTGATGTGGAAGACCCTGACCATCGAATCCCTGATGCCTCCTGCGATCACGAATGCTGTGATCATGTCGAGCTTTGGTCTGGATGTCAAGTCCACTTCTCAGAGCCTCTTTCTTCCCACCTTCATTAGCCTGGCTGTTGTCACTCTGCTGCGAATGTTTGGAGTATTATAATTAAGATTCTAGCCTTGGTGCCAGAACGAAAATCAAGTCTGCCTTAGGCTCTGTGTCACCTATGCTTAGCTCAAGCATTATAGGCATGTCATTCCCAAGCCTGACCCTGACCCACTCGTCCTCGTCTGCTGCTTTCAAAATGTTCAACAGGTACTCTATAGCAAAAGTCGAGGCAACTTGGGGTGGAGGTTCCACCAGCTGGATGCACTGGACATCTTCCTTCCTCATGAAGGTCTCGGTACCTCCCTTCTCACCCGCCGCAGATATTCTTAATCCTTCTGGACCCAGCTCGAACCTGACGGCATCCGCCACAAGTTCAGCATCCTTCAAGCTTTCTACTAGAGCCCCGGCCAAAACGTCTGCCGTTGCTGGAAGTTCGAGTTTAGAACGATCGGGGACTTCGGCTTCGCCGACTTCGATCAAAGGAATGCTGAACCTCCTCGTAACAATACCCCTCAGGATTAGGAGCAACTTGTTCTGTTGCTCGTCGAGTTGCAGTTCTATCTCGTCGTTTACCTTGGCACGTGAAAGAAATTCATCAAGCTGGCTCAAACTTAGACCCACATTTCTTTCCTGACTTACTTCATATTCCTCAAACATCTTCGATGGCATGTTCAGCTCTACCAGTGATATGTGGGCAGGATCCATTGCTTGGAGCTTGATTCCATCCATTCCAAACCTGAAGTTGGTCTCTTCTATCAGACCTGAGATTGCGGCGATGCTCTTTTTCCAAACTCTGCAATTGGACATCTTGGCTCTCATGTCTTATACACCTCTCTTATCTTCTTCAATTCTTCCTTTGCCACCTTGTAAAGCTTTAGATCCATTCCTGTTATGTCTTGGATGATTTCCGCTCTCAGCTCTTTTCTATTCTTTTCGAGAAGAGGATTTCCGTAGATCCTTATCGTCTTGCCTTCTTGGATGTCCGAGAACAGTTCGGGCTCGTCGGCAAAAACCACGATCTCATTGCCCTCTTCGTCCCGGATTGTTAGGTCGCTTTCACCTTTTTTAGTGACCGTACCAGTGACTTTCACGAAATAGTCCTCGGGTCCTATTTCCGCTATTTTCTTCTCGACCACGGGGCTCCTAGGCATACTCTCGCCAAGTTTTTCCGCATTTTGTGCACCGGTAGAAGCGGGTGGGCGGTTCGTCGGCTCTCCGAGTCTGAAGTATCCACCAGTAGGCAGTATCATTTCCGCAGTTCGGGCAAGTGACCCTGGTGGTTGGTAGTACTTTCTTTTCCTCTTCTATGACCGTTATTTCACCTCTGTTGCTCTCAACCTCTTTGACGAGGGTGTATTCCTCTGGTCTTTCGAGCTTTTCCTCGTAACCACACTGCTTGCATACGAGTTTCCCACCTTCGGGCTCCAGCAGGTTCCCGCATTTTGGACAAAATTTCATCATCCTTTCACCCCCGCATCTTTTAGGATGCGGGCATGATCAAAAGCTAACTCCTCCCAGGGTATCTTCTTGAAGAATCGAGCATCCGCAGCATCCGTCCCGCTTTTTAGTATACCCCCCTTCTCTCTCGCCAAGAAACACACCGACACGACATGTCCCCTCGGATCTCTGTTGGGATCAGAGTAGACCCCAACAAGCTTCTCAAGCTCGATATCCAGCCCCGTTTCTTCTTTGCACTCCCTTATGGCGGCCTGCTCAACCGTCTCTCCATAATTGACAAAACCACCCACAAGTGCCCACTTTCCCTTATAAGGTTCGTTTTTCCTCTTGACGAGGAGAACCCCTTCTTTCCCAGTCACTATGACGTCCACGGTCAGTCTAGGCCCCTTCATCTCCACCAGATAGATGGCCAGCCTAATTTAGGAATGACGAAAAGGACTTTTCCTACTATCTGATCCGATCTCACAGGAGGACTGTCGAACCACATATTTGCATCACCCTTAGTTATGAACATGAGATTATTGGCATTATCTGCACGTATCTCGACCACCCTATGTACGATCAAGTCCGAACCTCTTCGATAAACGATCACATCCCCCAGCTTTATTTCAGTCGGATCAGTACCTCTTATTAGTAGCAAGTCCCCCCTCTCGAAACCTCCTTGGAGAGGGAAATTTGAAGTGTCTACACCTTTCTGATAAAAAGGCCTCTTCCAAGAGTTCTCGTCGTAATGCTTCATGCTGTTGGAGTACACACTTCTCAGGGGGGAGTCCGTGAAGAGAACCATCATTAGACCTCCCATTATCATGAAGTAGAGAGAGATCAGGACTAGAACAAAGGTTAGGAATTCATACACGATCTCGTGTCTAACGATCTTCCTCGCAACATCTGTCGAGACCTTTTTGATACTTTCTAGGATCTTCATGCCGTCTTCCCTCGCGAGATGCCAGTTGCTATCAGATGTGCTACCCGGATAGGCTCAGGGATCAGCCCGTGCACGCATGTCATTCTGACTATTTCGGCGGCATCTTCGAACCTTATACCTGCCAACTGAAGGTAAAGTCTCCCCCTTCCGACGGTAAGGGGGAACACCTCTCCCGCTCTCTTAACGATCTCCAGCCTCCTCTCGAAATCCGGAAAATGTCTCAGGGCTTTCTCCACTTTTTCCATATCGGGCTTTTCCCTTGTTAAAGCTATCACAGGGAGTTCTGTCTCAGTCCAGACTCTTTGGATGTCCATCAGGTTGAATCCACCGAAAGTTATGCTTTCGCTCATGATCACTCGTAGTTGTCCCTTGTGCCGGCTTGATCTGACCATGTCGATCACGACATCTGTGGAGTCCGTACCGTCCCTTTCGATCCATCTGCTCAGAACTCCCTCTAGCTGTATTGCACCCCGGTAGATCACCCCAACCAGCAGGACCTTCTTATCAGTTCTCTGAAAGGAGCCATCATCCAATCCCAGTATGCGGAGTTCGGGCTTTATTTCCCAGAATTTTTTATTTTCCTCAGCAGGCTTTCGCATTCTGAGCTCACTTTCTTGGCAGCTTTGTAGAGGGCAGCCTCGACCTTGCCTTCTTTAACCCTCACAAAAATCTCGAAGGGAGAAAGGAGAGGGTGTTCCTGCCTGAAGGAGGCAAACTCAACCTCTGGGAGGGTATGGAGAGTTTTGACCAACAAGTTGCAGAGCGTTGCATCCTCCCCTATTACCTTCAGATGTAGCTCTCTTTTCTCCCTTCTCACGATTTCAAGCTCCATGGGAAACGTAATCGCTTGAAATTTTTCTCACCTCGACATTTCCGCATGAGGGGCAATGAAGCCTGTTCTTGACTCTTTGTAATATCGCTCTGCACTTCCTGCAGTGGGCTAGGATCACCCCCAGCTCCGCGCCTTCTGTACTTAAAAGGATAGTACCGTTCCTTATCTCGAGGACTTTGGCCTTTATGACGTCGCCCTCTTGGAATTCTTTACTCAGGTCAGATACGAACCCCCTCCTGACCTTGGAGATCATGATAATACCGGAAGTAGGGTAGGGCAAGCTCTTTTCAACCCCAGCTAGGAACTTGACCGACACCTCCGCTAACTGTCTCTTCACTTCCTGTATCACTCCGATCACGACATCTCCTCTTTTCAGAGCAGGCGGACCCCCCTTGGAGATAACCGAGATCTTTTTCCCTTTTATATCGACCAACACAAGACCCGCTTTGGCGGCGTAAATCTTTCCCCCTTCCTTGTAAGTTCCCTCGCCGCACATGAACTCCTCGATGGTGGCTAGGAAAGTCCCCGGAACGACGAACGAACCCGTTCTTATCTCCTCCATGCAATACTTCCCCCCTGTTTAATTACTACTGGAGGGGGTGTGTTTTGAGTTCAGCCACTCCCAGCATAACCTTGGCCTCGAAAGGTGTCAGAATGGGCACGTCGGTGCGTTTGGCATCGTCGAGAGCAAGTCTAGGGCAGGCTGTACAAACATACGCATCTAAGTTATAGTCTCTCAGCTCCTCTACTTTGATTTCGTCCATTATAAGAAACGAAACTTTTCTTCCGTGCCGAGTCAAGAGCTCCGCCACCTCCTGACTTCTTTTCGGATCCCATTGCCCGGGCTTAATGCTCAGCAGGATGCCGAATTTCTCTCCTGAGCAGGCCTTGGCTATGACTCCCTTCCTCCAGAGAAGAAAGCGCTCAGCTGTGATTTCCTTAAAACCTCCCAGCGGGTTCACTGCGATCACCCTTTTTCCAGTTGCGGCGGCGACACCTAGGGGGTGGAATTCCCCTGTACCGATATAGAGGTATTCATCCACTTGGTCAGCCAAGGAAACTGCACTGCCCACATCGCACCCCAGCACCTGTCCTTTATATTTGGCTCTCTTTCCTGGTCTGCCAAGCCGTGCTTGGAAGCCAAGAGAGACAAGGTTTTCCATGATTCTTGGCAGGAAGTGCACATGCTGGACTGAGGCGGTTAAACCCACCCGCTTGGACCGCAGATGAGGGAGGACTTTACTTACTTCCGGCCAAGGATCTACTTTCATTTTGGCTTCGATATAAAGCACGGGCAGGCAGGTTTTGAGCCCCATTTCCGAATGACCAAAATGTAGGAGCAGATCGCAACCGGCTTGTTTAGCAAGTTGATCGGCGACATCGCATGCTCCATAGCAACTGGTACCCACGAGCAAACCCTCAGCTCCCGCCTCTTCAATAGTGTCCCTGATTTTGATCCAGCACTTTTTTAGACCAGGCGGTAACTGGACACCAACACGCTTGTTTTTGTGATCTCTGATGTAACCAGAAATTCTTTCTAATTCCAAGTCGTAGAACATCAAATCTCTGATTTGGTTAAAAAGCGGGCTTCATCTTGACGCCCTCAGACCTGCAGAGTGATGTTAGGGTTGATATCATCTTAGCCCTCCAGCCCAGATCTCCCAAGGCAGACATCTTATATCCGGCTTCTGTTAAGGCATCAGTCATTCGTTGCACTGCCCATGGCTTCGGCCTGAACCAGTCATACATCAGCACACTTTTGGTGCGCTTGGCGACTTTTACGAGTTGGGTCAAGTTCTCGATGCCATCGTTGACTCCGGGGATTATAGGCCCTAGAAAGAGCCAGGTATCCATATCGGCGAGCTCTTCTAGGATATGGACACGCGAATCCGGTGGAGGAGCATTTGGTTCTAGGATCCGGGCTAGCTCCGGATCTAGGGTTATGATCGTGACCCCAATATCCCAGCTGGGTTCAAACAGGTCTCTATCCCGCAAGACTAGTGGGGATTTTGTTTGGATCGAAACGGTGAAACCCGCTCTGCGTAGTAATTGCAGGCAACGTCTGGTCAGCTCCAGATCTTTTTCTAGCGGCTGATAAGGATCCGTGGCGGTGCTCACACCCACGACGCCCTTCTTCTTGATCCTGACTTCTTTTGCGAGTATTTGTTCAAGGTTCTCCTTGACTCGAATCCTCTTCCCCCACTCCCGGTGGAGGGTTTCATCTCCGAGAACATCGGGAACATAACAGTACCTGCACCCATGCCCACAACCGACGTAGGGATTCAAACAATAATCGAGCTCAGGCAGACTGCTACGGACGAGTGCCGATCGACAGGAGATCCACTCGATCAAAGGAATTCCCTCAGCTTCTTTTGGTGCAGGATCATCCTTAGTAGTTCGCACTTTTCTAGCCATTTCTCCAGAGGGATGTTCAGTAGTGATGCCGCATACGAAAGCGCTTCAGGTACTTCATTGAAAGTTGCCGGCGTCTGTCTGAGCGCTCGTCTCATGAGCTCTCTCACAAACCAGACCCCCAGCGGGAGCGGAAATCCCGGCTTTATCTCTCTCAATGCTACAACAACCGCCTGCCGTTTCTCCTCCCTCAGCTTTTCGCTCACAGCCAACCTGCTGGCATAGTAGCAGCCCCCGATCTCAGGGTATTCACCCCTTCCCCAGAAAAGCTCATGATCCGCCATCACGATGGGTGACTGGCCTTCTGGGTTCCACGTAGTTCTTGGATACCAGGCCTCAGCCCATTCGAAGGACCAGCTTCCAGGTATCATTATGATCACAATCAAGTTTGACAGGTGCTCGAGGTGATAAACCCTGCTTTCACTCACCCAAGGATACTGTTTCAGTTCCGAGACGAGCCCTTGGGAAATGGTAGAATCCACTGCTGTTATGCTCCACCTTGTGGGAACGAGCTTCCTTCTTTTCTTCGATCCGAGCATACCCAAACTCAAGGCTTTCTGGATCCTAGATACTGGTAAGCCGGCCTCGTAGAGATTCATTATCGCCTGTTGGGCAGGGAGATCGTCGTAGTAAACCTTCTCCAGATTCGGTTCGCTGGGTCCCGGTTCGTATCTCATACGGACGAGGGGTGCGGAAGGCCCCATGGGCTGCAGGTCCTCGCTGAGTGTCAGATGGGGATAGGGGCTCCGCTCAAGTAGCATTTCGGATGAGACAGGGTGTCTTGATAAGAGCATCTCTTGAAGTTCTGTGATGAACTTCCCTTGATTAGTTACCTCGACCTTTAACACGCCCCTGATGAGCTGATATCTGAAGTCCAGAATGTCCCCCAATTTCCAGCCCAGCCAGAACTCGGGTGTATCCATGACTTGAGTATCGCCGTGAATCGGGGGGATCATGGGACCAACGAGCACCTTTGGATACCCGATTCTCCCGACAAAAACGGCGGGTGGAGAGTCACCGGCTATGAGATTGGACTGGACGAGCTTCCTCACCCTGATTATAGACTGCGCCTTCAGCAAAATCGGGCAAGGACTCCGCCCGCAGAATCCTCTTCCTCTGCAGATTATGCACTCTCTCCTTGAAGGACGGAGTGGTGCAGACTCGAGAGGGATAATGCCATTGAGCCATTGGTAGTGTTCGTCCAATCTATCTCCCCCAATCAGCTTCCACTCGGGAGGCTTTGAAAAATTCTTTTTGAGAGGTTCATCAAGAGTAAACCGGGATATCCGTTTATAGAGGTGAGGTAAGTGGAGCATGAAGAAAAAGGAAGAGTACATTTATTCCAGAAGATTCTTGTATTTCTTCACGGGCAGGATTTCAAAAGCCTACGACGAAGTGATGAAACACCCAGATCTTTTCAGAACGACGGTTCAGGCAGTTATTCCTGGTGCACTCATCTTCTCCTTCGTTTTCCAGTACACGATGGCCTCCGTGGTGCACCCCTTCCTGCAGACGGTCTGGGCCGCGGACTTCTTCTCCTTCTGGGGGATCCCTGCCCTGATAAGCCTGTTCGTGCTCAAGCTCATGCGCACGAATTTTAATACTGAAGCTTTCCTCGAGGCCTCGATCTTAGCCGCTCATCCCCTTTATGTTGCCGTTTGGGCGTACTTCGTACCTTCAATAATATATCACCACTTCATAGTAGGTGACTATCCCTGCTACGTCGCGTACAGCAGGATGGGCGAGTGGGTTTATCTTGCACTTTTGGGTGTCGCCGGATTTCTTTTGACATGCATTACTTGGGTCTGGTGTCTCACAAAGGTTGGGAGGGTGAAGTGGTATATAGCACCTTTCATCTGGCTCTTTCTATGCGTCCCCGGCTTGTACGGAACTTATTTGATCTTCGTGTGGTGCACATGAACCTGACGCGACTGAAACCATACCTCCCATCATTGTTTTTTGTCTTAGCCCTCTGTGTCTTAGTGTTGAGTCTGTGGAGGCCTCACGCGGGTCACCACCGAATGGAGGAGGGAGACTTTCCAAACGAGTACGTGCCCGCCGTGACATGGCCGTTAGGATATTTTGAAGTGGCACCGGAAATCGAAAACGTCTGGATCGATAATGTACCTGCTCGAGTTGAGAATGGTAGGGTCTGGGTGGATAACCTAACGATAGGCTGGCATCAGCTCAAAGTCAGAAGAGGGGACAGTATCGAAGACAGGGGGAGGGCCCTTTACGTCACACCTTTCGGACCGGACAATTTCTTCTGGGTGTTCGTGACAGATGTCCACATAGCGAGGTTCGGAAAATACCTGAGGGAAGTGGCCGAGAACGGATTTAAACTCATAAACGAAATAGGCCCCGCCTTCGTATTCTGCGGCGGTGATGTGACAGACTATGCCTTGGACTCCGAATACGAAGGATTTTTGAAGTGCAGGAAATCTCTAGAGCTTCCTCTCTATATGATCCCCGGGAATCACGAAACGTACATCGATCCGGATTTGGACCACTGGTCGGAGATGTTTGGACCGACAGACTACTCAGTGAAATTTGGGGATGCACTGTTCGTAGCCGCGAACGTGCTGGGGCCTTACAGATCTTGGGGAGGAGCTACGCGAGAGGACTTGGAATGGATAGACAACCAACTGTCTAGGGATGGAAAAATAAAATTCTTCCTCAACCACCTACCAGTCGTTTACAGTCAAACAACCATTTATACCATTTTTCCTCTCATCAACCGGGGCGAGTACAACACATGCGTGTGCCGGGGAACCGAGGAGCTGTTGGAGATCCTCAGAAGGGAGAACGCCATAAGTGTCTTTGGCCACTGGCATGTATTCGATGAACCCTTTGTGTACGAGAACCTTCTCTTTTTTCACGTACCTAGCCTAACGCCGAACTCCAAAGGAGGTCTGATAAGATGGCTGCTGGGCGGGGGCATGATGGCGGGAGGATACGGATTTTACATCTTCAGAGTGGAGAACTGGAAACTGACTTACGCGCATCCGATCGACATAAGGAAACTCGAGATAGTTAGGGAAAAGGCCTCGGATAGCGTGGTGGTGGTGCGGATTCGGAACGATCATCCCTATCCAGTGCCGCTAAATCTGAAATTCGATTTCAGGTGCGGGGCAAGCATAGATGGAAAGCCCGTGAGCTGTGTAACTTACGGCCAAGTTTCTTGGGTCAGGTTCGATGCACCCTCTGGCCTCACGACATTGACTGTGAGGAGGATTTAAAGCCATAGCTTTTCGAAGATTACTGTTCCGGCAACAGCATGGGATTATTCTGAGCTTTTCCAGACCCGTCACTCCGATTGGGGGACGGTTCAAAACGTCATGCGGGGGTACTAGCGTTTTAAGTTCAGCCCCTCGTTTCTTTTTTCTACTCTCACCTCAACCTCAGCCAAACCTACATCGACCGAATGTTTCCTCCCACCAAACTCGGTTTGCCCTGCCTATGGGTTTCAACCTCAGCTTGCTTGCTATTCTTTTGGGATTACCAACTCGGCATGATGCCGCCGGTTTCAAGAGAACTCGCGTTTTCAGGGTAGCCCTCTGTGGGAAGTATCACCTGCGCGAAAACCGCTGGTATTTTACCCGCATGTAGTGAAGCACTACTTTTTCATTTTCCTTGTGCTCCGCATGAGCCAGACATGGTGAGAGCGAGGTGAAGCGGGAACCAAGAGGGACTTAGCGCCGGGGAGGGGATTTGAACCCCTGCTCCCCCCATCAGGGGAACCGGATCTCGAGTCCGGCGCCTTGGGCCTGGCTAGGCTACCCCGGCTCCCTAATATCTTAAGCGATAGCTCGATTAAGCGTCGATGCAGGAAGCCAGATTCCTGTACCTCGTGAAAAATCTGAGGGGAATCCTGTACTATTCAGAGCAGCGTGAGCAGGAGCTGGATTGGCTAAAGAGAAAGCTCAGATATCGAGAGGTTGCGATTTCGGAAACCCTCCCAATGCCAAGCAAATGGCGGAAACTGGTGGTTCTTCCGAAAATCGAGGATGACCCGGTGATAGACACTCTCCTGAACGCAAACCGGTACATAGTGCCTCTAATCCTGCTTGGTACATCCGCCCTCAAATCCCTCAAGAAGGGGATCGTAGCGGAGCTCAAAACCAAGCAAAAGTTCAGCGACAGGGAACTAAAGTTCAACCTGAGGCTGGTCAATTATGCTATCACGGATTTCTACGTGAAATCCATCGAGCTCGCGGAAAAGCAGAGGCTCAGGGAAAGGGAGAAGCTAGCAAGAACCGACTTGAAGAGATTCTGGAGGATCCAGCAGGACCCGAGGGGATCGACTTTCGTGGGTTATGTTGAACCGCTCAGGTTCGAACCGCTCGAGAAGAGGCTCCTCTCCCTGATACCCTTTCTAGTCATGGATTCTCGTTTTCTAGAGTGATTAGCTAGCGCTGACAGATCTCAGGAGAGCATCCATCTGCGAGGCCACCCCGTCCCAGCTGAACTTATCTTGGACGAGCTTGAAGGCCTTTTTCGTTATCCGCCTTCTCAACATGGGATCTTCGAGCGCCCTTCCGATCTTACGGCTCAGCTCTTCGACATCTCCCAGTCTGAACAACAGTCCAGTTTTGCCGTCTTGAACAAGCTCTTTGAGTGCGGGTATATCGGAAACCACTGGGACGGTCTGCGATGCCCACGCCTCCAAAACCACTATGCCGAAGCCCTCGGTCGATGAGGGGAGTACAAGGACGTGGGAGGACTTGAGTAGCTTGATCTTCTTTTGCTCCGGGACGAAACCCTCGAAGCGGACTCTTTCCTGGATGCCCAACTTCTTCGCCAGAGCTTGCAGATATGGCTTCTCAGGTCCATCCCCCACGATCAGAAGCTCCGAGTCGGTACTCAGCCTCGAGAAGGCGTGCAGGAGGTGATCCACGTGTTTGTAGCGCACCAATCGACCAATGTAAACAATCCGAGGTCTTGTGCACTTTTTCGCTAGCACTTTTTGGAAGCTCTGTACGTCAACACCGTTGGGGATCACGGCTATCTTATCTGGGGGCACTCCTGCCCTCACGAGCTTCTTCTTGGTAGTCTGGGAGACGGTAACTATACGTTCGTAATCCATCTTCAGGGTCAGATTCTCAAAAACGGACATCAGGATCCCCTTTTTCCCGTATTTCTGCAGCCATGTCTCGCGGTAGACATCATGGATGGTGGGAACGATGGGCACCCTCTTCATTCTCGAGAGGAGCCAGCATGGTGGAAGGGGAAAGAATTGTTGCGGAGCGCAAACGTCAAACTTTATTGAGAGTCCGCGTATCAAGTTCTTTATCATGAACGTGAGTCCGTCTGAAACGGACTCGAGGGTAGGCCTCCCTGAGACCACTGAAACACGGTGGATGTGCACGCCCTCGTGCTCTTCCTCGGCCAGAAGCCCGCCGAATCTCCGCGTCACCACATGGACCTCGTGTTTCTTGGCAAGCCTCCTCGCGATCTCAAACATCCTCCTTTCTCCTCCCCCTGGGAGGTAGGGGTAATAGTAATCCGAGGCTATTAGAATTCTCATCACCTACTTTTGCTGTAGCTCTTTCGATAAACAGCCCTATATTTCCCCGTCTTTCTGGGGTGTGGAGGCTTGAAACCCCTTTTTATCTCTTTCATACATTGGGCGCAAACTAGGATTAGGTTGTCCAGATCGTAACCAGCCTCGTCGGTCAGCTTCACCACACGCAAACGATGCGACCCCCTACAGTATTCACAGCGATTCCCTAGCTCCCGCCTGACGTACAAAGTGAATAGGTTGTCCGCGAGATTTTTTAGATCCCTTTTGTTCTCAAGCTTTTCCAACCATTCTGGAGGTATGTTCGAGTAACCATTGTGCGCTCCCGAGATGGCTCCGCTCATAGAGGCGATGGTGTCGGAGTCGCCCCCCAACGAAACCGCGTACAAGACGGTTGACTTGAAGTCCCGCGGCGACCTGAGAAAGCTGAAGAGGGCTGCCGGAAAGGAGTTGAAAACCTCGACGCCATTTCCTAGAATTTGAACGACGTCTTCCTGTTTACCAGATGTCAGGAGCTCCTTTACGGCTTCTAGCTTATATTTGAAGACATTGCTCGTTGTCCATTTGTGAAGTTCATCGATGAAGTCCAAGGGGTCGACAGCTCGGTGCTCTAGGGCAGCTCTTATGGCTTGTGCTTGCAGGATGGCCCCCTCTATTCCCAGGGGGTGAACGTGTGTTATTCTGCTTTCTTCTGCAACTTTTTCCGCGAGCTCTTTCCCCCTGTACAACAGAGCTAAGGGAGCCACCCTCATGGCCGCCCCGTTGCCAAAGGAGCCCTGCCCGCCCATTACCTGCTGAGCTAGGTTTTCCCAGGGATGCCCGTTAGCAATCTGTTGGAGGATCCATAATGTGTTCGGCCCGTACCCCCTGCTGGGGTCGAAATTTTGGGCGAAAGTCTTCGCTATCAGCTCTAGGTCCAAATCTCCCTCCTTCTTCACGAGCGACCGGGCTAGGTTGATGGTCATTTCGGTGTCATCCGTGTATCTAAGGGACATGATTTTTCGTGTCTCAGACTCTACGATCTCCGCAGAGGTTGGGGAGAGACCCTCGAATGGCCTGCCTAGGGCATCCCCTACAGCTAAACCGAGTAAACATCCGAGAAATTTATCTCTGAGGTCCATTATGGGGGCTCAAACTCCTTGCCCAAGTCAAGAGCGGTTTCGGAGGCAAAGGCCCTCTCAATCGAGGTCATGAGCTCCAACATTCCACTCCCCCGGGTTGCAGATACGGGTATGAGCTCCCCTGGCATCCCCAACCCCCTCAGTCCGGGAAGTATGGAAGATGCAACGTCTCTCTGCAAAGGGTTGGGCTCCTCCTGCATGGCATCCAGAAGGCTCTCTTGGTTATCCCACCAGTCCAGAATCCTGTTCAAATCATCCTCCTTAATCAAGTCTGTTTTGGTCAGGGCTATGATCTGTGGGTTGCGGAATCGAACGAATACTGATGCTGAGAGCAAGAGGGTGGACACGAAGGTGCTCGGGGACCTGCACATGCAGGCATCCGCCAGGAAGAGCGTCCCCCTGTTCTCCCCAAGGGTTTTAACCACTATGGGGCCACTGTCCCTGAACGCGAAGAGCTCCATCTGTCCCGGTGTGTCGACCAGGACATAATCCGGTTTCATTCCCTTTATGATCTCTCGTAACCGATGCACATGGTCAACGAGTAAGTCGATTGCGGCTATCAACCCACCGTTTGGTCCGAGCTTGTATCTTCTCATTATTTCCGTGAGGGAAATGTCCTTCCTAATATCGATATCTGGCGTATAAGGGAGCCATTCTGCTCCAGGATCCAAATTCACCGTCACGCATTTGAGTTCGTACGATTCCATCGTTTCCAGCAAGCTAAGGGTCAGGGTTGATTTCCCTGAACCCGCGGGCCCGACTATATAGATGATGTTTGTCATCCACTTTTCCTGTTAGACCAAGAAATCGGCTAAACTGAGCTGTTTGGACCCCCCTTCTGAGAAGGTGCTCTTGATTTCCTCCGCAAGCAGTTCAACTCTCTGCTTAAGATACTCACCCACATCGAACTGCTTGGCTATCTCAACCGCCAGCTGCAGGTACTTCTTTATCCCCCCTTGACTGACGGTGAGGACGAGGTTTCCTCCGCATTCGCATACACCGCTCAGGGGTACACGCCTGTATTTTTTGTTGCAGGAAGTGCACCTGAACTTTTGAGAAGCGAAGGCTCTCAGGTTCCCTCTTATGTCTGGAATGAAGTGATGTTCGATTAGTCGTCGGGCAACATCATGTTCGTCGACGGCTCTAATCCTTTTTGCCAGTTCAAGCTGTGTCCAGGCTTTTTCCTCCATCGTCTGGAGAACCTTGTAAGTAGTGTTCAATGGTCCATTGGAAATGCCTGAGGTGTCGAACATAAAGCCGATCTGATATTTTTGTTCGGAGTGTAGATTCTGTTCCACTACCTTTACCAAGTGAAGCAATTCGCTGGGATTCTTGCCTGCAGCCTGCTCATAGAACTCGAGGGGGAGATCATAGTTGACCTCCACATGGTGTGCCTCTTTGTCGACCTCTAGTGGATCCACTCTGTAGGTTAGCATTAGGGGAGCATCCATGGTACCACCTCTCTTTTCCGGTAAGAACCTCCGGCTAAAGTTCAGGAGTCCATCCAGAAGGAGCATGACTGAGTCCTGGTCACCATCGCAATCTCTTCTTCTGGCTGCGTGGAGGAAGGGGTGCGCGAACATCACGTTTGCATCCGTAAAGCCAATTATCCTAGCCACCACACCAACCGAAGTGTGCGGGGAGAGCGTTATGACGAGGTGTCCCACCAGATCCTCGGGAGACCTGCAGTTGTAGTATCTAGGCAGGTGGTAGAACTTCTCCAGCAGGTCGTCAAGGAAATTCGCCACCCTTACTAGGTACTCGGCGCAATCCCGGGAAATTATGATGTCCTGAACCTTTAGCTCCAGCAGCTGGTCTTCATTCTCCAGCGGTTTCTCCTTGAAATCCCGGTTATAGCCCAGTTTTTTCAGCTTGTCTATACTAACTCCAACCTCTCTCGGCCTGAAGTGGGTTAGGGGCATGTTGGTCGAATCGTATCGGACGGTTCCGTCCTTGAAAACGAAAATCTGATGTTTTGCCCTCAAGATCCCTTTCTCAAGTGGCTCGGGGATCTTGTAAGCGCTGGTCATTCCCTTGACACCCTTGATCTCCCTAGGGGGCTGCTCCTCCAGATTCCTCAACGCATTTTCAAGCATTTCCCTTAGGGGGATCATGCGCCTGGACGCAAAGGAAACACGCTCCCCGTGGATCCTGCACCTCTCCTCATTGATTTCTCTATTGCAAACCGGACAGGATCTGAAGTACTCGGTTTCCGAGCCGCAATTTTCGCATTTCTTTCTTATGGTAATTCTCTGACAGTTTGGACACCTCAGGTGCACGATCTCCGCTATAACCGGGACGCCGCTGCTTGCTGCCTTCACGATGCTTCTGGTGGGGCCCCCCGCCGTTGACACGGGGAATAGGATGTGGGGCGGCGGCTTCATTTTTCTTGGACTGGCTTTCTCAGGTCTTCCCATCCGAGTACCAACCAAAGCGGTCGTTTTTTGTCGGAGGGGGAGGCCAGCGATCTTTTCGACTATTGTGAGGACCTCTGTGTACTTCTCTAGAATCTCATACTTCTGATGGTTTTCAAGTCCCAGACATCGTATGAGGGGAAGCGCGAATTCCTCGATAATCACTTTGTTTTGCTCTACCCGATGAGGAACCCCGATTTGCTCTAGAAACTTCTTAGCTGGCGCAACTTGAAGCTCTAGGACGGTCTTGTTTCCTTCACGTATGATTCGTGCACTCTCGAACCACTTTATCAGTTGTGATAGCTCTTCCTTGTTGAGAAATTGAAAATCAAAGGTGTAATAGGGATGCAAGGGCACTCCATATTTCTCCGAGAGCTCTATGGCAAGCTCGGGTGGGGGAGGCGGATATGGCGGTTCTAGGTAAACTGATAAATCCTGAGAGTCCGCCCCCCTCTTCTTGAGTTCTTTAGCCCACCACTCTTCACACCAGCATGGTGGTAACAGAGGGTGATTGTTTTCCAAGAACTCTCCGAAGCTGATCAAAAGATCCCCGAGGGAGAGTATCTCAATTACCTCATCCTTCAACCGCCTAGCTTCTTCTAGAGTTCTGATTCTAACCACAGAACCATCGCTGAGCTTGACGGTGGGACCTTCAATGGTATCTACTGGTGCAATAGTAGCCGCCTTTCCTGGGAACTCGGTTTTTAACTGTGTCCCTACAGCTGGGAATCCGCCTAGGATCACCATAGTTGCTGGATGCATACCCACGGTCGCGTACCCCGTGTTCCTTGCTCTCCCATACCTCACCCTGAAGCCACCCTGCCTCTGGGGATGGCTGAAAACAGGTCTGCCACCTATCACCTCTTGGAGGTACCTTTCCTCCTCTTCATCCGCTTCCTCCTCGATTTCTTCCGTCTCCTCTGTTTCGGGGATCTCCTCCCGCTCTTTGCTCTCTTTAGCTTGGAAGTGGTGGGCAATTTCCTCCAGCCACTCCCATCCGTCCAGATTAAGTTTCTCAACGTACTTCAGCAGTTTGGGTGCCTTCTGAATGACACCTTCCGCAAGAGCCAGGATCGCCCCTCCCCTGACGAAGTCGTGCCCCACCCTTTCTAATCCCCTATTGGTAGTGACCGTGACATCTTTGTGGGTAGGCTCTCCCGTGACCTCCACAGGTATGTTCGCGACGGCCAGCCTTACCTCGTCCGGGGAAGGCGTGTACTGCAGGTGCTCGAGGTCTGCATAGAGCTCGGTTTCCTCAACGTACCGTTCGATTTCCTGCGGGGTGGGAACGAACTTATCCAAGTGGAGCTTTCTCCTTATCAGATCACCGATCAGGATGGTGAGAGCGGCGGCTGTACCACCGGCAGCCCTGATGGGACTGGCGAAGTGAAGTGCTAGCCACCTGCTTCTGGTGTCCCTTCTTATTTCGACCTTGGCTAACCCTTCTATGACGGCAGCAATGGGGACAGCTTCGGTGATTATAGCCAGTGCGAGCCGAAGAGCCTTCTCAGCAACCTTTTCATCATTCAGCTCCAGTTGCGTCAAGACGATGCGGTCGGCCAAGGTCATCGCGATTTCTTCCCGGTTCTTTCCTTCAGCCTCCAGCTTTCTAATCTCCTCGGCGATTCCGGGCAAGTTCAGGAGTTTCTCAACTCTTTCAGCATAGTCCCGGGTGACGATTATCTCAGGCTTCAGCTCGGGATCAAAGCCCTTCTCCCTAGCCCTTGAAGCTATCTCAAACTCTTTCTTGATCCGTTCCTCCAAGTGCGAGAAATAACTTTCGACTTCTTCGATTCTCATGGATCCAGCTCCCCTAAGCTCTTTACAACGAGGTCCGGCCTGCTCTTCGATGGGGAGACCTCCTTGGTCACACCAGTCAAAACGAGGATGGTCTTCAATCCGAGCCTCTTCCCCGCAGGCACATCGGTGTCCAGCCTGTCCCCAACGAGTGCGGTCTCCTTTCGGGATGTTCCAAGGATGTCAAGTGCGAGTTCCAAGAGATAAGGCCGCGGTTTTCCCACCACGATGTCCGGTTCCTTGCCAGTTGCGGCTTTCAAGGCGTGCACAATCGCACCGGCGCCCGGGAGCAGGCCTTCAGGCGTGGGATATGAGCAATCGAGATTGGTTGCGATGAATTTTGCGCCCGAGAGGATGGCCCTCATCCCGGCTGCGAGTTTTTTGTAATTCAGCCGCCGGTCGAGCCCAACAACCACGTGTGTCGCTTGCCTCGCCTTTTCAATTGGGAGAATGGTTATTCCAGCTTCACGAAGTTCGCGGAGGAGACCTCTTTCTCCTATAGGGTAGACTGCTGGGCTGTCATCCTGGCTGATGATCCGAGCAGCACCATATGCTGTTGTCAAAATGTAGTCCAGATGTGCAGGCAAGCCCATCTTCTTCAGCCTCTGAGCACAATCTGCTCGCGAGAGGGTAGAGTTGTTCGTCAGGTAGAGGATCTTTTTTCCCTTCCTTTGGATTCTTTTCAAGGCGCGGACAGCGCTTTTTATCGGTTTGCGTCCTAGCCAGACGACTCCGTCGAGGTCTATAATGAGTGATTTTATCTGCTCAAGCAAGGTGCAACCTCAGCAGCTCTCCTGTTTTTAGGTTTAGAACCGGGACGATGCCGGGGGTTGGCTCTATGCCGCGCTTTCTCATGTAGGAAGTCTTGCCTTGGAAAGGCCCAGAACAGAGCAGCCAGACCCCCTTGTATCGCTCCATCCCAGCGACATGTAGATGTCCGCAGTGGAAGACATCAGGTATTTCTTCGATGACCATGTAGTCCTCGGTGTAGGGGGCAACCGCGGTTTTGCCTCCATAGACAGGAGCTAGGTGGCGTTTCTTGAGCAGGAGCTTCATGAGCTCACAGGGGTTTTGAACGTTAACTTCCGATGAAAGGTCATCGAAGCTACGTCCATGGTACATCAGGATCCTAACCCCCTCGATTTCTAGAAGGGAAGGATTTCCCACAAGCACGCACCCCATGTCGTGGAGGGGCTTTGCAATTTCTTCCGGGATCGGCGGCTGGGGTTCCGCCATTCTGACAGCGTCGTGATTGCCTGGAGAGATTACAACCGTGATGTGCTCGGGGAGCTCAGAAAGAAGTTCGGCGGCTCTTTCGTACTGCTTGAACACATCAGCGATCTCGAGCTCTTTTTCCTGCTTCGGGTAAATGCCAACGCCATCGCAGATGTCACCAGCTATGAGCAAGTAGCTGACCTTTGGGGGAATATGCTTGTATTTTTCTTGGGTTTCGGTACCTTTGAGCCACTTCACGAACCTCTCAAAAACATGCTCTAGGAACATCTTGCTGCCTACATGCAGGTCCGAAATAAAGGCAACGTACACCTCCTCCTCCGCCCGGTGTGGCGTTATTTTGGGAAATTCCGGCCAGAGGATCTTCTTGGTGATGAAAGAGATGTTTCCAACCTGTCGTTTGATGCCAACCAAGCCTATTACCTCGTCAGTCACAACCTCATGCACCTGTTCGTAGGACTCCCCCTTGTCTCTCAACACCCAAAATCTCTCTCGTCTCTCCAGATCCTCCAGCTCCAGGATGTAGTGCCCTTTCGGTGTAACTCTTTTTTCCGCGACCATTCCGATGATCCTGAACTCTTGCCCCTCTTCCAGGTACTTTAAACTCGAAAATGGTATAGCCTGCGATGCCTCAGGCCTCATCCTTAAGAGGGACTTTGTTTTTTCGTAGCGACTTCGAAAGAGCTGCTGGAAGTCCTCCACCTCTCCTCCACAGCTGGGATAGTCTTTCCCCTTCAAGATTACCATCTTGGGGGCTTTGATCTCCCTCTCCGGCTTCATTTTCGGGGGCCTCGCCGTCTCGAGTACTTGGGCTACCATTTCGCGTGTTATGACAGTTGCACCTTTGAGTTGCGTGAAGATCTTTTGGATATCTTCATCGGGTAACGTCTCCAGCAATTGAATGGCATCAGGGGTCAGAAAAGAACCAAGGTTCATCGCCTTTTCCACGAGCAGCTCGGCCTTCATGAGAAAAAGCTGCAGAGTTTGGAGTCAGGCTGCGGGAACTCTAACTTTCCAAGCTCCGGTAAGAGTGCTTTCTTTATGCCGGGGAACAGGAGGTCTCTTACCATCGTGCTCCTCCCCCCGCGCCCCCTGCTCACAACTTCAGTCGAAATGATCCCAAGCATGTCTAGTTCGTCCAAGTAGTTCTTCAGGGATCGGTGCCCAACGGGTGTTATCCCGTTTTTCTCGCACAGCCTCTGGTAATACTTGTAAATTTCGCCGAACGTCAGCCGACAACCGTTTTGCTTTAAGACAACCAGACAGAGGAGGACTATTTTTTGCTGAAGAGGCAAGGTAGCCAGGATCTCCTTCACGGCATTCTTCTGCAACCGCTTGTTGCCCTCCTGTACGTGTTCGACTTTCACGAGCACCTCGTTCCTTTCCTCGGCTATTTCCCCCGCGGTTCTCAGCAAATCTAGAGCCCTCCTCGCATCCCCGTGTTCCTGTGCCGCCAAGGCGGCGCAGAGCTTGATAGCTTCCTCGGTTACGACTCCCGGCTTGAAACTCAGCTTCACCCTCTCCTTCAGTATGTCCTGCAGCTGCTGGGCGTTATATGGCGGGAAGACGACCTGCGCCTCTCCCAGGCTGCTCTTAACCCTCGGATCCAGGAAATCGAGGAAGGTTGCATTGTTCGAGATTCCGACGACGCTGACCTTGGATTGAACCAGCTCCGCATTGAGTCGTGAAAGTTTGTATAGTAGGTTGTCCCCCTTGTCTGTTAACTTGTCGATTTCATCTAGGGCTATAATGACGAACTTTTGTTCCAGATCCACCACCTTCTTGAAGATGTCAAACAGGAGGTCTACTGGCCATCCGGTATGAGGGATCCGGCTCGGTAAGTTGTGTTTAGAAAATTCGTAGGAGCCCTTTCTGTTTCGGAACTCTTCGAGCAGGGAAGTTGTAACTCGGCTCAGCACCCTGTACTCAGTGTTCACATGCTGGCAGTTCACATAGACACCAACGACCGGGATGTGGTTGCGTTCTCTCTGCAACTCTCTCAATAAATAAAGCGTCACAGCCGTCTTTCCTGTCCCGGGCTTTCCGTAAATGAGGACATTTGAGGGAGTTTCTCCTCTAAGCGGAGCGACCAGAATCCTAGCGAGTTGCTCTATCTGTTCTTCTCGGTGCAGGAGCTTGTCTGGGGTGTAAGAAGGGCGCAAGTAGTCCTTGTTTTGGAATATTCTCTGGTCCCGCAAGAATTTCTCAAAAAGCGCCATGGGAAATCCTCCTCCTGATTTCTTCCAACCAATTTCTCAGAACCCTCCTCACCTGGTAGAAGAGGTGTAATTCATCGGGTGTCATGTTGTCCGTCGTTTCAGGACTCCGCAGGACTTTGAATGCTCTCGTTTCGAAAAGCCCCAAGGCTTCATTTAAGAGTTTCCCTCTTTCCTCTCGGCTCAGACCAAGCATCGATAGCCTCAAAGTGGGTATGAGATCCTCCCGGAGACGGAGAAGCTCCGCGCTTTTTTCCTCTTTGATGAGCAACCCCCTCACATCTGCGAGAGTGAGAGGCTCTGCTAGCCTAGCCTTCCCCTGCGCTATCAGCACGGCAGCCTCCCACTCGTCCACCTCTCTTTCCTCCTCCGCGGCCAGGACTTCGCCCTCCGCCTGTACGAGAATCCGGACTTTCATGCTCTCACCAGCTTGTACTTTGGCATGACACCCTCTTTCCCGAACTCAAAAAGGAACCCGTGGTTCTTATCTTCTTCTATCATCTTCTCAATCGATACCTTATCCAAGCCGATCTCCTGGGCTCTTGTCACGATTTCGTCGTGGGGGATCCCTTCCGGAAACTCCTTGTCCAATTTCTGAAGCAATTGGCGGAACCTGCTGATTCTATCCCTCTCTGGCTTAGTCTTCTGCGTGTATATCAAATCTATGTCGAACCTCCCGCTTTCCAAGTCGTACCCTATTTCTTGCAGGGTGAGCTTCAGAAGTTGTATTGCTCTGTTAACATCCTCTATCTGTACCTCCTCCGAGAGTCTGGCTCTGGCATTGGCTTTGGCCAGTCGTATGATGGTCTCGAGTTGTCGCGGAGTGACAGGAACGGGATTCCCAGGTTCGGCGTGCTTTCTCCACTCCACGTAAAACCGTGTTATTTCGTTGACAACTTCCTTCGATTTGATCTGGGGGTGGATGTACTTTTTGGCATAGACGATTATCTTCCGCAACATGTCAGCTGGGATGGGTGCTCTCACCGGCTTTCCATGTTTCCCGTGGAGGGAGACCATGTGTTCCGAGATTTTTTGATCCTGCTGCGGATCCGGGGTGTCCTTAACCGCGAAGATCAGATCAAAGCGACTTATGAGCACAGGGGAGATGTCTATCTGCTGGACTAGAGGGATGCTGGTGTCTATCCTTCCCGTTTTTGGATTCGCCGCAGCACACACAGATGTCCGCGTGTTCAGCGTGGCAACTATGCCACCTTTTGAGACGCTTATAGTCTGCTGCTCTAAGGACTCTAGGATGGCGTTTGCCTCTGTCTTATCCATTTTTTCGAACTCGTCTATGCATGCTATCCCCCCATCAGCTAGGACAAGGGCACCAGCTTCAAGGGCCCAGGTTCCTGTAACCTCATTTTTTACAGCTGTGGCGGTCAGGCCAGCAGCGGTCGACTTCACCCCTGAAGTGTAGAGGCCCCTGGGGGCAACCTGTGCCACCCACCTGAGGAGAGCGGACTTCGCTTTCCCTGGATCACCGACCAGCAGTATGTGGATGTCCCCCCTCACTTTGTGTCCGTCTTTCGTGACAACAGGGTCTGAGCCGAACAGCTGGAGGAGTATTCCCTCCTTGATGTGCTCGCACCCAAAGATTGCCGGTGCGATGGATTTTATCAGTTTCTCCCTCAGGTTGGGGTCCTTTGCCAGCTTCTTTATTTGCTGGATCTCGTGCTGGGTGAGCTCAATTTCTTCTACTCCCTTCTCGATTACCTCTAGGTGGTTGATGAAGAAGATCTTTCTGAAGGTTCTCGGGAATTTTTTCCCTCTTCCTTCAGGTATGGGCTTCATGTACCCCGTCACGCGGACACGATTGCCGGGGACGGCCCTCTCAACCAAGTCATCTCTTACGATGCAGTCCAGCCTTCTGGGCATCCTGCCACTTCTCAGGTCCTCCGGTTTCTCTTGAATGACTAAAGCCTGCCAGTCCCTGAATTTCGATTTCTCCTCAACCAATTCGAATTCACGTGCTGTGCGTTTGCTGCATTCCGGATTTAGGCACATGAGCGGCTTCTCGATGAACTCGCCTGTCTGCTCAACCTCTTGGAGCTCCCCGCACCACTTGCATCTGTAAACAGCAACGCAGATTTCAGGCCTGACGGGACTGGCTTGGGCTATTATCCCCTCGATTTGTATGAATTTTCCCAAGTGGGACTCTCTCAAATCCCTGATCGAAACGGTATTCTCATCCCCCAAGTTGCTTATTCTGAGTCTCATGGTGGATCCTACCAGAGAAGTCAGCTCTTCGTCAGCAGCTCTTAGGAACTCCTCCGGCTTGTCCAGCAGGAACTTGGCGAGCTCGATGTCGTACTCGAGCAGTTGCCGGAATTCGAGGGTGATGGAGCTCGATCCTTTATTGGCTGCGGTCTTTGCTAGCTTGCGTACGCTTGATTGGTGCAGGAAATCCGTCAGGAGCTCCCTCAGCCTCTCTTCCATAGTCCCCCCTCAGTGGGTGGGCACGGCGAGGAAAATGTGTTTCGAGAAAACAATTTGAAGCCACTTTTTAATCCACGAAAAAATCTTCCACTGACTAAAAACTGAAGTGTAAAAAATTGCCACTCCTTCTTTTTAACCCCCATTTTTAACCCCCTTAATTCTTCTCCTCTTTTAGAATGTGGATAGAGAGAGTTCGCTAGAAGTAAAACTAGCAGAAGAGGGAGAAGACGTCTGCCTCCTCGTCGAAGCAGTAGTGGAGGGTCTGGAAGTCCTTCCTGAACCGTGCAACCTCTCGGGCAACCTCCTCCGGTCTCTCACCTTTTACAAGAACCCTAGATATGAACTCCGCAATTCTCTCCATCTCAGGTTCTTTCATCCCAAGCCTAGTGACTTCAGCGGTACCGATCCTTACCCCTCCCGGATTCCTGAAGTGCCTACCATCCCTTATATCCCAAGGGAGGAGGTTCCTGTTCAGTATTATGTTGGCCTTTTCAAGCAGGGCCTCGACCCTCCCTCCATCGCCAAATCTGGTCACTTGCACCAGGAGCTGGTGGGACTCTGTGAAGCCCAGCTCTGCGCACAGCACATCGAGTCCGTGTTCTTTCAAGGCTTTCCCTAGTGCCTTGGCATTCTTTATTATCTGGCTCGCGTAGGCCTCCCCGAATTCCAGCATCTCAGCTAGGGCTACAGCAAGCCCCGCTACTGCATGTAGATGATGATTGCTGACGACCCCGGGGAAGACAGCTCTGTCGATCTTTGGCCCCAGCTCCTCCGTGCACAAGATCATACCGTGCTGTGGCCCGGGCAGGGTTTTGTGGGTGCTGCACGTGATCACCTCTGCCCCCTCCCTCAGCGGATCCTGGAACTTTTTTCCCGCGATCAGGCCGATCACGTGGGCAGCATCGTAAGCCACCCTCGCACCCACTTCTCTCGCGGCCTTGCTCAGCTCTCTGACTGGGTGCGGGAAGAGCATCACGCTCCCCCCGAACAGGACGAGCTTTGGTTTGGTGTCGGCTATCTCTTGGGCGGCCTTCTCGACGTCTATGTTCATGTGCTTTTCGTCGAACGGCCAGTACCTTACCTCCAGTCCGTGCACAGCTCCAGCGGTTCCTCCCAGCTCCCCTTTTCCCATGCTTATGTGCCCTCCGCAGGGTATGGCTAGGCACATCATCCTGTCCCCTGGGCTGGTCAGGGCCGTGTACATGGCTAGGTTTGCAGTAACGCCGGAGACGGGCTGAACATTCACATGTGGGGCATCAAAGAGCTTCTTGGCCAGCTCGATCGCCAAAAGCTCGACTTCGTCTATGAATTTACAGCCAGCATACACCCTTTCCCCAGGTAGTCCCTCTGCATACCTGTGCTGAAAATCGGACTGGAGAGCTTGCCTGACGGCCGGGCTCGTGAGGTTCTCACTCGCAATGAGAGGTATGACCTCTCTGAACCAGCTGTGGTGCTCCTTGAGCAGTTGGAATACTTTTTCTTTTCCCCTCATTTGATGACCCTCAACAGCTCTTCGTAGTCCACATTTATCTCCCTTATCTCCCCAGTCACCTTGACGACTTCTTCAGGGTCCTTCATCACGCTTCCCGTTGCGATACAGACTACGATTTCATCTCTCCCGATCGCCCCGAGGTCCAGCATTTTCTTGAGGCCTGCAATGGTGGATGCGCTTGCTGGCTCGACCCCGATGCCCTCGGTCCTCGCTAGGAGCTTCTGAGCTTCCACTATCTCCTCGTCGGTGACGCTCTCGGCAGTCCCTCCAGACTTCCTGATGGCCCTGATAGCCTTGGGACCGTTGACGGGGTTGCCTATCCGGATAGCGGTGGCGATGGTTTCCGGGTTTGGTACCGGGATGAAGGTGTCTAGTCCCTTTTTAATAGCTTCCACGATGGGCTTGGCCCCCTCGGCTTGGATGCCGATCATCTGTGGTGTGCGGTCGAGGAGCCCAGTTTTCTGGAACTCCATGAACCCCTTGTAAATTGCCCAGATGTTGGCACAGTTCCCCATGGGGACAATTATCTTATCTGGGACCTCGTACCCGAGCTGCTCCGCCACCTCAAAGCCAATAGTTTTCTGTCCCTGGGGCCTGAAGGGATTCACCGAGTTCAGCAAGTAAACATTAGAGTTTTCCCTGCACAGCTTTGTCACTAGGGAGAGGGCCTGATCGAAGTTCCCCCTTATCCCGATCACCTCTGCCCCGTGGATCATCGCTTGGGCGAGCTTACCCAAGGCTACTTTCCCCTTGGGCAAGAGGACAAGGCACCTGAGGCCTGCCTTTGCGGCGTAAGCGGCTAGGGAGGCGGAGGTGTTCCCAGTCGAGGCGCAGGCCACCACCTTAACACCGTACTCGATGGCCTTGGTGACCCCTACCGTCATGCCCCTATCCTTGAAGGAACCCGTCGGATTGGCACCCTCGTACTTGACGTACAGCTCCCTGACCCCCAGCTCGGACGCCAGCCTTTCGCACCTGTACAAGGGGGTCCCGCCTTCCCCCAGTGTCACGGCCTTCGCCGGATCCCGGACGGGGAGGAAGCAGCTGTACCTCCAGACGGACAGGGGCCCTTTGAGGTTTTTCGCGAGTTCCTTTACCTTCTCCAGATCCAGCTCCACCTCCAGCAACCCGCCGCACCTGGGGCAGGTGTATAGTCTTTCGGAGGGATCGAATTTTGCCCCGCATTCGAAACACTGGTACCAGAACTCAGCCATCATTCTGTCCGGGGGAGGAATAAAGACCACCGGTCGACCTGCAAATTCTTGCGGGCGCCAGCACTCAGCGAGAACTGGTATAGCGGGAAGGTGATGCCCAGCTATTCCGGATGGGTTGAGGAGAGATCGTGGGGGGTGAGTTTTACGATTTCGTGAAATCAGCTCACACGAAAGAGCCTCCTCAGTACAGGAGCCAGTTCTCGGGCAAATCTGAAGATGTAATTGGGGTGAGGAAGAAAGAAGATCTCTGTCCTCTTCGCTTCAAGCTTCGTCGGGTACCTAACAGATCTTGGTTGTTCGAGATTGAATATCTCGCAGATCGAGGCCGAGGCCATTCTGCCCATGGCGACTATTCTCTTGGGCTGGAGAAGCGAGATCTCCGCTCTCAGGTGCTTGACGCACTTTTTTCTCATTTCTTTTAGGGAATCTCTGTTTGGGGGCCTGCACTTGACGGCTGCGGTGATGAAAACGCCCTGCTTCCTAAGAGCCTCCAAAACTCGCTTGTCTCCCTTTATGCCCAAAATGAACTTGAGCGACAGCCGTAGCCGGTCGAAGGTGTCCAGGTTGTATAGCGAGCCTGCTTTTCGACCCGGAGGGGGAGATTCCCCGATCGCTAAGGTATGGGTTTTTTCCGGAAGCCAAGCATACACCCGATGGCTTATGAAGGGCTTGTCCACGAAGCGGCAGAGATGGCAAGTGGCAATTCTGCGCCTTAATGTATTCATTATCATTTTCCGCAAGAATGGATGCCCCGGTAGCTCAGCCTGGTTAGAGCGCACGCTTGGTAAGCGTGAGGTCGCGGGTTCAACTCCCGCCCGGGGCTTCAAGACCTATTCCTCGGCTTCGGATAAGGCGATCAGAGTCTCCGTGTGCAAGACTCCAGGCATCTGTTCTAGAGTCTCGTAGATGTTTTTCTTTAGTTCCTCCTGATCCTTCCCCTCTATCACGAGGACAGCATCATATCTGCCAAAAACGGAATTTGCCAGCTTCACGCCTTTTACTCTTCTGGCCCTAACGATTTCCTCGGAGGTACCGGGCTTGGCTCTGACTAAGACGAACGCCCGTATCATCTAAAGGGTGATGGCAGTTTCAGTGTGAATCACGTGGGGTATCTTCGGGATGACCCTGTACACCGTTTCTTGGATGGACTTCAGGCTGCCCGCCTCGATCACAGCGATCACGTCGAACCTGCCCCAGACGGAATCTGCGCAGACTATCCCCGGGATCTTTTTTATCTCCTTCACAACTTCTTCTGAGGTCCCGGGCTTGGTCGTGATTAAAATGTACGCTTTCATCGGCATTCAAAAGTTCGATTATTAATATGTTTAGGAGTCAAGGTAGAGGTAAAACTCGAAGGGGGTGGGCCTCAGGGCCTGCTCCCAGCACTCTTCCCTTTTCAGCTCGACATACTTCTCGATCAGATCCTTGGTGAAGATACCATCTGCCAGGAGGTAATTGTGGTCCGATTCCAGTTCGTCCAAAGCCTCGGAGAGGGAAGCGGGCAGCTCGCCGATTCCCAGTTGCCGCCTCCTCTCCTTGGGCAGGAGGTATATGTTCTCGTCCACCGGGTCGCCGGGATCTATCTTCTTCCTTATGCCATCAAGACCGGCAGCCAGCTGGGCCGCAAAGCACAGGTAGGGGTTGGATGCGGGGTCGGGGGCCCTGAACTCGATTCTCTTCGTATCGTGGGCCCTCTTGGTCCCTCTATAGTAAACGGGCACGCGGACGGTCGCAGACCTGTTGCTTCTGCTCCACGCTATGTAGACAGGGGCTTCATAGCCGGGCACTAGCCTCTTGTAGGAGTTGGTCGTGGGGGCCACGAGTGCAGCCAGGGATCGGCAGTGCTCCAATACCCCTCCGATGTAGTACCTCCCGATCTGGCTCAGCTCGGCGTAGCCGTCACCGGGGTCATAGAAGGCATTCTTCTTTCCCTTCCACAAGCTCTGGTGGACATGCATGCCGGAAGCATTGTCACCGAAGATGGGTTTGGGCATGAAGGTGGCTATCATGTTTCTCATGTAGGCGACCATCTTGGCGACGAACTTGTAGGATACAACCCCGTCGGCCATCCTGGTGAGGGGGGCGCACCCCATGTCTATCTCAACTTGCCCCGCCGTTGCCACCTCGTGGTGGTGGGCCTCGATCTTAATGCCGAAAAAGTCCTCCAGGATGCGGGATACCTCCGACCGGTAATCCTGGAGGGTATCCTCGGGAGGGGCGGGATAATATCCCTCCTTGAATCTGATGGGGAAGTTTATCCCACCCGGGCTCCATATCGCCTCCTTGGAGTCTATTCTGTATCCGCTACTCGCCCAGGCATCACGCGTGGCGAGCATGTTGGGTATCAGCTCGACCCTGTCGAACACGAAGAATTCGATCTCGGCCCCCCAGTAGGAGCAGTTGAATCCAGCCTTCTTCGCAGCCTCCTCCGCCTTCTGGGCGACGTACCGCGAATCCCTAGTGAACCTGGGACCCCCAAACGAGTGATATATGTCCGCCATCATCCTGGCTGTTTTGTGCTCGCCAGAGGTCCAGGGGAGGATCGCGAAGCTTTCCGGGGCAGGGACCAGCACCATGTCAGACTCGTGGATCTCGACGAACCCCTTTATGGAGGAGCCATCCAGTTTTCCAAAGCCGGATTTGAAGCTATCCACATCGAACTCGTGAGCAGGTATCGTCACATGCTGGAGCCTCCCCCTCAGGTCCACAAACTGCAGGTCTATCCACCTGATCTTCTCCCTTTCTATAGTCGCGATGACTCTTTCAACTTCCGTGGCATTGCTCATCGGAGTAGCGAATTCGAGAGTAAAAAAGCTTAATGTGAAAAATTATTGCTGAGTATTAACCTACTCTTCCGGGTTTAAGACGTGAGACTGGAGGAGTATCTCGGCCGGTGCTCAAGGCTGGTGCGCCAGGTGATAGACCAAGTGCTACCCTCAGGTGCCGGAACCCTCCCGAGGGCGAGCAGACACCTCATCGAGGCAGGTGGGAAGATGCTCAGGCCCTGTCTCTGTTTGTCCTGCTGTGAGGCGGTCGGCGGGAAAATCACGGAGGACGTGCTCAAGGTGGCAGCAGCTCTGGAGCTGGTCCACACCTTCACGCTCGTCCACGACGATATAATGGACCACGCGGAGACCAGGAGGGGAGTACCCGCAGTCCACGTGAAGTGGGGAGAGCCGATAGCCCTCACGGTGGGAGATGCCCTCCTCCTCAAAGCCTTCAAGCTGCTATCAGAGGTACCCAACTCTCAGGCGATCATAGGGCTCATGGCGGAAGCAACGCTGCAGCTCTGTGAAGGCCAGATACTGGACATCGAGTTCTCAAAGAGGGAAACGGTGAGCGAGGGCGAATACCTGCAGATGATTGAGAGGAAAACCGGAGCTCTTTTCTCTGCCGCCACGAGGGCCGGTGCACTGATGGGCGGGGCACCTCCCGAGTTGGCGGGGGAGATGGCAGAGTACGGGAGATTGGTAGGCATGGCGTTTCAGATAAGGGATGACGTGCTGGATCTGCTGGAGAAGCCCGAGTCCGACCTGAGGGAGGGGAAGAGGACGCTCATGATCGTCAAAGCCATGGAAGACCTCCAGCTGCGGGAGAGGCTAAGAGATGCGCTTGGGAGGAGGGATCTATCTATTGAGGAAGCAAGAGAGATCCAGAGGCTGCTGGTCGGTTCGGGCGCGTTCGATTACGCCATGGAAAAGGCCCGGGAACTTGCAGAACTGGCAAAGTCAAAACTAACAGGGCTCCCCCCGAGCCCGGCGAAGGATGTCCTGCTGGAGCTGGCGGACCTAGCGGTGACCAGAAACAGGTGAAGCTTAATGGAGGGCAAAGGGACAATATTTTAGATGTCCAGCTACCAGCCAATTGTCCAATGGATTGAAAACCTGCCACAGGGGCTGGGTGCATGGATGAAGGAAAGGTTGAGAGATGAAGATGACTACAGCAGGTGGCTGGAGGATGGCAGGGATTTCATAGATGAGGAAAAGATTTGGCGCTTGATAAAAGAGAACTCAGATCCCACCCGCAGTCAAGTCAGAGCAATCATCGACAAGGCCCTTTCCTCCAAGGAATGTTTAGAACCTGAGGAAACCGCCAAGTTGCTGAACATAAAGGATGAGCAGCTGTGGAAGGAAGTCTACGAGGCAGCAGGGGAGGTAAAAAAGGAAGTCTATGACAACAGAATCGTTACGTTTGCACCATTGTACTGTAGCGACTACTGCGTGAACAACTGTCTTTACTGTGCCTTCCGGAGAGAAAACCAGGTGGTCAGGAAGAGGCTCTCGATCGAGGAAGTAGAAAAAGAAGCCAGAGCTTTGGCGGCGGCAGGACACAAACGTTTGATAACCTCATACGGTGAGCACCCGCTCTCTGATGCCGGCTATATTGCTGAAACCTTGAAGGCGATCTATCGGGTGAAGGTCAAAACGAGGTCGGGATGGGGAGAGATCCGGAGGGTCAACGTCAATGCAGCTCCAATGACGGTGGAGGAGCTCAAGATGCTGAAGCAGATAGGTATCGGTACTTTCCAGGTTTTCCAGGAAACCTACCACCACGAAACCTACCGAGCGGTACACCCTGCTGACACCATCAAGGGCAGTTATCACTGGAGGCTGTATTGCATGCACAGGGCACTTGAGGCAGGGGTAGATGATGTGGGGATCGGTGTCCTCCTTGGTCTCTACGACTGGAGATTCGAGGTGATGGGGCTCTTGTTCCACTCAAGGGAGCTAGAAGAAAAGTTTGGGGTGGGACCACACACCATCTCCTTCCCAAGACTCCGCCCCGCCCTGAACACACCCTTCGTGCAACGGGCCGAATATAAGGTGTCTGACTCGGACTTCAAGAAGTTCATAGCGGTTGTCAGGCTTTCGGTTCCCTATACAGGTATGATATTAACGGCTAGGGAGCCTGAACACGTGAGGAGAGAGGTTCTCCCCCTAGGGATCACCCAAACGGACTTCGGTTCCAGAATCGGGATAGGCTCCTACACGAGTGGCAATAGTGATCAGTTGCCCGATCGCCAGCAGTTCCTGCTGGGGGACACGAGGGACTTGGAGGAAGGGATAAGGTGGCTGGCGAGCCAGGGATACATCGTGTCCTTCTGCACTGCTGGGTATAGGTGCGGAAGGACGGGTCAGCACATAATGACACTCCTGAAGAGCGGGAAGGAGAAGGTGTTTTGCAAGCTGAATGCTGTGCTGACGTACAAGGAATACTTGGAGGACTTTGCGGGCGAAGAAACGAGGAGACTGGGCGAGAAAGTCATCGAGAAGGAAATAGAGGAGATCCGGGAACTCGTTCCGCCCGAGGTCTTCAAAAGATTTATGGAGTATTTAAACCGCATAAGCAAGGGTGAGCGGGACCTCTACTTCTGAGGATCTCAGGAGATATCTGGAGGATCTCGCTCGCGTCGTAGCGGTGAAGTTCAGGGTCAAGGTTTGGTTCGCGGAGATATTGGGCAGGAGGTGGTCGTACATCGCGGGTGAAAGGGAGGATACCTTCCTCCCTCCGGTCAAGGTTCAGCTGACGGAGAAGATGGGTGTAGTGCTGATTGGTGTACACTCCCACGGGCAGGTGGAGGAGGTAAAGAATTTCATCCTCTCCCAGCTCAGAACCGCAGGTTTTAAAGATGCCAGCTAAACACCGTTTATGGAGTCGGAACTGGAAGATCAGATAAGCAGGATGGTTGAACAAATGGGCAGGCAGGCCTTGCTTCCCTGCCTGCATCTCATCCAAGAGAAGCTGGGATGCGTCACGCCGGAAGCGGCAACCCTCGTCGCGAAAAAGCTGGGCCTGTCAAGGGGAGAGGTTTTCAGCGTGGCATCCTTTTACGGGATGTTTAGCAGGGAGAGGGAGGGAAAATTTGTCATTCGCGTTTGTGTCTCCCTCCCCTGCTATCTGAAGGGGGCGAGGGAGATACTCCAGTACCTGCAGGGAGAACTCGGGGTCAAACCGGGTCAGACCACGCCAGACGGGCTTTTCACTCTCAAGGAGACCTCATGTTTGGGCTTCTGTGACGGGGCCCCTGCCGTCATGGTGAACGACAAAACGTATGGCAGGGTGACTGTCGACAAAATGAAGGAAATCCTGCAGCAGTGCAGGGAGAAGGCATGAAGATCCTCCTCAAACGTATAGAGAAGAAGGATTACAGGGGAACTCTAGAAGAATACCTGCAGGAGGGGGGTTACGAGGCACTGAGGAAGACGCTAGAGATGGAGCCGTCCGGAGTAATTGCGGAGGTCAAGCGATCTGGACTCGTGGGAAGAGGGGGTGCGGGCTTCCCCACCGGCTTGAAGTGGGAGTTAACTGCGAAGGTTCCAGACTCCCCCAAATACGTGGTCTGCAATGCCGATGAGGGCGAGCCAGGGACCTTCAAAGATCGGATCATAATGGAGCGAGATCCCCACCTGCTCTTGGAGGGGATGATGATCTGCGGTTACGCGATTGGGGCTAGACAGGGCTACATTTATGTCCGGGGTGAGTACACCGAGAGCTACAGGCGGCTGGAAGCGGCGATCCAGGAAGCCCGGGAGAGGCACCTCTTGGGTGAGAAGATCCAGGGAACGGATTTCTCGTTCGACATTTACCTCTACAAAGGAGCTGGGGCTTACGTGTGCGGCGAGGAGACTGCACTCCTAGATTCACTGGAAGGTAAGAGGGGAGAGGCAAGGTTGAGGCCGCCATACCCGGCTACTTCGGGGTTCAGGGGCAAGCCTACCGTGGTGAACAATGTGGAAACTCTCTCGTGCATCCCAGCTATAATTCTTAACGGAGGGGAGTGGTACTCCAAGATAGGCTCGGAGGGCAGTCCCGGAACTAAACTCTACTGTCTTTCAGGGGATGTCAGAAATCCGGGCGTCTATGAACTACCCACGGACGTAACGCTCGAAGAACTTGTGAGCGAGTATGGCAGGGGGGTAGAAGGAGGGGCGAAGGCAGCCTTAACCGGGGGAATCTCGGGCGGGCTCCTAACTCCCGAACAATT
This sequence comes from Hadarchaeota archaeon (SeqCode), assembly GCA_964474885.1. Lineage (GTDB taxonomy): Archaea > Hadarchaeota > Hadarchaeia > Hadarchaeales > JAWBSP01 > JAWBSP01. The sequence goes on from CAYYWO010000007.1 coordinate 43,835, forward strand.
TAAGGTAACTCTTGACTACAAGAGCATGCTCAAAGCGGGAACTGGCTTGGGTTCAGGCGCGATCATCATGTTGAATCAGAGGAGGTGCATGGTGGATGTAGCGCTCAGGTGTCTCGAGTTCTTTGAGCATGAGTCGTGTGGGAAGTGTGCCCCCTGCAGGGAGGGGACGAAGAGGGCAAGGGAATTGCTTCAGAAGATACGCAGAGGAAACGGGGACTCTGCCAGCCTGGAACTCCTGCTGGAGCTGCAAAGGGTGATGTACGACACCTGTATCTGTGGTCTCGGTCAGAGCGCCCTCAATGTCACCAAAGCCTGCATCGAGAGGTTCAAGGGAGAGTTCGAAGAGCACCTCAGGGGGAGGTGCGTGGTAGGGGTGTGCGGACATGACTGAGCTGGTCAAGTTAACAATAGACGGTTATGAGGTTGAGGTACCAGCGGGCACCACCATCCTGGAGGCCGCAAAGAAGCTGAACATAAAGATCCCCACCCTCTGTTACAGGGAGGGGCTCGAACCTTACGGTGCTTGCCGGGTGTGCGTTGTGGAAATCGAGGGACGACCGAGACTGGAGCCTGCATGTGCTACACCGGTGGCACCTGGGATGAAGGTGAAGACGAGGTCTGCTAGAGTAAGGCGTGCGAGGCGCATGATCCTGGAACTCCTCCTGAGCAATGGGCATCAAGATTGCACCACATGTGAGAAGGCAGAAGACTGTGAGCTGAGGCAACTAGCGTATGAGCTTGGGGTGAGGGAGATAAGGTTCGAGGGTGAGAGGTACAACTACCCGATAGACACCTCCTCACCTTCAATAGTTTTTGATCCGAACCGCTGCATTCTCTGCGGCCGTTGCGTGAGGACATGCCGGGAGGTCCAGTCGGTTGAAGCCATCAAGTTGACCGACAGAGGGAGGAACACACGGGTGATGACGTTCTTCGATTGGGGCCTGGGAAATGTTGAGTGCACGGCCTGCGGCCAGTGTGTTCTAGCCTGTCCAACAGGTGCCTTAAGGGAGAGGAACGATATTGAGGAGGTTTGGAAGGCCCTGGAGGATCCTGACAAATTTGTGGTGGTACAGACGGCACCGGCGATCAGAGCGGCACTGGGTGAGGAGTTCAATCTGCCTCCAGGCACCTCTGTCACTGGAAAGATGGCGGCGGCTCTCAGGAGGCTGGGTTTCGACCGGGTCTTCGACACACAGTTCGGAGCGGACTTAACCATCGTGGAGGAGGCCCACGAGTTGATAGAGAGAATTCAGAAGGGAGGGAAGCTCCCCATGACCACCTCCTGCTCACCGGCGTGGGTGAAGTACTTTGAGCACTTTTTCCCAGAAGTTCTCGAGCACATGTCGACATGCAAATCCCCCCAGCAGATGTTTGGGGCGGTTGCGAAGACCTACTATGCTGAAAAATTGGGGATAAAGCCCGAAGACATGGTGGTGGTTTCGATCATGCCGTGCACGGCGAAGAAGTTCGAGGCAAAGCGTCCCGAGATGAAGGCCTCGGGTGTTTACGATGTTGACGTGGTGCTGACCACAAGGGAGTTCGCAAGGATGGTGAAAGAGGCCGGCATTGATTTCGCCAGCCTTCCAGAGGAGGAGTTCGACGAGCCTCTGGGGATCTCCACTGGAGCGGCAGTCATCTTCGGCGTGACGGGCGGAGTTATGGAGGCTGCTCTGCGAACGGCGTACGAGATAGTCACGGGAAAGCCTTTGGAGAAGGTCGAGTTCAAGCAGGTTAGGGGTTTTGAGGGGATAAGGACTGCGTCAATCGACTTCAACGGCACTCAGGTGCGTGTTGCAGTTGCCCATGGGTTGGCCAACGCCCGGGTGCTGATGGAGGAGGTGAGGGACGGCAGATCCCCCTATCACTTCATCGAGGTCATGGCATGCCCGGGAGGCTGCTTGGGAGGGGGTGGGCAGCCCATTCCAACCGACATGGAGATCAGGAAGAAGAGGGCGGCCTGCCTGTACTCGGAGGATGAGAGGAAGGTGGTGAGGAAGTCGCACGAAAATCCCGCCATAAAGAAACTCTATGAGGAGTACTTAGGAAGGCCGGGAAGTGAGAAGGCACATCACCTCTTGCACACCACTTACACCTCCCGGGGAAGATACTGAGTTTTGCCCTTTTTACACCACATCCTTCGCGTCCTGAGAAAACAGGATCTGAGCAAACTGAGCAAAGTCGCTAGTTGGGTCAGGGATAGGCACTGTGGCAGGGTCGTCTTCATCAGGGGGCTGCTGGAGTTCTCGAACTACTGTTGTCGCAGCTGTTTGTACTGCGGCCTCCGCAGGGAGAACAGGGACCTCCCCCGCTACCGGATGTCACCCGAGGAGATCTTGGAAGCGGTTGACAGGATGGCCGAGTGCGGGGTGAAAACAGTGGTGCTCCAGTCGGGGGATGACTTAGGGTACCCGGTGGAAGAACTGGCTCGAACCATCCGGCAGATCAAGGAGAGGTATCCTGACATGGCGGTTACTCTTTCCATCGGGGAGAGGTCAATAGAGGACTATAGAGCTTTAAGACAAGCGGGGGCGGACAGGTTCCTGCTAAAACACGAGACGGCCAACCCCGAGCTCTACCACGAAATGCATCCAGGGCAGTCCTTCATGCACAGGCTGAGGCTCCTGTTATACCTGCGGAGGTTAGGGTACCAGATTGGGGCAGGCTGCATAGTTGGCCTGCCTGGCCAGACCTTAAAAGATTTGGCCGCTGATGTCAGACTCATGTACCTACTCGACGTGGACATGGCGGGGATTGGACCTTTCGTGCCCCAAAAGAACACCCCTCTCGGCAGCCACCCGCCTGGGAGCAAGGAACTCACCCTTTCCGTCCTGGCCTTGACCCGGATACTCACCAAAACGGTTCTGCTACCCGCGACCACAGCCCTTGCTACCCTCGATCCCGTTGAGGGACATGTGGCGGGATTGAGGGCAGGATGTAACGTTATCATGGTCAATTTTACCCCCGAGAGGTACCGCCAGCACTACAGGATTTATGACAACAAGCTGAGGGTCACTTTGAGCAGGGCGGAAGAGGCCGTGAAGGAAGCAGGGCTAAGTATTTTATGGGATAGGGGGGATACCTTCAGATGCTCCAAGCACCGAGGGGCTTAAGATTGCACATAGCGATTCTGGGGAGGAGGAATGTGGGGAAGTCATCAATCCTTAACGCTATTACCCAGCAACAGGTGGCCATAGTCTCAAGTAAGCCCGGAACCACAACGGATCCCGTTGAAAAGCCCATGGAACTTCCTCCCATCGGTCCGGTTATGTTCATCGACACAGCTGGTCTGGACGACGTGGGATCCCTGGGCAAGCTCAGGCTTGAGAAAACCCAGAAAGTCCTGGAAAGGGCAGATTTGGTCCTGCTCGTGACAGAGGCAAATGTCTGGGGGGAGTACGAGGAGAAGGTGTTGAGAGAAGTCAGGAAGAGGGGCATTCCCCTGCTGGTTCTGCTCAACAAGGTCGACATAGTCAAACCTTCCCCCGAAATAAGGCAGAAACTCCAGAAGGAGGGCGTACCGTTCGTGGAAACCTGTGCGGTCGGGAATGGTGGAGAAGTGGCGGCCAAGATCAAGCAGGCCATGCTGGGTCTCCTGCCGGAGGATTTCGTCAACCCGCCACCGATCATCTCAGATATCGTTAAACCCGGTGATCTCGTGACCTTCGTCATGCCGATTGATTTGGAGGCACCGAAAGGGAGACTCAAACTTCCACCCCAGCAGACCATGAGGGAGCTTCTCGATCAGCGTGAGCCAATGTGCTTGGTGGTCAACGAGAAGACCCTGAAGAAGGGCTTGGAGACCTCGAGTGTTAAGCCGAGGCTGGTGGTAACAGATACCTGTGTACTTAAAGAAGTGGTTGATCAAGTTCCCCCCGAAATTCCCGTGACAAGCTTCTCGATTCTCCTAGCGAAGGCCAAAGGAGACTTGAGGGAGTTCGTCGAGGGGATCAAGGTGTTGGACAGACTGAAACCCGGGGATAAGGTACTGATCGCTGAAGCATGCACGCACCACCCGATAGGGGATGACATGGCTAGGGTCAGAATTCCCAGACTTATAAACCAGAAGGTGGGTGGACCAGTTCAGTTTGATGTTTACTCTGGGCACGACTTCCCAGAGAATCTGGAAGAGTACAAGTTAGTGATCCACTGTGGGGCATGCATGATAAATCGCAGGGAGCTGCTCTCGAGGATCCTCAAGTGCAGGGAGAAGGGCGTACCGATAACCAACTACAGCATGGTGGTCGCATACCTGCACGGTTGCTTGGACAGGGTTCTCCAACCCCTCCGTCAGCAGCTGGACTAGAGTTGTCTCAACGAGACGTCTAGCAGTTTCCGGAAGGAGGCTAAGAATTCGTCAGGCAGCCTCGTCAGACCGACCTCCACGAATCCCTTGACGATCAGGGAAGTAGCTTCCTTTTCGGTCAGCCCCCTCGACATGAGGTACTCCACCTGCTCTCGCGCTATCTTGCCTATTGCTGCTTCGTGGGTCAGCTCTGCGCCCCTCTTCTTGGCTACGAGCTCGGGGATGGCGTGCACGGAGCAATCGGGCGAGAGCAGGAGCCCCATGCATTCTACGTGTCCCCTGCAATCCTCGCAGTCCCCAACGATGCAGCTCCTAGACCAGACCTTCGCCCTGTCCTTAGCCACGACTCTTGTCAGGACTTCTCCCCGGCTCTCTTTACCTGAGAAGATTATCCTTCCCCCTAGGTCGAAGAGGGAATCCTCCTGTGCCAAGATGAGGTTGTTGAAGGTGACACTGGATCCGTCTCCCTCGCAGAAGGCCGTGGGATACATCTGAATGCTCTTAACGGGGAGCGCGCAGATGTAGTTGCTAACGAGGGAAGCACCCTCCTCCAACCTCGCGGCGGCCCTCGGTCTCGCATCGAACCCGGCCCCCCAATAATGGATCATGGTGAAGTTGAGTTTCGCATTTTTCTTGAGGTAAAACTCAGTCACCCCCACGTGCAGCCCCCGTTGTAGTCCCCGGTAGGCGGCACAGCCCGTCACTATCGTGGCCTCGGAGTCGGGCTCCATGACTATGATGTTGTGGACGTTTTGGTTCAGACCCTCAGTCCCTATGAAGAAGCATGCCTGAAGGGGGAGGGGGACTTTCACCCCCTCCTTCACCCTTATGAATACTCCCCTGTCCTCGTTCAGGTACGTCCAAGCAGTATACTTGTCGGTTGCGGGATTGACCAGCTTCCAATAGTACGGTGCTAGATCGTGTCTCTTCCGCGCCTCCCTCATGTCCACTATCTCCACGGAATCCCTCAGGGCTTCCCTGATGACCCGGCGGACCACGGAGTAGTCCACCTGCAAGTAGGTACCGGCCCTGCCCTCCTCTTGGATTCTCATGGGTGCCTCTCCGGCGGGTGTGCGGGAGCTCTCCCTGCCGTATGCCTCTAGGTCTATGTCCGGGCCGAACTGGGCGGGCTTTTGAAGGGCTTTTATGACTTCCTCCTTTTCGGGCATGATCGGCACCACTGGTACCCCTTCTCCATGATGGTCGAAACGATTCGTTCGGGATCACCCGAACAAACGATTTCCCCATCCATCATGACGTGGGCGACCTTTGCACGGACGTACCTCAGGATGTAACCCAGATGGGTAACGATGAGGCAGGAGCACTTTCCGGTCAGCCTGTCGATCACCCTTCCCAGAACCCTCAGGCTCTCCACATCCACGCCCGAGTCCGGCTCGTCCAGCAGGGCTAGTTTGGGCTTCTGAGCTAGAACCTGGAGGAGCTCCGACTTCTTGAGCTCCCCTCCGGAGAAACCCAAGTTCAGCTCACGCTCTAGAAATTCAAGGGGCAATCCCACCTCCGCTAGGAGCCTCTGGGTCTCTCCACCAACCAGCTCGAGCAGCTTGCCGAATTTGACTCCTCTCAGCTCGGGCGGGTTCTGAAAGGCGACGGCCATGCCCAGCCTCGCACGCTCATGTATCGGCAGCTGGGTTATGTCCCTGCCCTCGAAGAGTATCCTCCCCCCAACAATCTTGTAGGGGGAGAAACCTAGGATCGTCTTTATCAGACTCGTCTTCCCACAGCCATTGGGCCCAAGGAGGACATGGGTTTCCCCCTCCCCTATCTCAAGGCAGACATCCCTTAGAACGATTTTATTCTCGATTTTGACGGTCAGGTGCTCTACCTTCAGCATTAAGGTTTGATCATCACCTTGAGGGTATCCCCCCGGCCAGAACGGTTTGCATGGCCTTCTCGAACTCCGCGAGCGGGAAAACGTGGTGGTGAGGTCCCCTCCCTCCTGACCTCTCCCGTAGCAAGCAGCGACAGCGCCCTACCGAGGCGACGGGTGAGTTCATGCTTGTGGTGGCTCGTCTCAGCTTTCTTAACGCTTTCCATGGTACTATCATTTTGAGCCTTAGTTACCCATTTTAAAATCCGAAAATAAGTTCAAAAATTGTACTAAAACTACATTTACTAAACTATTTTTCGAAATTTGCCGAAACATGGATGAATGTCTTGAAGGCCCTCTGTCAGGTGGAGAGGCTGCAGCTGTTAGAGGCATTGAGCCAGGGCCCCCTGCCTCTCTCGGCCCTGAAGCAGGCAATGGGAAAGCCGTACTCGGTGCTCCTGTACCACCTCAGGGTCCTGCAGCGAGCGGGCCTGGTCGATCTGATCAGGCTAAAGCCGAAGCTGACGGTCGCCTACTTGAAGCGTCACGTCGAGATCCACTGGAAGTGCGGGGAGAAGCCGAAGGTCCTCACGAAGCCCCTCCCCCCGCCAGCCGAAAGCGAGCTGGTGCTGACCTACTGGCGTCTGCTGGTGAGAAGGTCAACTACCCCACCCAACGATGGGGTTTGCAGGTGATCATGGTGCTCGAAACTCATCGCACTCAAACCCGCATGAGGCCGGTTGACGGGGCGGCCCGTGGCGGGAGAGCCAG
>CAYYWO010000008.1:0-44750 GCA_964474885.1 Hadarchaeota archaeon (SeqCode)
GGACATAGGTTGACAGAGGTTTCCAAGGGTAAGGTCATAGCTTTGGATCCGGACGATGCCCTAGAGTCCATCGTAATAGTTTGGAAGTCGAGGAGGGGGGAGCTGGAACCCATAAGGATGCCTCAAAAGCCGAAGGACGTTTTGCTTCATACGCTGGTGGGTATGCTCGGTGAAAGAAGGGTGGTGGGCTTGCAGGAGGCTTGGCAGCTTCTGAGGAGAGCGTATCAGTTCAGAGATCTCACGTTGGAGGAGCTAAGGGAAGTCTTGGACTTCGCGACGAGCCTGCAGCGCAGGCTCCTCCGCCTGACGGATCATGAGTTCACACGACCTCTCTCCGCCCAATCTACTTTCTCCTACTACTACGACAACCTCTCCATGATACCTGAGCTCAAGCAATATCTGGTTGTGGATGAGGAAACGAGTGAGCCGGTAGGGATACTGGATGAGTCTTTCGTCTCCCAGTACGGGGAACCGGGCGTGAAGTTCATTATGGCCAGTTCACCCTGGAGGATTGTGCAGATCTTCAAGGACAGGATCTATGTCAGGAGGGAAAAGGACCCGCTGGGCGCGGTTCCTACCTGGATAGGTGAGGAGATACCAGTTCCTCTGGAGGTCGCTCAGGAAGTTGGGAGAATGAGGAGGAGGATAGAGGCGGGGGAGCCCTTGGAAAGGCTCGCTCGCGAGTACGGGGTCAGGCTAGAGGTTCTGCGCAGGGCTACCGAGGAAATACGGGAGCAGATATCCCAAGGGCTACCAGTCCCGACCGATGAGAGGTTAACGCTGGAGAAGGTAGGTGAGTTCTGCGTGCTGAACGCCTGTTTTGGTACCCTGACCAACAGGGCTTTGGGTAGGCTACTGGCCCACATGTTATCGGAGGCCTTGGGAGCGACGGTTTCGCTGAGCGTGGATCCCTACAGGGTGGTCCTGAGATCCGAATTGCTTACGCTCGATTTGGTCAGGGAGATCCTCCTGCGCCGGCCAGTAAGGGAGCTCAGGCAGGCCGTCAGAGAAATGGTGGAACGCAGCCACTATTTTGCTTGGAGGCTCGTCCAAGTAGCCAAGAGAATGGGTGTGCTGGAGAAGAGGGCCGAGATCACGCCAGCCGTTGTCGAGAAGCTCCAAACGGGCTTGAGAGGGACGCCAGCCTTTGAGGAAACCTACAAGGAAGTGGTTCAGAAGGACCTCGATCTGGAGGGGGCGTTTGGGGTGATCGAGCGACTCAGGAAGGGGGAGCTTCGCTTGGTCAGTTTGGGGGAGAGGGAGAAGCCGACTCCTATTTCCTCTATCTATTGGAAACAGCCTGCATTCTACTTAGAGCCTGTTGCACCTAAGCGCATGCGGGCGCTAGTTCTGGCTTCTGCAAAGGTTAGGCTCATGAGCGAGGTCAGGAGTTTTGTCTGCTTGGATTGTCTAGCTGTGCGTGAAATGAAGATCTACCAGCTGAAAGAGTTGAGATGTCCAGTTTGTGGCTCCCAGAGGATCGGCATGACTGAGCTGCCCGAGCAAGAAGTCAGGGAGAAGCTTGAGTTGCACAAGAGGGGCAGAAGGGTCAGACTGTGGAGGGAGCTCCTCCAGACCTCGAAACTCTTGCAGAAATTCGGTACGAGAGCGGCGATCGCACTGGCCGGCAGGGGTCTCTCCCTCAAGGCAGCCGAGCGCGTGCTACTCAACACTAAGGGGACGGGCAACGAGTTCTTCGAAGCCATCCTGCAGGAGGAGAGGAAGGCGCTATTCAGGTCCTTTCTCAGGAGCTAACTCTTACCCTTCCCGAGCAAGAGACCAAGAAGAGTCTTTTCATCCACTTCGGCTCTCGTCCGCCAGCCTATGTAGAGCATACCTTCTTCGTCTTGGCTGAGGTACCCCCTTCTGATGAATTTTTCGATGGCTGGATCTATCCTGAATTTCGGGAACTTCTCCTCCAGCACCTGCAGGATCTCCTTTAAGGGAGCCTTTCCCCCCCTGACCAGAAGCTGGGCTAGAATGGCAGCGAGCATCCCCATCTCATCCACTCTCCAGCCGTAGGTTCTGGCAGTAGTTAGTGGGGGAGACTCCCTCAATGTCACGAAGAATCTGTCCGACTCTGCCTCTCCCCCCGACGAAACACGTTTGATGGTAAGCCCGAATTTTTCAAGCTCGGTTTGGAGGGCCTCCAGGATCTGCTCGTAGTTCTTCCCCAGTGCATGTCTCAGCTCCCATGTTCTAGCACCTGGTTCCATGTGGTGCTTGAAGCAGAGTAGTTGGATCGCTCTAGCGAACTTCTCCCGGAGCTCGTCTTGTGTTTCTTCTGTCATTTTGTTATTGATATCACCATGGATTGGATTTCTCTCTTGCGCTGGGGCTCGTCCACAGCCTCTACCTCAATCCGCTCCTCTATGGGGTCTAGGTAGATCTTCGCCAGACCGTAGGTGATAAGGAAGCTGAGCAGATAAGCCCTCTTCACACGCTCGGAGAAATTCTTCCCTTTGATGAACTTCCAGTAGTCCACCCTTCCCCTTTTCCTCAGTTCAAGCCAGAGGGAGTCCAGCATCTCATCGAAGCACTCGTGTATGAAGCCCATTTCCTCCAGCTCTTTTAGTCCTATCCTCCCAGGCTGGACCTCCATTTTGGGTAGCTCCCTCAGTCTCTCCTGCAGGCTGGGCAAGAACTTCCAATATTCCAGCCCCTCTTTCAGCCCTAGGGGTGTCAGACACTCAAGCTCCAAGATCGGGTGCCAGGAGCGGACGAAGATCTGGGCAAGCTCCTCAGTCGAGAGCGCATGGATCTTGAGCATGACCAGCAGGGGGTCGAGATAGAGCAGAGAGGAGCGATGTTTGATCCATTCACCCTGCTGGCGGATGACTTCCGCTAGTCCTACCACTGCCTGCAAATCTAGGGCGAGCTCCTCGTGTCTGCGGAGCAGGGGCAGGAGTTCCCTGAGCTTGTCGAAAAGCTCCCCAACCCTCACATCGAAAGGGTTCAGGCCTTTTTTGCTGACGGACTCACAGAGGTCTATTATTCGGAGGAGGATGTCCCTCCGCTCAGTCGCTTTCACCGGTTCTCACCTCCGAAACACCTCCGATATTCTGGACGACGATGACGTTGGATACGCCCTCTAGCTCCCCCAACCATCCTGGGGTGATCAGGACATACTGGTAGTCCCCCTCCGCACACGTCTCGATTATTCCCCTCATTAGCTCCTCCCTGTTCCTCGGATCCAAGTGGGCCTCGAACTCATCCACGGCTCTGAAGGGAGACTTGATGTGGTGTTGCAGGGCCAGAAGGAAACACATGAGAGCGGCGGTCCGCTCACCTCCACTCTGCGTGTAGGCATCGAGGACGGTCGGAGGGGTGCCCCGGAAACCGACCAGTATCTCCAGGCCTGCGGCCTCCACATCCTCGGGATTGGACAGAACCAGATCACCCTTTCCATCCACCCTGGAGAGCAAGCGGTCGTAGGCGGTTTTGACATCTTTCAGCAGCTTCTCGAGCTCATTTCTCCATCTCTGCTTCCTCACCTCTAGCTCCTGGAGTGCACGCTCACGGTTTCGAGCGGCCTCCTTTGCTTTTTCCTCGAGTTCCCTGAGCGTTTCCTGATAGCTGAAGTACATGCGCTCGGCATCCTCTGGTACATCCGCAAGGCTCATGAGCTGGGCATTGATCCATTTCATTTCGTCCAGAATTTCCATAGGTCTTCTTTTGACCGTTATTTTGGGTCCGACCCTCTCAGCCTGCAGCCTCAGCTCCTCCATTTCCTGGGTCACCCTCCTCAGATCCGACTGCAAGGAGGAGATCTCATCCTCCAGTAGCCCTCTCCTGAACTCCGAGATGGCGTATCTAACCTTGCAATCAACGTAGGACCCCCGGCATTTGCTCAGCCTCTCTTTTAGCCTGACTATCTCCGTTCTTCTTTCCTCTTTCTCCTCCTTCCCTTCAGCGAGCTCCTCTCTGATCCTCTGTAGTTCACCTCGCAGCTGGGGCACCTGCAGTCTCTCCAGTATTTTCATCTTTGCCTCAGCAGCAGCCGTTTTCCTCTCCGATAGAATCAGTTTTTGGTAGGCGGAATCCAAGTCGAACTCCAGCCGTTCTATCCTTTCCTTCAACTCGCTCTCCTCCTTCGAGACCTTGGATAGGGTTCGTTGGAGTTCCCGAAGTTCCCTCTTCAGCCCTTCAATCCTCTCCTGGAGATCCCTGGCCTCCTCCTCTTTCCTGCAGAACTTGGACCAAGCGTACTCTCTCTCCAGCCTGCTCTTCTGTTCTTGGAGCTCGCGCTTCTTCAGGAGCCGTCTGTATTCCTCTTCCCAGTGCCTGAGGGTCTCATGGGCCCGCTGAAGCATGGATTTCACAGCTTCTTCCTCGCTGAGGGTGTGAGCAAGCTTTTCTCGGGCTTCTAAGATTTTTTCTCTGTACCCCCTGAGTCCTACAGCTTCCTCAACTAGTTTGAGCCTCTCGGAAGGATCCATGGCGCCAAAGAGATCTATCATGTTCTGGTGCATGATGATGAGCATGTTATCAGGGTTCAGGTGAAGGCGACTCAGGATGCGCTCGACCTCCCCCTTCAGGACCGTCCTGTTGTTTATCTCCTGCCAGTATGTTCCATCAGTCCGTAAATATCTCGAGATCAGAATCTGATCGGACTTTATCTCAGGGATAGGCCTGGAGCCGTTCCTAGGGGTGTTATCAAGAACTACAGTTACCCTCCCTATGTCTTCCCCTCTCCGCACCAAATCCCCGAGTCTCCTTGAGCGTTCGGTGTAAGATTGGCCCAGAGCTACTGCGATGCCCAGTAGGATGGAAGATTTACCGGCTCCGTTCGGGCCGCAGATGATATTCAGACCTGGCTTTAACGGTACTCTCGCGTACTTATAGCTCATGAAATTCTCTAGGATTATCTCCTTGATTACGGTCATCTTACCCCAGCATTTTTGTGAGCTTTTCGGCGTCCTGGTACATGTTATAATTGTTGAACATGCAGTAGACTTCTTTGTACCTCCCCTCAAATTCTTTGAGTTTCCTGCCCAACGTCCGTAGTTCGTCCTCCGAGTACTTGTAGTTGTAGTCGTATTCACGGGTTTTCAGCCCGTGCAGCCTGAAATAGATAATCGGATGTTCTGATAGGGGATCTCTCCTCATCGGGTCCACCACATGCACGAGTTCCAACTCATCGCAGAGCCCCCTGATCTGCTCAGGATGCTCGTTCCAATCTCCCCTGGGCTCCCAAGCTATAGTAAGTTTCCCCCTATCGATCTTCTCGAAGAATTTCCGCATGTTTCTGATATTTTCCTTAGTACAGCTGAACTTTGGAGGGCACTGGATCACGCAGATCCTGGCCCCGAGTATCTCACATATCTGTCTCGTCTTTTCCCAAGCTTCGAAGTTCTCGGGTGTGGGCTTAAGCAACCCGTATCTTTCCTTTTGGGCTCCCTCGACCTTGATTCCGCTCCTCTTCCAGGTGGGGCTGGACGGCGGGTGTGTTATGGCTTGAAAAGCTTTGCAGGTGAATTCAAAGTCAGTGGGGACTTCTTCCCTCCATCTCTGCGCAGTTTTTGGCATAGGTAACCTGTAAAAGGTTTGCTGGGACTCCACCACCGAGAACTTTTTCGAATAAGCACTCAAGCCCCCTTTGAAGAAGCCCCAGCCGCAGCAGCCTATCTTTATCATCCTAAATTATCTGGACTCCTCCATTTTTCTGAGCCGATCCATGATGGCTCTCCCCAGTTCCCTTTCCGGCACAGGCTCGGCATAGATTATGTCCACTCCAGATCTCTCCAACCGCTGGATACAGGAGAAGAAGTTGGTAGCCGCCTCGCGCAAGTCCCCAGAGGGACTCAGGATTTCGATCCGAGCAGCGGGCACTTTTTTTCTGGGCGGAGTGAAGGCCAGGAACCCCACTTTCTTTCCAGTTGGAAACTCACCCCTGAAGATCCTGACCGGAATCTTTAAGGAGTAATGCGATTCGGCTGGCTTCACCTCCACCTCCCCGATCGCCTTCTCGATCTCCTCGACTGGCAAACTGCCGGGCCTGAGCACGGTGGGTCGGGAGCTCAAATCCAGCACGGTCGATTCTATTCCGAGGGGGCATCTCCCACCGTCTATTATCATGTCTATCCTGTCACCCAGCTGCCGGGCTACTTCTTCCGCCGTGGTTGGGCTGAGCTGACCGAAGAGGTTGGCGCTGGGCACGACAAGGGGGACTCCGGCCCTCCTGATCAGCTCTAGGGAGATGGGATGGGATGGCATCCGCACGGCAACTGTCTTCAACCCAGCCGTTACGATTTCAGGCACGATTGGACGTTTCGGGAGCACGAGCGTGAGTGGCCCGGGCCAGAATCTGGAGGCGAGGTTTTTTGCCATTTCGTTCACCACACACAGGCGATCCAGGTCTGCCCGATCCGCAATGTGAACTATCAGGGGTTCGAAGGATGACCTCTTCTTAACCTCGAAAATCTTGGCTACCGCCGTCGGGTTCAGGGCATTGGTCCCTACACCATACACTGTCTCGGTGGGGAAGGCCACGAGTCCTCCCTTCCTCATCATTTCAGCGGCTTCGGAAAGCACCTCTTGGCTGGGCTTGACGATCCTCATTAAGAAATTAGCTCACAGATTTTTCCAGAGTACGACCGAAGCGAACCCTAAAACAACCAAAGACAACCCGATCCTGAGCCAGGTAGGCTTGGTTTTCAGGGATACCAGACTGCCTATTCTCGCTCCGATGATAGATCCGACGATGACACAGAAAGCGGGCAACCACAGGATGTCCCCACGTCCCCAGTAAATCAAGGTGGCAATGGCGGAGGAGAAGATCGTGCAAAAGAGGGAGTTGGCCACGGCTTGACGGACGTTCAGCCCCATCATCTGCAGAAAGACGGGGGAGAGGGAGCCTCCGGATCCGCCTCTCATCCCGATCAGGAGGTTGAGTAGGAAGGAGCCGATCAAGATGCCGGTTCTATGTGGGCGTCTCCTCGCATCTTTTGGTGCGATCCGGAGATAGCTACCGGCGACGGTCAGAACCGAAACGAGAAAAAAGAGGAGAGCGAGCGCTCTGCTGGAAAAGAGACCCACCAAGAAAGCTCCCAGGACGGAGCCAGGCACCCCTCCGGCTATGAGAAGTTTGGCCGTTGGCATGTGCAGATTTTTGCGATGGCTGGCGGCACCCACGGAGGAGGAGAAGGGTATGGTAAGGAGATTAATGGCATATGCATTTATGAGCGGGAGTCCCGCCAGATTCAGCAGTGGGGTGCGGATGGAACCCCCGCCGATGCCGAACATTCCACTTCCGAATCCTGCAAGCCCGCCAATCAGTACATAGAGCAGGTATTCATTCATCCTCCCACCCAAGCAATTTGTGTATCTGCACAAATTTATAGTAGTTTCATTGTTGATGCTGTCCAGAGATGATGTACAAAAGTTCGTTAAGTTTTATGAGAGCGAACTGGGCAAGAAAATCTTGGGAGCCGAAGTTGAGTACCTGAGGAGAGAGCTATGGGGGAGGAGAAGGGTACTAGATGTTGGGTGTGGTGTGGGGGTCTTTGAGGAAATGCTCACCGAGTTCGAAATAGTAGGGGTAGACAAGTCGGAGTGGGCAATAGAAGAGGCCAGAAGGAGGTGCGACAAGGAGTTTGTTGTCGGAGAGGCCGAGCATCTACCCTTTCCCTCGGCGACATTCGATGCGGCTTTTGCCGTCACAGTCCTAGAGTTTCTAGACGACAGCCAGACAGCGATTAGAGAGGTTGCCAGGGTTCTGAAACCAAGAGGGAAGTTCATTGCAATGATGTTGAACCCAAGGTCCGAGTATTTCAAGCTTCACTCGAGGCCTGATTCTTACTTCAGGAAGATAAAACATCTGCCTTTGGAGATTGAGAACCAGATTTCAGCATTCTTCCAGACCTCCAGCGAGTACTTTTTGGGTATTGGGAAAAAAGAGATATTTGAAACGGAGGACCCAAATCTGGCAGCTCTTTATGTGGTGAAAGGGATAAAAGCCGTTTAATATCTGGTTCGGAGGGCGGTGAGCCGTGAAACTGCTCAGATCTACTTTACGATAATCCTTCCTCTCTTAGGTACGCTGAGCTGGAGCTTGCCTCTGAAGATCCTGGTGAACCCGTCGATTATCTGTATCGTATCTCCCTCCGAGACCGTGTCTATTTGCTCCTCCCAAAGGGCCAGGGTTACGCTACCTGTCTCGTCCTCTAATGTCGCATTGGCTATCCGCTTCAGACCGAAACGTGTGACGACTTCTTTCTGTTCTGAGATTTCCACGACCCTTCCCTCGATGTTTATGTTCCTCATGCCCGGTCGCAAATCGGAGATCTTCATGTTCTCTCGATCATCCCAGCGTTTGCGAGAGCCTCGATGATCTGCTCCACAACCCGCTGGACCATCTCAATCGCAAGCCCTGTAGCCTCAGCGAGTTCGCCAGCTATTTGCTCCATGGTGAGTTCCCCATTGCAACGGTCGAGAACGAAGAGGATCACCGGATCCACGCTGAAAAACTGTTTTCCATCGGTAAGTAACACATTCCCGCCCTCATCTTGCACAACCTTTACACCCTCTTTCTTTTGTGGTTTCATTCCCTCTTGCAAAACTACTCAGAACTTTCCGTTCCAAGTAGTTTGACAAACCTCGGATTGACCTCTTAAATACTTTTGCTCAGTGCGGGGGAGGGGATTTGAACCCCTGAAAGCCCTACGGCTACAGGATCTTAAGTCCTGCCCTTTTGGCCAGGCTCAGGCACCCCCGCTATCATTTATCTAAATTCTCACTGTTATTTTGCCCGCTACTCTAATTCCCGTTAAGGGGGGATCAGCTTTCCAACCTTCCTGGACGGAGCAGTCTCGGTGGATGTTCTGAGTTACTTCTTTTCCTGAATGTCTGAAAAGGCCAGAGGTGCTCGAAGACTCTTCGGGCGCGGAGATTTTTGCATGCTCGCTAGGATCTAGCAAATTTGTGGCCGAAGATCGCAAAAGCTATTGTCGGAGCGTTGATTCGTAAATCTGCTCTAAAACAGAGATGTTCACAATCGCTGATGATAGTCTTTTTTAAAGGTTTAAAGTATTGATACATGGGTCAGGGGGCAACAGAATATTTGTTGATTCTCGCGGCAATCCTTGTTGTAGTTGCAGTGGCAGTATATTATGTCACAAAGGTACCCGGTGCACCGACCATTGTTGTTAAAGTATGGGTAAAGCCTGATAACACAGTGTGGATTAGAGGTGAGACAGGCTGCACTAAGACAAATTGGGTTTTCTATTATATGAAGGCGGGAGAAACAGCTTGGCATGGACCAGTAACGCATGACATCGGACCAGGGCAGTGGATTCAACTTCCAGATTTGACAGGTCAGGTTGCACCAGGTGACGTGGTTACTCTGAAGTGGGATACGATCGTTGAGAACTACATAGTCAACCGGTATACTGCCTAGCCAAGGTGGAACGAGGGAAGACTTGGAATCAAGATGACCAGTGGGGTGGAATATGCTCCGAGTTTATTCCGATGAAGCAGAAATCGAATTTTACTCAACCCCCAAGAATGTTATCTAGTTCCCATTCTAGATAGTTCATGGGTAAGAGACCAAGGAAGTGGAAGAAGAAAGGCCGAATGCGGTGGAAATGGAGGAAAAAGCGGATGCGAAGGAAACGGAGGCAATTGAAGCGCAGGGTGGGAGAGATCTAGCGCAAGAGACAGAATTCCAGAACACTCTTTGCCGAGTGCAACCGGTTTTCAGCCTGCTGGAAGGCTAGACATCTTTCTGAGTAAGCTACATCGGCAGTGATTTCCTGACCGATTCTCCAAGGCTGGCAGTGAAGGACTACAGAATTTGTTTTGGTTTTCTCCAGCAGCTGGCGGTTTACTTGGTACTTCGGGTAGAACACCCTCATCCTTTGCTCGGCTTGGGTCTCCTGGCCCATGCTTACAAAAACATCGGTGTAGATGACATCACAGTCCAAAACGGCCTCTGAAGGTTCCCTGCGCACCTCCACCTTCCCTCCCATCTCTCTAGCCTTATCCAGTAGTGGGGGATCATAACCTTCAGGGATGGAGAGGACAAGCTCCAACCCCAGCAGAGCACATGCCAAACACAGGGAATTGCAAACATTGTTCCCATCCCCGACCCAAGTTAACCTCAGACCTTCAAGTTTTCCGAAGTGTTGTTTCAAGGTAGCTAGATCAGCTATTACCTGGCAGGGGTGTTCCAGATCAGTTAGGGCATTTATTACTGGAACACTTGAATGCTTTGCGAACTCTAGCAGCTCCGTGTGTTTGTACAATCTCATGATAACAGCGTGTACATACTTGGAAAGCACGCGAGCAGTATCGGCGATGGTCTCTCCTCTACCCAGCTGGAGCTCGCTCCAGCCGAGCGAAATGGGGTGCCCACCCAGTTCATTTATAGCAACCTCGAAGCTCACTCGAGTTCTTGTGGAAGGTTTTTGGAAAATCAGGGCGATGCATTTTTCTCTCAGCGCTTTCTCTCCCACTTTTCCCTCCTTGAAATCGATGGTGCGGTCAACTAACTGGCTTAATTCCTGTGGGCTTAGATCAGCGATCGAGAGCAGGTGCCTCATCGTACTCCCTTAAGGACTTCCTCTAGGGTTGAAGTTAATCCGTTGATGTGTTTTTCCTCAATTATGAGAGGGGGAACGAATCTGAGGACGTTTCCCCTAGTACAGTTGATTAGATACCCCCTCTTGAAACATTCTTCAACGATCGTGGAAGCCGTCTTGTCATCCCAGATCTCGACACCTAGAAGCAACCCCATCCCCCTCACGTCCTTGATTATACTGGGAAATCTCTCCGCCAGCTCTTGTAGTCTTTTTTTGAAGAAGGCGCCCATTTTCCCAGCCCTCTGAGGTAGTCGCATACGTTCGACGGTCTTGATAACCTCAGTAGCTACCGAGCAGACGAATGGGTTTCCGCCGAAAGTGGAGGCGTGATCTCCAGGACTAAAGGAATCCATGACCTTCTTTTTGGCACCGAGGCAACCAATGGGGAACCCGCCTGCTAAGCCTTTTGCAATTGTGATCTCATCGGGGTCGACATTCCAGTGCTGGCATGCGAACCACTTTCCAGTTCTCCCCATTCCCGTTTGGATTTCATCCAGTATTAGCAGAACACCATACTCCTCACACATCTTCCTTACAGTGGGAAGAAAGTCTTCAGAAGGAACATTGACTCCCCCCTCTGCTTGGATGGGCTCCATGATCACAGCAGTCGCACCTTTCTTCAGCTTCTTCTCCAGTGAGTCGGGGTCATTGAATTTGGCGAACTGGATTTTTTTGACTAGGAGATCCCGGAAGGGTCCTCGGTAAGAGGGGTTCCAGGTAACGGAGAGGGAAGCAGCGGTCCGACCGTGGAAGGAACCCTGCATCGCTATTATTTTCCCCTTTCCGGAGTGTTTAACGGCCAGCTTCAATGCAGCTTCGACGGCCTCGGTTCCAGAATTGCAGAAGAAGAACTTTTGTATCCCCCGCGGGCAGATCCTCGCTAGAAGCCGAGCCAGCTCAGCTTGCTCCTTAATGTAATAGAGATTAGAAACATGTACAAGCTTTTTCACCTGCCGGTTCACTGCTCGAATGACTGCAGGATGTGAATGCCCGAGGATGCAAACCGCGATACCTGCCACGAAATCTACATACCTCTTACCCTGCACATCCCAGAGGTACACCCCCTTTCCCCTTGAAAAAACGACAGGAGTCCTTCGGTAGGTTTTTGCTATGAATTTTGAGTATGATTCGAGCACATCACGCATCTTTGGTTATCATTGTGCCGACCCCCTTGTCCGTCAGCAGTTCAAGTAAGAGCACATGGGGTACATGCCCGCTCACTATGTGCGCAGCCTCTACCCCCCCTTGGACAGCCCTGATGCAAGCCTCCAGTTTTGGTATCATACCTCCTTTGACGATCTTGTTCTGGATCAACCCGCTTACTTCGGAAATTGGTAGTTTGGATATAACTGAGGCGGGGTTGTTGACATCCCTCAACACCCCCGGGACATCTGTGACGAGGATGAGCTTTTTTGCTTTCAAGGCTTTCGCCAGCTCAGCGGCCAGTGGATCCGAATTTATGTTGAGAGGTCTTCCTTCTGCATCAACTCCGATGGGTGCGATTACAGGGATGTAGCCCGTATTCAAAAGGTAGTTGATCAAAGTCGCATTTACTTTCTCAACCTCACCGACGTATCCCAGGTCTATCTCGACCTCTTTTCCGTGCTGGTTCCTTCTTAAAGTCAGCTTTTTTGCTTGAATGAGGTTTCCATCCAAACCTGTCAGCCCAACGGCTTTCCCGCCAACCCCTGCTATAATGGATACTATTTGTTTATTCAGCTTCCCCGCCAGCTGTTCATGTAGAACTTCGAGCGTCTCTTCGTCCGTTACCCTAAGCCCTTCGATGAATTTCAGAGGCTTGCCTAGTTTTCTCAGCTCTCTGCTCAGCTCTTTCCCTCCACCATGAACGAGCACCGGTTTCATGCCCACATAGCTCAGCAGGACGACATCCTTGAGCATAGACTTGAGCAAGCGCTCGTGGTCGATGATTTCTCCCCCGATCTTTATCACCATGGTCTTTCCGTGAAAGCGTTGTATGTAGGGCAGTGCCTCAACCAAAAGCTTTGCTTTCTCCTCCATGCTTTTCTGCTCTCCCCATTCTTTTTAGTTTTGCCCCCTGCACCGGATGGCTTGATGATGCATCTAGTTCTGGCTGAGGCGGAGGTGGAGCTTGTACCAGCTAGCATTTCCTCGCACCCGGCAGTTCGGGCCCACGCCAGAAGGAGGGGGAAGAAGGCGACCGAGCAGCTCCTCGACTCGAGCTTCCATCATTCCGCCATGCGTAAGCTACCTGAGGCCGAGAGAAGGGGAAGGCCGGATATCCTGCACCAATGTTTGCTGCTGGCACTGGATTCGCCACTCAACAGGCAAGGGCTGCTCCGCGTCTATGTCCACACTCGAAATGATGAGGTAATACATGTAGATCCCTCCACCAGGATCCCGCGATCCTATCATCGCTTTGTCGGATTGATGGAGGATCTTTTCAAGCGTAAGAGCATCCCCCCCGAAAAGCCGTTGCTCCGCCTCGAAAAGAAAAACCTAGCGAAGCTCCTAGGCGATTTAAGCTCGGATAGAACAATCATTTTCATTGAGGAGGGGCATCCTACCAAGTGGAGAGATCTATTCAAACAGGAGACAGTTACGGTAGTAGTTGGATGTTTCCCACATGGGGATTTTCACTTCAGCTGGCGGGAGCTAAACTGTGAACCTGTCTGCGTGGATCCGGAGCCATTGGATGCCAGCACTATAGTGGCTAGGGCGATCTATGCCTTTGAGGATTCAATAGGCTTGTGGGAGAAAAGGTTTGAAAGATGAAAAAAATAGCGCTGGAGAGGGCGCAAATTCTGCTGAGGGAAGCGGAGCGAGTTTTTGATAGGGATAGAAAGCTGGCTGATAGATATGTTCAACTAGCTTGGCGTATCCTGACCCACTGTAAAGTCAGGCTACCACGTTCTCTCAAGTACACCTTCTGCAGGAGATGTCTAACCTTCTGGAAGCAGGGAGTTACGTGTCGGGTGAGGATCAAGAGAGGCATCAGGGTCATAACTTGTCTGAACTGTGGGAGAGTCTATCGGGTACCGTTCAAGGGGAAGGGATAAGTAGGTTTTGATAGTTCCTTACTAGAGGGAGTATGACATCACCGGTTCTAGAGGTGCCGCCTGGACCGTTTCTTGAGAGGTTAAAAGAGAGATTGAAACAGTTCCCCGAATTAACCCCTCCGCCCTGGAGCTATTTTGTCAAAACGGGAGTTCACAGGGAGAGGAGGCCGGAGCAACCGGACTGGTGGCATATGAGAGCGGCCTCGATTCTGAGACGCCTTTACTTGGATGGTCCAGTGGGAGTGTCTCGCCTGCGAACCTACTATGGTGGTAGGCAGAACAGAGGGCAGGCTCCCGAACACTTCAGGAAGGGAGGAGGAAAGATAATTAGAACCATCTTGCAGCAGTTGGAAAAGGCCGAGCTGGTGGAGAAGGTCGGCAATAAGGGGAGAAGACCGACGAAAAAGGGAGTGGAGTTACTGTATGAGGTGGCAGCCGAAACCAGAAGGAGGAGAAAATGAGTGAAGAATACACTGACGAGGAGTTGGAAGAAATAAGGCAGAGAAAATTGCAGGAGCTTCAGGCTAGGTTGGAAGAACAGCGGAGGCAGGAGGAACTGAGGCAGAGATTGGAGGCGGAGAAGACAGCACTTCTTCGGCAGATCCTAACACCTGAGGCGAGGGCTAGGTTGACAAACATAAAGATGACGAGACCAGACATCGCTGAAAGATTAGAACTGCAGCTGATTCAGTTGGCCCAAGCGGGGAAGATAGTCAGACCCATAACCGACGAAGAGCTGAAAGAGGCTCTGGCCAGGATGTTTGCGAAGAAAAGGGAAACTAAGATAAGGATTCTACATGGCTAGATTTAAGCATCCAGCTAAGAAGAAGAGGCTGATCAGGGCCCACAAGCTCACCCGCCGGGCACCAGTTTGGGTGATAGTGAAAACGAGGGGGAGGATCAGAGGTAGCGTGAAACAACGGAGCTGGAGAACCCACCGTATTAAGCCATAATGCCGGAAGAGAGGATTTACACGGTTTCCTTGAGGGATCCCGAGTCTAGGCGGAAAAAAAGGACACCCAAGGCGATCAGGAGATTAAGGGAGTTCATCCAGAGGCACATGAAATCCCAATATGTCATCATAATGCCAGAACTGAATGAGCGGGTCTGGGCTAGGGGCATCCAAAAACCTCCTCCTCGGGTCAGAGTCAGGGCAGTGAAAAGAGATGACGGTGTGGTGGAGGTATATCCCGCTGAATGAAAAATGCCCATCCTGAAAACTCTTTTTGAGAATTCACCTTTTTTAGGTGTGCTCGGTTTTGTCACAGATAAATTCGCCTTGGTGCCCAACCTCAAGATAAAGAAGGAGCTGTTGGAGCAGGCATTGGAAGTGGAGATACATAGAGCGGAGGTTAATTCCTCCCCATTGTTGGGCATTTATTTGGCCGGCAACTCAACAGCCACCATTGCACCGTATCTGATGAGAGATGAGGAGGTCAGGAGGCTGAGCGAGATCGGGATACCGCTGCACAGGTTTAAAACGAAACTAACGGCTTGGGGGAACCTCTTGTTGGTCAACGACTACGGGTGCATCGCCAGCCCCCTGCTCTCGGAGAAAGACATGGAGGAGGTTAGAAAAGCACTGAACGTCCCGCTGAGGAAGGCGACCATAGCGGGGGAGGTTACGGTGGGTTCGCTGGCGGTCGCGACCAACAGGGGCGTGCTCGCACATCCCGGCTTAACCAAAGAGGAAGCGAAGATCATCGAAGAGACGCTGGGTGTGCCCGTATCGGTTGGAACAGCATGCAGAGGAGTTGGGTATGTGGGACTCTGCATGCTCAGCAATTCAAAGGGCGTGCTGGTCGGTGATGGGACAACGGGTGCGGAGCTGGGGAGGATCGAAGCTGCCTTAGGCTTTGTATAACCTCAGCGGTTTACCCTTGACCCTCAGGATGGCTGGCCGCCTCAGTCCCCCCTCTACCTGAAAATCCGCACCGAGAAACCTCTTGGCGAGTTCGATGTTTGTGAGGGTGTGAAGTGTAAGCTCGCTGGAGCCTATTTCGGAAGGGCCCTCCGCCAGCGCCAAGTAAGGTATCAGCTGATCTGTCAGATGCCTGTCGATGGCCATCCCTGTTGAGAGCTCGTCGAGGAGCTGCTGAGCCGCTTCCTGTCCCACCCTCTCAGCGGGTTTCCCCTTTTCCCCCAGCGAACTGGAACCGATGATCCCAGATTCGCAATTAGCCCAAAGAACGATCCCGCTCCCAGGTGCGATGTGTGGGTCTTTTTCGGGCGGGTAAGTTTCCACCCTGATCCGAGAATCGAGTCCAGCTTGGAGCAGCCTCTTTTTGGCTTCTGTAGCCTGCCTCTCAGCTACGTGGTGGGGGAGGCGGACGCAGTGCGAGATCCCTGAGATCTCGAGAACCTCCCCCCGGTGAACGCAGGAAAGGGGGAGGAGTTCCTCGCAGGGCTCCAAGCGGGCAACGGCGATTGCGCCACCCTTCGGGTAGTGACCCCTGCGCAGACATCTGATTGAACACTTGTAACCGATACGCTCGAGCAAACGGAAGGTGACATTTTTCAGATAATCGACGGGAGGGGCTAGGGGAGCATCAGTCGCGCCACCCTCGAACTCTATCTCAATGGGTTTGTCGCTAGCTAGAGAGGCTATCATGAGAGGCTGGAGGACCAAGGTTATGTTCCCAGCTGTTCTGATTTTCACCTTGTATCTTCCTCCTCTCACTTTTCCTGGATAAAACCTGATCTCGGTGGAGCCCAGCCAGTCCCCTTCCAGCCTCCCTTCGCACATCCTGGCCACGGCGCGGATACCTTCTAAGTGTTGCTCTCTGAGTCCAGGATTTCTTCTCTTCGCCCTGATGTTGTACACCCTCAGAGGCTCTCCCGTCAGAGCAGCGAAACCTACTGATATTCTAATAATGCTTCCTCCTCCCTCTAGCATGCTGCCGTCTATTTCGATCATCAGTAAAGAAAATGGATGGAGGAAAAACTGCGGGAACTCCTCCGGAAGGTGCCCCCGGGGAGGGTGACCACCTACAAGGAGCTTTCGCTCGCGCTAGGCATGGAAAAAGGCTGGAGGGCTGTGGCGAAACTCCTGTCGAAAAACACCCGTCTTGTGGAGATCCCCTGCCACCGCGTAGTCTGTTCCGACGGCAGAATTGGGGGCTACAGATGGGGTGTCCGAAGAAAAATCGCCCTGTTAGAGCGGGAAGGTGTTAGGATTGAGGCAGGCCGTGTCGATTTGGGCAAGTACTTTTTCAGCCTGCGTCGGACTGGGAGACCTCCTTGAGTCTCTCTAAACCCTTGATTTGTTTTATGAACTCGGCCACGGCTTTTGGAACTAAGTGTTCCCAAGGCTCCCCTTGGAGCATCCTGCGCCTTATTTCCCTCCCTTGATATTCCTTCCGGCTGTAAGGGGGGAAGGAGCGAACCTCGAACCCGGCCTCTTTGAAAAGCCTTGCCACGAGGGGGTTTCTGGTGTAAACGACCCTGAAAGGGGGCGAGAAGGAGAGGACGTGGGAGACCCAGAGAGCATTGTTGTTGATGTCTGGGATCGGAACGATCAGGATCTTCGACAGGTCCAAGCGCATCTCCGCCAGACTCTTTAAGAGCATGAGAACCCTCTCCCCGGCCGTGAAGGGATTGTCCACTGTATGGCTCTCCTGTGCACTTCCAATCCCTATCACGAGCTCCTCGTTCTCCCAGAGTATGTGCTTTACGACCTCCATGTGACCGAGGTGAGGGGGCTGGAAGCGCCCTATGAGCAAAGCCCTCTTTTCTTCTGTCGGTATGAAGGGATTCATTTCAACCCCCAGGAAATTACCTTTAACGGTTTTATCTTCAGCATGGGGGCCTCTCCTTCCTCCCATCTGTCCATCCGGGCCCACTTGAATCTCCTGAAGAAGAGTTCCGAAATACGTCTGAACTCCTGCCCTCCCTTCAGAACTTCGACTTCACCTTGGATGACCACAGCTTTGTGGCGTCCCGGACGGTACTCGTCCACAACTAACGCAACTCTAGGGTTTTCTAGGATGTTCCTGTACTTCTTTGTCCCGTAATCGGTTACGATGTAAATGTGCCTTCCTTCTAGGATGTAGCAAACAGGGACGACGTGAGGTGTGCCATCGCCCGAAACTGTGGCCAGCCTGCAAACCTCATGTTCTTTAAGGAACTCGCTTTCTTCCTTTCCGAGCATCGGAAGTTATTCGTTTCCGTTTTAATCCTGTAGCAAGGGAACACCAGATGTCGGGAGCTTGTCTATTACTATGGTAACAGACAGCGCCCAACACGGTCGGTGTATTGGTTAATTCCCGCCTAGTGGTAGCTCCTTCAATATGTTGTAAATTGGCCCCTTGCTCGTCAGCGTGCTCTTCATGAGAGCGATCGATTTCACCTCCGCCGAGCCGAAGGAGAGCTCTTGAAGACTTCTGATGGCTTGTGCGAGTTCCCCCCTTCTCATTATTGCTTTCACTCTCCCTATTGTCACGTGAGGCACATACTCCCTCTCTTTGCTGAATCCCAGTCCGGCCAGTTTTGAATCGATCCTAGCCATGAGTTGCCTGATCTCGTTGCTACCCTTGTCTATCCCTATCCAGAGGACCCTAATGTAGTTCAAGTTGGGGAAGGCCCCCGCACCCTTCAGCTCCATGACAAAGGGTTCTTGGGCCGAGGAAACTTCCATCAGGGTTTCTTCTATTCGGTTCAGTTTGTGGTCATCCACCTCCCCGAGGAATTTCAACGTCACGTGCAGGTTCTCCCTCTCGACGGGCTTCCATGTAACCAGCGGACTCAATCTTTCTTGGACGGATTGCAACCTACTCTTTATGTCCTCAGGCAAATTTATCGCCACGAAGCACCTCATCTTCACATGTTTTCCCCGTCAAAAACGCTTGTTAGCACTTTAAGAGCGAGTTACAGCCCCATTCAGGAGATGGTGGTGATTGATATCTGCGCTCTTGCCGGATCGGAGAGCTTCTCGGCGGCAAAAAAGGTGAGCCATCCTCCTTTCTACATACCATCCTCGACGTACAGCTGGCTGGCGAGGGAGAAGGCCATTTCAGTCAGGAACACAGTGATCTCGTCCAGCTTCGTGGGAGCGTTGATCAGGAAGTGCGAGGTAGTCGCCGTTTACCTCCCAGAGATCTTGGATGAGGTCTCGAGGAAGCTCATGTTCTGCGTGGACCGGGAAGTCCCTCTGACGGACTGGCGCCAGCTGATGCTGGCGGGGCATCTGGGTTGTCCGCTTCTCACCCTCGATCCCGCCTTTAAAGACCAGCTTGTGAAGTCTCGCGGCAAGCCCCTGTGGAGCATCGAGATCCAACCCTGCTCATTTTTGATCAGGGAGATTCAACTGGTATATCGCCAGCTTGTGAAAGAGATCGGGGAGATGGTTTACAGAAGTCTGTCCGAGGGCACCGTAGAAGGGGATATGGAACAGTTCAAGGAGGAAAGGGGAGAGAACATCAGGGCACTGGAACGCTCTCTGCGCAGCGTGGGGAACGGAGGAATTGAAAGCCTAAGGGTGGACTTTCTGTGCATTGATATGCACGAAATCATGGAGGAATTTTTAAATTACAGGCTCTATCCGAAAGCCGTGATCCGCGAGCTCTGCAAAAAGACCCTGAGCTGCTTGGTGACTCTACCAGTCCATTAGTGTGATAGCGTCCATTACGGTCTGCTTTTGCTTGGACTCGAACTCCCTGGCAGCATCCTCAAAGGTCTTCCCCCTCTTAGGGGGATGCTCAGGCGTTTTTATTCTGACGAAGATGGGGAAATTCACAGCCTCTCCAACGATTAGTGCCTCGCCCGTGGGGAGGGAAGAGATAGCATCCGCAACGTGGGATGTTATGGCCTCTGAGGAGCGCTTTAGGTGGTCTAAGTCATAGGGGTTGGTTATTCGCAGGATGATGTTGGTTCCCGCCTGTGAGAGCACGGTGGTGCACAAGCGTTTGGGCCTTTGGCTGATCACGACGAGTGATGCCGAAAATTTCCGTCCCTCTCTCGCGAGAGTCTCGATGGTCCTCCGGGATATGGCGGATTCTTCCGGGGCGAACTGATGAGCCTCTTCTAGGAAAAAGACGAAAGGAGGGATCCTGTTCTGCTTCCTCAGATTAAAGAGTCTTTGCAGAGCATAAGCCACCAAAATTTGTTTTTTTCTCAAATTGGTTACAGGCTCCAGGTCCAAGACCACGAGCGAGCCGGGGAAGAGGGAGTTCTCGAGGGCTGGATCATCGAAGGGAGCGAAGAGTTCCATAGATTGAAGATCTGAGAGCCAGGCCAGGAGCGGGAGCTTCACGTTGCTGTGGATGTCTGAATTCTCAACGGCCCAGATCAGCTCCTCAATCCCGTAAACTCCCTCTTCCCTCCTCCTCAGCTCCGTGATGACCCTGTGCAGTTCTCTCGCTTGCACCTCTGACATTTCGGGGACGAATTCTCGGAAGTGGTAGGCGCTCAGGTTGGGAACACCTATCTTCATCTTGTCTCCCCTCACTACGGTGACACTCTCTGAGAATTCCGGGATCTCGGCTAGGTCCCTGTATTCTCCGTGGACATCCACCACGATAGCCGCGGGGCGCCCGCAGCCCTGTTTTCTCTTGAGGAGTTGTTCAATTATAGTTCGGGCACAGTAGCTTTTTCCAGCTCCGGATTGGGCCAGGATTGCCACGTGTTTCTGGAACAGTCTGGTGAGATCGAGTTTAACAGGTACCCCATGGTGCTTGAGCTGTCCGATTTCGATACCGTTGGGGTTGAAGCCGAGGAACTCGCACAGGGCCTCCCCGTCCATCTTGTAGACGGGCTGGCCCGGGGAGGGGGGATAGCAGACCCTGTCGAGGGAATCCCCGTTTTGGACCCCCAAAATCTGTACCTTGGCAACGAGGCACTCCCACTGAGTTGTTGGGTAAATGGTCTGCATCTTCTGGCTGTAAACTTTGACAGCCTCGACATGCTCGAAGTAACGGTTCGTCTTCAGGAGGTTCACTATCATACCTATGACCTTACCTTCCTCCGTTTGAAGGTGTACAAATTGCCCCTGCTTTACAGAACTTCCTTCCCCTGTGATCACGAAAGAGAAGCTGGACTGGGTGGGGGACTCCTCATCACAAATGACATTTCCCAAGACGGTCATGCTAGAACGGCCTCTTGTCCCTCCTCAAATCGATCAGGCTACCTAGTCCGACTTGGTGTAGCAGATCCTGTTTGACGAGCTGGAGCTCCTCCCTCGATAGGTGTGCACACATGTCGGCGACGACGAGGGGGGCGGGAACCGCATACTCAGGGTGGTGGGCGGAGATAGCGAAAATCACCTCTGCAATCTTATCTGCGGCTCCCGTCCCCCCCAGATATTCGATCCTGAGTGGGCGGTCGTTGGGAACAGTTTTTATATAGAAGGAGAAAAGGGGTAGCTCGTCCGAGCACCGGAATACGCAGCTTCTCTCCCCCGGCAACAAAAGGCAGTCCAGCAGGACGGTGTCCCTGAGATGCCTGACGAACTCCCGTAGTTCCTGGGGTAGCTTGATGTTGACATCCGAGAGGATTTCCAGCAGGGTTCGGATGAAGTGGTTACTCCTACAATCCTTAACTACCCCCACTAGGTTTACCCCCCTTTCCTCGCAAACAGTGTACAGCTCCCTGTACCGGCGCAGCAGGATCGAGATCTTGTTCTCCAAATAGCCGAAGGGCCTGGGGAGGTATCTGGGCTGGATCGACCCGTCCAGCAGCAGGTAGTCAGGTCCGTACTTCTCAACGATCTCGAGTGCTAGATTGATCTCTATCAGCATCCGCTCGATTGATAGCAGGGATTCGGATTCAAAGGAGTCTAAGGGTTCGGTGGAATAAAGTAGCTTCGCTGAGGGGAGTGGGCTGGGATAGTATTCCACATCCTCCAAGTAGGTGTGCCCGTTGTAGTTGTAGATGACTCCCACCCCCTTGATCATCATCAGGTCGAGGGAGTGGAGGGATTCGCTTAGGAACCCGCTGTCAACGGCGGCCACTTTGGCCTCAATTTTCTCCAGCTTGTTAACGGGGTGAACCAGAGGGGGCTCGATGAGCTTGGGTGAAGGAAGAGCCCTGTGTTTTAGGTGAGATATTAGGGAAGCCACGAGTCTCCTCTTCTCGTCGGTCTCCCTTATCTTCAAGATGAGTTCCTCGAAGACCTGCTCAAAATCTCTATCCCCGCCCACCACGAACTCTCTAGTACTCATCTTACCAACTCTCGACGGTAGTAGCCAAAAAAGGAGAGAGAGTTCACTGGAAGTAAAAGTTAACTAGGGCAGGTAACCTGCCTTGAACAGGTATTCGGCAGCCAAGACCGCCCCTCTTGCGGCCCCCAGCTCCGTGTTATGCGAGAGTACGGTGTACTGAAAACCGTTTGGGAAAACTTCATGCCTCTCGAGGCCGCCTATGCAAACAACCATCCCGCGTTCACGCATGGAGTCGAACCTAGGCTGTGGTCGGTCCCTCTCAGGCAGGAAGAGAATGGGCTTGAGTGGTGCGGTTGGGAGACGCATTCGCTGAGGCTCCCCCTCAAACCTCTCCCAAGTCCTCTTCAGATCTTCCAAGGTTGCCTCTTCTCTCGTCTGGATGAAAACGGACTCTGTGTGACCCTCCAGGACAGGGACTCTGTTACACTTGCAGGTTATCTTGAAGTCAGCTGGGATTATCCTCCCATTCTCGTACCGCCCCAGCAGCCTCACGGTTTCCCTTTTGACTTTCTCCTCCTCCCCCTTTATGTACGGGATCACGTTTCCCTCAAAAGTCGAGGACTGGTAGTCTTGGGTAGGCTTTGGAAGGGAAGATCCCTCCCTCCTCCTCTGCTCGGCCCATTTCTGAACGGCCTCGTACCCCGCACCTGAGACCGCCTGCATGGATGCCATGATGACCCTTTCCAGCCCATACGAGTCGTAGATTGGCTTGAGGGAGATCGCGAGGCCTATAGTGGTGCAGTTCGGCTGAGGGACGACAAAGCCCTTCCACCCGCGGTTTTTCCTCTGGATCTCGATTATAGGAGCGTGGTGCTCGTTCACCGAGGGTAGGTAGGTGAAGCTGTCGTCGAAGTACCGGTAGGCGGAGGCCGTGCTCACGACAGGTTTCCCCTTGGCTATCCGGCCCTCTATTTCCAGTGCAACCTCTGAGGGGAGGGCGGAGAAGAAGAAGTTCACCCCGGATTTCTCCGCCTCTCTCAGTTCCCTAACCGTGATCTCCTGGATCCCCTCCGCGGGAAGTTCATGCTGGTACCACCTAGTCTGCGCCGCCCCAATCCCCACAGCCTCCCGGTACTTTTTCCCGGCTGACCGGGCAGAGGCATAGAGCTCAACCAGTTCGAACCAGGGGTGCTCCTGGAGGCAGAGGACAAACCTCTGTCCTACCTCTCCCGTGGCCCCGAGCAGCCCGACTTTCAATTTTTCCATGTGAGGTTTAGGCTCTGGGCTATAAATCCCACGGTTTTAATTTGCCCAAGGAAAAGATGATGCCCCGGAGAAAGTACGGAAGGATGATCAAACCCCTTCCTCCTCCCCCGCCCCCCGAGAAGTGTAAGTTTTGCAAACGTTGGGGGCAAGCCAAGTGTCCGATTCACGGTCAACAGGCGGCATGAACTGGTTCCTCCCAACCTTTGCGGGGCACTGCTCATGGGGCGCACCTTTCTACAAGAAGGCGACGGAAAGGGTGGGCAGGATCTCCCTCGAGAAGTTCCTTCAGGACCCCAAGGGCTCATCTATACCACTGGTCTTCAACTGGCCGTTCGTGATAGGCGCCTTGTGTGGTGTAGGGGGCTGGATCCTCTGAGTAACCGGCCTCGCGAGGTTGGAGGCGATGATAGCGGGACCCCTCTTGGCGGCGATGTACATAACCAACCTCCTTGTAGCGAGGCTGTACCTGGGCGAGGTCCTCACGAGCAAGGAGTGGCTCGGCCTGATTCTGATAATAGCTGGAGTGGTCTCCTTGGGCGTGGCGGGAGGTGCAGGATGACATCCTTCTGGGAGAGGTTTAAGCGGGGCGAGCTGCGGGGCCTGGCCGTTGCCGTAGCCTTACTTTCAGGTGTGTTCGGGGGTCTTGCCCCACCCTCCAGAAGTTGGGGATGCCGGCCTCCTTCAATCCGGCTACGGGGACTGACTGGAGCCTAGTTCTCTCGAATCCCATCTTCGTGTTGGGGGCGGCCTTAGGGGTGGCATCCGTCCTTATCCTGATCATAGCCTTCTCCTATGGGAAAGCTTCGGTGCTCTTCCCCCTCTCGGGTGGCACGGGCTACGTCACAACGCTTATCTCGGCGAACCTCCTGCTGGGTGAGAGTCTGACTTGGGGAAAGCTGGTAGCCGTCTGTGTGATAATCGCTGGCGTGTCCCTGCTTAGCAGGGTGGCAGCCTAGAATATCTCTAGGGTACTCAGTATCTGTCCCGGTTTCCCCTTGTCCTTCAGTAGCCTGATCACCCTGAAGAGACCATGGGCGAATGCCTCCCTCCCTTGGGCGCGATGGACTATCTCCAGCCTCTCCCCGGGCCCGGCAAAAATGATCATGTGATCCCCAACTATCTCACCAGCCCTTATGGAGTGTACCTGCGGTTTCCTCCCGGTTTTCCGCTGAATTATCTCCGCCATTTTGAGGGCAGTGCCGCTGGGGGCGTCTTTCTTCTTCGCGTGGTGCGCCTCCACTATCTCGATGTCATAATCCTTCAGGAGGGGGGAGAATTCCTCCAGCAGTTTGAAGGTCATGTTAACTCCATACGCCATGTTGGGTGAGATAACGGCCCTCACACCCGAGGCTCGGACGGCATGTTTGATTTCCTCCAGCTGCTCCGGCTTGAACCCCGTCGTTCCAACCACTACATCGATGTGGTGCTTGCAGGCCTGCTTGACGTTTTCAACCGCTGCCTCCGCAACCGTGAAGTCTACCAGTACCTCTGGTTTTGTTTGGTCAAGGATGTAACCCAATTTGTCGGCACCTTGGACTTGAACGCCCAGCTGCCCAATACCCGCGAGCTCCCCCATGTCCTTTCCTTCAAAAGGGGTACCTGGTGCATCGATTGCTGCAACGAGCTTTAAGTCGCCCTGCTTCTGCATCTCCCTCACAATGGTTTTTCCCATTCGTCCGCAGGCACCGCACAGTGCGACACGGATCATCCTAACTTCGTAATGGGCTTTAATGAAGTTCAAATCTTTAGAATGAAGTTGGGCCTCTCGAGCCTCCTCTTCCTCTGCGACAAGCTGGGAAAGGCGGTTGCAACGGCTGCGAACTTGGGGTACGAGGCGATCGAGATAGTCTATGACGTCCCGCACTTCATGCCGAGGGAGAAGCCGGAGGTTAGGGAGTTGAGGAAGGCCATCAAGGATCACGGCCTAGCAGTGAGTGTTCACTCTAGTTTTTGGGATCTGAACGCTTCGAGCTTCTATCCCGAGGTATACAAATTGACCTTGAAGAGGATCAAGGAGAGTGCAAGGTTTTGTGAGGGGCTGGATTGCGAGGTTTTGGTGGTTCACTCCGGCAAGTGTCCAGCACCGGACTCAAGGGAAATCATGGACAAGTCTAAGATGATTTACGAAAAGTTTCTCCGCGAGCTCTCCGAATACTGCAGGGGGAGGGGTGTCAGGATCGGACTGGAAAACGGCGGTTCAAAGGACAGTTTGTTCTCCCTGCTTCCGCACCTCTCCAAGCTGACACGCCGTTACGGGATGGGAATCACCCTAGATCTAGGTCATGTGTGTTTGAGATACGGGAAGGACAACATCGACAAAATCCTGCGCGAGCTGAGGAGGATCAAAGACCAAGTTTTGCATGTGCATATCCATGATAATCACTGGCAGAGGGACGAGCATTTGGTACCGGGGGACGGTGCTCTGCCCCTGAGGGAAATGTTGGACGCGATAGCACCTTATTCGGGCATGCTCATCGCGGAACTCTGGAATCCGCAGGCCCCCCTGAAGACGGCAAAGCTAGCCCTCCGGCAGCTCAAGCTCATGGCTCAAAGGTAGCCCGGACGCTCGTGAAAAAAGGACCGCGGATGTCTATCCTTTTCCGGTTGGAGGTCACATAGAATTGCAGCGGCTCGTCGAAACTCAGATTGATGTCGCTTGGGAGCTTCACGTTTTTAACCTTGATTTCGACTGAAGGTTCACCCGCCAAGCATGCTTCCTCTATCTTGCGTGCAGCCAGTAGGGCGAAGGCCCGCATGTAGGTTAGCCCGGTAGGCACGCCTCTCTTCCTCACCTCGCCGAATTCCTCCCAGGGAGGGAGGCCGATTATGTTTCCTTCACATACGTAGATCTCGTTGAATCCGGCCGGTCCCACGAGCTTCCTGCCGCTTTCTGACTCAAAAATCTCCACGGTTGTTTTCCTGCCAGCCATCTCTCCCTTCCAAACCTGGAAGCAACACGGGCTCGGCTCGTCTTTTCTCTCCCTTGCCACTTTCTCGATTTCCTGTGCGATGACCTTCCCCTCAGGGGTTAACGGCTGTAGCTCTGGATGGATCATCTTGGCGAGTTCTTTGTCGTCAAAGGAGGGCTGGCGGTAGAGATAGGGATAGCAGAGGGCGCGGATGTCATCCTCACCAGTTTCGATCATGGCCAGCCTTTCCAATCCGATGCCTACGTTGAACACCGGGTAGGGGATGTCGTACTGGGCCAGGGCAATTGGACTGTACATCCCCCCATCTCCCACTTCTATGGGCTCCTGAGTTTTTGGGTGACGGACGAAGACCTCAAACTCGGTCCCGGGGGCATAGTATCTGGAAGTTGCACGCTTGAACTCGAAGTGGATTTGTGGGTACCCCATCCGCCGCAGGAAGTCACGGGTTATGTCCATCCCTTCTTTCAAGCCAATGTCCTCAGCCATTATCACAAGCGAGGCTGTCCATGATTCGTAAAGGTGGGTAGAATCCAGTCTTTGCTCTCGCCGGAACTTGGGGCCGATCGAGAAGAGTTGGAGGGGAAGCGGTTCTCTCTTCATCATCTCACGGAGGACAGTGAACCAGCCAGCAGTGGTGTGCGAGCGGAGGGTCATATCTGTGGTCTTCGGTTGGAGTCTTCTGAACTCATCGAAAAGGGAGAGCACCCGGCCCGCCTCGTGTTCGCTCAGTCTGAGCTCCCTCACCAGCGTTTCTGTCAAATCGTCTGGGGAGACCTCACCCAACTTGTAGCGTCGAAAGATGTTCTGCAGTTTCTCGACATCCAGCTGAGGGGAGATTTCTCGGAGCTTTCTCTTCTTCTCCTCGCTGATGCCAATATCGGGTCTTTCGAGTACCGATAGGAAGAAAACCCTGTCCAAAATGACCGGTGCCTGGGGTCCGTACTGCTTGTAGACCTCAAATTTGTGGACTAGCATGGGGACCAGGGTTTCCGAAAAGCCCATCTCCAAAAAAGTTTTTCTAGCCCTCTCGATGAGCTTCCAAAGCGGGTGTTCTTTCCTTTTCTGGGTAACTCTGAAGCCACCCTCTTGAGTTATCAACTTGGAGCCCTCCTGCCAGGCCTCCTCGAAACTTTCCTCCGCTTTCTTTTTCAGCTCCTTAGGGTTGAACTTCATCCTTTAACCTTAGCAAGGGTGAGATCTCTGCGACTCTCCTCCAAGACCCTTCTCAACACGTCCCTCTTGTGTCTGAGCCCAGGTATGATGCTGTTCGGGTGATCGAAGTTCGAGAGGAACTGGAATATCTCTTCCATTCTGGCCAGCATTTCTTCTGCATGCTCGACTTTCTGTTTCCTAA
This sequence comes from Hadarchaeota archaeon (SeqCode), assembly GCA_964474885.1. GTDB lineage: Archaea > Hadarchaeota > Hadarchaeia > Hadarchaeales > JAWBSP01 > JAWBSP01. The sequence continues at coordinate 27,265 of CAYYWO010000008.1, forward strand.
GGCTGTCAAGCAAAAGTCTCCTGAGTTCCCCCGTTAGATCAGCGAGCGCGTTGAGGTAGGCCTCATAGCATACCCCCACCTGTTCAGGTTCCGGGATGTCTTTGCCCTCCAATATCTGGTGCAACATCAAAAACTCGGCATATTCTTGTTGGGCCACCATGAGCACGCTCGGTGTGGAGTGGGGTGAGCTCTTCTCCAGTTCGTCCAGCTCTTTCTTTATGCGCTGGAGAAGCTTACTTGGGGAGCGGCCCCGGTGGAGCATCTCTATCCCCTTCGAGCAAAGCCGCACTATTTTCCTCGATAAATCCTGTGCTCTTCTGAGTTTTCTCTCTCTTTCGTCGAAGTACCTTCGAATTTTGGTGGCGTTCATCCGCTTACTTCTTTCGTTGGTCTTAGAATATTGGTTTTGTGGTAGCGGAATTTGTGAATCATCCCCTTTTTCTCCAAGTTATTCACGATGGCGCTGAGCTTGGCTTTCGACATATCGACAATCCGGCGCAGATCGTCCTGCCGAACTTCCTTCCGAACGAGTATCTCCCTCAAGACCTTTTGCTCATCTTCGTTGAGCGAGAGCATAACAACCCTGAGCGTTCTTTCTCTCGCATAGTGTTTGAAGAGGAAGAAAAGAGTGATAGTCAATCCTCCCACCACTCCGACCATCATGAAGGTGCTGACAATTATCGTTGAGATGTCAATTCCATGAGGACTTACCCAGTACAGCAAACAACCAAAGGAAATCTCCACGACTAGGATGAGAACAACAATCGCCACGGCTTCAAGAATTCTCATCTCTCATTAGACGGAGGCAGTTTTAACGAGTCCTAAAAAGGGTTTTTGAACGGATTTGGGGTCAAATCTTCCTTATTTTTTCATCAAAACAACTCTGCTCTCAGTAGACTGATCCACTATCTTGTATCCGCAGTGCCGTGAGATTTCCTGTGCAAACTCCAGCACATCATTGTGCGACGGCATGTTCGTCATCTGCAAGCGATTTCTGGAGAAGCCCACATGCATGTAAGCCTTCGCTTCCACGAAGTCCGGATTGCTCTTTTCAATCAAGTCTGCATAAAGCTGGGGCTTACACATGTTGAATTCCTTTACAAGAGTAAGCCTGATAACTTTCCGGCAGGAGAAACTGTTCAGTAGCTCCAATGATCGCAAGAGTCTGCTCCATCCATCTGGAAGCAGCGGCCTGCATAATTTTCTATAGATTTCCTCCTCCGGTGCGGCTACCGTTATGTACAGCTGAGTGGGCTCCTCTGAAAGGGCCTGTAGCTTTTCGGGAAAAGTACCGTTGCTTACGACGAACGTGGTGAAGTTTCTCCTTTTGAACTCCGTGAGGAGCTCCGACAGACGATCATACATGGTTGGCTCTCCAGCTAGGCTTATTGCAGCATGCTTGGGATCTTGTGACTCCTGCCAGCGCTTAGGATCGACCTTTGGGTTACCTTTGAAACCGCTCAAGAGTTCCCTCTGTGCCTGAATACTCCTCTCGATTATCTCGACCGGGTCGTCTGGAGGTAATGTCTCCCTGCAAGTAGCCTCGACCATCCTCCAGCAAAAGAGGCACCGCTGTGAGCAATTGAATAGGGAGGGTGTCATCTGCAGGCACCTCCAGGATGAGATCCCGTAGAATTTCGACTTGTAACAGGAGGTGCCCCCTAGCAGGCTGTTTTTGGTCCAGTGGCAAATCTTCACGGCCGAATTCGTTCCGACGATTCTATACCCCTGCTTCAGGTACCCCTCCACATATTCGGGTCGCACGGGCATGGGAGTTATCGAAAAGGAGCTGAGGGGCTTGGCGCGGATTTCGCTAGCTAAGTTCCCGAGATTCTTTGCAAGCTCCAGCAAGCCAGCGCTACCGATATAGGCTAGTTTATCACCGGGCTGGGCATCGCCAAACGTCCTCAGAAATCGTGCGGCAAACCTGACGGTCTTGAATTCGACAAGCAAGCTTTGACCGAGGGGGAAACTGACTATGCGCTGGGGGATGTTTGTTACAAGATTACCGAATCGGTCGATGTGCAAAATTGAGCCAGTAATTCTTCGACCAGTCAGCTCGGCTTGAGGTATTTCCAGTTTGGTGTAACCAGTTTTGGGTCCCACTAAACTAATCTCTATTCCCTTGCTCAACCATGCAGCTACCGGGGCCAGTATGTCCCTCCCGTGAAAGGTCGGTGAGATTTCTTGCCGCAAAAACTCGGGGTTCTTGATTTCTCTAACTTCTTCAACACCATAGACCTCAGCAACTAAGGTGAGCAAGCCATTGTCTGGTGCCACGAAGCAAAGCCGATTCTTGGTTTGCATGACCACGCACTTCCGCTGGGTTCCTACTCCAGGATCCACGACAGCCAGAAAGATCGTGCCTGCGGGGAAGGTCATGGAGGCGTTCAGCAGAACAAAAGCCCCTTCTAAAATGTCTCCGCCCCTTATTTCGTGCGAAATATCGACTATCCGTGCTTCAGGATTGATCGAAAGAATGACCCCTTTAACGGCTCCTACATAGTAGTCCCGTTCACCGAAATCCGTCAGCAGTGCGATTGTGCGCCTATTTCTTTCTGCGCTCAAACCACTGGTTTATACCATTTATCATGGCTTGGACACTGGCGAGGACAACGTCCTCCGACACGCCCCTGGCCAAGTAAAGATCCCCGTTTTCATCCCTGAGCTTTATGGTCACATCCGCGAGGGCGTCACTGCCCCCGGTTATGGCATCCAAGTGAAACTCAACGAGTTCCAGCCTTGAGACCTCGCTTATGATGCTGGCGATGGCTTTCAGGGCAGCATCTACTGGACCCACTCCTGTTGCAGAGCCAACCTTCGGCTCACTGTTGATAGATAGCTTGACTGTAGCGGTGGGGGTCACCTTGTTTCCTGTGGTAACGGTTACCTCGCTGAGCTCCACAGCCTTCTTCTCCTTGGGCAGGCTACCGACCGTGGCCTCGGCTATCGCCTTCAGGTCCACAAGGGTTACTGTCTTTCCCTTGTCCCCGAGCTCCTTGACCTTCCTTGTGATCTCCGCTAGCTGAGCGGGTGTGACTTTGATCCCCAATTCCTCTAGCTGCCTCTCAACTGAGTGTATACCAGTGTGTTTTCCCAGCACGAGTCTCCGATGGGCACCGACGAGTTCGGGGGAAAGGGGTTCATAGGTTCCAGGGAACTGAAGCACCCCGTGGACATGTATCCCCGACTCGTGGGCGAAGGCGTTATCACCCACTATCGGCTTGTGGGGTTGGACGGGTATCCGCGTCAGCCTCCTAACGAGGTCGGAGGTTTCCACCAGCATCTCGGTTCTGACCCTAGGCCTGATGTTGTAAAAAGCCCTGAGCCCCATAACCACTTCCTCGAGGGCGGCATTCCCCGCCCTCTCCCCAAGTCCGTTGACCGTCACGTGAACCTGTTCCGCCCCGGCCTCCACACCAGCTAGGGAGTTCGCTACCGCCATTCCCAAGTCGTTATGGCAGTGGACACTGATGGGGATTTTGAGGTGTTTTTTGAGCTCGCTTATAAGCCAAAACATCGCCCTAGGGGTCATGACACCCACGGTGTCGGGGACGTTTATTATGTCCGCCCCCGCCCTCTCGGCGGCTAGGTAAACCTCCCGCAGGAAGGAGAAGTCCGTCCTCGTCGCATCCTCCGCGGAGAATTCTACTTTCACTCCACGGGATTTGGTGTACTCTACCCACTTCATAGCGGTTTCGAGCACCTGCTCTCTAGTCATCCTGAGCTTGTGCCTGAGGTGAATGTCCGAGGTAGCTATGAAAACGTGAACACGGTCGACACCACAATCTATTGCGGTGTCGATGTCCTCCTGCCTGCATCTCGCAAGTCCGCATATTTCTGCCTCCAAACCTTGTTTTGCGATTGCGGTCACCGCTTCCTTCTCCCCCTGTGAGGCTATGGGGAATCCTGCCTCGATAACGTCAACTCCCAGCTTGTCCAATTGTTTGGCAATAGTGAGTTTCTGTTGAGGGGTTAGCGAAACGCCTGGAGTCTGTTCACCGTCTCTGAGAGTGGTGTCGAAAATCCTAACCTCCCTTGGTAGACGCAATTGGCTCTCTACCCTCTTGATGTAGTCTCCGACGGCGATTTCCATCAACAAAGGGAAATCCGGGTTTAATTACAGCCGATGAGTGGTTTAAATGAAGCTCAAAATATTGGACTCGACATTAAGGGACGGGGAGCAGACGCCCGGCGTGGCCTTCACACCAGAGCAGAAACTCGAGATAGCGAAAGCCCTAGACGAACTCGGTGTGGACATAATAGAGGCTGGTTCACCCGCTACCTCGGAAGGAGAGAGAAAGGCAATCAGGATGATTTCGGGCGAGGGGCTGAATGCCGAAATTTGCGCCTTCTGTCGATGCCTCAGGCAGGATGTTGATCTGGCTCTCCAGTGCGAGGTGAACTCAATTCACTTGGTCATCCCGACCTCTGACGTACATCTTCGAGCAAGACTTCAGAAGACGCGGGAGCAAGCGAAGGAGATGGCATTAGAAGCCTTGGATTATGCCCTCAAACACGGACTGGTGGTGGAATTCTCAGCCGAGGACGCAACGAGATCTGATAGGAGGTTTTTGTTCGAGCTTCTCAAGGAAGGCTTGAAAGCGGGTGCACACCGCGTCTGCATATGTGATACAGTCGGGGTGCTCACTCCCCAGAAGTGTTATGACCTCTTCTCGGCCGCCACAAAAGAATTAAGAGCACCGATAGCTGCACACTGTCATAATGACTTCGGGATGGCAACCGCCAACACCCTTGCCGCCATCCGCGCTGGAGCCTCCGAGGCTCATGTGACGATAAATGGCCTGGGGGAGAGAGCGGGGAACGCGTCTTTAGAGGAGGTGGTACTAGCACTTGAGGAGCTAGAGGGTGTAAGGACTGGGATAAATCTGGACAAGATATATCAAGTTTCCAAACTCGTCGAAAAATACTCCAAAGTTCCCGTCCAACCCCACAAGCCGATAGTGGGTGATAACGCCTTCGCCCACGAGTCGGGGATACATGTCCACGGCATTCTAGCAGATCCATCGACTTACGAGCCTTTCCGGCCCGAGACCGTCGGCAGAGAGAGGAAACTCATATTCGGCAAACATACAGGTTCACATGCCGTCGAGGAGCAGTTGCTCAGGTGGGGCATGAAGCCCTCCAAGGATCAAGTAAAAAGGATACTTTCTGAGCTGAAGAAGCTAGGTGACTTGGGTAAAGTAGTGACCGATTCTGAACTCAGGGCTATTGCTGCCGAGGTAATGGGGCACCCCTTGCCGGAAGCTGTCAAACTAGAAGAGCTAACAGTGGTAACCGGGAACAAGATTACTCCCACAGCTTCTGCTCGATTGAAATTCAAGGAAAGGGAGCTGGTTTCATCTGGGGTAGGAGTAGGGCCAGTTGATGCAGCCATGAATGCTATAGGGAGGGTCTTAGAGGAAGTAACAAATATCCAGCTACTCGAGTATCACGTCGATGCCATCTCAGGTGGAACGGATGCCGTTGTTGATGTGATTGTAAAACTAACTGATGGCAAACGCATTGTGACCGCGAGAGGTGTCAGCGGGGATATTATAATGGCAAGTGTTAGAGCTTTATTGGACGGTGTGAACACTCTCCTCAGTTGATGGAGGAATCGAAGATTAGACTACCAAAGGAGGGAGAGGTTCTTGGCGTGGTGGAACAGATGCTAGGTTTTGATAGACTCAGTGTGAGATGCAAAGATGGTCATGTTAGGGTTTGTCGCATCCCGGGCCGCTTAAAAAAACGTATGTGGATGAGCGAGGGAGATGTAGTGCTCGTCAAACCATGGATAGTTCAGTCTGACGAAAAGGGGGACATAGTCACCGTTTATAGTAAGGCAGAAGTTGAAATACTCAGGAAAATGAAGTTGCTGGAGTAAAATTGGCTGACCTACCTTGGTTCAAGGGGAAGAGGAAGTTTGAGAGAATCGAAAAAGATGCCGACCGGTACAAGATTTTGGATAGGGTTTTTGACCAGTCGACTCTGTTAACGGTTTATGACTTGATAAAAAAAGGAGTGATTGAGAAGTTTCAAGGAATTGTGAGCGCGGGAAAAGAAGCAGATATCTTCAGTGCTCTGAGTCCTGAGGGTTCGTATCTCGCGGTCAAGATATACAGGATTGCGACCACGGATTTCAAGCGAAAATTCGAGTACATTTCTACTGATCCTAGATTCCATAAGGTAAGGAGAAGTAGAAAAGCGGTTGTTTATGCTTGGGTCTCCCGTGAATTCAAGAATTTGGTCAGAGCCCAGGAAGCTGGAGTTTCGGCTCCCCAGCCTATATCCTTTGCCAACAACGTCCTTGTGATGGAATTCATCGGAGAGGGTGGGATCCCTTATCCTAGGATGGTTGATTCAGCTCCCCCCGAGCCCGACACAGCCTTTAGACAGATCATCGAAAATGTGAAAAAACTGTACAGAGTTGGCAGACTAGTCCATGCCGACCTGAGTGAGTACAACATCTTGGTGACCCCTGATCCCGTACTAATAGATTTCTCGATGGCCACAGATATCAGCAACCCGGTAGCCAGAGATCTCTTGGTTCGAGATCTATCGAAGATCCTGAATTATTTTAGGAAGTTTGAGGTGGATCTGCCTTCCTTGGAGGATTTGTTTCGGGAAGTGACCCAAGACTAAAACCAAACACCCATAAGTAAATAGTGGCTGAGACACGACTGCTCATTCCTAAGGACAGGATTGGTGTCGTTATCGGAAAGGGGGGAGAAGTAAAACACCAAATCGAGGAAAAGCTAGGGGTCAAGGTAGAAATCGACAGCCGAGAGGGGGAAATCTTGATCAGGGGATCCGACCAGAACCCCCTCTCGGTGCTCAGGGCCAAGGAGATCTTCCTCGCCATGGGGAGAGGTTTCAGTCCCGAGAGGGCTTTTCGTTTGCTGGATGAGTCCCAGTACCTGCAGGTTCTGAACTTGACTGATTACGTTTCCGAGAATGCACTCCAAAGGATTCGAGGAAGGCTCATCGGGCAAAGAGGCAAGACGAGAAGGGCTATAGAAGAGAGTTTAAACGTGTATGTCTCGATTTACGGAAAAACCGTCTCGATCATAGGGGATCCTCAGGCTGTGAAGATGGCTACCCAAGCGGTTGAGATGCTTGTGAGAGGTGCTCAGCATTCCACCGTCTACAAGTTTCTTGATAAGGCCAGGAAGGAGCTCAAAGAAATGTCAAAGCTCCAAGCTCTTGGAAAGTCTCCGGTAGATTTTCCTCAACAAAGTTAGATCCTCTAAACAGTGCTCTTTGATCCAATCGGCTGCTCTCTTGTCCCCCCTCCTCGCCTGTTTTATCAGCGCGGACATGTCAGCTCCCTGGAATGGCACACGTCTCCTGTACCCGAAGAATTTGGCTACATGCTCGAGACTGTACCTCGAGAGTAAAAGGTTCTTCCTGCACCACTCACACAGATCCAAGTGCCTTATTTGACGGAGAGACCTCAGGCTGACGTTTAGGAGTGAGGCCCTGGCCATGAGGAAGGGTAAGTCAAACCCGGATCCAAACCAAGTCACCAGCAGATCAACTTCTTCCAGCTGCCTTGCCAACCACTGCAGAGCGGATTTCTCCTGTTCCTTGGTTAGACACAATCGGATCTCGGGTCGTCTCAACCAAATCCCAACCGCAACAACTCCACCCTCATCAGCCTTCTGTCCTTCGGTTTCTATGTCCAAGTAGGCAGGCATCACTCCCCCATAACCAGGATGAAAACACGTCTGGTTCTGGGACCGTCTTCTTCTATGAGCAAGAAGTTCTGCCAGGTACCGCGGATGATCCTTCCATTTGCTATTGGGAGAACCCTGCAGGAGCCAACGATAGCGGATTTCAGATGAGCGTGGGCATTGTCATCGATCCTGTCGTGTAGGTACCCTCCTCGACTCGGGATCAGCTCCTCCAGCTTGTTAAGCAAGTCCCGTTTCACACCTTCTTCGCTCTCGTTCAGAACGAGGGAGGCGGTTGCGTGAGGCAGCTGAACCACGAGTATACCATTTTTGATTCCTGACTCCTCGACAGCCTCCGCGATTTCATATGTTATATCGAGTATTTCCTGTCTCCGCTTTGTTTGAACGGTTATTTCTTTCGTCCAGATCTTCATGCCTCCTCTCTTCTGAGGGATCTGAGTACAAAATCCTTATCCTTGAAGTATTCTTGCGTTAAAGCAGCAATGGCACCATAAATTCCTGCTTTCTCTCCCAGCTGTGAAATGACGATCTTGGGCATAAGGTTGACAATATTCCTCTAGGAGTTCCTTTGGGGGCTTGAGGACAAGTTCTCCTGCCCCAAGCAACTATATCTCCGCCGGAATGATTAGTTCAGAATGTTAAGCATTGATTACATTCCGGGTTCGATCACATTGTAGGATTCACTTCACTTAGAATCTCCATCGCCTTCGGCTCGCCTCCTCTCGTTCTCCCGGTCAATTCCTCTGCCGAACATGCTACCCTCTCACCCTAGCTAGTTGTTCCATCCTCGGCCCTGAGCAATATGCTTCCAGTGCCCCCTTTCCGAGCTGCAGACATTCTTTTCTGGGATTTACAACGAAGTGTCCCACTTCGTGCGCATTGCCAAAAATAAGCCTCCAATTTATGTAAACGCCGGCTCCTATCTCCACTCTTATGCTTATGTAAACCATGTTTGAACCCTTTTCCAGCGCCAAATTCAGTTCTCCTATGGTGTAGCCATACAGTTGTTCAGAGGCACACTGGCGTGCCCAACTGTTTTTGGAGAAATTTGACAACTGGCACGCATTGGAAGGGTAAGTGGCATGGGTTATGAGCTCCCCTCTTACCATATCCTAGGGGACCGAAAGAGACGACGCATATTGCCTCAGGCTCCTCCGCTTTGGTTCCGCTTTCACGGCTTCAGTTTGACCCGTTTGTGCTCTTTGACCTGATGGTTCTTTCCCCTAGGTCGAGCCCAGATATATTATCTTGCCTTTCGTTATAGTAAAAAACGGCGAACGCTTTGATGCTCATCGACCCGCGCCTGAGAGCTTTGAGCTTGATTGAAAGAGAACCTGTTGTTACCTCCCATGAAACGAGAATAGGGGAGCTTGTGGGATTGATGGTCGAAAACGGGATAAGGAGGGTTCCTGTCGTCTCGAGACATGGAGATATGGTTGGCATAGTCATCTCGAGAGACGTCTTGGACTATATCGCTGGCTCGAGGTCTAACATCTGGATTTTGGAGCAGGGGCGGGATTTCGCCCGCGCATTATCTGCTGTCCCTGTTGGGAGGATCATGTCTAGGCACGTTGTGTTCATCCCCCACACGGCATCGGTCAAGGAAGCCATCGAAACCCTCCTCAGAACGGGAGTGGGTGGATTGCCCCTAGTGAAGGAAAGGAGGGTGGTTGGCATAGTAGAGGAAAGAGATTTTGCACAACTGATTCCACGCAAAACGGGGATCCCAGTTGAATATCACATGAGCAGACATGTCGTCACAGCTAATCCGAGTATGAGTTATCTTGATCTCTGCAGGTTCATGGTAACCACGGGGATACGGAGAATGCCCGTGATGATGGCAGGTGAACTACGGGGCATCGTCACGTCTATGGATCTTTTGAAAGTCCTGAACCTAGAGCGGGTGCGTGAGTTAATCCTGCGGGGGTTGGCAGACGAGATTTTCCGCATGGAGGCGAGGAGCTTCATGACCAGAAATGTGGTTACAATTCAGCATGATGAAGATATGGGAAAGGCCGCTGAACTCATGGTAGAAGAGGAAATAACCGGTTTGCCCGTTATACGAAAGGAAAAGCTGGTAGGGATCATAACAGCCCATGACCTGCTCAAGTGGCTTTTCTATAATCTCAGGAGATGACCAAGCCTAAGGACTCAAAAGTATGGATTGTTATCCCGGCTTATAATGAGGAAGCAACCATAGGGAGGGTCATAGATTCCTTGAAGGCCGAAGGATGGAAAAATATATTGGTGGTCAATGATGGCTCGACGGATAGAACAGCTAGGATAGCAAGGGAAAGGGGTGCCTGTGTAGTTTCTCATCCAAAGAATGTAGGTCTAGGAGGAGCACTGCGCACGGGTTTATCTGAGGTTTATCATCGGGGAGCAGATGTGGCTGTGACTTTTGATGCAGACGGTCAGCACCACCCAAAAGATGTGAAAAAGCTCGTTCGAGTTCTCAGTTCTGGAAATTACGATTTAGTCATTGGGCTAAGAAAATCCATTGGGATACCTCTTCATAAGAGGTTCGGAAATTTTTTTCTGAATCTTGCAACATTCCTTCTCACTGGGGTTTACACAGATTCCCAATCTGGTAGCAGAGCTTTTTCTCGAAAGGCACTGGAAAAAATCCAGCTGAAGTCGAAAGGATATGAGGTTTCGTCCGAGATTCTTCTCAGAGCCTCACGTAACCGTCTTCGGATAGGCTCCGTCCCGGTGGTTTGTTATTATCCCCCCCATGCCAAAGCTAAGGGAACGACAATTCTGAGCGGGATAAAGATTTTTCTTTCGCTTGTCGCTTTCAGGTTAGCATCAGTTTGAGAGGCATTAACCAGCAAATGCCTGTAGTATCAAAAATCCTCCCCATCCGATGAAAAACACACCACAGAGGACTAGCAGGCTTCTGTAAAGCCGTGTGGTCAGAAAGTTCCTACCTCTCGCGCAGAGAAAGGAAACCGAGCAGAACCAAGTTATGTCGGAGAGAACGTGCCCGAGCAACCAGTAGAAAATACCAAGGACGGATCCCAAATTGTAGGCTAAGAGCAAATTTGAAAATCCCACTCCCACCCACCAGATCGGAACCGAGGGGTTCAGTACGCTGCTGAGGAGCACACCGCTCACGAAGGGATTGAAGGGTAAGATATTAGCCCCTTCCAAACTTTCTCTGCGTGCTCTGATCGTTTGAGCACCTAAGAAGATTAGCATACCTCCTCCCAAAAGGAACATGCCAGTTTGAAGGCTTTCGCTCTTTAAAATTGCATGGAATCCCAAAGCAAAGAGAAAGAGGTATATCGCCTCAGCGCTCAGGTGCCCTCCAACGGCGAGCGGACCCACCTTGGCTCCATTTCTGAGAGATGAAGTTGAGATGTACACCAGCATTGGGCCTGGAATCAAAGCTCCTGAGAGCCCGATCACGAACCCCAGCCAAACGAGATCAATTGGGTTCATCGTTCAAAATTGAGCAGTAAAGTATAAAAGTGGGGAATGAACCTGGTAGGGATGAAGATACTGCTCGATGAGAACGAGATTCCAAAATATTGGTATAACATCCAAGCGGACTTGCCTTCGCCTCTAGATCCTCCCCTGAATCCAGCGACGGGAGAACCCATAAGTCCGAAAGATCTTGAGCCAGTCTTTCCAAAATCGCTCATCGAGCAGGAGGTCAGCACCGAGCGGTGGATCCCGATTCCAGAGGAGGTGAGAGAAGTCTACCGGATCTGGAGGCCCACACCTCTCTATCGGGCAGAGAGGTTGGAAAGAGTACTCAAGACGCCCGCGAAAATTTACTACAAGTGGGAAGGAGTGAGCCCACCCGGGAGCCATAAACCCAACACTGCTGTGGCCCAGGCGTACTTCAATCGTGAGGAGGGGATCGAAAGGCTGACCACGGAAACGGGTGCCGGGCAGTGGGGAAGTGCCCTGGCTTTTGCTACCATGCTGTTTGAGATGCAATGCACGATTTATATGGTTAAGGCCAGCTATGAGCAAAAACCCTATCGGAGGATTCTCATGGAGATTTGGGGGGCCGAATGCATACCTAGCCCGAGTGATCGAACCCAGTTTGGAAAGAAGGTGTTAGCCGAGGATCCGAACTGTCCTGGTTCCCTCGGCATAGCGATTTCGGAAGCAATCGAAGATGCGGTCACTCATGCCAATACTAAATACAGTCTCGGAAGTGTTCTGAATCACGTTCTTCTGCACCAGACGGTAGTGGGGCTCGAGGCGAAAGCACAGTTGCAGAAGATCGATGAATACCCAGATATTGTTATAGGCTGTGTTGGAGGGGGAAGCAATTTTGCTGGTCTAAGCTTTCCTTTTGTGGCTGATAAGCTCACGGGAAAAAAACCGCATCTTAGGATTTTATCTTGTGAGCCGAAGGCTTGTCCTACCCTGACGAAAGGGATCTACACCTATGACTACGGTGATACGGCAAAAATGACACCTCTCTTAAAAATGTACACACTCGGGCATTCTTTCATCCCGCCTCCCATTCATGCAGGGGGCCTGAGATATCATGGTGATGCACCGCTTCTCTGTAAGCTGACTAAAGAAGGATACGCTGAGGCAGTGGCTTACCATCAGAATGAGGTATTTCACGCGGCTAGGATTTTTGCCAAAGCTGAGGGCTTTGTTGTTGCTCCCGAGACGGCACACGCAGTTAAGGCGGTAATAGATGAGGCACTGAAATGCCGGGAAACTGGAGAGGAAAAGGTGATATTATTTAACAACTCCGGTCATGGTTTGTTGGACTTAGCAGCTTGGGATGCTTTCTTACGGAGAAAGTTGTTAGACTACGAGCTTCCCGATGAGGCTATAAGAAAGGCGATGGAGAAAATACCTAAAGTGATACCAAAATTGAAATAATGGTCGTTGCGTTCGTTTTGGTTCAGTCTGAAATTGGTACGGTTGAACTATTGGTCCAAGAAATAAGGAAGCTTGAGGAGGTGGTGGAGGCTTATATGGTAGCTGGTCCCTATGACATAATAGTCAAGATTCAGGCGCAAAAGTTCGAAGAGGTTGCTAAGACGGTGACGGAAAAACTTCACAAGCTGGCAGGAGTGAAAACAACGTTAACACTCTTCTGTTTCGGTTGAGATGCCCGTAGCTTTTGTTCTCGTGGATGTTGAGCTTGGGAGGTTAACTGAGGTTCTTGAAAAACTTTTGGAGGTAGAGGAGGTCGTGGAGGCATATTCGGTCGCGGGGCCGTACTCTATTTTGGCGAAGATTGAGGCGAGTTCTTTTGATGAACTCGCACGGATAGTACCTGGAAAAATTCACAAGATCTCCGGCATAGCAAAGACCTTGACCTTGGTGGCTTTTGGTACTGCTAGAGCATTCCGTGTGGATGCGTGTGAGGAGGCCCAGGAACTTGCTCAACAGGGAAAACTCGACGAACTTTATAGTCTCTGCAGATCTTGTAAACAACTCAAGTTTTGCGCCTTTGGAACGAGGGTGGTAACTTTCGGTTTCTAACTCCTACCGAGAAGACGGGCTAAGAGGCTCCTCTTTTTCGCGGTCTTTTTCCTTAAATAGTTGTACACTGTCATTGTGCTGACCCCTAATTGCGCAGCAATTTTTTGATAAGTCAAACCTTTCTTCCTTAGTTTTTTCATTTTCTCGATCATTTGTTTGGTCACAATTTTTTTCGGCATAAATCCCTTTTTTTCTTTTCTTAAATCCTCTTGAGTTCTTCGATGCTTAGTGCGTCAAGCTCTTCTGGTTGTACCTGAATGAGGCGATTCAATTCGTGCTCAACCACTTCTTCTAGTCTAAGTCTTGTCCAGAGTAGATCCAGTTTTGTTACATCTCCTCTGGTTTTTGGAGAAGGAGATACGGCCAAACATCCACCTGCATGCTTCTCCTGCCACAAACCTACCTCACGTGCGATGTGCTCGATCTCGATTTTGTTCAAACCCAGTAGCGGCCTGAAGATGGGATATTGTAGCCCCTTTGAAAGAATTACGAGGTTATGGAGTGTTTGGCTGGCCTTTTGACCGATGGAGTCGCCGGTTACCACACCAAAAGCGCCCACTTTTTGGCAGAGTTTAGAAGCGACGAAAAGCATGCCTCTTTTGCAGAGTAAGCACCGATAATTTTTAGGGGCCTTCTCGACGATGAGTTCTAGCACTCTTCCCCAAGGATAAAAGAAAATCTTCTCGATTTTAACTTTTCTTGAGAACTCTTTCAAGGCCTCAACAGTGTTGTATAGGTTCTCCTTCCTTACAAAGGGAAAACAGCAGAAGTGGAGGGGGAGTATTCTGAACTTTTTCGACATCAGGTAACAAGCAACAGGAGAGTCGATCCCTCCGGAAAATAATCCGATTACCTTCTTTTCTGTCATCAACTTTATACTAACAATTCCAGTTAGGTATGCACAAATTTGGCTGGCTTGCAAGAGCGAGAGAGAGGAGGCTGCTGGAGTTGTGCCAACAGCACATGGAAGAAGTGGTGAGGACGGTTCAATTTATGAAAGAGTCTTACGAGGTTTTTGCAGAAAAGAAGCAAAAAGAGGTAGCCGAGCTTTACAGGAAGGTTTTTGCTTCAGAAAGAAAGGCCGATGAACTGAAGCGCAAGATATTGGAAGAGCTCTCTGCGAGGATCTTCCACCCGATTGACAGGGATGAGCTTGTGCGCTTGGTGATGACTTCAGACGAGATCGCAGCTAATGCTAAAGCTGCTACGGGCAAGCTGAGATATATCCGACCCCAGAGGATTTGCCGAGAGCTTAGGGAGATTTTGAGGGAATTTGCAGCAAAGGACTTGGAGGCTGCCACAAAGTTATTACAAGCAATACGTACCCTCCCTTCGAACCCGAAGCAGGCGCTGGAACTCTCTTATGAGGTCGAAGACAAGGAGGAGGAAATAGATGAGTATAGACATGAAAAACTGTTTCCAAAGCTGATGCAGTGGCATCGCGCGATCAAAGACACAGGTCTCTCATTTCTTCTGGAAAAAATATTCGAGAACTTGGAAATGGTCGCAGATCTTTGCGAGGATGCCAGTGATATTCTGAGGTGCATAGCTGTGTCGGGCAAGTAACCTACATGACCCCGTATTTCTTAGCAATTTCTTGAAAAACCTCTGCCACTCTTTTTACTTCCCCCCACTCAAGTCCGTAGACACTCAATTTGAAGTGCTTGCTTCTGCCAGGCAAAATTCCAACGACCCCTCTTTCTTTGAGTTCATGGTATAGGAAGTAACCCCTTTCCTTAACCCTTTTAGATACCTGCTCGAACCCCTTAGACTCCATATGGATCAGATGATGTTGTTTCGGTTTTACACCCAGTTGTATCGTTCCCTGTATTTCTTCAAGCTTGTTTACTAAGTATCTCGTCTTCTCGAGTTCACTCTCCCAACTTTTCACACGTTCCATGACATACGGAAACGAGGCCATAAGAGTGACCAGAGGGAGGCCAAGGACCGGGCATCCCATCACAGCCAGTTCCTTCTTGGGGAAAGACGAGGATCTCCTAAGAACCTTAGCTGCGTATTCTCTTCTCATTGCAAGTATTCCAATGGGGCCACTCGCCGCCCAAGACTTATGCCCGCTGCTAACTAGCAGATCCACGCCCAATTCTTTGCAGTCAACGGGCATTACACCAGCTGTGTAAGCGGCATTCAGAACGAAGGGTATGTCTTCTTCCCTACATATCTTAGAGACCTTTTTAACATCACCCAGATTTCCGTAGGTAGGGTCTGCATGGGTGAGTAAAACCAAGGCGGGAGGTTTTCTGTAAGTCCTCTTTATTTCCTCTATTCTCCGCTGGTATTCCTCCAGCTTGAGTTCGAAGCTCGGATAGCCAGAGTGTTCGACTTGAACGACTTTTAAACCTGCAGCTTCAGCAGCTAGAAAGGTTGAATAGTGAGCCAGCCCGTCCACCACTATGACGTCACCAGGTTCTGCAAGAGTTTTAAAGATGATATATTTAGCCTCCCTGCATCTTGTGACGACCCTGCCCACATCAGTGCCCAAGAAACTTGCAAGATCCTCCAAGAATTCTAAGACAGGAGGTCTTTTGAGCTCATACAAAGATCCTGTGCACCAGTCACAGAGGGAATACCCGTCGGCAAATTCATCCAAAATTTTTCTGGCTTCAGGGCTTAGTATCCCTCCCCGTTGGATAGGGTTCAGATTTATAAACCTCTTCTCTTCTCTCCGTAATTGGTTTATCCGTTTTTTCCAAGTTTCTATCAGGTCTTTTCTCATTACTCTAGTTTCGTCAGACTGAGTGCTCTCATGGGACAGGCTTCCGTGCAAAGTTTACAATAAACGCACCTGTTTTCATCAAGCATTACCTCCCATTCTTTCGAGAATTTCAGGGCTCTCGTCGGACAGACTGAAATACACGCCCCACAGTCTATACATCTTTCCCTGTCCAAACTTATAGTTTGTCTCAGAATCTTGGCTTCAACACCCATCGATCTAAACCGGTTGAGAATGCCCTCCACTTGTTCTGGACTCGCTTCCACCGAGATTATGATCTCACCACCTTGGCTGTTTATCTTTGCATGAAGAACGTTGAGTAGCAAGCCGGTCTCCTTTATGACCGTTGCTAGGATAGGTTCTCCCGCTTTTTCCGCATTGTAACTAAGGAGGATCTTTTGGGTTATCTTCTCCGACCCCATAGTCTAGAAATATCGTCGGTTGTAACTATTCCGACCAGCTCACCTTTTTTGTTCAAGACTGGTGCACCGGAAATCCCGTGCTGTTCTAGTCTCTTGGCGACGATGTCCACGGGCTCATCTTCGCGTGCCACCACCACTTCCCTCGTCATGATCTCTGCAAGCGTACGCTTACCAAGACCTATCGAGGTAGCGAGATCCCAAGAAGTGACGATTCCAACTAGTTTGCCTTTTTCAACAATCGGGAGATGGTCGATTGAGTGTTTCTTTATGAGTTCAGACGCTTTTACCAGAGAATCCTGTGGGCGGGCAGTTATGAGTTTTTTAGTCATGACGTCCCTGACTTTTGGGATGATTTGGATTTCCTTCATGGATTTGAAAACACCCGTTTGAGGTAGTCGTTCCACAGGCTCTGAAAGGAGAAACTCGCCCTCTTCGATCCACTTCTTGAGGATGTCAGCAATCTTCCTTGACATCTTTAGGCTACTCAGTGGTGAAGTCGGGACCTCTTTTCCATTTATCTCCACTTTTCCCGAAAACAGCTCAGCGTACGAAACCTTCCTCAACACAGGTCTCTCCCTCTTGGGCACGCCGTAGTCAAGCAAATCAATGAAGATTTCCTGGTTGGATTTTCCCGCATTGGAGGCCATCCGCTCATCTAAAATGGGTATGGGGATGCCGATGCCCACAAAGAGAGTACACCCGTAACCGCTCATGGTGGCCCCCCTTATGAACTCGGGGCTCATCTGCTTCAGATCCCCTTTGACCATGAGTGTTCCCCTGCCTCTCTGCGGATCATGCTGGGTTCCCGCCCCGATAACATAGCCTGTTCCTCCTCCAATGAAGATCCGGGTTCCGATGCCGATGGTTCTATACTCTGGATCCCTCGTTAGGGGATTGAGGCAGCCTGAGCCGGCAAAATTCACGTTGCCGAAGTTCGGAAGAAGCATTCCCATGTAAGTATGGAGGGTCTGGTCAGAGGAATTTGTAGCCGCCACGTAAGTCTGGTAACAGTTTCTCGGATTGCATAGGATAGCCTGATTCAAATCCTCTAATGTAAACAGAGTTCTTATTTCCCTCCTAGGGTAACAATCCGTCCCATACGCTCTCCCGATGAGTTCTATCTCAAGACCCCGGACGAGATCCTCGATCACATGTCCTCCACCATAT
>CAYYWO010000009.1:0-43615 GCA_964474885.1 Hadarchaeota archaeon (SeqCode)
GGAGGAGCCAAGCGGAGGTTTCCAAGGCCGAGCGCCTGCTATCCTTCAAGGCTCAGATAGATCTAGACAAGGGGCTGAAGGAGATGCTAAGAGCCGGGAAAGTCTAGCTCTCCCCTCGAGATTTCCCCCCTGTATTTCTCCCATTCCTGCTGCTTGATGTAAACAAAATGCTCAAAGAGGTACTCACCCAGTATTTCCCTCACAAGCTGGCTTTGCCTCATGTACTCAAGCGCCCTCCCCAAGTTGTCGGGGAGTTCGTCTATTCCTAGCGCCTTCCGCTCGAATCTATCCATCTGACTGGGATCCTTTTCAATGGGTTCCGGGGGTTCCAACTTCCTCCTCACCCCTTCCAAACCAGCAGCAAGAATGATCGCAAACTGCAGGTATGGATTGCCTGCCACATCTGGAGATCTCACCTCTATAGAAGTCTCCCTGCCCCTAGCCGCTGGCACTCTAATACAGGCTCTCCGGTTCAAGTTTGACCAGCATATGTACGCTACACCAGAAACTATCCTCTTGAAAGAATTCACCCTAGAGTTAAGGATCGCACAGATTTCCTTGGCATAATGGAGGAGGCCCGCAATGAAATGAAGGGCGACCTTACTCAGCCGGTAAGGGCCCCTCGAATCGTAAAAGCCGTTTTTGCCATCCAGAGTGAAGAGAGAGCAGCATACGCGCATTCCGGAGCCTTCTATGCCTTGAGCCGGCTGAGGCATGAAACTCACAAAAGCACCATTTTGTTCCGCGGTCACCTTAGCAGCATGCTTGAATCTAACGACCCAATCGGCAGAGTTCAGAGCACTCGTCCCTGCCAGACTTACTTCATGCTGGTTGGGAGCAATACCCTGGCCTGACCCCTCCACTTTCACACCCATCTGCGAAAGGTACTCGATCATGTCCTCCCGCACACGCTCACCCTTGTCCGTTAATTCAACAAACCGATTTAGACCCTCCCTCGGGAACAGGAAGAAGTCGCAACTAGTTGCAGTCCGCGGAAGCCAACCTGATTTTCTGGCTTCCTCCACCACTTTCTCCAGACAAGCCCTTGGATCTCCTGAAAATCTCTTCTTCTCCTCATCCTCCACACGGCAGAGCATCGCTGCTACGTACCGTCGCCATGGGAGGACAACAAAGGTTTCGGGCAGGGGGAAGAGATAGAGGTCTCTCTTTTCGGGAGCTGGGTACCCCAGAACCAGCGAGTTATCACAAGGTACTCCCTTCTCAAAGGCATCTTCAAGCTTCGTTGCGGGGATCGTCACATTCCTCACTTCTCCGAGGAGATCTGCAAACTGGATTTGAACGAACCTTATCCCGTTCCGCTTGACTGCCTCGAAAACTTCCCTGCTTGACATTTCCGTCTCCTTCATTACTTAACCCGAATTGACTTTTTGAATGAGACATGTAAACCTTCGGCATGTCAAGAAGCTCATACCCAAGAGAAGGGGGCCCTCGCACAAGGGGGAGCACGGAGTACTTGTTATCATCGGTGGGAGTTCCCGATATTCAGGTGCTCCAGCACTGGCGGGACTCTCGGCTTTGCGTAGTGGCGTAGATTTAGCAATCGTTTGCTCCCCGGAAGAAACAGCAAAGATCATCAGGGGCTACTCCCCTGACTTGATCGTGATCTCTCTACCTTGCACGGATCTCGACAAGAATTCTGTCAACCTCATCGTCCAAGAGCTTCAAAAAGCCACGGCGGTAGCTATAGGGCCGGGTTTGGGGACCTCACCTCACACTAAGGAAGCTGTCCGCGAACTCCTGATCAAAATGCCCGAGATCCCCGCGGTAATAGATGCCGATGCTCTAAAGATACTCGCTGAAAGTAAAGATCTGCTGAGGAAAAATTTCGTCCTAACTCCTCACGCGGGAGAATTCAAGATCCTGACAGGCGAGGAGCTTGGAGAGGACGTAAAAGAGAGAGCGGAAGCCGTTGAGCGTTTTTCGAAGGAAATGGGGTGCACCGTTGTCCTGAAGGGTCACGTTGACATCATAGCAGGGGATGGAAAGGTTTATGCGAACAAAACTGGAAATCCCGGCATGACCGTGGGCGGGACAGGAGATGTCCTTACTGGAGTCATCGGTAGCTTTCTCGCCCAAGGGTTGCGCCCTCTCGATGCTTCTCTGGTTGGGACCTTCGTGGTGGGAAGGGCAGGAGACTTGTGTTTAGCAGAAAAGGGTTATTGGTTCACCGCCACCGATGTGGTCGGAAAAATACCTTACATACTTAAAAAGATATGGCAAGGTTCGAGGTAGCGGAGAAGAGACTGTTCAACGTTAAGATCTGCATGAAGTGCAACGCTAGAAACCCCTGGCGGGCCGAGAAGTGCAGGAAGTGTGGGTATAAGGGGCTAAGGCCTAAAGCGAGGGAACTCAGAGCCTAAAGCAACTTCCTGTGCTTTGCGCAGGATATGCAGACGTATGCCTTCCTGGGTTGGACAAATACACGCCGGCTATCCACTCCAGGGATCTTATCTAGATTGAACCTGCGGTGAATCACGACTGCCTTTATCCTAGGCACGAGTCTCCCGCAAAAAACGCACTCAACGGGCTGGCTTCTCCCTCCGGCTTTGTACAATCCCCACTTCTTCCCCATCAAAATGTTGGGTCTTGTAACATAAGAAGGGGTGGCGTGCCGGCCGTAACCCGCCTTCTGTTCTAGGCGGCATTTGACTATGCGGGCTACCCCCGCCTCAGGCAGGACTCATCAGCGGTGCTTGCCCTTGCACCCCGTGGGCCGGCCGTTTCATCCCCGTCCGCCCATCTCAACTTCCGTATCATCGTAGAGAGCGGAGGGGTGTCGTTTCTGTTCCGGGAGCAGGCCTCTCGGCCTAGCCCTTGCGGGCTCACGGTCCTGCCAGGTGGGCGGAGTTTCCTCAGGCCCGAAGGCCCGAAGGCCGCCCGCCGGCTCACCACCCTATTAAACTAGCTGTCACAGATGAAAACCTTTTTAAAGAGGGGGGATGAGTGTGTCCGAATGAAGACGACCGTGTCTGTAATAAAGTGTGACGTAGGATCCCTGGCCGGGCATCACGTTGTTCCCCAACCACTGTTCAACATTGCCGAGAGAAAGATGAAAGAAGCCAAGGAGACCGGCTTGATAAATAGCTACTTTGTCTTCAACGCGGGTGACGACCTAGAGCTCCTGATGGTGCACACGAAGGGAGAAAACAACCCAGAGATACACAAACTGGCTTGGGAGACCTTCCAAGAGGCTGCCAAGAAAGCATTGGATCTGAAGCTGTATGCTGCTGGACAGGACATCCTCAAAACAGCCTTCAGCGGAAACATAAGGGGAATGGGGCCTGGGGTTGCTGAAATGGAATTCGAGGAAAGAAAGTCGGATCCCGTAATCGTCTTTGCTGCCGATAAAACGGAACCCGGGGCCTTCAACTTCCCGCTGTTCCGCATCTTCGCGGACCCCTTCAACACAGCAGGACTTGTGATCGACCCCAATATGACGGGCGGCTTCAAGTTTGAGGTCATGGATGTCTACGAGAACAAGAAGGTCGTCCTGAAGGCTCCAGAAGAGATGTATGAAATCATTGCGTTGATCGGGAATCCAGGTCAGTACGTCGTGTCCCACGTCTGGAGAGCCAGCGATGATCTTATCTGTGCCGCGACCAGTACGACGAGGCTGGCACTGATAGCTGGGAAGTATGTTGGAAAGGACGACCCAGTGTGTATCGTGAGAGCTCAGCATGGACTTCCAGCAGTAGGAGAGGTTCTAGCACCCTTCATGCACTCCTTCTGGGTTGAGGGATGGATGAGAGGCAGCCACTGGGGCCCCCTGATGCCAGTGGGGCTGAAGAACTCCAGGTGCTGTGTCTTCGACGGGCCGCCTAGGATCGTTGCTCTAGGATTTCAAGTGGCTAATGGGAAGATCGCTGAGGATGACAATGGTAAACCAATGATCGCTGACCTCTTCGACGACCCGTCCTTTGACTTGGCGAGAAGAGAGGCAACCGAGTATGCCGCTATGATCAGACGGATGGGAGAGTTCGAGCCGGCTAGACTGGGTAAAGAGTCCATGGAGTACACGACGCTCCCCAGCGTCCTAGAAAAGCTCAAGAGTAGATTCGTTCCGGCCTAGGGTACAAACAGGTCCTCTGCTTCCGGTCTAAGGATTTCGGTTATTGGTTTTTCTCTTCTTTCATACTTAACGCCTCTCACAAGAACCGCCGGAACTCCTTCGTCTGCCTCCCCCATGACCAGATTTGCCGCAGCAGCAACCGCATCCACAATACAAACCAACGTCTTCTTCAGAGTTCTCCCATACAAATCCTTTTTCCCTCGATAGTCCAGCATCGGGTCGATGCCTGAGATCCCGATTGCATACCCTACTACACCTCTCCTGAAAGCCCTGCCACTCGTGTCACTTATTATGACGGCAAGCTTCTTCCCCGTGAATTCTTCCAACTTCTTTCTAAGGCAACGAGCGCTCCTGTCGGGATCCCGCGGCAACAGCAACAGCTCCCCGGGAGGAGCGTTGGAGCTGTCGACCCCCGAATGAGCACAGACAAATCCATGACGGGTCCTCGTGATCAGGCTTCCCTTTGCTCTCAGCACCTGGACTGAGTTGGACAGAATCACCTCAACCTCTCTGGCATCCCTCCCAAGGCCTTCCGCCAGCCTCAGTGCCTCCGGACTGGGCTTCACTTCCGATAACCTGATGGTGCTCCCCTCGGCTTTGGACACCAACGTTTGTGCGACGACCAGTATGTCCCCGTCTTCGACCTGCAGCCCGTTTTCACGTATGGCTTTGATCAAGAGAAAAGCCAGGTCGTCTCCCTTCGACACGAGAGGTATGCCTCTTATGGGTATGAATTGCATCTAATACTGTGACCGTATATACGGATGGTTAGATTCGGCTTGGAAATAGTCCCGTACCATCCCGTGCAGACCTGCGTCGAAATAGCGAGGAAAGCGGAGGAAATCGGTATTGACCAAGTGTGGGTCTGCGAACACTTTCACAACAGGCATGCATACTCAGTGCTCACCGCCATCTCCCTCCAAACGGCTAGAGTAAGGTTGGGCCCTGGCATCACGAATCCTTACCTGACGCATCCGGTTTTAACTGCTACTGCCATTGCTACACTGAACGAGGTCTCAAAAGGTAGGGCTTTGCTCGGTATCTCAGCGGGGGATCCCATCTTTCTCACCACTGCCGGCATCCAGCAACGTAAACCTGTCACGGCCGTAAAAGAGGCCATTCAAATAATCCGCGGGATGCTGAGAGGTGAGACTGTCAACTTTCAGGGTGAGATATTCAACTGTCATGGAGTACGACTCCGATTCAAGGTACAGGGTGGCATCCCGATATACGTGGGGGGCAGGAGACCTCGCATGCTGCGAATGGCTTCCGAGTTCGCCGACGGAGTGCTACTCAACGCGGGACACCCGGACGATGTCAGGGATTGCATAAGATATTTGGGAAACTCCACCATTGAAAAAGCAGCTTACGTGCCCCTCTCCTTGGAGGAGGATGTCCAGCTGGCAAAAAGACTAGTCAAAGGTGTTATTTCTTTCATGGTCTCAAGCTATCCTCCAGATTCCCTGATCCAGCATGGGATAGACCCCCAGAAAGTGAAGGAAATACGTGCATATTTGCTTGCAGGGCGACTCAACGAGGCCAGAAGCCTAGTCGACGACAAGATGGTCGACATCTTCGCTATCTGTGACCTCAAATCACTGGAAATGCGTGTGAGTGAGCTGGAAAAGATAGGTATCGACAGAGTAATCATAGGCTCACCGATAAGCCGCAATCCTGTTCAGGCCCTTGACCGAATAAAATGTGTGATGAGCTATGAAGTGTCCTAACTGTGGCTCCAAGTTTGTAATAGAGAGTTACGATCGAACCACGGGGAGGGTGGTCTACACCTGTCCTATTTGCGGAGCTCGGTGGTTTCGGGAAGAGATCAGACTCCCCGGGGCCGAAGAAGAGGAGGAAATTGTGGAAGAGGAAGAAGTCGAAATAGAGATAGAAAGACCAAAATGGCCCATCGCAATAGCTGCCGCCTGCATTACCATCCTTGCTGTTTATCTTTTCATGCCACAGCTGCCCCAGCAGATCGCGGGCCTCTTGAAGGGAATGCTCCCCTCGGGAGAACAGCAGAGTGAACCCGAAACACCGGAAGCTGAGGAAGTCTCCCCTTATGAGGAGCCCTTCGTTAATCTAACACAAGCTGTGAGGAATAAGGACACCGTGCTCGCCTTCAGCTGTTTTTCCTCTAGGATAAGGAACCTCTACGTGCAACAGGAAATGGAGGAAGTTTTAAATCAGCTGAGCGGAGAAAACGTCACTTTTGAGCTTCGGTACTTCGATCCCTTTCGCGGTGATGCGATTGTGCTTACCACAGTGGGGCCCGTCAACGGAAAATACAGGATAAGAATGGTCGAAGAGGGTGGGTACTGGCTTATCGATAACTGGATCGAGGACTTCCTCCCTTGATGCTCTTCTCGAGTTTTGATGGAATTGACTCGATATCCCCTTCCAGACCGAAGTAGCTCAAAAACTTTTGGGTCGGACGGATGATTTTAGTTCGCTGGTAGTTGCGTGTTTCGATGAAGCCTAACTGAGAAAGCAGTCTTATGTGCTCGTAAATATGCTTCCCCCGCAGCCTAACTATATCCTTTTGAAAAACGTGGGGGCCCTGATACGCGATCAGGGCTAGAGTTTTTAGCACACCTTTTGAAAGCCTAACCTTGGGCACCAATCCTGATTTGGTAAGTCTCTCCAGGTATTGCTCCCGCAGACGCAGGCGAACGGAGGAGCCCTGAAGCACTAGCTTGAAAGGTCTGCCCCTCCTCTCCAGCCTCTGCCTAAGCCTCTCAAGTACCTTCTTGACATACGAGTCGGAAGAAGTACCGATAAGCCTTTTTACTTCCTCAATTGAGAGAAAACCTTCCCTAGCGATGAGCGTCGCTTCCACCAGATTGCAATCAGCATCCAGACTCATCCTTGACCTTCACCTCCAGATCGTTTTCAAGCTGTACCAGGCTCACCTTCTGTTCGGAAGCCAAAAAAACGAGAAGCAGAAAAAGCCTGACTATCTCCGAGCGGTCCCTTTTGGTTAGCAGATCGGAAAACCTCACAGGTCCGGGAAGCGAGTGTAGCCTGTCAAGGAGTTGACGCATGTGCTTCTCCAACTCGTGCTCAAAGTCGTGAAATACTATGCGCTCTCCTACTATCCTTGGCCTGCTGGTTTTCTTGTAGAAGATTTTTTTCGATTCCGCGATGGCTTCCTTAAGGGCATCCAGAAGTTCCCCAAGACCGACGGGGCGCGGAGAATACGTCATTGGAACTAGCGGGCCTATGTCAGGAAGCTCAGGAACCTCTTCTTCATCTATGAGCTGCAACTGTTGCTTCCCGTTACTATTTCCGTCGGACTTCAAACGGAGAAGAGTTGAGGCTGACAGAACTCCCCTTCCGCATGTCCGAAGATCTGGTGATCTGAGTTGCTGCCGCAGCCAAGCATCCATCAGTCTGGCAATGTCTATTTCCCAGGGATCTAGTCTGCCCTCCGACACGAGTTCCAACAAAATGCTAAAAGGCTCATGCATCTCAATCACCCTCAAAAGCAGATGGGTCGAGAATCCTAACTTGGGACACCCCACCCTCCTTATACACGCCCACTAGGCGGTTGGCAGCCTCCATAACGGGTGTCCTGAAAGAGACAACGATGAGCTGCGAGTTCCTAGAGTACTCTTTCAAAAGCTCCGCAACCCTCCTGACGTTTATGGGGTCCAGGCTTGCATCCACCTCGTCAAACACATAAAGAGCGGATGGTTTGACCTGCTGCAGGGCAAAGATGAAGGACAATACAACCAAGGCCTTCTCCCCACCCGATATGCTGAAGACATCCCTCATGAGCCCGCCCTTAACAAACCTCGCCCTCATCTCCAGGCCTCCTTCAAACGGATTCTCGGGATTCTGGAGTATGAGCTTTGCTTCTCCCTCGGGTTGCAAGCGTTGGAAAATCTCAGAAAAAGCTCTGCTTATGCGGTGGAAGAGATTCATAAAGACTTCCTTTTTCTTCTGCTCGATCTCTTGGATGGCTCGCTCGATCCTTTCCTTCTCCTTTTGTTGCTTCTGATACTTCTGACTCAGTTTTTCGTACTCTGCCCTGCAGGATCTGTAGGATTGCCTCGCCTTAAAGTTAATCTCGCCCAACCTATCCTGTTCCAGTTTCAATTTCCGCAACTTGGACTCGATCTGGCTGGGGGTTATCCCCCGAGGGATGTTCGCCCTCTTCAGGTTTTTGATCCTCTCCTCCAGTCTCCCTTTTTCCTCACGCAAGCTTGCTATTCTCAAATCAAGCTGCGCACGCTGTTGTTGCAAGCGACTGTGTAGGCTCTCCAGTCCCCTTATCTTGTTTCCCAGTGTTTCTCTCAGGCTCTCTATCTGCTTAAGTCTGCGTCTCCCTTCCTTGACTTTCTTCCGAACCCTCTGGAACTGCTCCTCCTTTTGCTTCAGCTGCCGGCGGAGCTCCTCGATTCTGGAGTTGACCTCGCTCAGTTCTACAGCTGTTGTCGAGGGCGCTGGCAAGGGGGATGCGCACAAGAGCTCCTCTATCTCACGCAGAACATGTTCTATTTTTTTCAGAACCTTCATGGCTACCCTCGGATCGGCTGGCTTCAGTTCCGCACGCAGGCGTCTGAACTTGGAGAGAAGCTCCTGAAATCGAACCCATCTGCCTTCAGCCTCCCTAAGGCGCGCTTGCAATCTTTTTCCCCTGTCCAGCTCATCCTGCAGTTGCCTGCTAAGCATGTCGAGCTTCCCTTTCAGTGTATAGAAGTTCTCTAGTCCAAGCGACTTTTGTTGCTCCGAGATCAGACGCTCAAGCCTATCCCGTTCTCTCTTGAGCTTGGATTTCTTGTTTTCAACCGAGGCGATCTTCGACTCCAGTTCTCTCTTCTCTTTTTGAAGCTTGCCCAGCTGGGATGCTATCGTTCTGAGACTGAGCTGGCACTTCCTGTACTCAAGACCCGATTTCCAGCTTTCCAGCTTTGAAATCTCTCTCTGCAGACTTTCATACCTCTCTATCTTCTGCAGGTCCTCCTCCAATTCGTGAAGTCTCTTTTCCACCTGCTCCAGCTGGACCCTCTGAAGTTGGAGATTCGATTCCACTTTCTTCAGCTCTTCCACCGCCTTGGCTTTCTTCTCGTCGAACTCGGAAACCCCGGCTATCTCGTCTATCAGTTGCCGGCGCTCGATGGGACTCATAGCTGCCAAGCTGCTGACCTCACCCTGGAGGATGAAACTGTAATCGCCCAAGGAGAACTGGCTCGATGCTAAGAGATCCAGCACTTCCTGCCTGCTCACTCTCTTTCCATTGATCAGGTATATACATCTGCCATCCCTGTCCAATTTCCTCGCGATTATCACTTCCTTGTCTGGGAGCGGCAGGCCGCGATCTGAGTTATCTAGGGTAAGTGCAACCTCTGCTGAACTGGCAGGCTTAAATCCGTTCCCTCCCGAGAAGAGCAGATCCGAGAAGCGCTCCGCCCGCATGTACTTCGCGCTCATTTCCCCGATGACAAAAAGCAATGCCTCAATTATGGTGCTCTTCCCGGATCCGTTCTTACCGACTATACAGGTGAACCTTGGATCGAACGAGACTGAGGTTTTAAAATTACCGAAAGACTTGAAGCCCCTGAGCTCTAACTTTTTTACGTGAACCACTCAGCACTCCTCCCCACCCCCGCCAGCTTACAATAATCAGTCATAATTCTAAAAACTTTTGCTTCAATCGAATGATGCCTCTGGGAATCATAGGAGGATCTGGTCTTTACGAGCTGGATCTGGAAAAACCCAGATGGAAGAAAATCCCAACCCCTTATGGGAAGGTGACCGCCCAGTTTGGATCCTGGTCTGGAAAAGATGTTGTTTTCCTACCCAGACATGGAAGGGGTCATGCCGTTCCCCCTCACCGCGTGAACTACCGCGCTAACATATGGGGTCTCTGGAAAGAGGGGGTGAACAGGATCCTAGCGGTAGGAGCCTGCGGCTCCATGGACCAAAGAATAAAACCGGGTCACCTAGTCCTCTTCGGGCAATTTTTGGATTTTACAAAGTCTAGACCATCGACTTTTTTCGAGGGCGGAAAACGGGGGGTCCTGCATACAGACGTGACCAAACCGTACTGTCCCGAGTTGGCCCGAATAATCCTCCAGGTTGCTAAGAGGATCGGGCTCCGCCTCCACCCTAACGTCACTTACGTCTGCACCGAAGGCCCGAGGTTCGAGACAGCTGCGGAAATCAGGGCTTTTCGCATGCTGGGCGGGCAGGTTGTTGGGATGACTGGTGTACCCGAGTGCCCCCTGGCGAGAGAGCTGGGCATGTGCTACGCTGGAATAGGTGTGGTGACGAATATGGCGGCTGGCATCACCGAAAGGAGGCTGAGTCACGAGGAAGTCCTAGATCTGGTTTCCAAGCTGAAGGATCGAATTCAGTTGCTACTGAAGTCATGTGTTGAGGAAATCCCTGAGGATAGAACCTGCAGTTGCCAACTGACTTCCCAGCCTATTCACTCGAAGAGCTCCTCGTAATACTCTATGGGCTCCGTTTCCAAAACCTCTACTTTTTCCTTCCTCTTTCTCTTAGGAGGAACCACTACCGGAACCTCCTTGGATTTGCCTCCTTCCTCAGCTACCTTGTAAGATTTTGTCTTCCCTCTGAGATTGAAGGTTCTTCCACAAGACTGGCACTTCAATTTTAGTTTACCCTTTATCTTTTGAGGCAACAGCATTCCTCCGCACTTTGGGCAAAACTCCATAGCCGTTCTTCTAACAAGAGTACTTAAAAAGTTTTCGGTAATCACGAGTTTGTAAATAGATCGCTAATTTAACTCTTGGAGGCGTGCCCGCGGTGATGGTTCAAACAACTCACAGGAGGTGATGAACCATGGTCTCCCCCCGGATACTGAAAGGTTAAGCGCGCCTCCCGAAATGGACAATGCGAGGCAAGTATAAAACCGCCGCTCTAAGAGTTGCGCAAGTTGCCGCTCCCTTGGGATGCTCGAAGCGCGGGTTTTGGTAGGCGTCAGATCCTCTAGCAGTTCAAGCGAAATCACCGTCTTTATCGCAAGCGCGGGTTGGGGAAGCCGTTCTCGGCGAAATTGAGAAAAACGCCACGGTGCCCACACCCGCTGCCCGCCGTATACAACCTGCGCACTCTCATGCGCGTTTGCGCGATGGAGAAGAATGAACATTATTTTTTCATCCCTGATTTATTCGACAAACTCGCGTACGGGAACAAGGTTTGCTTTGGAACCGTTTTATATGTTTCATCATGATTCCGCTCAGTTCCAGCTTCTGACATCGATTGGGATTCGGTGCTAAAACCGCAATCCTCCTTGCTTAGGAACAGTAGAACGCTAAATACGTATCACTAAATCAAGCAAAGAATTCATTACAAAGGTGAACTGACTATTTCAAAAGCCGCTTTATCTCTTCCACAGTCGGAACCCTTCCTGCCACCTTGACCTTTCCGTCCACCACAAGTGCGGGCGTTGAAACTATTCCTCTCCTTGCTATTTCGAGGGCGTCGTATACGTGCAACACTTCTGCCTTTATTCCCAGCTCCTTCACTGCCTTTCTGGCATTCTCTTCCATTTTCCTACACTTGGGGCAACCTGTTCCCAACACCTCTATTTTCATGTTCTCACCTCCGGTCTGTACTTTTTAAAATGTTTGACTATGCTCTTCCCAAGGGGGGTGAGAGAATATATGAAGTAATTCCCCAAACGCTCGGAGTGCACGAGGCCACCCTTCTTGAGTTTGGAAAGATGGTATGAGCATCTAGAATAAGAGCTCCCAATCACTTTCTTCAACATGCAGACGCACATCCGTTGACGTTTCAATGCATAAAGGATCTTCACCCGCTGAGGGTCCGAGAGAGTGTTCATAACTTTGGCCACTATCCTTATCTCCTCTCGAGGGAGCTCTTTGATGATTCGCTCAAACCCTCCTTTTTCCTCGACTTCCATCCGGATTTCTTCAGGAATCTCGAATCTCTTTTTCACTCCCATCTTACAACCCCATTCCCAGTGCTAGGTAACACAAACCGGACATTATCGCCACGATCACCGCAAGAAACGCATACGTACCGACGACTCTCCATCCCACGATACGTGAAACCCCTAGCATAGAGGGAATGGAGGCCATGGGAGCACCTATCAGGAAAGCTAGAGCGGCAGCAGGAGTCATCCCTAAATCCAAGAGGGACTTGACAAAAAATACCTCTACTAGTGTGGGCGTGTAGGTGGGAACCCCCAAGGTACCTCCCAGCAGTACTCCTTTGGTTCCAGTGAGCCATCTCGCCACTACATCCTCAGGGAGGTAAGCCTCAATGTAGGAGACGAAGAACACCCCTGCCAACAAATAAGGAATGACTCGCTTAGTGAGATCCCAAGCCACCTTTCCTGCTTCCCAGCACTTCTCCTCGAACCCCATTCGTCCGATTTCCACTGCGCGCTCGGAGGCCGTTTTTCCGAACTTTTCCTCTATACTTCGACCCCACGGGGTTCGGGCCACCGCTGCTCCGATAATGATCGCACCAATGAACGAGAATATCAATCTTGCGAGTGCGAGCTTAGCGGATATTATCTCAAAAGTAAAGATTAGCGCCATGACGTTCGCAGCAGGTGCCATCAGTAAGAAAGATATTGCAGGACCTATGCCCGCTCCCGCCATCATTATCCCACCGAAGATTGGTATCATTGCACACGAACAAACGGTAAACACGGGTGCCAAAGCTGCAGCGAGAAAATAGTTCTTTGTTTTTTTGCTCGAGAAATGCTGCATCATTTTCTCTTTCGGGATGAAGGCTGAGAAGAATCCTCCGAGCATGAAAGCAAAAAGCAATGCTCCCCACGCACGAGTCATGTAGCTGAAGGTGTAAACAAGAGGAACTTCCCACACAGAATAGTTGTCTAGGTCTTCATACACGAAGGTTGGTGTTAGGGTGGAGCCGGTAACTTTGGGGTACACGATGATGATAAGTCCGAGAAGCAACAGACCTATTGTCAAGAGCGATTTCTTCATTTATTCAAAAAATTTTTGAAATACTTAAATCTCTTGGGGTGGAGGTAATCGTAACGGTTTGCCCCCCAAGCATATCTGCCAGAGGTTCATCGCGGTGGCGCGATTGAGGATCGTCGCCACGGGGCTAAGGGTGCCCTTAAGGTTTCCGCCCCGAAGCACGAGAAAAGTTGCGGCTGAGCCCTCCTCCAGTGCACCCCACTCCGCGTGAAAAAACTGAGCCGGGTGAACCGTGGCAGAGAGGAGGATTCTCTTCGCCTCATCCTCTCCTGCCCGGGGGTCCGAGCAACGCAGGATCCTCCAGGCAGCTGAAAGTTCCGAGAACATATCGGGATCGCATACCATGACGTTGTCCGTGCCGAGGAAAAAGCGGACATCTTCTTCGAGCGCCATGCGAAGAGGGGGAACGCCACAGCCTAGGAGCTGGTTGGCGCGGGGGCAAAAAACGAGCGGGATCCTCTTTCTCGCCAGTGTCCGGTAGTCCTCCCTAGTCGCCCAGATGCCATGCACCAAAAAGGATGGATCCAAGTCCAGTGCCCTCTGCACCTCGGTCTTCCCGGTTTCCCGCCTGGAGGCCTCCTCCGCCTCCCTGAGCTCGGCAACATGCATTGATATATGTTTGCCGGGCGGGAGCTTGAGGTGCCTGAACTTCTCCGCTGATCCAACGTCTGCAAATCCCAAGCCGTCCGAAATTCTCACCACTTCATCAACCGGATCCCCGTCGGGCCTGCCCAGAACGATGGACTTCGGCCACCCCGACTCAACGCCCCTTAGCAGCTCTATCCCTTCCACACCGCCCTCCCTGAAATCACAATGGGCCAGGGTCCCCGTTCTCAACATGTGCCTCTTCGCTCCCTGTATAGCCCGCCTCACTTCTCCTTTAGGCAGCTCGCGGACTCTATGCTTCAGTCCTCCCTCCCCGACAACCTGGGGCTGACTTTTCCCCACGTATCCTTCCCCTAGGACCGCGTCCCCCAAGTGAGTGTGCGAGTTGAAGAACGGGGGGATCACAAAACCTCCCTTAACATCAATGCAGCTGCCCTTTTTCGGCGGCAGGCCTCTGTCTATCCTCCATATCTCCCCCTCCCGGATGATCACGTTTGCAAGTGCCGGCTCAAGCCCCTCCCCGACTAGGATCCTTGCGTTGCGCAGGATGTACATACTTTCTTGCAGCACGGAGTAAATTATGTGAAACTCATCGTTTACCATCTCGGGGACTGCGATCCGAAGAGGTGCACTGGACTCAAGCTGCACAAACTGAGGAGCATCAGCTTGGCCCGGAATCCTAGGGAGCTCCCTCGGGGAGCCGTGCTACTGAACCCCTTCTCGAAGAAGGCCCTTTCCCCCGCTGACCGCGTACGTGCAGAAACAAGAGGGCTGGTCGCACTGGATTGCTCCTGGAGGGGCATCCGTCTTCGCTCTTTTTCGCTTCCCATGAGGCATCGGTGCTTGCCTTACCTGATTGCCGCTAATCCCACTAACTATGGTAGGGCCACCATGCTCAGCACGGCTGAGGCCTTTGCCGCCGCCCTCTACATCTTTGGGATGAAACGTGAAGCCTCAGAGCTCCTCGCATGCTTCAAATGGGGGCCTGCCTTCCTAGAGCTGAACAGGCCCATGCTGGATCGGTACGCGGCATGCAGAACCTCCCAAGAGATCGTCGAGGTGCAAAAGACTTTTCTTGGAAGGTGTGAGTCACAGGATGAGGAGGAGGGAAGAAAGAGGACCACCAGCGGGCGCGGGTCTGATCCGCTACTTCACGGAGGAGGGTGAAGGGATCAAGATCCCCCCAAAGGCTGTTATCTACTTTTCCATCGCCTTCATAATCTTCGAGATCCTGCTCAGGTTTATCGGGCGACCCCTGCTAGGCTTCTAGCGAGCTGCTCGAGCCTCTCGATCCTTTTAGCAGTTGGCGGGTGGGTGGAGAACAGCTCCAAGAGGCCAACACCTCTGAACGGGTTCACTATGAAGAGGTGGGAGGTAGAGGGGTTCCCGCTGCTCATGGGGACCAAGTACACTGCCCTCTCAAGTTTTCTCAGGGCGTTTGCCAGGGCCAAAGGTTTCCCAGATATCCTGGCCCCTTCTTCATCGGCTCCGTACTCCCTCGTCCTTGAGATCGCCAGCCTTATCAGCAGGGCAGCTATCGGGACAAGCAGTAGTGCTAGGAACCAGAGCAGATCGGAGCCCTCCTCCCTCTCCCCAAACATGAGCTGGAACCTTCCGGCCAATGCCAAGTAGGATATCGCTGCCGCCAGCATGGCTGCCATGGTCCCGATCAGCATGTCTCTGTTCCTGATGTGGGCAAGCTCGTGCCCCAAGACCCCCTCCAGTTCTTCCTCACTGAAGAGCCTCAGCGCGCCCTCCGTGACCACCACGGCTGAGTTCTGCGGGCTCCTGCCCGTAGCGAAGGCGTTGGGGGTGGATAGGGGGGCGATCCCTACCTTGGGCTTGGGGAGCCCTGCTCTCTCAGCCAGGCGCGAAACTATCGAGTGCAATCTGGGGTGCTCTTGCTCGCTCACTACCCTCACTCTATACATCCGAAGGACCCAGCGGTCTGAGTACCAGTAGGAGAAGAAGTTCAGGGCAGCTGAGAGCACGAAGGCGAAGAGCAGGGCTGTCGAGAAGCTGACGCCTGTCAGAGCGGAGAATATCCCAGCCACTGCCGCGAAGAGCATGCTGAGCACGAAAAACATGCCGAAGGTCTTCAGGATCAGACCCATGTTTATCCTTCCCCCTCACCCCCTAAAAGTCTTCACTTATTCTCCGAGACAAAACAAAATTCAATGTACCTCAGGAGGAGGCGCCCCTTGGTGACCTACGGGCTCATCTTGGCGAACATCTTCGTTTATCTGATCACCTCGCTGGAGAAGGGTTTTCTCGAGACCGCAGACAGGTGGATCGATGCCCTAGCCTACATCCCGAGCCTTCTGAAGTATTCGCATCACTGGTACAGGATCATCACCTGCACCTTTGTGCACGCGGACATTTTCCACATTTTCTTTAACATGTACTTCCTGTACGTTTTCGGGAGGGGGGTAGAACTCCGGCTGGGTAGGGGTAGATACTTGCTCCTTTACATGCTCTCGGGCCTGCTGGCTACCTGCTTCCACACTGCCTTCACCCCTCTCACGGGATCCGTCGGGCTCGTCATACCCACCGTGGGTGCCTCTGGTGCGATAAGCGGGGTTCTGGGGGCGCACATGCTGATGTTCCCCACGGAGAGGCTGACGGCTTGGTTCTTCATCCCCTTCCCGATAAGAGTTGTAACTTCCTCCGCCTACTTCCTGCTCTTCTGGTTCGCGACCCAAGTCCTTTATGGCTACGGGAGGTTCGAGTCCGGAGTTGCCTTCTTCGCGCATGCAGGGGGTTTCATAGGGGGAATCATCGGGACGTGGCTCCTCCTGAAGCGGATGAGGCTCCCGCTACATGCCCGCGGTTTGGGTAAGCTGGCCAAGGGCATTCTGACCTGCCTCATGTTGCTGCTCTTCTTCGGAGCATACGCATGCTACAAGGAGGCTCCCTCCCTCACGGGGGTTTACGTGTTCAACATAGAAACACTCCAAGGACAGGAGCGCAGTCAAGATCAGGCCGTCTACACGACCTACGAAAATGAGGCTCTCCCGCCTGCCAGAAGCGGGCCCAGAGTGGTCTTCAACAGGCTAAACTGGGCGGGGCTGCTCGTCAACGGGCCCGGCTATGCCTGCGACTGCCGGGAGAATACGTACGTCAGCCCACCCGGCATGCCCCAGCTGCAACTGAAGCTCGAGCTGAGTGGTTACCTGTCCTATGATCATGCAGGAATCTTGAGCTTCTTCAGGGGCAGCATGACTACCGATGTCCTTCTCACCGATCGGCTGGGGAGAGTAGTCGGCGTGGAGCCTGGGGTCAGGTATGACGTGAGCCTGAAGTCGGAGGAGGTAGCGGGAGACCTGGGAGAAAGGGCCCTCCGCCCCCTCTCCCTCGTCTGCCTGCTCAGCCTGGCCCTCGCGACATGGGTGGTCCTCGCACGGAGCCACCAGCTTGCCTTTCCGCCCATGGGCTACAGGCTCATCGTGCCCGCCTGAGCACGTACCTCTGAACATATCTACCCAGCCAATCCACTCGATCCACTACACGTTCCCCCCGCTTCAGCGCCCTGAGGAAATCCTCAATCGCCTCCTCCAAATCCCTCCTTGTCAGGTCTATCTGATGGACTTTTCGCGGGTGCCTGCGGAGGGCTTCGACCCATATGATGTCCAGGGCCTCCGCCTCCAGGTTCTCCCTGATCTTCTCTCCGCTGTAACCCCGTGCCCTCAGCCTCCGCTCGAGCCGGGTAGGATCCAGCCTGAGTACCACCACTGCATCCAGCAGCCTGTCCGGAAGGTAGTGGGAGAGGTGCCCGTCCACCACCAGCCTACCCCTAGCCACCGAACGGAACCTGCGCCTAAGCCTGCTCAGGTCCACTTCAAAGCTCCCGTCCTCTGCCTCCCTACCGAGCCCGAGCCGCCTGGCCCACTCGCTCAGGTCCAGCATCTCCGCACCCAGTTTCCGGGCCAGCTTCCGGGCAAAAGTCGTCTTCCCGGTCCCGGGCGTACCGGTTACCGCTATGATCAGATTTTTTCGCACCTCAGATCGATCGTGTCCCAGATCCCAGGTCCTGTGGATATGAGGGTGACGGGCACCCCCAGCTCCCGCTCGACCTCCCTGATGAATTTCCTGGCGGGCTGGGGCAGATCCCCGTACCTCCTCACAGGTCCAGTTTTGAAAAGCCTGTCCAGGCAGGTTATGGCCAGCTGGGTGGCCCCGTTTATCATGCAGGCTTTCCTCGCCAGCTCGAAATCGAACCTCCCAACCCTTCTCCTCCTCCCCGTTACCGTCCCGTGCTCGACTATCCCGGCCTTCTCGGCCTCTTCCTGGGACATCTCAGTCGGAAAAGGCCCATTTCCAACTCTCGTCGGGTAGGCCTTGAAGACTAGGAGGACCTCATCCACCTCCGTGGGTCCCAGACCCACATCCGCCGCAAGGGAGCTGGCGGTCACGTCCTTGCTCGTTACGTATGGATATGTCCCGTAGAGGAGGGAAAGGCCGAAGCCTTGGGAGCCCTCAACCAGGATGTCCCCACCTTCTCCCATGATCTCGTGCAGCTCCGAGGGGACGTCTGCTAAGTAGGGCTGCAGCTCCTGGACCTGAGAAGCCAGCTTTGCCTGCCTCCTCACCCTCGCCACGTTCGCGGGGCCGCAGCCCGTCCCCGTGGTCCCTATCCTCCCACCCTCTCTCTTGTCCTCCTCTATGTGTGGGGGCTCGATCACCGCACACCTCCCATCAACGCCAAGCCTATCCCCACAGCCGGTTTCCTGGATCTCCCTCAGCAGAACTGGCGGGTCCACCAGCACGCCCGCGCCTATGAACAGCTTGCAGTTCGGATTCACAAAACCCGACGGCACTTGCCTTAGCCCGTATCTCTTGCCCTGAAACAGAACGGTGTGCCCGGCATTCGGCCCGACCCCTGCCCTGGCAATGGCGCTCGGATTGTCCTTCAGTGCGAGATAAGCAACAATTTTACCTTTCCCCTCATCCCCCCACTGACCCCCCGCAACTATGGTGACAACCATGTCAACATTTTTTGGGAACTAATTAAGTTTTTGATGGTTTTGGATTTGACGGTTATCGCTACCGTTGGAGGGGAGGGTACAAGATTATACCCCCTCACCCTCGATCGACCGAAGTGCTTAGTCAATCTGGCCGGCAGGGCCATCATCGCCCGGGCTTTTGAATCCCTAGCTAGGCAGGGATGCAGGGAATTCATAATAGCCGCCAAGG
The DNA here is from genome assembly GCA_964474885.1 of Hadarchaeota archaeon (SeqCode). Taxonomy (GTDB): domain Archaea; phylum Hadarchaeota; class Hadarchaeia; order Hadarchaeales; family JAWBSP01; genus JAWBSP01. The sequence continues at coordinate 18,841 of CAYYWO010000009.1, forward strand.
GGGCTGAAATAAGCAACAGGCTGAAGGACTACTTCAAGGACGGTGCCGGCTTCTCCGCTAGGCTCAGGCTGGATCCTCCGGCCACTTTCCGCTACCAGAATAACTATTCCGACATGGGGAGTGCGGACTCGCTCAGACATAACCTCGAGAGGTACGACATAGGCAGGGACGTCCTCGTGATAGCTGGGGACAGCGTTTTCGAACTCCCCCTCCGTGAAATGCTCCAAGTACACAGAGAGACAGGTGCTGTGGCCACCATAGGATTGAAGCGCGTGGAGGGGAACCTGTCACCTTTCGGTGTGGCTGAGATCGATGAGCGAATGAGAATCAAGAGGTTCGTAGAAAAGCCCAAACCAGGTGAGGCCCCTTCGAACTACGTCAACACTGCGATCTACCTCTTCTCCCCTGAGATCAAGGAGATCCTGCGCAGGATGGGGGACGAAGCGAGAGATATAGGCGGTAACCTGATCCCCTACCTGACCAGGCACGGGTACCCGGTCCAAGGATTTGAGATCCCGGGATTCTGGTGCGATGTCGGTACCCCTGCCAGCTACATGTACACTATACAGGCAGTCCTGCACGGGCAGACCACTTCCTTCTCCTTGGGTGAGCCCGTCGCGGATGGGATCTGGGTGCACCCCAGCACCTGGGAAATCATAAGGAGGAAGGTGGAAAGTGGGAGAGTCGTGCTAAAGCCGCCCGTTAAAATCGGGGCGGACTGCAGGATAGGGGAAAACGTCACCATCGAAAGCTCTTTCATCGGGGACTGCGTGGAGATCGACCACAACACCTACATAAAGGGCAGCATCATCCTAGACTTCGCCAACATCGGCAGAAGCTGCAGGCTGGTGGACTGCATTATCGGGGAGTACTCGACCGTGGGGGAGGGCTCCGTGGTGGATCAGAATCTGCCTGTCGAATTCACGGGAGGGACACCTGACAACGTCCCGACTGTGGGCAATGATGTCTCCCTCTACCCGCGCTCTGTGATTGGGCCTAAGAAGCGTGTCTGCAAGCTCAAGGACTCGATGAAGGTACTGGCGACGGGGCGCTTCAAGGAGTTAGGATACGACGCCAGGAACTTCTACTTCATCGAGATCTGAAGAGATGAGGTCAGGTTCGTAGATTTGGGTGAAAGTCTGCTCGGCTCCCGGGAGGGCGGACTTCCTTAACACCCACCAGGACTACAAGGGACTGCCCGTGGTCCCGGTTGCCATCGATCTCCGGACCCGCTGCTGGGGGAGGCGCCTGGCAGGCAGGTTCAGGATAAAGTCCCTCAACCTGGAGGAGCTAGGGGAGCCCTGCGTGGACGAGTTCGAGGTGAGAGTGAACCAAATGGAGCCGGGGTGGTTCGGAAACTACTTCAGGGGGATCGTGAACGTGCTGCTCAAGCACGGGTACAAAATAGACGGGATGGAGGTGACCGTCCGGAGCGAGGTCCCCGTGGGCTCGGGCCTCTCCAGCTCCGCCGCCCTGGAGGTCTCCTTCCTGAAGCTGCTGGATGCAACCTACGGGCTGGGGTTAAGTAAGAGGGAGCTGGCCGAGCTTGCCTTCGAGGCAGAGAACAGGGAGGTAGGGGTGCCCTGCGGCAGGCTGGACCAGTACGGGTGCACCTTCGGGGGCATGATAAAGCTGGAGTGCAGGCCCCCCTACAGGGTGGAGGAGTTGCCCGCCCAGGGCCTGATCTTCGCCATCATAGACTCGGGAATAAGGCACTCCACGGCCGACATACACCCCATCAGGCAGCGCGAGCTGAACGAGGGGCTGAAGGCGCTGTCCGAGACCCCGCTGGGAAGGAAGCTCGGGGGGCTCACCTTCGACCAGGCGAGATGGGAGCTGCTCACCGAGGCTGAGCTGAGGCCCTACCTGGACTCCCTGCCCGAAAAGCCCGCCAAGCGCCTGCTCTTCACGGTGCTTCAGCAGCTCTCCACCGAGCTGGCGCTCAAGGTGCTAAGAGAGCAGGCTAGGGAGGGTGAGGTCAAGGAGCTGCTCGGGTGCTCGGGCTCCAAGCTAGAGGTGCTTGGGAGGATCATGAACCTGCAGCACGAGTACCTGAGGGACCTGTACGAGGTGAGTCTGCCGGAGCTCGAGCAGCTAAGGGAGGCCTGCCTGAGGGCCGGGGCGCTTGGAGTAAAGATCTCGGGTGCGGGCATGGGAGGCAGCCTCATCGCCCTGGTCCCAGACAGGCGGACAGGGGAAAGAGTGGTCAGGGAGGCGGTGGAGAGCGGGGCCAGGGCTGGATGGGTGTCCGAGGTGGCGGAGGGCGTGAGGGAGGAGAGGCGAGAACGAAGCGTTAACAGATAAACAGTTCGCGAAAAGTGTTTATAACAGATAAACACTTCCTGCAAAGTGTTTGTAACACACAAACAGTTCCTGTGTCTGTCTGTTACTATGGTAACAGACACCTCCTCTGCAGCTTAGAAGCAACATCCACGAACCAGCCAATCTGTCTGTTACCATGGTAACAGACAACATATCTGGAACGGAGATGATTCTCCTTTCGAAGCTTGGTTTTTGTTTCCCATTTTAGGAAACAAAACACACACATTCCATGAACCGCACGCCTCCTGTACCATGGTAACGGACAACGCCCGCTGTGCCACGTGCACCCCGTTAGATATGTTGGGTCTCGTAAAAAGGAGATGGAGCTGCTGGAGGAGATCCTGAGGCGCATCAAGCCCAGCCCCCAGGAGGAGGAAGAGCTGGGGAGGGTGTCCGCCCTCCTGCTCGAGCGCACGCGCAGGGCGTGCGAGGAGGAGGGGGTGGGGAAGCCCATGCTTGTGGGCTCGGCAGCCAGGGGTACATGGCTAAGGGGGGAGAAGGACATAGACGTCTTCGTGCTCTTCCCCGAGCGGATGCCCAGGCGGGAGCTGGAGGAGGTGGGGCTGAGGATAGGGAGGAAGGTGAGCGAGGGGAGGGGTGTGGAGCGGTACGCGGAGCACCCCTTCGTGAGCTTCGAGTTCCAGGGCTTCCAGGTGGATTTAGTCCCCTGCTACGACGTCCCGGACCCCAGCAGGATAAAGAGCGCGGTGGACAGGTCCCCCCACCACCAGAGGTACGTGTCAAGCAGGCTGACGCCCGGGCTCAGGGATCAGGTGCTGCTGCTCAAGCAGTTCATGAAGGGGATAGGGGTCTACGGGGCTGAGCTGAAGGTGCACGGCTTCTCGGGCTACCTGTGCGAGCTCCTGGTCCTGCACTTCGGCTCCTTCCTGGAAGTGCTGCGCGCAGCCTCCAGCTGGAAGCCGGGGGAGGTGATCGACCCGCTGGGCAGGTACCCGGATCCCGGCATCCCCCGCAGGCTGTTCGAGGGGGAGCCCCTCATCTTCATAGACCCCGTGGACCCTGGCAGGAACGTGGCAGCCTCCGTCTCCCTGCAAAGCCTGGCCGTCTTCGTCAGGGCCTGCCAGGACTTCCTCAGGGAGCCCAGCCAGCTCTACTTCTTCCCCAGGCCCGTCAGGCCGCTCACGGATGAGGAGATAGAGGAGCTGGTGAGGGCCAGGGGGACCAGGCTGCTCTTCCTGCTCTTCGAGCTCCCGGACGTGGTCCCTGACGTCCTCTACCCCCAGCTCAGGAAGGCGGAGAGGGCGTTCGTCAGCGCCCTGGGGCAGGCCGGGCACAGGGTGGTGAGGAGCGAGGTCCTGGGGGAGGGGACGGGGCTCATCCTGCTGGAGGTCCTGCCTTGCGAGGACAAGATGGAGGTGAGGGAGGGGCCGCCCCTGGGCGTGGATGCTCACAACTTCATCCGGGCTTACCTGCGGTCCCCCGCCAAGCTGGCAGGTCCCTTCATAGACGGGCAGGGGAGGGTGCTCTACGAGCTGAGGGCCAGGCGCGCGTCCCCGGAGGAGGTGGTGAGGAGGGTTGCGGGGGAGCCGCACCTGCTGGGGAAGCACGTGGGGGAGAGCATCTCCAGGGGCTACAGGCTTGCGACGGAAAAAGAGCTGAGGGAGGTCCTGAGGCTTGAGGGGGTCAGGGAGTTCCTCTCCGAGTACCTGACGCGCTGCCTGCCCTGGTACAGGTGAAAAAGGCAAAAGGGAATTTTATTAGATGCGGGGGTAGCCAAGCCAGGCTAACGGCGCCAGACTCAAGAGGCCCCCTGGGTTATCTGGTCCCGTAGGGGTTCGAGGGTTCAAATCCCTCCCCCCGCACCATGGAGAAGTGTCTAGTTGCCCGCCCTGTTTGAGTGTTTCGACCCCAGCGGCGGGAAGCTAGAAGATTTTTGAATAGTTAAGTTCTGATGGACTCTTCCTCCTTGAAGGGTCTTTCACATTGGTTCCCCCTCGCTGAGTTGGATGCAACATCCCTCCCTGAAAAATCAGAGGTTTACGTGATTCGGCTCCGAGGAGGGCTCTTCGGAAGGCTCAGAGGTAGGTCAGACATCATCTACATTAGGAAGTTCTGTGAATCTCCAGCGAAGAATTAGACAGTTCCAAAAACCGGGAAAGACGCAGCGAACGAACAAACGTCTGAAAAAGTTACTGGAGAAGTACGGATCCAAACTGGAAATCAGCTATCGTTGTTGTGAGAAGGATCAGGCAAGAGAGCTTGAGGAAGATTTATTGAAAAGGTATCTGAAGGATCACGAGGAGCTACCCCCGCTCAACCGGTCACTGCCAAGGGGGACTGAAAGTTAATGTTTCGTTTCGAGGAACCGCCGAAGTCCAGAGCTGGCAACGCCGAGGTGCACATACCCGTAAAAACAGCTTGGAAAGCGATGGCTGCAGGGATGGCGGGAGAGTGGCTCGCACTTCACGGCATAATCAGCTACTTGAGTAGATTGCCCGGAGCTGAGAGATGCAGGTTTTACGTTGTATCGGGCAGGTCTTATTTCAGCAAAAGAGGAAGAATCACCGTCGACACCACTTCAATGGAAGGACGCTATGGGTAGGCAGTGAAAACGTTGAATTCACTTCTCACCCCTCCACGAATGGCTTCAGAGAGTGATAAGTGAGAAAGAGAGGAGACCTCTTTTAGTGTTAGCGAAATGCTTGAAGCTGGAGAAGGAAACACTTGGAGAATACCTGCAAAGAGGACGTAAATCGCTAATACGTCAATTTATGTCGATTCATAGTAAGGATAGGGCCAGCCAGCGAGCTCTCGAACGTAGACGAATGGATGAAAGGAGAAAAGAACTCAGAGAGCTTTTGAATGAGTTATCTGATCTGGAACTCGCAAGACTAGCTTATGCCGTAGATAAGTACTTCAAACAGCGGCCGTGGGGAACTTGGGAATTTCTCAGCCTCCTACGACCTAGATCCTTGCTTCCGCATCAGATTTTGAGGGAAGCTCGTGCAGAAACGAGGAAATGGAGTTGTATCTGGATGCCCTGAAGCTCTTGCAACACTACACGCCTGACTTCATGATAATTCAAAAGCCTGATTTCATGATAAACAAAAAAACCGAAGGGGTTCGCCCCAGACTCTGGTTTGTCGAGGTAAAAGCAGGCGGGTCGAAGCTAACAAAAACGCAGAAGAGGGTGAAGGAGGAATGCGGAAGTGGGATGATAGGCTTTATCACGGTTCACCTTCCGAAAATCATTCTCCCCTCCGAGATGAGGCTCGTGATCAGTGGTGCATCACCATCGCTCTAAAGTCCCATTTTCAAAGTTTGAAAACATCTCCACCAGATCTCTTGTTGTTTTCTGTTTCCTGTTTTAGGAAACAATCTCAGCAATTCGGTTTTTCTTCTAAATGCCCCATACTTGTCTAGATTATCTTTTCGATGGTGCCCGAGGTTTGGGTGCTCAGGTTCTCGCACAGGGTGGAGAGGGACAAGAGGGTGACCGCCCACGTAGCCCTGACGTCCAGGGCCTTCGGCTGTAGAGGCATGTACTACTCGGGGGACGCGGATCCGGGCCTGCACCGGACGGTCCGGGAGGTGAACGAGAGGTGGGGAGGGGAGTTCCTCATCCAGCACGTCCCGGAGCCCCTGCAGCTCGTGAGGGAGTGGAAGCGGAAGGGGAAGGTGATCCACCTGACCATGTACGGCCTGCCCCTCCCCCAGGTCATAGACGAGATAAGAAGGGACGGCTTGCCCAAGCTCGTGGTTGTAGGGGGGGAGAAGGTGCCCGCCGAGTTCTTCCAGCTGGCTGACTGGAACGTCTCCATCACCTGCCAGCCCCACTCGGAGGTGGGAGCCCTGGCCGTCTTCCTGCACGAGCTGCTGGAGGGGAGGGAGTTCGGGCTGGAGTTCAAGGGTGCCAGGCTGAGGGTCGTGCCCCAGGCAAGGGGAAAGAGGGTTGAGGAAACTAGATGAGGTTTCCAAACTGATGCGAACAAATTTGGCTGGTGAACTTACGGACGAGACTCGATGTTTTCTTAAAACCGTGTGTCCCTTCTTAGAAGAAGTAAGCCGTTCCTTTTGGCCTTGTTTCTTCGAGTTTTCCAGAAATCGGGTTTACCCTTAAGCCAAGCGATTCCAGAGCCTGCACGCCAAGAACCTGCTGAGCCCCTTCAAAAGTTAAGGCTATAATTGGGCCCCATCTATCGCCGAGCTCTATAGTTAAAGCATAAGCATCTGCCTCGACCGACCTTCCATCGCCCAGTTTTAGAGGAAATTTTCCGGGAAGTTTGAGGGCCCCGATCGCTTCAAGTACCTCTCTGGATAACACGGTGTACGTGGCTCCGGTATCCACAATAAGTCCTTTCAAGTTGCGTCTGCCTTTGGTACCTATTACTGATACGTCGACGCTAACGTGACCCATTTTAACCTATTTGGGCATCGTAAATCGGCCTTTCGATGCCAATTTTATCCGGTGTACCAGGTGAACAAGAAAGTTGGTGATCGTCTTAGTTAAGGGCATAGGTTCCCGGAGGATACCGGAGAGATACAAGATTCAATCATGAAGGAACTCAATGATAACTTTACCTAAGTCACTCAGAGGGTACTCCCAGGCCGATGGTTACAACGCTCGACCATATCGTCGTTAAGCGCACATCCGTCCCGAGGATTTATTGCTTTGCTGAGCGAATCAGACAGAATTGCCTAAAGATCTTACTCGCAAGTTCCCAAGCTTCTCCGCTTGTTAAAAGAATTGTACACCTCCAATTGATGAAACAGAAGCCCACCATCGAGCAGTACGAGTTCGGGGAGGTGGTGATAGACGGGCGGACGTACACCTCGGACGTGATCGTCTTCCCCGACCGCGTCAGGGCAAACTGGTGGAGGAAGGAGGGGCACAGGCTGGACGTGGAGGACCTGGAGGAGGTTATCGAGTACAAGCCCGAGCTGCTCATCGTGGGGACGGGCTACTCGGGATGCATGCAGGTGCCTGAGGAGACCGTCCGGTACCTGCGGATGAAGGGCATAGAAGTGCGGGCCGCGCCCACCCGAGAGGCCGTCCAGCTGTTCAACAGGGTGAAGGATAAGAAAGTGGTCGGCTGCTTCCACCTCACCTGCTAGGGCTGAACCTGAGGATGGCCGCCATGCCCCCGAAGGCCTTCCAGAGCTGGTTCCCCTCGTCCGTCTCCCTGGAGATGAGCTCCACCCTGCTCCCGAACTGCTGGGCGGTGTGGAAGAGCTGCTGCACCAGGTCCTCCTTGGAGCCCAGCTCAAGCCTGCCCTCCCCGCAGCTGGGGCAGGTAGCCTGCCTCAGCCTGCGCTGGAAGAACTCCGGGTCCTCCACCGTCTCCACCCAGCGGTGTCCGCAGGCCTGGCACCTGACCTCCACCCTGTACTTGCGGAGGGACTCGGAGACCAGCAGGGTGTCCACCAGCCCCTTGCTTAGCGCGTCTCTGACTGCCTCCTCCCCCCACACCACCAGCTCCCTCCGGCTTACGAGCATGGACAAGAAGCGCTGAACCAGGTGCTTCTCCTTGGAGAGCTCCAGGTCCGTGAGCACATCCGATACCTTGTCCATGAGCTCCCTTATCCCCGATTCGTCCGTGTAGCAGCAGTCTAGGACCGCCTTCACCTTCTGCCTGAGCGGCTCCTTCAGCATGCCCAGCTTGAGGAACTCCTCCTTGGTGGGCCCCGGCCCTCCCACGATGAGCATCTGCAGGTCTGGTACCTGCATGAAGATCTCGTTCACCTCCTCCGCCACGCGCTTCAGGTACTCGTGCTCGGCTATCTCCCTCAGCCTCTCGAACCTGCGCTGGGACTGCCCACCCTTCGTGTGCTTCCCTGGCACACCGGAGGTCATCTTGCGGACGATCTCCACGTGCTTCCCCCTCAGCTTGGCTATGGTGGCCTCCTTCCTGTCCAGCACGAGCAGGCCTATCGTCCCCTTTATCTCCAGCATCTCCTCAAGCGGCCTCAGCACGAACTCCTGGTCGCACCTGTAGAGCCTGACGGTTATGGGCTCCGGGGGCTCCACCCACCACAGCCTTATGTCCGAAACCCCCTCCTCTCCACTCACGTTCCCGCAGAAGATGGCCAGGCCGTTCCTAGGGGTCTGCCTGTGCCTCTCGATGTAGGTCTTGAGGAACTGGACTATGCGCTCCAGGGCGGAGATCACGTTCTTGCGCGTGGACTTGGACTTTATGTTGGAGGCCGTCCCCTGCTCCTCCCTGAGCTGCTGCAGGACCTTGGTGAGCTCGGCCCCCGGCGGTATGTACACGGAGATGAGCTCCGTTCCCCTCCCCCGCTTGGACCTGAGCTCCTCCAGCAGCCTGCGGAACTGGTAGCGCTCCAGCTGCTTCGCCATTCATTATTACGCCAATTTAGTGATGAAGCTAACCCTGTGCATAGGTGGGTCCGTCCTGGTGCCCGAGGACCCGAGCGCGGAGGTCTTCCACAGGGTGTGCAGGGTCCTGCTTAAGCTCAGGGAGAAGCACCAGGTGCTCGTGGTGGTCGGAGGGGGTCGAGTAGCCAGGAAGTACATAAGCGTAGCCAAGGGGCACGTGACCGAGGCGGAGTGCCACAAGCTTGGGATAGAGGTGACCAGGCTGAACGCCAGGCTCCTGTGTCTGCTGCTCGGGGAGAGGGGGGAGCTGGCCTCCAACTTCACCCAGGCCATCATGGCCTCCCTGAGGGGGAAGATACCCGTCATGGGTGGGACCACGCCCGGCCAGACCACGGATGCGGTTGCGGCCATGCTCGCCCGGATAAGCAGGTCCGACTGGCTGATATACATCTCAGACGTGGACGGCGTTTACACCTCCGACCCCAAGGTGGATCCCCTGGCCCGGAAGCTGGACAGGGTGACGGCGGAGGAGCTGGTCAGGCTGGCGGGTGCCAAGATCTCGCCCGGCATGAGCGCGGTCATCGACCCCCTAGCTGCGCGGATCATAAGCAACTTCAGAATAAGGACGCTCTTCCTGGGCCAGCACGAGCTCGAAAACCTAGACAGGATCGTGGAGGGAGGGGGGCACACCGGCACGGAGGTGGTCTTCACGGGGTCTCCGTTCGGGTCTGAGATAGGCATCCGAGAAAAATCAGGCATGTAGCCCCACCGCGGCGATTCTAAGCTCGGGGGCGCTTTGCCAGAAAAGGCGCCCGAAGTGTTTCCAACACATAAACACTTCCGTGTCGGTTACCATGGTAACAGACAACTCTCTTCGGTCCTGCTCGTGTTACGATAACCGGCATGATCGCCTGACATCGAAGGGGCTCGCTTCCTACGAGAGCTTGAAAAAGTCTATCGTATCTTGCGTAGGGTATGTTAGGTTTCGGGTTCTGAAAAACGGTAACAAACGTACCGTTTTTCTTGGGACTCATCACGCTCGACCCCCTCAAGGGTTCACGAGGGGCCTCCTCACGCTTCTCCCCCGTCAGGGCGAACCCTCCCACGACCCCGTCGAACCACTCCGGGTCGCGGGGAAGTCCCTCCATCTGAAGGTAAAGGTTCACGGCCGCGTTGAGCTGCCTGTTGATCCTCAGCCCGCACACCCCGCACTCGAAGGTAGCTCCTTTCGGGGCTTTATTGAGCTCCCCACATCCTGGAGCACCTCCGGGTGGAGTCGTGCGGGTCGAGGGGCTCGCCGACGCGTGCCTTGTAGACAAGCATCGAGCGGATCATGGACCAGTTCGCCTTCGCGAGCCTCCGGTTGTGCGCCCGCCCGCCGTTGAACATGCTCCGCTTCTCCAGTCGTTCGAACCTGTGCTCGAAGCCCGGGAAGGCCCTGGCCAGCTCGGCAGTCAGCTTATGCACCGCATCCCTCGCCTTGTTGCGCTCCCTTCTCGAGTACTTCTCCAGCACCCTCCGGAGTGAGGGCTTCTTTGACGCGAGCCTCTGCAGCCTCCTCCGCTTCAGCTCGTAGGTTCGGTGGATGTGGTAGAGCTGTCTCAGGTCAACCCGTACCCAGCCCAGCTCAGGGTCGAAGGCGTCGAGGGATGCCTCGTTCGAGTCCCATGCTAGCCTGCCCGCCGGCTCCGCGGGGGTGCGGTCCTCCCTGAAGGTCAGGATCAGCGAGTCGTCCTTCAGGATGAGCTCTCCCGGCTCCCCTCTCACCCTGCTCCAGAACCAGGCGTTTCGGAGGTCGAGTTCTAAGTACCTCTCGTGCGCGTCCAGGGTTATCCTGAGCCTCCTGTCCCTGAGCGTGTACAAGGTCTCTTTGACCCGCACGAATCTCCTCCTCATCAGCGGCTTCTCTCTCCCCCGGGTGCCCTTCAGGTAGTTTCTCCTCCAGCTCCGCAGGATGGAGTAAGCCTGCTTTATGGCCGAATCCACGTAGTGGACGGCGTGGGGCCAGTTCTCCCTCAGCTTCCCCCCTCAGCTCGCGCTTGAACTCTCTGTCCTTCGGCAGGATGGGGATGAGCCTCTTCGCGGTGTACCTGACCCCGCGGATCTTCCGCTTCACCCGCACGGGCCTCTCGACCCACCGGATGCGCTGCCATATCTCGTCTATCGCCTGCTGGAGCACGCCTGGTAGGCGGTTATGAAGTCCCCGACTTGGTGGCTGTGCCTAATTGTGTATGCCCTAATCTTGTGAGCAGCTCGTCACCACCACAGGTTGAAACTTACCCCCTAAAAGTAGAGAGAGTAGGCTGTAAGTAAAACTAATCATGCGTTGCTCTTTGAACCTGACTTCGAAAAGAATAGGAGCCCGCGGACTCCTGCTGATGGGGGAGAACCGGCGGTCCTCCAGCGAACCCAGTTTATCCAGTTTATAAGGAATATTTCCGTCATCTTCGGTATATCACATATTACACAAATGTTTTCGATTCTGGAAACTGCTAAAAAAGGCGACCGGAGACCAAAAAGTGCGGCGAGGTGCGGCGAACGATAGCCGGTTGGTAAATCCAGTTTCCTTTTTGAGCACATCTATTGTACCGAGGGCCGGTTCCCTATCTAGCGTACTTCTCCCCGAGAGGGGGCAGGTTTTACCTGGAATAAGCAATATCCTCGGTGACGTTCTAAATTCCAAACATTATCAACGTATTAACAATGTTTGACAAAACATCATCATTACGATTATAAAGTTTTAAAGGAAAATTTGAAATATACTGATGATGTTCGGGGAAGATATGCTCAGGGCTCTGAGCCTTCAGAATCCTTGGTGGCGGACCGGCAAGGTCCCCCAAGAGTTCGTGGATCCGCTCGGTCTCGGCAGGCCCTTCTACCGGCGGGACTTTTACGCACTGCGCGACCGCCTGGAGGAGGAGAAGATCACCGCCCTCGTGGGGCCCAGGCAGGTGGGGAAGACCACGACGGTTTACCAGCTCATAGACTGGCTGCTCGGGAGGGTGAATCCGTCTAGGGTGATGTTCTTCTCCTTCGACTTCCCCGGTCTGCATGCGGACCTTGATCAGGTCATACGCACCTACTTGGAGCTGAAGGTGGGAAAACCGCCGCGGAGGTCGGACCCCAGGGTGTACATCTTCCTAGACGAGATCGGGAGGGTGCCGGAGTGGAGCAGGACGCTGAAGGGGTGGCAGGACCTGAAGTACAACATCAAGTTCTTCGTCACGAACTCGTCCGCCAGCGAGCTGCTGGTGGGCTCCTCCGAGTCCCTGGTGGGGAGAGTGGAGCTCTACTCCATGATGCAGCTGAAGTTCGTGGACTACCTCAGGTTTCACCTGCCGGAGCAGGCTGAGCTGGTGAACTCCGTCTCGCTGAGCCTGAGGGACCAATTCCGTGCCTCCCTGCGGAGAAGGGATCCCTCCCCCCTGCTGGAGAGCGCCCGGAGGGCGTGCATGCTCCTCGATGAGCCGGAAATCACGCGGCGCCTCGTGGAGTACCTGCTCAAGGACGGGTACCCCGAGCTCCTGAACAAGTCCCTAGCCGAGAGCTCCCTGAGGCTGCGCCAGTACCTCTCCCTCACGCTCTACAAGGATGTGGTCAGGATTTTCAGGGTGCGGAACGCGAGGGAGCTGGAGGACCTGCTGGTGTACGTCGCCAGATCCAGCGGGGGCCTGTTCGTGGACGAGTCCGCATCCAGAACGCTGGGCATCTCGGCCAACACCTTGAAGGCCTACATGGAGTACCTGAGGCTGGTCTTCCTCGTTTCGAGGTCGGAGTACTACTCCAGGAGCAGGGCAGCCCGGATAAGGAAGTGCGACAAGGTCTACCTGCTCAACGTGGGGCTGCTCAACGCCCTGCTGGGGCAGATGGACGAATCCCTGCTCGAGAACCGGGAGGCGCTCGGGAGGGTGGTGGAGACCGTCGTCTACGAGCACTGCATGCGGCTGCGCTTCAACCTGGGCTCCCAAGCGGACCTCTTTTACTGGAGGAACAGGGGGGAGGTGGATATCGTGCTCGAGGTCGGGGGGGAGGCCATACCGATTGAGGTCACGGTGGGGAAAGCTTCGAGGAAGCTGGGCGTGATGGAGGAGTTCATGCGGAAGCACGACAGCCCGTTCGGCATCATCATCACGGAGAAGGAGCTGAAGGTTGGGGGAGGGGTAATCTGGATCCCGCTGTGGCTGTTCCTGCTCATGTGCTGAGTTCGAAATCATCCCCGATCCTTGCGGGCGAGCGATCCTTGGCCAGTTAAACGAGAAGGATCACGAGCCGGGAGACTTCTCCGGGACGAGCATGGTCAAATCCCACTTGTCGAACCTGTAGACCCGGACGGGCCTCCCCCCGGTCTCGAACTCCCTCCTTATCCTCAGGTCCTCGGGCGCCAGGGTCACTTCCCGCCCCCGGATGCGCAGGGTGATGCCGCCCTCCTTCAGGGCATCCGCCAGCTGCGCCACACTCAGCTGCCTGAGCTGCTCCGAGATCTCACCCGTCAGCTCCCTGAACTTGGGCCCAGCCCTCCTGTAGTCCAGCTCCACCGAGACCACCCTCTCGGAGAGCTCGGGCCTGCCCCTCAGCAGCCGAACCCTCCTCACGTTCATCGTCCCCTGCAGGTGCGCCATCAGCTCCCTAAGCGGGGACGGGTCAACCGAGTAGAGCTGGACCTCCTCTATGGGGTGATTGAGCGGGAGCCTCCGCTCCGTCTTGTACTTCCTCAGGGCGGACACCAGGGAGTTCAGGATCTCCCCCAGCTCCTCCGCGCGCTCGTCCACCAGCTCGGGTTTGGCCTCGGGCCAGCGGGAGATGTGCACGCTCCTCTCCCCACCCCCGAGCACCTGGTAAACCTCCTCCGCGAAGTGAGGGTAGAAGGGTGCTAGCATCTTGGTCACGCTCAGCAGAACCTCCCTTAGGGTGTAGATGCAGGCCTCCGCCCACTGTTTCCTGTAGATGCGGAACTTCACCTCCTCCAGGTACATGTCGCAGAACTCCTCCCAAACGAACTTGTGCAGGGACTTCAGGGCATCGTGGAAGCGGAAGTTCTCCAGGTGCTCGGTCACCTGCTGGATCAGGCGCTGCAGCCTGCTCAGGATCCACCTGTCGGGCACCTGCAGGTCGGAGGGGGTCACCGGGCGGAGGTGAGGGCAGGCGAACCTGACGGCGTTCCAGAGCTTGTTCATGAACTTCCTGCAGAACTCCACCTCCTTCCAGCTGAAGGGCACGTCCGAGCCCGTTGCGCCTCCCAGGACCGCCCAACCCCTGAGGGCGTCCGCGCCGTGCTTCTTCCTGGCCTCGCTCGTGTCCACGTAGTTACCCAGCGACTTGGACATCTTCCTCCCGTCCGGGCCCACCACCATGCCGTTTATGAGTACCGTCCGGTAGGGTACCTGCCCAAGCAGGGCTAGGTGCCTGACCATGAGGTAGTAATCCCAGGTCCGGATGATGTCCGTCCCGTTGGGCTGCAGGTCGGCGGGGAAGAGCCTGGGATCCATGTCAGGCCAGCCCGCGTGGCAGGCTATGGTGATGGAAGAGTCCATCCAGGTGTCCAGCACGTCCCTCTCAGGCTCGAAATCCCTCCCCCCGCATTTGGGGCAGGCTTGGACGGGAGGCTTGTCCTTCCACGGGATGACGGGGACTTGGTGCTCCTCCGCCACCACAGGTTGCCCGCATGATTTGCAGTACCATGCGGGGATGGGGGTGGCGAAGATCCGCTGCCTAGAGATCACCCAGTCCCAGTCCATGGACCGCACCCAGTCTATGAAGCGCGTTTTCATGTGCTCGGGCACCCACTTCACCTCCTCAACCCTGCGCAGGACCTCGGGATTGAGCTCCAGCACCTTCAGGAACCACTGGGGCTTCACTAGGATCTCCACGGGGGTCTTGCACCTCCAGCAAACTCCCACCTCCTGCTCCAGCTCTTCTTCTTTCTCGACCATCCCCCGAGACCTGAGCTCCTGCACTATGCGCTCCTTCGCCTCCGCGATGGGAAGGCCCGAGAACCGGCCCGCGTTTATCAGGTTCCCCCTTTCGTCTATGGCTCTGATAACCGGCAGGCTGTGCCTCTTCACCCACCTGACGTCCGTCTTGTCCCCGAAAGTGCAGACCATCACCACGCCTGTGCCGAAGTGCGGGTCCACCTCCTCATCCTCTATGATCCGCACCGCCTGCCCGAAGAGCGGCACCTCCAGCCGCTTCCCCACGTATCGCTTGTAGCGCCCATCCCCCGGGTGCACGGCCACCACCACGCAGGCGTGCAGGTACTCGGGCCTGGTGGTGGCTATGATCAGGTAGCCCTCCTCACCCACCAGCTTGAACTTTATATAGTAGAGCTTGGCCCGCCTGCTCTCGTACTCCACCTCCGCATCCGCTATGGCCGTCTCGCACCTTGGGCACCAGTTGACGGGGTGCTCCCCCCTGTAGATCAGGCCCTTCTTGTAAAGCTTTATGAAGGAGAGCTGGGTCCTGCCGTAGTACTGAGGGTCCATGGTCTCGTACTCGGTGGACCAGTCGATAGAGAAGCCCAGAGACTTCATCTCCTCCCTCATGTGGGCTATGTTTTGCTTGGTCAGCTCCACACAGAGCCTCCTGAACTCCTCCGGATCCAGGTCCCCCTTCCTGATCCCGTACTTCTTTTCCACCTGGACCTCCGTGGGCAGCCCGTGGCAGTCCCACCCCTGAGGGAAGAAGACATTGTACCCGCGCATCCGCTTGTACCTCGCGACTATGTCCTGGTAGGTCCAGTTCAGGGCCGTCCCCATATGGAACTCCCCGCTGGGGTAAGGCGGAGGGGTGTCGATGACGTAGGTCGGGGACCCCCTGTCCTCCCACCTGAACCTGTAGATCCCCCACTCCTCCCACTTCCGCTGCCACTTTTCCTCGACCCTCAGGGGATCGTACTCCTTGGGGATGGATGGCATTCCGTTACTTCGACCTGCACCTATTTTGGCTTATACCAGGAGCCAGGGGTTCCCTATCCGGACCTTCTCCAGGCCCTCCCGTTTGCATATCCTGTAGAACCTCTCCGCATCCTCCCGCCTGGTGTAGGGCATGTCATCCATGAAGTAGGTCGGGTGGAAGGCAAGAAGCGAGTAGGGTATGGTGGGGTCCAGGTCCGCGATGAAGGAGGCTATGCCCCTGATCTCCTCGTCGTTTATGTACCCGGGAACCAGCAGGGTGCTCGCCCTCAGGAAGGGCACCTCCGGCCTCACCCGGTGCAGCTTCGCCAGCCTCCTGAAGTTCTGGAAGGGCACTCGGTGCTGGACGCCGCAGAGGGCGTACTGGACCCTCACATCCCAGGCCTTCAGGTCCGCCTTTATCCCGCCCCCGCTCTGCAGGGAGATAGGCGCAAACTCCTCCAGCTCCCGCCACTCCATGTTCAGGTTCGTCTCAAGGCATATCCTCAGGAGCCTCCCCTCACGTTGGGCCTGCTCGAACATGAGCCTGGCGGATTTCATGATGAAAGGGAACTGACCGGAGGGGTCCCCGCCGAAGAAACAGACACAACCCACGCGGTCGTGCACCTTGGAGGCGAGCTCCTGAGGGGTTAGGGCGGGCCTCCCCATCAGCGTCAGCTCCCGGAAGGAGAAGTTCTGGCAGAAGAGGCAACTGAAGGTGCAGCTACCCAGGAAGACCGCCAAGTTATAGTAACCGATGTCCCCCTTGGGCGTTCTGCACCACTTCGGGTAGCCCGCACCCGAGGACCCCGCGCAGAAGTCAGCGGGCACGCAGTTCGTCGGGAGGGCGTCGTAGTAGTAGTGCAGCAGGCCCCTGTCCTCCCCGAAGGACCTCACCAGCCTGCCCGCCTCATTCCTTACCAGCCCGCAGTAGCCCACACCCCCCTCCGGGATCCTGCACCTGTTTCCGCACCCCTCGCACTGAACTCCCTGGGGGTCCCTTGGGATCTCAGGAGGCAGGCCGTACCTGGACCTGAGCCTGGAGTGGGCTTCCTCCAAGAAGGGCCTCGCCTCTTCAAACCTGTCCACGATGCAGGCCTTGCAAACGCCGAGGAAGCCCGAGATGGTCCGGTCGCTTCGCCCGCAGATCCTGCAGGTGCCCAACTACTTTATGTTTATCTTCTCGCCTTCCTTCTTCTCCTCGATCCTCCGGAGGATCACGTCCAGCACTCCGTTCTCGTAAGAGGCATCCACGTTCTTCGGGTCCACCTTCGCGGGCAACTCCACCTCCTTGTGGTACTTCCTGTCCCCCGTCTGGGCGGAGATGATCAGCTTGTTCTCGGTTGCGCGCAGGTCTATGTCCTCCCTCCTGACCCCCGGTATCTCGGCTATAACACGGATGATGTTCGGGGAGGGTATTACCTCCACAAAGGGCTCCCTGGTCTCCGATGGGACGGGGACGGGGGCAGGTTTGATGTTTCCGAAGCTCTTGATCCTGGGGACGCCGTCCGGCCCTATCGTCATGGAGTAACCGTAGATGATGGGGCCCACCCCCCGGACCACCGTTCCGTCGGGGAGCTTTCGCTCCTTGACCAGCTCCTTGGGGAAGCGCTCGGAGAACTCCTTGAAGGCCTCCTCGAACAGCCTGTCTATCTCCCTGAAGAACTTGGAGAGGGACCGGCGCTTGAACGGCCACCATTCCTCAAACCAGTCTTCCATTTCAAACAAGATAAGGCAGAATTTAACCTCTTGTGGTGGAGCCCGATATTCAGCATGCCGAATTCAAGCCGGTTTTCCGTTCTCGTCCCCCAATTGTGCTTTCGCCGTGAATGGAGAGGATCGAACGGAGTTTTGATCTTGCTCATGAAAATGTTGCAACTTCCACAAGCTGCTTAGTTTGTTATAAACACTTCGTTCGCCAGAGTTTGTCCGTTACTATGGTAACAGACAGCTAATAAAGCATTCCGAGAAAAAGGTAGCGCTACTTGAGCCTCTTTTTGAGGATCCTCCAGAGCTCCTGACCCAGCCTCCTGAACTCTTTTGCTGAGGGTGAATTCGGCTTATACTTTATGACTGGGGTGCCGAGTGCGGTTGCCTCACGAACCTTCGGATCATCGGGGATCTTCGCTAGAATAGGCCACCCCAGTATCTTCCTGACCTCTATATCCGAGAGCTCATAACGCTCCCCCCTCACCATGTTCAGGACAGCTCCCAGCATGTGGCTACCGCATATCTGGGCGGCCTTGAAAGTTTTCAAAGTCGATGCCACGGTTGGGGTATCTGGATTCGCAATGGCGATCACCTCATCTGCCACCCTCATGACTGCAAGTGCCTCGCTCCCGACCCCCGGTGCCGTGTCTATCAGGATGAGAGACTTCTTCTCCTTCAGCCTCTCCACATAAGGGCAGAGGTCATATGGGTGTATCTCCTTCCCGTACACCAAGGAGCCCGGAATTATGTCCACGCCCTGAAGCTTCGTTATAGCTTTGTCCAGGCTTATCCTGTTGGCCAGCACATCGTGGATGGTGTTCCTAGGATTCAGCTCCCCGAAGTGCATCGCCAAGTTAGGAGCGGAGAGATTTGCATCAACCAAGATGAGCTTATCCTTCAGAATCTCATGGAAAAAGACTCCCAAGTTTGCCACCAGGGTTGTTTTTCCGACGCCTCCCTTGCACGATGAAAAACCGATCGCGATTCCCTTCATGATCTCCTCCCCTGGAGCCTGAGCAGCTCGATCATCCTCAGCTCGAGCCTTTCCCTGATCCGCTCGGGTCTCTCACCTTGCTGCACTAAGTCAACATAGTCCTGCAGGTCTTGGATCAAGAGCTCGGCGATCTTTGGATCCAAGGCCCCGGCATACAGGGACAGCTCGATGGTGCAGAAGGACCTGAAGATAGCGTCCACGGCCCTTCTCCACCTCTTCCAGGCACCGGGCCTCTGGATGCCAAGCAGCTTCCCCATGCTCTCGAAGGTCAGGTTCTCGGACCAAGCGTGGAGCAGGAGAGCCTGGAAGTCCCGCTTGGCGAAGTGCGACTTTGAAAGGAGGAACTGTGCTAGTCTGTCCCGGTTCAGCCACTGCTCCACTCTCCCGCTCAGGCCCTTTTTGTTTCCCAGAACAGGAAACAGCCTCAACCCAATCTAAAACTTTCCCACTAATCTAAAAACTCCTCTCCCCGGATTTTCTCAGGTAAGTAATGATCGGAGATGAAGGTTATGCCCTTGGAAGAGAGAGCTGCTAGCTCGACTTTGGCTTTCAGCTCTTTCATAGCTTTGAACTGTCTCTGCCATGCCCTGTTGTTCTTGAACCACGGGTACCTGGCTATCTGCTCGAGCCGCCTCATATCCACCTCCTCAAACTTGATCAGGTGCTTCTTCAGGTCGTACTTCTCGATATCCTCGGCCACGAGACCTAAAAACTTGGCATCAGGGATTGCCAGCTTCTCCGAGATGTGCGCTAGGCCTATCGAGCCGAATTTTATGACGGAGTATATATAGAAGCCCCAAGGGTCAAAGTCCGTCAGGACGTAGATGGGCAGGCCATGCTCCAGGTGCAAGCGCTGGAGCAGCCTGCGCACACCCCTCGTAGCCTGCCCCTGACTGCAGACGATAACACAATTCAATTTTTCCCAGACCCTGTCTTCGTGCAACCTCTCCCACTCTGCCGCCTTTTCCATGTAGATGACGAACTTCGCATCGACCTTCTTGAAAACTACGTCCTCCACATTGCTCGGGATGGACCAGCCTCCGCTGCCCAGCTTGGACCAGTCTATCTCATCCCCCTTGTCCCTTATGATCACCCTCCCCGCGACCGCACCCATCTTGTTGGCGTTGAAGTGTAGCATCTCCCTGGACAGGTCAGTTATGAGTTCCAGATCCTCGATCGCCCTGTTGGACTCCTCTTGCTCGTCAACAAGGTTTATGTTTGAGTTGGGCAGGGTGCGCTTCATCCTGTAAAAGGCCTCCCTCAGGCTCAGATGCTTGTCCATCTGGTTCAGCTCCATGCTCAAAGCTGCTGCCTCCAAGGTCTGGACGAACCTGCGCACGTGCGCAACGTTGAAGAAGTATCTCTTAGCCTTCCGCTCTCCCAGCTGGAGCATCCTCGTTTCCCTGTTGTACTTGATATTGCTCAGGGATCTCACAGGGACCTCCAAGCTCGGGTTCCTGCCTTGCTCCACATCCTCCAAGACCTTCTTGCCCAGCTGGGATAGGGATCTTATCACATCAGCCTTCCTCATCCAGCATCCCCTTCAAGCGCTCTATTATCTCCTCCTTCGGTTTTCCCGTTAGTTTTTCGAGGGACTCGGCGAGCTCGGGGATGTATCTCTCGAAGAGGCCTATCCTTGCCCGAGCCCTCCTAAGTCTCTCCTTCCTGCTGATGTACTCGAAAAGCCTCCTCCCCGCTTCCTGCAGGGCCAGTTTAGTTTCGCGGACTATCTCAGGGTAGCATGCTATGGCCTGCTTCCCCTCAGTCGTGAAGGGGACCCAGACCGAAACGAAGTGAAGCATTATCACCATGGGTGCCTGAGGGAACCCGTCGTGGGGCACCCCGTACCTCTTCCAGTCCACCTCCTTGACGGCCAAGGTCAAGGCACAGTCCCCCTGATGGTAGAGCAAGGGGACCCTGTTAGCGAAGCGGAGGAGCTGGAATTCCCCTATCTCCCCACCATACGCTATACCGCATTCAACCTGGAAGGGGTTCCCTCTGTAAACACTCGGGGAGCGGCTGACCGCCACGTACTTCTCGGCTTTGAAGAGCCTCCGCAAGCCCTCCTCGATCATCCGCTCCCCAAGAGGCGAGAGGCAGTCGAGCGGGGGTGCCTTCAGTTTCAGCTGCTGGAGAGCCCGGTGCAGGCGGCTTATCTCCTCTGCTGACAGTTTCTGCGGTGGCTGGTTGGGATTCAGTTTGGCTGTCCTGCAGGCCTCCAAGGCGGAGGTTCTGCCCATCCTGCAGAACTCCGAAATCAGAAAGCCCAGGAGGGTCCTAGCGCCGGTCCGCTTCAGCATCCTCCCCAGCAGGCCGACCTCCACCCCGTGCGGGTGGGGTTTTATCTCCTTCGGGACTGGGGGGAGTTCCTTTATGGACCGCGGGTACTCCACAGAGTGCCCGTTGGGACCCTGGAACCTTAGGCTTGCGAAAGGGTTCACGATCGCCGTCTGCCTCAGGTACTCGGGAACCGACTGGAAGACTTTGTCGACGTATCTACCCTCGACCACGAGCTCTACCCTTACACCGTGCCACCCGTCCGGATTCGGACGCCTCCGGTGGGAGAGTACAACCGGTTCATTCTTGGTGACGTCTATCATAAGCTCGAACTCGTGGATAGGGTCCCTCCTGCCCAAGCTCGAGACGATCCTAGCTGGCTGATTAGTGGTTAGCTGGGAGTAAAGAAGTGCACCGGAAATTCCCAGCCCCTGAATACCTCTACTTTGCCTGTACCGGTAAAACTTGCTCCCGACGAGGAACTTCGCAAAGGCTTGGGGCAGCTTGGAGGCAGGAACACCCGGACCGTTGTCCTCCACTATCACCTTGAACCTGTCCTCCCCCACCTGTTCCAGCTTCACTCGCAGCTCGGGGAGGATGCCTGCCTCTTCGGCTGCGTCCAGGGAGTTCTCGCAAGCCTCCTTCACGACAGTCAGGAGGGCCCTAGTAGGGTTCTCGTATCCCAGCAGGTGGCGGTTTTTTTCGAAAAATTCCGCGACGGATATCTCCTTTATCCGCTCCGCCAGCTCCCTTTCGTTCATCGTTACATTTTTGGTAACACTATATAGCGAGGAGCCTCTCCACTCTCTCCAGCACCTCTTGCACCTCTCCCTCACCGCTTACCTGGAGGAGGATGCCCCTCCGCTCGTAGTACTCCAAAACGGGGGTGGTCTGCCTCCTGTAGACTTCCAGCCTGCTCCTTATCACGGGGGGTGTGTCGTCCTCCCTCTGGATGAGCCTGCCTCCGCACCGGTCGCAGACGCCCTCCACCTTAGGGGGCATGGTGATCAAATTGTAAATCATCCCACATCGATCGCAGGTCCGCCTGGCGGACAGCCTCCTGATCACAGTTTCGTCCGAGACCGTCAGGTTCAAAGCCCTGTCAGTCGGGAACTCCGCCTCCAGCATTTCGGCTTGGCGCAGGGTCCTGGGAAATCCATCCAAGATGTAACCCTGCCCGCAGGAGGCAAGCCTGCTCCTCAGGACCTTCCAGACCGTCTCATCGGGAACCAGCTGCCCCTGCGCGACTATGCTCTTGATCTCCTTCCCGATGTCCGTTTCGTGCTTTATCTCGAATCTAAGCAGCTCCCCCATATCGATGTGCGGGATGCCGAGCCTCTGCGAGAGCCCGTGCGCGATCGTCCCCTTCCCCGCCCCGGGCGGGCCGAAGATAAGGAGTTTCACCTTAAATCTACCCTCTGTACCTTAAACCTCGGCATCTCCGGCTTTCAGTTGCTACATCTGCGTTAGAACATCAGAACGGGCACTGGAAAATTAAGAGCGTGCTCACGGCATCTGAATTGTGTCCTCCTTGTTTGGTCGATATTGAATGAAGCCTCTTTGGATCTACGAATGCTTTAAACTCTCGCCTATCGCTAACCGTGCGCATCGCTGCAAATGCTACTAGCTCAGGTCTGACTTCTTTAATGCCACGCAGCACCTAAAAAATAGCTCCCGCTCGCAGCTGAAAGTGTTGATAACAGATAAACAGTTTGTCTGAAGTGCCGATAACACATAAACACTTTCGGGGAACTGTTGATAACAAATAAACCACTTCGGGCGAAGTGTTAACAGATAAACACACTTTGCACGTTAAGCGGATCTTCGCGTAAAAACTGTCACCACTCAGTGCCGAGAGGCTTTTGTGTTTCCTATTTTAGGAAACAAAATAGTTCGGTCCGTGCTTGATCGAAATCTGGTAATTCCTCTGATACCTTCCGCTCCAAGCAGAGCCGAGCCGCAACCAGGCTGACCTTACAGCACAGCTAAGAACAAGGGGAGATCTGATTCGCTCAGCACCCGAACCCCCTTCGGGTAGCGCCGGTGAGGTTTGCCGGCTTTGATCTCGATTTTCATGTCTCCCGCAATGCAGTCTATCTCGTAGGAGTCCCTGAAGTAAAAGACCTCCCCAAAACGCCTGAGCAGGTGGGCCTGCACCACCCACTCGTAGAGGGCCGAGGGCAAAAATTCCTGGCCGCTCCAGCGCGAGAGGGCCTGCGCGAGGAAGGGATCCAGCAGGAAGACCTTCTTTTCCTTGCGGTATCTGATCCGCTCCTCGCGGAACTGGGCGAGCCCGAGGATCATCAAATTCCGAAGCACCTCCAGGTACTCGGCGACGGTTTTGTAGGAGTATCCGGAAGTGTCGCGGGCGATGGTCGAGTAGCTCAGTGGGGCTGGGGCTTTGGAAAAAACGGACGCCAGGATCTCGCGCACCAGCTGGAGGCTCCGCCCCAGCCTGAGGACCTCCCCCTCGAGCGAACGTACCAGGTCCTCGCCGGCACGGGGATCCTCATTCACGGAAGCTGGGAAACCGCCCAGCCTGAGGTAGCGGGCGAACAGGTTCCGGATTTCGGCCTCCCGCGTCCAGGCACGTTTCATGTCGGCCTCGATGGATCCGCGGAACTCGATCTCAACGCCATGGACCTGCAGGAACTCCCGGAAGCTGAGGGGCCAGACGGACAGGTTCACCCCGTGCCCCTGCCTGCCCGGAAAGAGCTCCACGTCCCCCGCCAGCTTCAGTGAGCCGGACCCAGTGACGATCACGACATCCTCAGCCAGCACTCCCAGATCGATGTGCCCTTTGACAACTCGCCACCAGCCCCTCACCGAGGTAACCTCATCCAGGAAGATGTAGCTCGTCCGGTGCCCGGCGGCCCTCCTGAACTCGAGGTACGCCCGGAACACGCGCTCCATCGAATGCACATCGGGGAGGAAGTCGCAGTTGAAGTAGAACACCTGCTCCGGTGCCACCTGTTTCAGGAGCTTGGATATCAGGAGTTTCAGCCCCGTGGTCTTGCCCACCTGTCGCGGACCGATGACGAAGTTGAGCGAGAAGGGCTTGAGGGAGAGGTTGTCGATCCACTTCGGAACCCATTTTCTCCGCCGTTGCTGCCACGCGGAGAGATGCGGGTCCGGCAGGCCCTTCCACCAAGGGTTGTGCTCAACCATCAGACCCTGCATTTAGAATTGGCGATTCTAAGTATTTAAAAAGGGTTAGAATTTACAGTTCTACGTATTTAAAAAGGGTTAGAACCAATTCGAAATTTCGTCGTTAAGGGATTCCTCGACACTCGGGCTGCCTGTGCTATCCCAATAAACGATCGTTCATTGATTGAAACGATTAGCCCGGGTTCCGCTAGGCGCTACTGCACGCCTTCCACGAGGCGGGGTTGCTTGAGCACAGGAGACTCGAGAACCTCACCCTTTACCGCGGGAACCGGAAAACCCGGCCTTTCGCCAGCCCAAGGTTGCGCGCACGGTCGTCTAGCTCGTGCGCTCGGGCTTTGTGGAGCACCTAGTTTCAGAGGCCAACTTCGTGATCCTTTTCGGGAGTGCGGCGCGTGACGACGACAAGGCAAGCGCCCTCGACCTGCTTGTCTCGTCCAAGCAGAGACCAGGCGGGATAGAGAGGCTCGAGGATTGCCTAGGGAAAGGTGAATCTTATACATTACGATCAAAGGGCTGGAGGCGGGAGGTGCAGGGGGAGTTTCTACAGTCCTTGGTGATTAAGGTGTGGTGCCCCACAGCCGTGGCCTAGATGCCTTGATGGAGCGGGGCTGCTCAGGCGCACGAGACTAATCCGCGCAAGGTAAGCGGTTACTGCAGGTCGCATGGCAGAGAGGCTAGAGAGTGTTCAGGAGGATCTACACGGGCTCCTTAGATTGCGTGGTGCAGCAGGACGGGTTCCGTTCCGGCTCATCGCGTGATCGAGCTCGGCAAAGGTTTAAATACAAGGTGGACGATCGCTGGTTGGAACCACGAGCGCGGGGCTTACCTTGAGATATTTGAGGCACGCTCGGCTAAAAACCGCCTGAAGCTGGAAAGCTAAGAAGGAGAATATGAAAAAACTTCCATAAACTGTTACATTCCATAGGCAGTTTTAAAGTAGTTCCAAACATCATCAATCCTCCTCTATTTTCCGGAATGCGGGCTGCTCAGGCTTTCAGCAATTTTTACAAAAGGTGTCGGTACTTTTAGTAGTATTCTTGCTATGCTCTCACAAATTCTCACCCATAAGCTTTTGCTCTGTAATTTGTATTTTGTTCTAGCCATTTCGAGTGCAATCGC
>CAYYWO010000010.1:0-37996 GCA_964474885.1 Hadarchaeota archaeon (SeqCode)
CAATTTGCCTGCCCTCGCTGTCCGTCAGGAGGTGCCTGATGCCAAGGCCCTGCCCCGAGCGCTCGTGCTTATGATGACACCCTTGGCCTTCCGGTGGAGCTTTATCGGGATCTCCCGATTTCGAGAGTACAAGCCCCCCGTTCTCGAGTTGAAGTCAAACCGGTTGATAGTTGAGAGTCTTGAACCATTTCCCCTTGAAGCGCAGCTTCCCGGCTTTTCTGCCTTTTTTCCTCAGTCTCGCGAGCCCGGAGGGTTGGAGCACAGCTAATAATTCACCATCTGCAAGACTTTCGAGTAACCCTGCAGAGCTCCGGCTTCTTGTGCTTCTTCAAGCGAACGATCAGGGCTTGGGTGTCCGTTTGCTTGAGCCTTATCCCCCCCTCTCGCCCAAGTTCAGCTCGGAGAGCAGGCGGTCGTACAGCCACCTGCAAAGTTCCATGTGCCATAAATTCAGGGAGAGAGTTGAGTAGAAGTAATGTTTTACCACCTGTGGCTGACAATGAACTGCAATCTGAGTTGCCTTTACTGCAAACGTGCGGCTGAGAAAGAGATAGGCTCGTTCCACCATGACTTTGACGTGGATTTGGTTCTTCCAAATGAATTTTTCCAGCTGACGGCTTTAAAGAAGTTTCTAGAGAAGGACCCCCAGCCCGTCCTGGTTTTTTACGGTGGAGAGCCTTTGCTTGCGGTCTCTAAGATTCAGTGGATAATGGATCACGTGCGTGCGGAATTCATCCTCCAAACAAACGGAACACTCTTGGACCGCCTAAGTACGGATTATCTCTCCCGCTTAAGAATGCTGATAGTTTCGCTGGACGGCAGGAGGGAGACAACGAATTTCTTCAGGGGGAGGGGTACTTTTGACAGAGTTGTGTTCAACCTGAAAAGGATAAGCGATGACGTGGACATCGAGCTAGTGGCCCGGATGACGGTTATGGAACCTGTGGACCTCTACGCCGAGGTTAAGTGGCTTTTTGGGAATCTACCGCTTGATGGAGTGCATTGGCAGTTAAACGCTGGTTTTTATGCCGATTTCAAGGAGAGGGCCCAGGCATTCGTACCATGGCTTAAAGGATCCTACCTACCTAGCCTGGAAAAGCTGATCGACTGGTGGATTAGAGAGATGGAAAAGGGAAGGGTCCTGAGGATCTACCCATTCCTCGGAATCGTGAACTCGCTGCTCAACAAGGAGAGGAACTGGTTGATGTGCGGGGCAGGCCACTCCAACTACTCAATCCAAACCGACGGTAAGATAATCCCCTGCCCCCAGATGATAGGTTTGAGAGACTTCTACTTGGGCTCCATCAGTGAGAGTGATCCTACCCAGCTACCAAAGGTCTTCCCTTCCGGGAGGTGCATGAACTGCGCTTTCGAGCCTCTGTGTGGGGGTAGGTGCCTCTACAGCCTCGTGATGCAAAAGTGGGGGAAGGAGTATGAACTTGTGTGTGAGGCTTCGCGCTTCCTGATTCGGTCAATTCTTTCAAGGATGGGGAAGATCCGGCACTTGCTAAACTCCGGAGTTATATCCAAGCGCGACTTTGAGTACCCCAAGTACTGCACATTAGAGATAATTCCTTAGGTTCTGATGAGACCGATCGCCGAAATAATGGAGGAAATGCTCAAGGCTTTCAGAAGGGAGCCGAGGGGCTGGTGTATGCTAAAAACGACTGATTCTAAGGGATTGATCAGCCTGTTCTTCCAGGGCTCGGGCAAGCTCTGGGAGATCAAGGGTGAGATGAAGAGCCCCTTCGAGCTGATCGGTGGGGGGATGCGAATCGCGGACAGGATCGATGACAGGATCGAGCAGGCCATGATGGGGAGCGAACCTCTCCCCTTTAGTCTCGTGAGTCTCCACCCCAAGAGGAAGGACACGTTGATAATCTCCGCAGGCGTAGGCAGGCAGAGTCACAGATTCCCCAGTGAAATGCTCTCCCCCAAGCAGAAGAAAATGGATCAGGAGCTGCGCCAAAGCCTAACGAGGCTAATGGAGAGGCTGGGTTTAGACTCGGAGTACGCCTAGCCTTTTTTTGAAACGAATGGGTTGCCGCCTATGTAAAACCTGAGCTTCCTCATCAGGTCCTTCCTGACACCCACCCGGTAGGCACTGACGACCTTGAAGGGAGGATCGTTTTTGTTGCCCATTATCATGAGCTCCCCTGGCTTGGTTAGATCCACACCGTTCAAGTTGCTCGTTATCCTCAGGGCTGAAGTCAGCTTCCCCGGGCCCTTCGTCAGTGAGGTCAGATCACCTGTCCTCTTGCCCCTGGTCATCAGCTCTATCCCTTCAACGGGTTCTCCGGACCTTATTAGCACGGCCCCCGGCCTCCCCTTCTTGTCGGCTGTTGTGTTAAAGAGCCAGTGGCCGTGGACCATGTAGATGAATGCAAGCCCTCCCCGCTCCCACATAGGCCAGTTTAGTTTCGTCTTCCTCTTGTATGCCCTAGAAGCTGGATCCCCCCTTCCGTAGTAGGCTTCCGTCTCGACGATCCTCACGACCATCCTCCCTTCCTTACATATTCTGACCAAGTACTTTCCAAGAAGCTCATGGGCCACGATGGCAGGATCTCTCTCGTAGAAGGCTCTGCTCAGGAGCCTCATCTTGCAGAAATCATTCCCTGAATTATATCCCTAATGGCTTCTCTCCTGCGCTCAGCCTTGACCACGTAGGAGGCGAGCAACACCCCTTCTGCTCCCAGCTCCAGAGCCAATCTCGCATCCTCCCCCGAAGAGATGCCGGCTCCGCATAGGACCCGAACCTCCGGGTTTTTGCGCTTTACCGCCTCAACCGAATCCTTCACGATCTCAGGTTTTACCTTAGACACGGCCCTGCCCGTACCGATGAGCTCCGGGGGCTCTACGGCGATCACATCCGGTTTGTATTCCGCCAGTTTGACTGCAGTTTCTACATCCTTGGCACAGACCACACTCACCATGTTGAGCTCCCTAAGCCTTTTGATGACGGAGTTTACCTGATCCATTGGCAACTGGTGCTCTGAATGATTCACCAAGCTACCGGCGGCCCCCGCTTCCTTCGCAGCTTCTGGCAGGAGCCACCCCGTGTGCGAGCCTGGCTTTATGGGATCTAAATGCTGAGCCAGAACTGGTATGTTTACAGTTTTCGCAACCCACCTCAAGTCGAAGGGCTGGACGGCAACGGCCGCGGGGATTTTGTTCTTGCTCTCTTCCTCGAGGACCATCGCGAGCTTCACAGCGTTCTCTCCGGTTCCCTCCGAGTACGTCTTCAAGTTTACTATTAGCAATGGGAAATTAAGCATCAATCTTATCTTGTCCCCTAATAAAGCTGACGAACCTCTCCAACCTGTCCATGCCCTTCTTCAAGCTCTCTAGGGGGGCGGCATAGGATATCCTGACATATTCGTCATCCCCAAATGCCACGCCAGGAACCACAGCTACGGCCTCCCTCTCGAGCAGTTTTTGGGCAAAGGTCATGGAATCCCTGACTTCCTCTCCCCAGACCTGGGAAATCTTGGGGAAGACATAGAAGGCACCAGGCGGGGGGGAGCACCTGATGCCCATCTGGTTCAGCCTTTGCACAACGAAGTCTCTTCTCTGCTTGAATATCCGGATCATAGCAGTTACCTCCCCTTGGTCACCCGTGAGGGCCTCGAGGGCCGCGTACTGGCTGATTGAGGTTGGGTTGGAGGTGGTGTGATCTTGGATCTTTGAGACCGCTTGCATAACCTCCTTTGGCCCCGCGGCATACCCGATCCTCCACCCGGTCATGCGATAGGTTTTGGAGACACCGTTCACCACTATGGTCAGCTCCCTCATCCCATGCATGGTGGCAATGCTCACATGTCTCCCTTCGTAAATGAACTTGTCGTAAATCTCGTCCGAAATGCAATAAACCCCTTTCTCGACCAAAATCTCCGCAATGGCTCTCAGCTCTGACTCGGCGTAGACGGTCCCCGTAGGGTTGTTCGGGGAGTTCAAAATCAGGACTTTCGACCTGGGCGTGATGGCATCTCGCAGCTGCTCGGGAGTGATCTTGAATCCCCCTTCCTCAGTGGTTCTCAGGAACTTGGGCGTCCCTCCGGCCAGTTTCACCATTTCAGGATAGCTCACCCAGTACGGAGAAGGGATGAGGACTTCATCCCCCTCTTCCACCAGGGCCATCAGCACGTTGAAGATGGAGTGTTTCGCCCCGCAGGAGACCACGATCTCCTGTGGCGAGTAATCCAGTCCGAGCTCCTGCTTGAGTCTCTCAGCAATCGCCTTTTTGAGTTCAGGAATCCCCGAAGTCGGGGTGTATTTGGTGAAACCTCTGTCGATGGCCTCCTTTCCTTTCACCTTGATGTTTTCGGGCGTATCGAGGTCCGGCTGTCCAGCCCCCAGATCCACGACATCCACGCCCCTAGCACGCAACTCCTTGGCCCTCGCTGAGATCCCCAAGGTCAAGGAGGGGGAGACCGAGAGAACTCTCTTGGCGAGCTTCATGCGAGCAATCTGTCCATGATTTCTAGATACCTGCTGGAAGTCTCTTTAACTATCTCCGGCGGTAGCTCGGGAGCGGGCGGCTTTTTGTCCCATCCTATAGACTCTAGGTAATCCCTCACGAATTGCTTGTCCAAGCTCAGCTGCGGCTTGCCTGGTTCGTACGAGTCCGCCGGCCAGAACCGGGAGGAGTCTGGGGTCAGGAGCTCGTCTATCAAGACGAGTTCTCCATCCCTCCACCCAAACTCGAGCTTGGTGTCAGCAATGATTATCCCTCTCCGCTCAGCATACTTTGCACACCTCTCGTAAATCCGCAGGCTGATCTCCTTCAGCGTCTCGAAGATGTCTCGTCCGAGCGTCTGGACGATCTCGTCTTCCGTCAAGGGCCTATCATGACCCTTCTCCTCCTTTGTTGTAGGGGTAAACACCGGCTCGGGGAGCTTGTCGGCGAGTTTGAGCCCTCGGGGCACTTCGATGCCCCAGAGACTGCCCGACCTCTGGTATTCCTTCCACGCTGAGCCGTAAAGGTACCCTCTAACAGTACACTCAACTTTGATCGGTTCGGTTTTGGTTACGAGCATCCACCTGCTCTCGAGTTCTTTCAGTTGTGGGATTCCTAGTACATCTTCAGGCTTGGTTGTCAAGAGGTGATTTCTGGTGATATCCTCTGTGAACCTGAACCAAAATTCTGACAATTTGTTCAGAATCATGCCCTTCATGGGGATGGGAGTAGGCAGCACGACATCGAAAGCCGAAATCCTATCGGTGGAAACGATGAGCAATCTATCCCCAAGGTCGTAGAGGTCCCTCACTTTACCCCTCTTGAAGAGGGGGAGGGGAAGGTTAGTCTCACGTATAGGTTCCATGGAAACCTCGTATGCGTGAAATTTAACCCCTGTGTGGCCTGGTAACAGACACATTGAGATGCCTGGGTTTTGTGATCACCAGCGATTCCGAAGCATTCACAATTTTTTGGACATGTAGGGCCCTTCCCTCTCGAAACCCAGCCTCCGATAGTAATCCTTAACCCCCAATCCTGAGAGCACCACCATCTTCTTGCACTCCTGCTCAAGGCAAATCTCTTCAGCTTTTCTCATGAGTGCGGTACCGATTCCTCGATGCTGCCATTGTAGCTCCGAGGGTTTTTGTCCGACCGGAACCATAGGACCGAAGACATGCAGTTGTCTCACGACCCCCGCATTCTGAACCTCCTTCCGGTGCGCGCGTTCTGAAGGTATTCGCAACCTCAGCATGCCCACCAAAGCATCACCTTTCTCGATTGTGACGAAGTATTCCCTTCCAAGGTTCGCTTCGTACTCGTTGACCCGGAGTTCGAGATCGCCCTCGGGGATTTTTCCAGTTCTGTAGATCACATGCCCAATTTCTCTGCAGCGGATGCACTTGCACCTGAGTCCACGTTTCTCCATTTCCTTCCGCACAACATTCCGGAGATCCCCTCTTTCCACTCCGGCGACGGTCAGGTTTAGGGGGATGTCCCTCAGGATACGATGTATACGTACCCATTCTGGGACCATCTGCTTTATCCTGATAATGAGCTCGACGAGTGTCTCCTGGGGGTAAGGTGCGTATCTTCCGCTCTTCCACCACTCGTACAACTCAGTCCCGGGTAGCACCATCGTGGGGTATATCTTTATACCGTCGGGGCGGAATTGCGGGTCCTCAAAGATCTTCCGGAACATCTCGAGATCCTTTTCCGGGGATGAACCCGGCAGGCCGAGCATCATGTGGTAGGAGACCACGAAGCCGGCGTCTTTGGCTATTCTCGTCGCTTCAACGAGATCCCCAACGGTGTGCCCTCTTTTGATGATTCGGTAGATCTCATCGTCTGGGGCCTGTGCACCGATCTCAACCCTTGTTGTTCCCAGCTCCAGCAGGAGATCGACGTGCCGCTCCTTGCACCAGTCCGGCCTCGTCTCGAATACGATGTTGCTCACACGTCTGGGGGCGCTTTCTGCTAGCAACTTTGCTTCTTCCAAATCTCTCGCGGTCTGCCCATTTAGGCAGTCCAGGCACCTCTTCATGAACCACCTCAAGTAGTCTGGGTCGTATGCCGTCAGCGTCCCCCCAAAGACAATGAGCTCCACCTTGTCCACGTGATGCCCTATCGCTTCGAGTTGTCTCACCCTGGCCTTCACCTGCTCGAATGGGTCAAAATCGTGCTGAATAGCCCTCATGCAGGCAGGCTCTTTCCCGGTGTAACTCTGGGGAGTTCCAGAGGACGGTCCGCCCGGGCAATAAACGCATGGCTCGGGTTTGGGGCAGGGCCTGGGTTCCGCCATGACGGTTATCACGGAGACTCCAGAGATCGTCCGTACTGGCTTTAGAACTCGTGCTGCTCGACTCCTCACTGAAAATTACTCCTGCGGGAATTACGCCCCTAATGCGAGGATAAGATGAAGGTTGAGCAGCTGACCGAGTTTGGCCTGCCCCAAGAGGCCATAAGGGTGCTCGAGCGACACGGGATTAGAGAGCTTTATCCACCCCAGGCCGAGTGCGTCAGGAGGGGCCTGCTGGATGGGAAGAGCATGGTAGTCTCCATCCCCACTGCGGCCGGGAAGACCTTGGTCGCGGAGCTCTGTATGCTGAAGTCTATCCTGACCCGCGGGGGAAAATGCCTGTATGTGGTTCCTCTGCGCGCCCTAGCGAATGAGAAGTACGAGGAGTTCCAGGAGAAGTACAGGGATCTCGGAATAAAGGTAGGCATAAGCACCGGAGACTACGATTCGGCTGATCCGAGGCTCGCCAGGTATGACATCCTCATTGCTACTTCTGAGAGGGTGGATTCGCTGTTGAGGCACAGGGCAAAATGGCTGGCCGACCTCACGACGGTTGCCGTGCTGGATGAGGTGCATCTTTTGGATGACCCCGAGCGGGGGCCGACCCTGGAGGTCCTGACGGCTAGACTCAGGCAAGTGAACCCCAGCCTCCAGCTTATTGCCCTAAGCGCCACCATCAGGAACTCCGAGGAAATCGCGGACTGGTTGGGAGCCGAGCTCGTGCAGAGCGACTGGAGACCCGTACCCTTGAAAAAAGGGGTTTACTGCGAGGGCAAGATAAGATTCGACGACGAGACCGTCAGAAACGTCCCCGCAAAAGGTGAGCCCCTTCTGTCCCTGGTGCTGGAGACCATAGAAGAAGGGGGACAGGTGCTCGTCTTTGTCAACACTAGGCGCTCCGCTCAGAGCCTGGCCTCTGTCTTGGCGGAGCGGCTGAGCCTCGTAGTTCCGCGCAGGAAAGAGCTGGAGGAGGTAGCGAGCAGGGTGGAATCGGCCCTGGACGAGCCCACGAGCACGTGCAGGCTCCTCGCCTCCTGCATCCGAAGAGGAACGGCTTTCCACCACGCAGGCCTGCATGCGGCGCAGCGGAGGGAGGTGGAGAGGGCCTTCAGGCAAGGTCTGATTTATGTCGTCTGCGCAACCCCCACCCTGGCTATGGGGGTGAACATGCCCTCCAGGAGGGTTATAATCAGAGATTACCGGCGGTATGTGGTGCCGTACGGCATGGAATACATACCGGTTCTGGAGTTCCACCAGCTCTGCGGGAGGGCGGGGAGGCCGAAGTACGATGAGTATGGGGAGGCCGTTCTGATCGCGAGGAACGAGGAGGAGGCGGAGGTGCTCTTCGAGGAGTTCATCAGGGCACCGCCCGAGAGGATCTTCTCAAAGCTGGGGACCGAGCCCGCCCTGCGCTCCCACGTCCTGGCCGGCATAGCCTCCGGTTACTCAACGAGTTTCGAAGAGCTGCTGGAGTTCTTCTCCAAGACCTTCTTCGCCTACCAGAGGGGCCATGCAGAAATATCACCCCTGCTCGAGCGGATCATAGATTTCTTGGAGCGGGAGAAGATGGTCCAGAGGCTGGACGGCAGGCTGAAGGCAACGGTTTTCGGGGAGAAGGTCTCTGCGCTCTACATCGATCCGCTCTCGGCCGTCATCCTGAGGGACGGATTGAGAAACATCACCTCTACTCCCAGCACCCTAGGGCTCCTGCACCTGGTCTGCCACACTCCTGACATGCCTCCACTCAACCTAGGGCGGGATGTGGACGAGTACGAGAACACGGCCCATATCCACGCTGAAGATTTCCTGATCCCCTTCCCAGATCCCTACGATGAGCCCGAAAAATACGAGTACTTCCTTAGGGAAGTGAAGACGGCCAGCATGCTCTTGGACTGGATCGAGGAGAGGGGGGAGGAAGAGATCCACCAGAAATATGGTATTGGGGCGGGGGACCTGAGGAGGTTTATCGAGACCGCTGAATGGCTGCTGTACAGTGCGCATGAGATCGCACGGTTGTTCAGGGTCAGGAAGGCCCTGACGCCCCTGCGCGAGCTCCAAACCAGGGTGAGGTATGGAGTGAAAGGGGAGCTCCTAGAGCTGGTCAGCCTTTCAGGGGTCGGCAGGGTCAGGGCTAGGCAACTCTATAATGCCGGCTTTAGGAGGCTCTCGGACATTAGGAAGGCGACGGAGGCCCAGCTCCTGTCCATTCCAGGTATAGGGGCGAAGCTAGCTAGGGAGATCAAGCACCAAGCGGAGCTCCAGTTCCAAAAGGTAAGGTAATTCAGGAGAGGCTCACAACCCGGTACTCTCCCTTCTTGAGGTCGGCCAACGCCGCCGCCTTCTCCTCAGCATCCTTCAGGCTGCCGATCTCGTCGATTAGGCCCTTGTCGAGCGCATCTATCCCGAAGTACACCTCACCCTTCCGTAAGTTCTCGAGATCCAATATCCCCGGTCTGTTCATCAGTATCCTGTTCATAAGCTCGTCCATGTAAGCATCAACGAGCTCCTGCAGGTACTCGTTCTCCTCAGGTGTGGGTCCCCTGTATTCAGCACCTATATCCTTCATCTCCCCCGACTTCCACACGTACCATTTAATTCCTCGCTCCTTGTAATAGTTCTCATAGCTGACCCATATCGCTATCACACCAAGCCCTCCTGTAGCTGTGTAATCGTAGGCATATATGTAGCTGGAGGCGCTAGCCAGCAAGTAAGCTCCGGACGTTGCATACTGCCCAAGCGAGACCACCACCGGTTTGTGCTGGTTGAGCTCCCTGAATGCTCTTTCGGTCTGGAAACACGCTTGGACGGTTCCACCTGGACTGTCGATGAAAAGGACCACTGCTTTGATGGAGTCATCCTCTAGTGCTTTGTGGGCGAGATCGGTGTACTTGTAAAAGTTCTCGATTGCCCCCTCCACGCGGATGAGAGCAATTTTCGGCATGCTTGCATGGTAGTAGTAGAAACACCCTCCTGCCACCGCAAATAGGGCCAAGATTAGAGCGTAAAGGGGCCTGAGTTCCATCAAAAACTTGGGGCCCTTGTATTAATTGGGGACCCCCGATTAGATTGGATGCTCATCTCGGAAGCGAAGAATGGGAAGCTGACTGAGGAGATGGTGCAGGTTGCGCGGGCAGAGGGCGTGGAACCGGAGCGCATAAGACGAGGCTTGGCTTCGGGACGCATTGTGATACCTCACGACGTGAAGAGGAGAATAGTTCTGAAGGGGATTGGGGAGGGCCTCTCCGTCAAGGTCAACGCGAATGTCGGCACCTCCTTCGACTATCAGAACGTAGACGAAGAAGTGCAGAAGGCAAGAGTGGCTGTCCAGTACGGGGCGGATACGGTAATGGATCTGAGCACGGGCGGGAACCTAGATGCTGTGAGGAGACGCATCCTGGAGGAGGTGAATCTCCCCGTGGGCACGGTCCCGGTGTATCAGGCATTCATAGATCACGTGAAATCCTCATTTGCGGATGTCAGCTCGGATGACATCTTCAACACCATCAGAAGACATGCGCAGGACGGCGTGGATTTCGTTACCGTCCACTGCGGGGTCACGCAGGAGCTCGTCCAAAAGCTCAGGCAGAGGGACAGGATCTTGGGTATGGTCAGCCGTGGAGGCGGTTTTCTGGCGGCCTGGATCGTCGAAACCGGAAAGGAAAATCCCCTCTTCGCCGAGTTCGATTACCTGTTGGAGGTAGCCTCCGAGTTCGACCTCACGCTGAGCCTGGGCGACGGTTTCAGGCCAGGATGCCTGGCGGATGCAACGGACGAACTCCAGATAGGGGAGCTCCTGACGATGGGGAGACTCGTGAAGCGCGCCAGGCAGAAAAATGTGCAGGTCATTGTGGAGGGCCCTGGGCACGTCCCCCTAAGTCAGATAGAGGCGAACGTGAAGCTGGAGAAAGCCGTGTGCGATGGCGCCCCCTTCTACGTCTTGGGTCCCCTGCCCACGGACATAGCGGCCGGCTACGATCACATAGCGGCAGCCATAGGCGGTGCGCTCGCGGCCGCCGCAGGTGCGGATTTCCTCTGCTATGTCACACCTAGTGAGCACTTGGGCTTGCCGACGGTAGAGGATGTCAGGGAGGGTGTGATCGCCGCCAAGATAGCAGCCAGGGCGGCGGACCTCGCCCGCGGGATAGGCACCGAGAGAGATCTCCAGATTTCCGTCGCGAGGAGGGATCTAGACTGGGAAAAGCAGATCGAGCTCTCGATCGACCCTCAGAGGGCACGCGAATACAGGAAGAAGAGGCCCCCCTTGGCGGATCCGAAAACCTGCAGCATGTGCTCCAAGTTCTGCGTCCTCAAGCTGTTGTTTAAGGTGCTGGGTCAATGAAGCTCTTCACGGCGGGACCTGTAGCCTGCAGGCCTGAGGTACTGAGGGAGATGTCCTCTCAGATGTTCAGCCACCGGAGCAAGGAGTACCAGCAGCTCCAGAAGGAGGTTGTGGAGCGGATGAAGTCCTTCCTGGAAACGAAGGCCCACGTCTTCCTCTTCCCCTCCTCCGGTTCCGGGGCCATGGAGGCCTCGATAAGGAACTGTGTTTTCAGAAAGGTTCTGTGCTGCATTTCGGGGGAATTCGGGGAGAGGTTCGCTAGGGTCGCGCAGACCAACGGGAGGGAAGTCGTCAAGCTGGAGGTCCCCTTGGGGAAGCCCATCCTCCCCGAGCAACTGGACGAAAAACTCAAACTCCATCCGGATGTGGAGGCCGTGACGATCACTCACAACGAAACGAGCGTGGGCCTGATCAACCCCCTCAGGGAGCTGGCGAAGGTCGCCAAGGAACACGAGAAGCTCGTGCTGGTGGATGCCGTCAGCTCCATGGGTGGCACGGAGATAAAGTTCGATGCCTGGGGACTTGACGTATGTTTCACAAGCTCCCAGAAGTGCTTCGGCCTGCCTCCGGGCTTGGCGATAGTGGCCGTCAGCGAGCAGGCCATGGAGTGCTCCGCAAGGATGCCTAACAAGGGATGGTACTTTGATTTTCAGCTGTTCGCTCAGGATCACGAGAAGAGACTCTCCACCCCCATGACCCCTTCTATCCCTCAGATTCTAGCTCTGAGGAAGGAGCTGGAGATCATCGAGAGGGAGGGAGGTAAGGAGAGGAGGTTCCAGCTGTACTCCGAGAGGATGGAGAGGATCAAACGGGGTGTGGAGGAGTTAGAAATGACCCTCTTCCCTGAGGCAGGCTATGAGAGCCCCACCATAGCTTGTGTAAACGCACCAAAGGGATGGACGGGTGATGCGATCTACGAAGGCATGAGGCAGAGAGGATTCGAGCTCGCAAGGGGGTACGGCAGGCTGCGGGAGAGAACCTTCAGGATAGGGAACATGGGGTACATAACCTTCCAGGACATCGATCAGATGCTTCACGCTCTAGGTTCCCTGCTGAAGGGATCCTAGCAATTCTTGGTTCTAATTTTGATGGAGCAGTTCGTTCTGAGGGCGGGAGGCTCGATTTTAGTCTTCGTCACATGTTTCATCCTTTTCTTCCACCTCCTTAGGAGGTACACCATCCGTGTTGGGCTGATGATCCTCGTTTCAGCCTCACTTTCCCTACCTTTCCTCTTTCTCCTCTACAGATTTGATGCCTCGTTCTACCGTTCGGAAACAAACAAACTCCTCGATCTCCTCCTCCAGGATCCCTTGGGACTGGGCATAGGTTTGCTCACTGCGGCATGCGTCTTGGGGGTAGGCTTTCTCCTGAGCAGAGAGGCGTGGCTGGGCAGATGGCTCTGGATCGCTCGGAGAATCTCCCCAGTCACGTACAGGTGCTTGAGGCAACTACTGATTGGAGCAGTTTTCCTTTACTTCACTTGGTTGAGCCTCGACCTCGCTTTCTTGGTTATGTGCCTATCGATGGCAAGTTTTGCTCTCATGGAGTACTCTAGGCTGAACCCCCTCCCGACCTTTCGTCCCATACTGAAGAGTATGGCAGACAGGTGGATAGGCTCTGCCACTATCTCGGAGGTCGAGACCAAGGTTTATTTGCCCTCCGTCTTCTTCCTCGGAGGAATCCTGATAAGCCTCCTTCTATTTCCCGAGTGCCCCCTCCCCTCCATCGCTATGGCGGCCCTGACGGATCCCCTCTCTGGCCTAATGGATCAGGTTGGAAAGCTCAAGCTGGTTTACAGCCCGCACAAAACTATTGAAGGCTTTATCTGCTTTCTGGTTCTCGGTTGGATGGTTCTCTATCTCCTGCACATCCACCCAGCAGTAGCTCTGGCGACGTCTCTGATCGTTTGTTTCTTCGAGAGTATCTGCGTTCGAGGAGGGGACAATCTCTTGGTCCCAGTCATGACCGGCCTCACCCTGCAGTATTTCTCCGGCTAATATCGCGGTGCGGAGAATCGGATGAGAAGACCTGGCAGACGCGTGAGGATTCGGCCACGCAGGGCGAAGATCATAGGCTTCTTCTCCTGCAAGGGAGGGGTCGGTAAGACGACCATGGTCTCTAACCTAGTCACCCTCCTGACGGACAGAGGAAAGAAGCTACTGGCCGTGGATGCGAATCTGGGTGCCCCGAATTTAGGCCTGCACTTCGGGGAGCTAACGCCCAAAATGACTATCCACGACGTGATCTCGGCTGAGCTCCCGATCCAGCGGGCCATCGTGGAGATTCAAGGGGTCAACCTCATCCTCGGGTCTATCGCCTTTGAGGAGGATATCAAACTCGTGGATTTGGGGGAGCTGCTTGAGCCGCTCCGGGCAAGCTACGATCTGATTTTCTTAGACACGGCACCGGGGGTTGGCAGCGAGGTAACCATGGCCCTGAAGGCATGTTCGGGCATGTTCATAGTGACAAACCCCTATGTCCCAACAATCGCCAGCACCCTCAAAACGTTCAGGGCAGCCGAAAAGTACAATGTCCCGATTCTGGGGGTGATCGTGAACAGGGTGGCAGGGGAACCCTACGAGCTCTCGTTAAAAGAAATCAGGAAGGCCATGGGCTGGCCAGTGGTGGGGATCGTGCCTGAAGATAAGGCGGTCACCGAGTCAACTGCAGCGGGCATACCAGTAGTCAGGTACAGACCCACTTCTCCAGCAGCCAAGGAGATGAGAAAGATGGTGGGGAAGGTACTCGAGAGGATAAGGAGGATATGAAGAAGGGGTACAGGGTGCTGAGGGAGATCCTGCACCAGTACTTCACGAAGGGGGAGAGGTTCTTCGTTCAGCAGGAGCTGGCCCACGCATGCGGTATAAGTTTGGGCACGCTCAACCCTCTGATAAAAAAATTGGAGCGCATGCGCATGATCGAGTGCAGGCCTTTTGGTCTAAGGTTGCTGGATCCGCGCCGCCTCCTAGTTTACTGGGCGGCGAG
Organism: Hadarchaeota archaeon (SeqCode); assembly: GCA_964474885.1. Lineage (GTDB taxonomy): Archaea > Hadarchaeota > Hadarchaeia > Hadarchaeales > JAWBSP01 > JAWBSP01. The sequence continues at coordinate 14,077 of CAYYWO010000010.1, forward strand.
GAGGGACCTGTTCGAAGATATCGTATATTCCACCCACTGCGTTCAGGAGGCCGATGAGGTAGAAAGAGCACTCGTTGAGGCAGGTTTTGTTCTGACCGCCCAGTCTGGGTACAAGCGCGTGTTCGGAAAAACCCCTCCCGATTACGACAAGGTCTTGGTTTACGGGCAGGCCGAAAAGATTAGGAGGATCTATGGACCGAGGGAACTCGAGCCCAACCTCATCGTGCTCGAACCGGATGAACATCTGTACAGACTTTCTGAGCATGGGGTGGCACCGCTCGTTCAGCTGTATGTCGACCTGTGGCAGCTGGGCAAATTGGGCGGAGAGCTGAAGGAGGACTTGGAGAGAAAGCTGGAAGAGGCACCCCTAAAGGCACTAGAGCGGGTTAGGTGATCACTTGGAGGACAGAAGTATTTTCAGGATTCGCGACACAGCTCTCTCTATGACATTCAACCTTTGTTGCAGCTTCTTGAGTTCGGTTGAGTTCTTCCTCTCTAAGTTTCCTAGAGTCCTCGAGAATTCCTCTCTCAGCCCATCGATTACGCTCTTCTCCGCCGACACTTCCCTATGATAGTTTTTGATGTCCTCTGCTAGGGCCCGGAAGTGCTGAATCTCTCCGACCAGCTTGTCGAAATCCGCCCGACTGACGAGTCCTTTCATGGATACCTCCAGCTCCCCCACGGCTTTCTGCAGGGGTTTTATGGTATCCTCCAGCCGGGATAGTCTGACTTCCAGATTTGTAACTTCCTTGAACCTACGCTGGAACTCCATGAAGGCTGTCATCACTTTGTCGGCAGCCACTTCCACCTGGTCTCTGATTTGCTGGATCCTTAGAATGTTGCTCCTCGCCTCATCGGACATCCCAATGACGGTCTCGAGCCCCTTGAACTTCGCCAAGGTTTCCCGGTACTCCTTCATCTCCTTGCGCAGGGAGTTCACCATGTCCTCAAAGGTCGAGAGCCTTGTCTTTATGCCCTCTATCTCGGCATCCCTCCGCATTAGGTAAGACTTGAACTCGTCCGGTTTGATGCCTTCTAAGGATGTCAGAGCCTTTTCTGCTTTCACTTTAGCGTCAGCACTCTCCTTTGCTTGGGCGATGATCATGGATCTCAGTTCACCAATCTTTTCCGTGATTAAAGTGAACCTGGCATCGTATGCTTCCCTTAATCCCGCTAAGGCCGTCACTCTAGCCTCCAACTCCCCAAGTCTCCTTTCTAACCCTCCTAGCTTTCCCTTTTCTTCTTTCGGCACCTCTACTTACTCCTCCTGCCTCTTTTTTTCAGTCCCTTAGCAGTCTTGGTCTTCTCTTCCTCCTCCTTCATCTTGGCAAACTCCGGGTGTAGCTCTTCCTTCAGGGGCCTCTCTACTTCTCCTCCCACCTCTACTGGCACCCCCAGTATCTCCCTGTAGGCTTGGATGATCTCGGGCGGCCTCTCTATTCTTTCCCTTTCCCTGAGTGCCGCCATCTGCGCCCTCCTGATTTCCTCCTCGGGGACCAGTTCGATCACACGCTTTATGCCCTTCAGCCCATGCTTGGCGCAAAGCTCGTCCACTCTAGGTTCTAGTGAGTCCAAGTATGCATTGACTAGGTCGAAGGAGGCCTCCTCTAGCTTGCGCACGGCTAGGCCGAGTTCGATGCGCAGGTCGAAGACGTCCACTCCCTTCTCCTCCAGCTTCTTGAGCTTATACTTGATGTTCTCGATCCTGTCGTCAGCCTCGTAGTATTTGTCGAGCTCCTCTGGTGAAAGTCTGAAGGTCGAGTGCAGAATAGGCCTGAAGTTGACGTAGTAGGGCCTACCCCTGTTGTAGTCTGGATTAACGACCATGGCGTGCCCGATGGAGGCTCTGGAGACCGAACGCACGTGCTCTTCGCCGTACTTCATGGCTATCCTCTTCAGCTCGTTCTCCTCCCTTGTCCAAAACTGGATCTGGGTTCTGCAGTTGCTCTGGATGGTCTCCGAGAAGTCGGCAATGGTCTGGGAGACGAGCATGACGCCGATGCCCCACTTTCTGAACTCCCTAACAGCCCTTTCGAGCTGGACGACCCCCGCCCCAGTACCTCCGTACTTGGGCAGGAGCCTATGCACCTCGTCGAAGACTAGGAGCGTCTTCAGGTGCGGGTACTCCCTGGGCTGAGAGGCGAAGATGGACTGAATGACATTGGTGACGAACACGTCCAAGTCTCCCGGCTTCAGGCGCTCGATCACGAAAATGGTTATCTTGCCCCTGGCCTCCTCCCCGATCAGCTCCTTCATATCCAGCTTCTGTCTCGGGTTGGTGATGAGTTTGACCACACCCGGGAAGCTCCTGGCATCACTAGGTTTCATGCCGAACTTGGAATAATGGGAGAGCATGCGCTTGTCCGTGCACTTGCGCAGGAAGCCCGTCCACTGGGCTGTTGGGTCGAAGACTATCGCATTGCAGCCCTTGAGGAGGGCTTCCTCGACTATAACCATGGAGGAGATGGTCTTGCCTCCCCCCGTGGCACCAGCCGTTATCACGTGCATCCTCAGGTCATCCAGGTTGAGGAACGCGGGCTCGCCCGTTTCGGCCAGCTTACCGATCTTGACGGAGTTTGGTCCAGGTTTCGGTAGCTCTTCTCTGAACAGCGTCCCGAGGAACCTCTTCCTCATCTCCAGCCGCTTCTTGTATAGCCTGTATCCATAAACTCCGGAAACTACGGACGCTATCGCGGCCACGATTAAAGCTCCGAACATCCATGGAGACAGCCCGAAGACTTTCAGCCTAGCAGTAGGCTCACCCACTTTAACGGGTGTTGAACCTCTCACCACAAGGGACTCACCGTTGATCGGGTACTCGGCTACGGCGAGGAAGGTATACTCTCCTTCGAGCAGATCCTTCGGGAGCTGGCAGGTGAAGTCGAGGGTTCTTGCGTCACCGGCAGGCACTCTGATAGCCTTCTGACCGATGAACACGTTCTCCCCAGTCGGGTAAACCAACCACAGTCCTACCGTGACATCGGAGTCCATAGCTCCCTTGTTGGTCAGCTGGACTTGGACAGTGGTGGTGGCACCCGGTACGAGCTGATTCGGAGCTATAACCACCACATCGAACATACCCCTAGCCATGGGCAGGACGTAGATCGTAACTGGTACCGTCTTCACGGTGGTCCCCCCGACGGTACTGAATCTTATTTCACCCGTGTGCACTCCCAGCCTCTCGTGGGACGGTATGGAGAACCTGAAGGTGAGCTTCCTGCTTTCCTTGGCTCCTAGCTCGAACTCGTAGCTGTAGGGAGCAGGCAGGAAGTCCTGGATTTTGCCCAAGATGTCCACTCTTACCCTGATGGGCTGAAACATCTGACTGGTGACCTCCAATATCGCATCCGCCGACTTCTCCTGGTGGATCTGAAGCACAATTTGAATTGGTTTGATGACGAACGCCTCTTTCGGGGTTATGTTCTCCTGGATCATCTTATAGGCGGCTATGAGCTTTTCGTAAACAGTCTCTAAGTCCTCCTTCATGGATAGCTGGTAGTTCTCAAGCTTGGACACGCGCTCACCAAGCCCGCTCACCTCTTGGGTTATCTGATCTAAAAGACCTGCAAAGTCCGACTGTGCAGTCTGGATCTGCTGAATGGCGTAAATGATGTCCCCGATCGTTTCTAGAATGTAGTCTACTTCGTCTTGGAGAAGCGCAATAGCTTCGGTTGTATTCTCTTGGAGTTCCGCAAGCTGCTTTTGAAGTTTCATGAAGTTCTCCTGCAGTTCCATCATCTGCTGCTGGAGTTCGATGAGCGTTCTGATGTTCTCTTGGGTCGCGAGACCGGACACTATGTTTTCCAAGGTGGAGGTTATCTCCTTCATGTTCTCGACAGCCGACGTGGCCTCCTCAGCGGCCTGCTGGAGGTCCCCCGCAGCCTCCTGCATGGTCTGGACAGCCTCCTGGAACTGGAGGATGGTGGAGGCGAGCGGATCGTACTCAGCCAGCACGTAAGCTACCTCGAAGTCGAACTCCTGGGTCCACGTGTTGTCCCAGGCCTGGATGGTGTAGTTGGCTATGTCAACCTTCCCTCCCAGGTCGATGAAGTCACCCTCCTTGCTCCTGTTGTCGTAGGAGTAATTGTCGGTCCTGTAGACCCTAAGCTGGGTCACGTCTTGGATCCAGTACATCTGCAGGTAGGGGTATATGTCGAAGGTTGCACTGATGTTCTCGAAGTTCTCATAGAGGATCGGGTTGAGGCGCAGGGCAACGGTAGTTTCGGTCATTTTCGTCCCGGGGACGGCGAGGAAGGCGGAGGGCGGCAGATCCACCTGGACTAGGTTCTCGATGACTGAGTACGGTTCTAGCTTAGTTGTGTCGAAGTTAGTGAACTTGATCCAAACCCAGGCGTTCTCTCTGTTCCTGAATTGCAGAACTAGGTCAAACACTCCAGCGAAGACACTCTTTTCGTAGTAACCCTCCCCATCCGTAACGATCCGGAAGACCTCCTTTCCAGCTTCGTAGAAGATGAAAGAGGCATTTTCGATCGGATAACCGTCGACGGTGGCAAGCCTTCCTTTGATGGTTATGGGGGTACCCGCTATCATGGTCATCGAGTTCTCGCCCCTGATGCCCTCTGGGTTGACTATCCGAACCTCCACGTTGTACAGCCCGCGCTTCGGGAAAGTGTAGATTATCTGGTAATTGCCATCTAGCTGGGTCAGGTTTTCAGCTTTCTTCTCCCCCTCGACGAAGAACTCGACCTTCGTGCCAGATACAGGCATGTTGTCGGGTAGGAGGATGGCTTTACCCGAGAAGGTGAAGGGCTTGTTCTCAGGGGCGACATTCCCCTCCGGGATCAGGGAGATGTGGATGGTCTTCACGGAGAGCGAGGCGGAGTTCTCTTGGCAGAGGCCGTGGCTCTCGGTCATCTGCACTGTCACCACGTAGTCGCCGATCTCACTCGGGGCGGTCAGGGGCTTGGAGTAGAACCCGTTCTCGTCGGTCTGGATCACACACGACTCGTTCTCGAGTGTCAGCTGCACCTCCTCCCCACCCACGGGCTCTCTGTCGGGCAGGAGTTTGGCCCAGCCGTAGACAGTGAAGTTGTCTCCCGGGTTGACGATGTTGTCGTCCAGATATATGGAGAGCTCTACAGCCCTCACCTTGAGCGGCACGGAGCCGACGCCCGATCCGCTTATACCGTTGGCCGAGGTACCCATCACCTCCACCGGGTACGAGTAGTCTCCCAGCTCTAGGGGGGCCTGAGAAGCCGTCGGGTACCTCCACCAAGCATCCCTGACGTAGATTAACGGGTATGTGTCACCCTGGAAGGTCATGCGGAGCGGATCCTCGGTCACGGTCTTGGTCACCGGTATGAGCTCCTCCCCGTTATTCTCGAAGATCTGCACGCTTGGGTAGAAGTTCTCGCCTGGGTTGACGATCCCGTCGAACTGGTTGTGGAAGTCCAGCGGCATGAACTGCAGGAGGACGAGCTCCCTCGCCTCGACGTATCCAACGTTCTCCCCTGTTATGCCTTCTGGATCCACCAAGCTCGCACTTATGCTGAACTTGCGCGGGGAGGTCGAGTCAAAGGTGTACAGGTACGAGTAACATCCGTTCTCGTCCGTTGTGACGGTCTCCAGCGGTGCGCCCTCCTCTTTCAGCTGGACCTCCTCGTTGGGCACGGGTACGTTGTCTGGCAGGAGGATCGCCCTGCCGTAGATCGTGAAGTCCTGGGTCAGCATGACGATGTTGTCGTCGAACAGCAGGGACAACCACACGGTCTTGACGTAAAGGTCCACCTGGGTAGCCGCCGAGTAAATGCCCTTGTACTTGGAGATGCTGACCACCACTCTGTAGTCACCGATCTTGGAGGGACTGGTGAAGGGTACCGAGTAGTAGCCGTCCTCATCCGTCCTGCCGCCGGCGACGGAGACCGTGTTCCCCTCGTTGTCCAGCACGAGCAGGCTGACGTCAAAGTTTTCCACAGGCTCCACATTCTCCGGGCTGCACAGGAGGATCCTCCCGTAAGCCCTATTGCGCTGGCCTGGGTTCACTATGTTGTCGTCCAGGTTCACCTCCAAGTCCACGTACTTCACCGTCAGCTTTTGCTGGTTCTCGCCCTTTATGTATTCCTCAGGCTCCAGGATGGTGGCCCTGTAGGTGTAGGTGCCTGCGCTCGAGGGCGTGTAGAAGTAGATGCTGTAGCAGCCGTCCCAGTCGGTCTCCGCAACGCCCAGTAGGTTCTCCTCGCAGTACAGCTTGACGTTTTCCAGAGCCACCGGTTCGTTGTCCGGCACCAGCATGGCCTTCCCTGAGGCCATGAGCCTCTCCGACTTGTTGGCCTCGGTCCTCGGGTTCCCTGAGGGATCTGTTATGTTGAGCGAGATCAGGATGGCCTTGATCATGAAATCTACGCTGTCGCTTCCTCTGATCCCATCTGCGTTCACGGCGGTTACTTGCAGGGTGTGGGAGCCCACCTCGTCCAGGGTGTAGCTCAGGGTGTAGGACCAGGAGTACTGTCCATCGGTAGAGGAGGAGCTGCCCACGAGCTCCCCGTCTAGGTAGAAGTACAGGGTTGCGTTCTCAGGCACCCCCTCGGGCTGCAGAGTGACCCTGCCGCTCGCGGTTATCTTCTGGTCGATGTTCACTACCAAATCGTCTAGGCTAACCGTGACATCCAGCCTCCTTATGATAACGGTTGTGGAGTTCTCCTCCGTGACACCCTCCGGGTCCGTTACTTCCACCCTCACTACGTGCTCACCCAGGACAGAGGAAGCGTAGGTGGTCGAGTACCTCCCCTCACTGTCCGTGCTGGGGGTCCTCACGAGGCTCCCGTCGAAGTAAACCCTGACTTGGACACCCGAGATGCTGAGGTTGTCCGGCTGCCAGCTCACCCTGCCGTAAATGGTGAAGCTCTCCCTTGGGTTCACGATGTTGTCCGAGAGGGAGAGGGAGATGGTCAGATCCAGCACGCGGAACTTGAAGACGGGGCCCCAGTCTCCCGCATTTCCTGCCCGGTCCACCGCCCTCACCCTCCAGTAGTAGGTGCCGATGGGCAGGGAGTTCTCGGCGGGCAGGGTGAAGCTGTTCTCCCGCACGTTGTCGAAGGTGATGGGACCGGAGAAGTCAGGCGACTCGTCGATCTGGAGCACGTAGTGGTCCACCCCGCTCACCTCGGTTGTTGCGTCGGTGTTGTCCACCACGTTCTCCCACTCGAAGTACGGGGTGTTATCGGAGGTTATCTTCCCGTTCTCCGGCAGGTACAGGGAGGGGGTGAGCGGCTTGACCCTGTCAATCACGAGCTCGTAGACCTCCGACCACTCCCCGGGCTCGGTTGGCGCAGCTCTGTCGTAGGCCCTGACCCTCCAGTAGTACCTCCCGTCCCATGGGTAGAACACGGTCACCTGGGCCTCCTTGAGGTTGTCGGGTGTGGAGGGGGAGAAGTACTCTGCCCCGAGCAGGGAGGTGAAGCCCGGATCGGTAGCTACCTGGATCTCGTAGTGGTCGATGCCGGATGCATCTTTGACGTTCTCCCATACGTGAGTGACGACCACGTAGTCTCCTTGCACGTTGTTCTCGGCCGCATCGTTTTCGGGCTGGTACAGCGCAGGGCCGTAGGGCCTCGTCAGGTCCACTACGAAGTTCCAGACGGTTGCCGACTCCCAGTCCACGGTGTTCCCAGCAACGTCCCAGGCCCTCACCCTGAAGTAGTAGTTGTCCTCCTCGAAACCGGCAGACGGGTAGCCTGAATCACCGAGCCCCCAGTAGTTGTCGGTGCTCGTGCCGCTGTAATCGATGGAGGAGAAGTCCGGGTCGTTGTCCACCTGGATCTCATAGTAGTCCACCCCCGATACCTCCCCCGTCGCCGAGCCCGAGCGGTCGGGCACGGAATTCCAGGACAGAGTGAGGGTGGCTGTCCCGTAAATGTGTCCGTGCTGCGGGGAGTTCTCGGGCACCTCCGGTGGCACGGTGTCGATCAGTAGCGTCCAGACTTGGGAGAATGGACCGGCCTTCGGCGTCCCTCCTAGGACGCCGTCCCATGCCCTCACGCGCCAGTGGTAGTTCTCATCACCCAGCCCCATGAGCGGTACCCTGTAGTTCTCGCTGAGGTTCTCCAGAATCTCCGGGGAGCTGAAGTCCGCATCATTGTCCACCCATAGCTCGTACTTCACCCCCGTCACGTCATAAACGCTCGTCCACTCGAACCTGGGTGTGTTGTCGTTGGTTATGGTCTCATCGCTTGGGGAGACGAGCGAGGGTGCGGGTGGCGGATTGTTGTCCACGATGAAGCTCCAGACGTTCTCGAAGTCGCTCGCATTCCCTGCGACGTCCCAGGCCCTAACCTTCCAGTAGTACACGTTGTCCGGGAGAGTTGTCGTGTAGGAGGAAGTGGTGACGTCCACGTGGACGACTAGGTTGGTGAAACCCTCATCGGTGGAGACAAAGAGCTCGTAGTGGTCCAGGCCGGAGACGTCCCCGGAGGGAGACCTGGATCGGTCCACAACGTCTCCCCAAGCGAACGTGACCTCGGAGGAATTGAGCACGGATCCGTTCTCCGGCATGATCATGGGTGGGACGTCCGGCGGGAGGGTGTCCAGGAGGACATTCCACACCTCGGACCAGTCGCTCCAGTTCCCTGCATTGTCTCTGACCTTGACATGCCAGTACCTGCACTCATCCTGCGGTTCGCCGTCTGCGTAGAAGAAGAACGTCCGCTCGGACACATCCACCGTAGCGGAGATGTGGTAGTCCGATGAGGGGTCAAAGGCGGGCGAGTTGTCTATCTCGATGATGTAGGCTCCGGAGCTCGGGATGCCCCACTCATCTGTTGCGTCGGCCCAGTCGAACCTGATCTTACCCGTCGAGTCATTTGTCACGGCTTGGTTCTCGGGGGAGAGGAGAGCCGGTGGGTCAGGTGGCGTCAGGTCCACCACGACCGTCCAAGCATCCTCCACGTCGCTTGCATTGCCCGCCCAATCCCATGCCCTAACGGTCCACCTCCACTCTCCCTCCGGGACATCTGCATCGTAGGTAGTTCCGGCCACGTTGTCGGAGATGACATATCCGGTAGTTACATTCTCGATCCTTATCTCGTAGCACTTCACACCCGCGTTCTCACCTGTGGGCGAGTTGGAGGAGTCAGTGGAGGCGTTCCAGGAGAAGGTCAGGCTGGAGGAGTTCGTCACCACCCTGTTGTCGGGGTCATCCACCCCCGTGTCCGGTACCACGGTAGCCTTCAGCGGGACGGTTGGAGGAACGGTGTCGATGAGCACCGTGAAGACATCCGACCAGGCGCTCGCATTCCCTGCAACGTCCCAAGCCCTTACGCGCCAGTGGTAGTTCTCATCGGACAGTTCGACTACCCGGCTGGTTGAGTCCAAGTTCTCTTGGAGCACGGGGGAGCTGAAGTCAGCATCGTTGTCTACCCAGAGCTCGTAGCACTTGACGCCAGAGTTCTCCAGAGTGGGCGACCAAGACCTGTCCACGACCTCGGACCAGCTGAACTCAGGCGTGTTATCGTTCGTTTTCGTTCCATCGGCAGGCGACTTCAGGGTGGGGACATCCGGTGGTCTTGTATCGACCAGCAGGGTCCTCGTCTCGGAAGTGCTGTAGTTGCCCGCATTGTCCCAGACCCTAACCCTCCAGCTCCAGTTCTCATCGGGGAGTTCAACCGTTACTTGGTTGTCTGTGTAGTTCTCCAGCCAGAAGGGAGAGCTGAAATCGTTGTCATTGTCGATCCACAGCTCGTACGCCACCACCCCTGCCTTTTCGCCTGTGGGCGAGTTCGACAGGTCTTGCACGAAGCTCCAGCTGAAGGTCTGCAAGTTGTCGTTGGTTATGAGACCATCTTCGGGTGTTCCCAAGCTCGTCACTTCCGGAGCGACAGTATCCAGCAGGAAGTTGAAGGTGACGGAGTTTTCGCTAACGTTCCCGGCGGCATCCTTCGCCTTTACCCTCCAGTAGTACCTCTCATCGCTCAGCGTCACCACCTTGTAGTTGACGGTGGTCAGGTAGGAGGAGGCCGAGCTGAAGTCAGGGTCGTTGTCGATGTAGAGCGTGTATGAGTCGATGCCTGAGAGGTCCTCGGGCTCCGTCCAGCGGAAGGTAACCTCAGCCGTGTTGATCATGTCCGAGTTTTCGGGCAGGAGGGGTGTGGGCGGAGCCGGAGGCGTGGTGTCCACGATGAACCACCAGGTGCTGGACCAGGCCCCGGCGTTCCCTGCCCAGTCCCAGGCCCTGACCCTGTAGTACCATTTGGCATCCGGGAACCCTGTTTCGGGATAGTTCTCATCCACGCCGGACTCAAAGGCAGTATCCGGGCTGAACTGGATGACGAAGGGCGAGCTGAAGTCTGAGTCGTTGTCTATCCAGAGCTCGTATACCTTCACCCCGGAGGCCTCACCCGTGGGTGAGTAGGAGCTGTCGGTGGTCGAGTCCCAATTCAAGGTAGGATTGACTTGATTGGTGATCAGGCCATGGGTGGCGGAGCTGGCGGGTGTTCCAGGTGGCTTCGTGTCGATCATCAGCACGAAGAGCTCGGACCACTCGCCCCAGTGGCCCAGGACATCCCTCGCTCTGACCCTCCAGTAGTAGTTCTCATCGGAAAGCTGGGTACCCAGCTCGTGCACGTTCTCGGATGAGAAGTTCTCGTACTCGGGGGAGCTGAAGTCCGCATCATTATCCACCCACACCTCATAGAGATCCACTCCGGCTAGGTCATAGGGCGTCTGCCACTTGAGCAAGGGTGTGTTGTCATTCGTGGAACTCAGGTTCTCCGGCTCCAGCAGGACCGGTGGTTCTGGCGGTGTGGTGTCCACGATGAACCACCAGGAGGCCTCAAAGTCCCCAGCGTTCCCTGCCCAGTCCCAGGCCCTGACCCTCCAGTAGTACTTCTCATCCGAGAAGATCGTGCTCCAGCTGTTGTCCGGGTGCGTTATGTTCTCTAGGTTCTCGGGGGAGCTGAAGTCGGGGTCGTTGTCTACCCAAATCTCGTAGCATTTTACTCCTGCAGCTTCTCCAGTGGGTGAGTCCGAAGTATCAGAGGCATGGTACCACTCAAATCTTATCTGTGTATTGTCTGTCACGTGTTCATTGGGAGGAGCGTACTTGGAGGGTACTGAGGGTGCGACGGTGTCCCTCAGGAAGGAGAAGACACCTGACCAGTCGCTTTCGTTTCCTGCTTTGTCGATCGCTCTCACCCTCCAGAAGTAGTTCTCATCCGATCCTATCTTCAGCAGGATTTCCGAGGAGCTCGGGAACTCCTCTATCTCGGGCGTGCTGAAGTCTGGGTCGTTATCGACCTGGATGTGGTAGTGGTCGACACCCGAGTAATCGTCGGTGGAGTCCGTCCAGTCAAACTTGATGTACGTCAAATTGGTCTTCGCTCCATTCTCCGGCGAAACTGGTTGTGGTGTAGAAGGACCTTCGATGTCGATGATGAAGGTCCAAGGCTCCTCGTTCTCGCTGACATTCCCTGCCTCATCCCAAGCCCTGACGATCCACTTGTAGATGCCGGGATCGAGTGTGATGGTCTTGATCGTGTCCGTGATGGTATTATCGTAGTGTGAGTAGGGTGGCACGAACCCGTCATTGTCGACTATGAGCTCATAATGTGCGACTCCGGCGTTTTCACCCGTCGGTGAGTATGAGTTGTCGTAAGAGGTTCCCCAGTCTAGTGTTACACTCAAGTTTGTTGTTATGTATCCATCGGACGGACCTACCTTTGGTGGTACGCTGGGCGACATGGTGTCCACCAGGAAGCTCCAGATCTGAGACCAGTCGCTTACGTTCCCCGCATTGTCCCAGACCCTGACCTTGTAGGAGTAGTTTTCGTCCCCGAGCTCAAAGTCGAAAGTATAGGAATTCTCGGTGAAATTCTCCTGAAGCACAGGTGAGCCGAAGTCGGGATCGTTATCCACCCAAAGCTCGTAGTACTTCACGCCGGAGGCCTCACCGGTTGGCGAGTTCGAGTAGTCCGGAACAGATGACCAGGTCAAGGTTGGTGTATTGTCGTTGGTCTTCATTCCATCCTGCGGGGAGCTGGGCGGGATGGCTGGTGGAACTGTATCGATCAGTAGCCTCCTGACCTCTGAGTCCGCCCAGTTATAAACCTCGTCCCAAGTTCTGACTTTCCAGTAGTAATATTCATCCGGTAGCTGCAGGGTCTTGGAGGTGGAGGTGAGGTTCTCCTGCCAGTAGGGTGAGCTGAAGTCAGCATCATTGTCAATCCAAAGTTCATAGCAGAGTAGTCCGGCATTCTCTCCAGTCAGCGATTCTGAGACGTCCTGGACCTCCTCCCAGCTGAAGGTAATGGTGTTCTCGCAGGTCTCCAGCTGGTCTGCGGGCGAGATCAGGGTAGTTGCGGGGACCGTGGTGTCAACCAGCAGGGTCCAGACCTCGGAGGATGCAGGGTGCCCGTAGACCCAGATCCTCACCTTCCAGTGCCAGTTCTCGTCGGGCAATTCGACAGTGGCTTGGTTTTCGGTGTAGTTCTCAAGCCAGTAGGGAGAGCTGAAGTCCGCGTCGTTGTCGATCCAGAGCTCATAGTTGTCGGTCAGTGGCCTGCTCGTCCACTCGAAGACCACAACATTGTCGTTCGTCCTCGTTCCATCTGCCGGTGAGATCAATTCGGGCGGAGCGGGTGTTTGGGCTCCGCATGTCCAAGCTTCAACCCGCATCCAAGCCACAGGTGTGTTAACAGATGCTGCCCACTCCTCGTTCTTCAGCCACTCAGCCACGGTAAGCACATGAGCTCCCCAACTTTCCAGCAAGAGCCATCTTGCTCCAAACACGAGGGTCCCGTCGAAAGTTTCAAGGGATCTCCATTGAGCTTTAGTTTCCACGGCCTCACTCCATGACTCGAGCTGCCTCCACTTCCCAATGATGTACAGCCGGGCAACCGACCATTCCCCGATGTTCCCTGCCGTATCCCTCGCCCTGACCCTCCAGTAGTAGTGGTCGGCTTTGGGCAGGGTTACCGTGTGGTAGTTCTCCAGGATGTTGTCGTTATCGTACTCCGGGGAGCTGAAGTCCTCATCGTTGTCTATCTGGAGCTGGTAGATGACCCCAGAGTTGTCGACAACCGAGCACCAGCGGAAAGTAACGGTCAGGTTGTCCGAGCATGAGGCATTTTCGGGCGACAGGAGCTGGACCTGTGCTGGAGGCACGGTGTCCACCCTGAACCAGAAGGTTTCAGAATTGTCCCCTATGTTACCGGCGTTGTCCTTGGCGCAGACCCTCCAGTAGTACACGTTGTCGGGCAGGGCTGGTGTCACCTCCCACCAGTTCTCAGCCCTCCAGCCGTTCTCCCTCACCACATTGGTGAAGTCGGGATCTGTTGCTACCCAGACGTAGAACAGGACTGGCTGGGACACATCCCAGACGTTCTCCCAGCTCAGGAGTGGCGTCGTATCGTTCGTGTTCTCTCTATTCTCGGGCTGGTAGAGCTGGGGCGGGGCTGGCGGCTGAGTCTCCACCCTGAACCACCAGGTGGCAGTCTCGAACACGTTCCCAGCGTTGTCTTTAGCGAGGACCCTCCACTCGTAGTCGTTGTCGGGTAGGGATGGTGTTACGACCCAGTTGTCGTCCGTTATCCATCCCGAGTCCCTGTAGTTCTCCGTCACGCCCTTCCTGTTTATCAACACCCGGTAGAGGACGGGCAAGCTGTTGTCGACCGCTGGGTTCCAGTCCAGATTCGGCTGAGCTCCAACTCCAGCAATCCTCCCGTTTTCCGGCCAGATCAGGAAGACATTTTCGGGTGGTAGAGTGTCCACCCTGAATTTCCTCACCTCCGAGTTCTCCCCTATGTTACCGGCGTTGTCCTTGGCGCAGACCCTCCAGTAGTACACGTTGTCGGGCAGGGCTGGTGTCACCTCCCAAGCATTCTCGGAGATCCAGCCGGAGTCCCTCACTATGTTCTCAAACAGGTTGTCAGTCGCCACCCACACCCTGTAAACCACGGGTGGTGATACCTCAGGGGTCCCCCCTACCTGCGTGCTCACCTCCTCCCAGCGCAGGAGGGTGGTGTTGTCGTTCACGTTCTCCCCATCGATGGGTGAGATTAGCACGGGTGGGAGCGGGGGCTTGGTGTCCACCCTGAACCAGATGTACCCCGTGTTCTCCCCGACATTTCCGGCATCGTCGCGCGGCACGACCAGCCAGTAGTACTCACCATCGCTGAGCTCGATCGGGCACTGCCAGTTTTCAGATTCAATCCAGTCAGTGGTTTGTGTCAGCAGGGTGTAGTCCTCGTCGTACACGTACACCTTATAGGTAAGCGGGAGGGAGTTCTCAGGCGGGGCCTCCCACTGGAACAGGGGCGTATTGTCGTTTATCTTAGCCGTAGGCCAGATGGGGGTGGGTGCACTGGGAGGCACCGTGTCCACCCTGAACCTCCAAACCTCTGAATTCTCACCAATGTGCCCCAGCTCGTCCTTCCCGCACACCTTCCAGTAGTACAGGTTGTCCGGCAGGGCGGGAGTGGCCTCCCACGAGGTTGAGGACAGCCAGTCGGACTCCCTCACGACGTTCTCGAAGAGGTTGTCCGTTGAGATGAAGACCTTGTAAACGACATCCGTCAGGTCCTCGGACGGGTTCCAGGATAGGACTGGCGTGTTGTCGTTCAGGTTGTCCATATCCGGTGGGGAGGAGAGTGTTGGTGGGGTCGGCGGCGTGGTATCCACGATGAAGTACCTGACCTCGGACCACGGACCTACGTTCCCCGCATTGTCCTTCGCCCTGACCCTCCAGTACCAGACCCCATCTGCCAGGGCGGGGGTTACCTCCCACTGGTTGTCTAGGATCCACCCGGAATTCTCGTTCTCGTAGGGGAAGTTCTCGTTGTCGCTTATGGCGACATAATAGGCTACGGGCAGCGCCTCCTCTGGGTAACCATCAGTTTGGGTGGTCACATTCTCCCACTGCAAGAGCGGCGTGTTGTCTGCCGTCTTCAGCCCGTTCTCGGTGAGCAGGACAGGGGCGGCTGGGGGTGTTACGTCTATTCTGAACCATCGGATCTCAGACCACGGACCTACGTTCCCGGCGTTGTCCTTTGCCCTTACCCTCCAGTACAACACTCTGCCTCTGGTGAAGGTTATGCTCACCCCGGTGTTGTCGATCCAGCCTGAGGAGTAGTTCTCGTACGGGAACTCTTTATTGTCGCTTATCGAGAGGTAGTAAAGGACCGGCAGGGAGTTCTCGGTCACGGAGCTCCACTCGAAGTGCACAGTGTTCTCGTAGGTTGCCCAGCCGTTCTCGGGGGAAACTAGGGATGGGGCCGCAGGCGGAAGGGTGTCGACCCTGAACTTCCAGAGGTCACTGTAGACACTCGCGTTACCCGCATTGTCTAGGGCCTTGATCTTCCAGTAGTAAATTCCGTCCGCCAGCTCCACGGTGCACTCCCACCAGTTCTCCCCCACGACGATGGTATCCGCCACCAGGTTTAGGTCCTTGTCGTAGACCTTCACGTAGTAGCTCACGGGTATAGAGTTCTCCGGTACGTTCTCCCAAGTGAACAGGGGCGTGTTGTCCCTGACGTTCTCCCCGTTGTACGGGTGATATCTGTCGGGCACTTTGGGCGGGGTGTTGTCGTACGCGAAGTACCTGTTCTCAGACCATGCCCCCCAGATGCCCTCCACGTAGGCTCTGACCCTCCACCAGTACTTGGAGTCGATAGCGGGCGGCTCGAAAACGTACTGGTTCTCCAGCACCCCCGAGTTGTCCACGATGGGGGAGCTGAAGTCGTTGTCGTTGTCGATTTGCACCCAGTAGTTCTCGGCAAGCCTGACGGACTCCCAGGTCAGGGTGATCGGTGGAGTATTGAAGCCTTCTCCATTCTTTGGTGAGATGAGCAGGGGCGGCGGCACGGGGGCGCTCACGTTGTCCGTCCACCCCTCTACTAGCCTCCACGCCACGAAGGCCTTACCTCCGCAGCTCCACGTTTCTACCCGTAGCCATCCGCTCAGGGGGCCTTTCAGGCCGGCGCCCCAGCTCTCGACCGCCACCCACCTGCCTATGTAGAACTTCCAGTTCTCCGACCAGTCCCCGGCATGCCCCACCGCATCCACGGCCCTCACCCTCCAGAAGAAGAGCCCGTAGCCCGTAGCCTGCCAGTGGTAGACGTTTTCGGCAGTGGTGTCCTCGTGCAGAATTTCGGTGAAGTCTTGGTTCGCCGAGATCTGTATCACGTAGTGGTCCACACCCGAGCTCCAGAGATCGTTCGGGTTGTCGTAGTCATCGTAGGCCCTCACCCACTCGAACCTGACGCTCAGGTTGTCCCTCACATGGTTGTCGGGTGGGGAGTAGAGGCCCGGAGTGGAGGGAGGTTTGACGTCCAGCCTGAAGCTCCAGACCTCCGACCAGTCACCCACGTTCCCTGCATTGTCCCTCGTCCTGACCCTCCAGTAGTACCTGTCCTCGGTGGTGAGCGGCGGGCTGATGCTCCACTTGTCCTCATGGATCCAGCCTGAGTCCCTCAGGATGGCAGAGAAGTCTGAGTAGGCGGAGACCTGCACCTGGTACATGACGGGCAGAGAGTTCTCCTCCACGGGCTCCCAGTCCAGGGAGGCGTTTTCGTTCACCCAGCTGTCATCCGCGGGGGAGGTGAGGGCGGGCGCGGCAGGCGGCAGCGTGTCGATGCGGAAGCTCAATTCGGCATTTTCCCCGATGTTCCCAGCATTGTCCACGGCCCTCACCCTCAGGTAGTAGACACCGTCCGGCAGTTCCACCGGAACCGTGTAGGTGTTCTCCGTCAGCCCGCTCACGCTCACCTCCGGGGAGGAGAAGTCCGGGTCGTTGTCTATCCAGAGGTCGTAGGTCAGCGGGAATGAGTTCTCCTCAGGCGGGATCCACTCAATGGTGGGGGTATTGTCATTCGTGTTCTCCCCGGCTACAGGTTTCGTGATGGTGGGTGGGGAGGGTGCGAGGGTGTCTATCCTGACGGTCCAGACCTCGGACCAGGGGGAGTAGGCGTTCGTCCTCGCCTGTCTCACTCTCCAGTAGTAAAGCCCGTCGGTCAGCCCTGCAACGTACGTGTACTCGCTACCGATGAGGTCCGGCCTGTCTATTACGAGATCCGTGAACTGGTTGTCCGTGGCCACTTGCAGGTGGAAGTTATCGGCTGGTAGCAGGTTTTCCCAGTCGAAGGTCGGGGTCGGATTGTTGATGTTCTCCCCGTTTCTGGGGCTGATCAGCACGGGTGCGGGCACGGGCGCGGAAACGTTCTCGTTGGCCCACACCTCGATTGACCACCAGCTGGCCAGGGTCCGGACAGCACAGCTCCAGCCCTCCACCTGCCTCCATTCCGAGTAACCAACCGAGCCCGCCGCCCAAACCTCTACCTGCCTCCACCTGGCAAGTGCGGTGGTGCCCGACGCCCATTTCTCGACCTGCATCCATCCAAGCACCAGGGTCCGGACGGTGCATCCCCAGCCCTCCACATGCCTCCACCCAGCCAGTGCAGTCGTGCCTGACGTCCATCCCTCGACCTGCATCCATCCAAGCACTAGAGTCTGGACGGCACAGCTCCAGCCCTCCACGTATCTCCACTCAGAGTAACCAACCGAGGTAACCGTCCAGCCCTCTACCTGCGTCCACCTGGCTAGTGCGGTGATGCTTGACGTCCATTCCTCGACCAGTAGCCATCCTGCCGAGGTTCGGACCAGGCCTTTTAAGTTCTCCACTAGGAACCAGCCACCAACAGGGCCGTTGATCCCAGCAGTCCAGCCCTCGAGCAGGATCCAGTGCCCGACGTACAGTGCGAAGTTATCCGACCAGTCCCCAGCCCATCCCACGGCGTCTATCGCCCTCACCCTCCAGTAGTAAAGGCCGAACTCCGAGAAGGTGTAGGTGTGGTAGTTCTCGCTTGCCGGGATGTTGTCGTTCTCGTATACTATGTTAGAGAAGCCCGGATCGGTGGAGACCTGCAGGTGGTACCTGTCCACCCCTGAGAGCTCATCGCTCGCATCGTACCACCTGAAGGTAACGGTCAGGTTGTCCAGCGTGACGTTGTTTTCTGGCTTGTAAAGCGTCACCTTGCTGGGCGGGGTCCGGTCCACCTTGAACTGGTACCCCGTATCCCCGCCCGCCCACGGGCCTACGTTTCCGGCGTTGTCCACCGCGCAAACCCTCCAGTAGTACACGTCCTCCGTGGTTAGCGAGATTTGGAGGTTATCATCGTAGGTCCATTCGTCGATCGTGGGGCTCCCGAAGGAGGCTGCCTGGTTCCTGACCTGCACGTGGTACCTGACGGGCAGGGAGTTCTCCTGCACCGGCTCCCAGTCCAGGTTCACCTCCCCGTTGGTCCAAACCCCGCCCGTCGGGTAGACGACGCTGGGGGCTGCGGGAGGCAGGGTGTCCACCCTGAAGCTCCCCGCCGACCAGCTCCCCGCATTCCCAGCATTGTCCCACCCCCTCACCCTCCAGTAATAAACGTTATCAGGTAACTCGACCGTCACCTGGCAGTTGTCGTTCTCCAGCCTGTTCTCGTGGAAGATTATGTTGGAGAAATCCGAGAGGTTCGAGACCTCCACCTCGTAGAGGACGGGCAGGGAGTTCTCTGGGCTCCCATCCTTCTCCTGGGTTACAGGCTCCCAGTCCAGGAAGGGGGTGTTGTCGTTCAGATTCTCCCCCTCGGCCGGGGAGACGAGCGTGGGCGCAGCTGGCCCTGTCGTGTCCACCCTCACCCTCCAGACCTCCGACCAGGGTCCCTCAGCATCCCCCCGCTTCATCTTCACCCTCCAGTAGTACAGGGCATCTGCCAGGCTCCCTAGAGGTGTGTAGGACTTGGCCTCGATCCAGCCTGGCTCTATCTCCGGGGAGCTGAAGTCGGGGTCGTTGTCTACCTGCAACCAGTAGGCATCCGCCGGGAGGAGGTTCTCCCACTCGAAGGTCGGGCGGTTGTTGTTCGTGTTCAGGTTATCGGGTGGGGAGACGAGCACGGGTGCGGGCACGGGCGCGGAAATGTTCTCGTTGGCCCACACCTCGATTGACCACCAGCCAGCGGTGGTCCTGACTCTACCGGGGCACTGTTCGATGGACCTCCAGCTCGCGAAAGCGGCAACGATTCCGGACCAAAGCTGAAGGAGGAGCCAAGCGGCAGCCGAGGAGGTGGAGCCCGACCAGTCTTCAAGCAGAAGCCAAGCGGCAGGGGCACTCACACCCCCGGATAGGCCCTCTACACCCTCCCACCTAGCTGGAGCGAAGACGGATGCGGTTGTGCTCTCGACGGGTACCCATCCCGAGATGATCGTTCCAACCGATCCCGTCCAGGCTTGGAGTAGTAGCCAGCCCATCAGGATGGTCCCACTCCTGCAGTCCCAGCCTTCGACCCGCAGCCATCCGGTGATGATGGTGCCCAGGCCCCCGCTCCACGTGCTGAGACCGAGCCATCCGAGCAAGACCGTCCCGACTATGGCATCCCACCCATCTATTAGCTGCCAGGAGGCAATGGTGTTAAGACTAGCCAGCCACTGCTCCAGGAAGATCCAGTGTCCAACATATAACACAAAGTTATCCGACCAGTCCCCAGCCCATCCCACGGCGTCTATCGCCCTCACCCTCCAGTAGTAAAGGCCGAACTCCGAGAAGGTGTAGGTGTGGTAGTTCTCGCTTGCCGGGATGTTGTCGTTCTCGTATACTATGTTAGAGAAGCCCGGATCGGTGGAGACCTGCAGGTGGTACCTGTCCACCCCTGAGAGCTCATCGCTCGCATCGTACCACCTGAAGGTAACGGTCAGGTTGTCCAGCGTGACGTTGTTTTCTGGCTTGTAAAGCGTCACCTTGCTGGGCGGGGTCCGGTCCACCTTGAACTGGTACCCCGTATCCCCGCCCGCCCACGGGCCTACGTTTCCGGCGTTGTCCACCGCGCAAACCCTCCAGTAGTACACGTCCTCCGTGGTTAGCGAGATTTGGAGGTTATCATCGTAGGTCCATTCGTCGATCGTGGGGCTCCCGAAGGAGGCTGCCTGGTTCCTGACCTGCACGTGGTACCTGACGGGCAGGGAGTTCTCCTGCACCGGCTCCCAGTCCAGGTTCACCTCCCCGTTGGTCCAAACCCCGCCCGTCGGGTAGACGACGCTGGGGGCTGCGGGAGGCAGGGTGTCCACCCTGAAGCTCCCCGCCGACCAGCTCCCCGCATTCCCAGCATTGTCCCACCCCCTCACCCTCCAGTAATAAACGTTATCAGGTAACTCGACCGTCACCTGGCAGTTGTCGTTCTCCAGCCTGTTCTCGTGGAAGATTATGTTGGAGAAATCCGAGAGGTTCGAGACCTCCACCTCGTAGAGGACGGGCAGGGAGTTCTCTGGGCTCCCATCCTTCTCCTGGGTTACAGGCTCCCAGTCCAGGAAGGGGGTGTTGTCGTTCAGATTCTCCCCCTCGGCCGGGGAGACGAGCGTGGGCGCCGCCGGCGGGGTCACGTCAATTCTGAACTGCCTAACTTCGGACCAAGCGGATTCTGCTTCCGTCCTTTTCATCTTAACCCTCCAGTAGTAAACCCCCTCATCCAAGGAGCCCAAGGGTGTGTAGCTCTTTGAGGTTATCCAGCCCGTGTCTATCACGAGTGAATTGAAATCCGGACTCTCGTTGTCCACCTGTAAGTAGTAGTAGTCCGCCGGCTGGAGGTTGTCCCAGCTGAAGGTCGGCGTCTGGTCGTTCGTGTTCTCGTGATTCAAGGGCGTGAGCAAAATGGGGGCGGGGACGGGTGCCGAGACATTTTCATTCTCGAAGTTGTCGAGCAGGAGCCAGCTGGCAGAGGTTTGGCAGGAGCATGACCATGTCTCCAGGAGCCCCCAGCCCAGGACCGAAAAGCTCCCGCAGCTCCAAGACTCTAGCTGGAACCAGAGCCTGAGGTAGAAGCAGCGGTTCTCCGACCAGCTCTGGTTTCCGACCGCATCGATGGCCAGCACCCTCCAATAGTACAGCCCGATTTCCGAGGCGCTGAAGTCGTAGCTTTCTTGGGTCGGGGGTAGGAGCTCGTCCACCAGCGTCCCGTTGAGGAAGTTATCATCATTGTCGATCTGCAGCCGGTAGTTTTCAAGCCCCGATCCGCCGTCGTAGTCATGCCATTGCAGGGTAACGCTCAGGCCCGTTATCTCCGCCTGGTTGTCCGGGCTCAGCAGGGTTGGCGCGGGGACCTCGTTATCCACCACGAAGGACTCCCTGACGCTGAACTCAGACTCGTTCGGTGCAGGGTTGTTCACGTTATCCCTGGCCTTGACCCTCCAGTAGTAGGTCCTGCCGTTCTCGAAGGCCTGGTCGGCGACGAAGTAGTTCTCGGTTATCCATCCCGAGCTGTAGACATTGGTCAGGAAGTCCGGATCGGTCGAGTACTCCACGTAGTAGTAAACCGGGGTGGAGAGCTCTTCATCGCCATCGTTCTCCAGAGTGACCGAGGACCAGCGGAGGGTTGGGGTGGCCTGGGTGAACTGCCCGCCTGTGGGCGAGACAGGCTCCGGGATCTGGGGTGGTGTCGTGTCTATCCTGAATGATCTGTATGCGGAGTAGTCCCCGACGTTCCCGGCATTGTCCTGGGCCCTCACCTTCCAGTAGTAAGTGTTGTCGGGCAGCTCCGGAGTTGTTACGTTGTCGTTCTCTATCCACCCGGAATCGAAGACGACATTTGTGAATCCGGAGTCCGTGGCCACCAGGACCTTGTAGAGGAGGGGCAAGGAGTTCTCGGGGGTGCCGTCGGTCTCCGTGGTTGGAGGATCCCAGTCGAGCAGGGGCGTGTTGTCGCTGAGCACCTCCCCGTCCTCGGGAGAGACGAGGGTCGGGACGGAGGGGGGCGTTAGGTCCACGTGGAAGACCCAGGGCTCCGTCCAGGCCCCCGGTGTGCCGGCGTACCACCTCCTGACTCTCCAGTAGTAGAAGCCCTCGGGCAGGGAGTTTTCTGGGGGAATCGTTATGGTGTTTTCAGTAGTGTTGTTCTCGTACTCGGGGGAGCTGAAGTCGGCATCGTTGTCCACCTGTATGTCGTAGTTGTCTGCCGGGATGCTCGTCCACCTGAAAGTTGGCGTATTGTCCTGCGTATTTGCACCGTTCTCTGGCTCAAGTAGGGTCGGTCCGGGTGGGCACCAGGTTATCTTCACCCAGTCCACGAGCGGTCCGTCTGCTCCCGAGAGCAGCTCGTTGTCCTCGGTTGCGAACTTGATCCTGTACTGGAAGTACCTGTTCTCGTTCCCCAGGGGTATGCGGGAGTTGTTTTCTATCCAAGTGTTTGTCGCCGAGTTGTCGTCGAACCACGTGTTGGACGTGTTGTCCGGTCCCTTCCAGGGGGACCACGTCACGTTGTCGGCCGAGGTCCTGAACTGAAGGGCAACGTTCGTTCTAGCGTACTTTGTCGCTTCGACCACGCAGAGATCGACCCGGACCAATGTTTGAGTTGTGTCCTCGCCTACTTGATCCTCCAGCAGCACGTACACATTGTCCCCATCCAGGTAGTTTTCCAAGGGCTCCAGCCTGTAGGTTAGGGTACTTTCGACATCTGTGATCGATCCAACGTAATCCCATTCGGAGTTCAGGATGTCTCTGACGTACACTCTCACGTACTCGCTGTCACCAGCTGTTTGTGCCTCGACTTTTAGATCGTAGTTCTCGAATCCCGTCTGCACGTTCTCTATCGTGAACTGCCAGTTCAGCGTGTTACCGGCACCGGAGGTCTCCGACCTCACCCTCGTGTAGTCCAGCATCAGGTTGGTCTGGGTTTCGTCAGAAGGGCTGTAATACCTGATCCTCACCTTACCTGTTCCCAGGATGTAAGTGGTCCCCGTTATGTCGTACGTGAACAGGTTTGGGGAAGTCTCACTGCCTCCCGAGAGTACCCCCATGTTGTCCCAGCTCGAAGTGTCGAAGTTCCAGAAGTACACCGTGGCGGGCTCCGAGTCCCCCGTGAGGTAGTACCTGATCTGAACCTCGTAGGTGTTCACGTTTTGCGTGTAGGCGGTCACCACGTGTTCCACGTCGAACCTGTAAACCGCCTTGCTTCCCCTGACCCTGACGTAGTCTATGCAGAGGTCTGTGTAGGTGACGAGGGAGTTGTCGGCATCCACGAACCTGATGTGGACGTTTTCCCCTCCGAGAAGCTCGCTTGGATCCAGCTCGTAGGACCACTGCGTCCAGAGGTCTGAGCTCAGAGTTCCCCTGGTGTTCCAGGCCCCGCTCGAGTTTTCAACCTGCACGTAGAAATTATCTGGATAATTCGGGTCTTCGGGCGCAATTTTGTAGTATATTTCGAGGTAGTAGTTCTCCGCTGAGGGGATGTTGTTGATGTTCTCGTAGACTTCCAAACCATATCGAGTCGCCGTGTATTGGATCTCGAGCCACGTATTGTCCAAGTGAACTGTGGCTGAAGCTGTAAGCCACGAAACCGCGAACTCGACCCTGAACTTGACTGTATACGTTCCCCTTCCACCTTGGTCTATATAGGGCTTGATATTGTTCTCGATTGAAGTCCATGAAACGGTATCTGTAGTGTGCCCCTGGTAAATCGTGTGCTGTGTACCGCTGGGATCAGTAAGATAGACATATACGGTAACCCCATCCCCCCCATTGGTGGGTATCTCCCATGAGTGCTTGAGCGTCGCGCTATCAACGGGCGTTACTCCATCGTAAGTAAACGTCTGGTATATTTCACCCCATCCCCCTGTCGATACACTTGACCACTTCCACTCAGGGTAGCCGCCCGAGTTCCAGCTGAACTGTGGGGGGTCCGCTCCGCCTGTCTGGTTCTCCCAATTCTCTAGCCCGGTATCGAAAGTGGGGTTTGTTAAGTAGTTTTCATAAGAAGTAACTTCAGGTCCATTTTCATGCAGCACTGAATACCCCTGCGTCTCCTGCTGCTGGTTTTCGAAGTTCTCCACCCAGCCCCTCGCGTTGTCGTAAGTCGCTACATACGTGTAGACCGAGTCCACGTACACGTTCTCGTAGATGTTTTCGAACACGCCGTCAGCATTCTGTGCATAGGCTAGGTTGTCC
>CAYYWO010000011.1:0-31687 GCA_964474885.1 Hadarchaeota archaeon (SeqCode)
TGGCTTCAGCCGTCGCTGGGCATGCCCCGTCTTTGAAGCAGGAAGCTTCTTGCGGAAGCTAGGAGTGTTCAAGAAAAGTATTCACTCCTTTAGAGTGGCGTTGAGTTCTTGTAGGAGTTTTTCGAGCGGGAGGCCGTAAAGCTCAGCAACCTGTGCTAGAGTGAGGTAACCAAGTTCAAATGAGAGAGCAGGGCAGAAAAGGCATGGTAACTGGTATTTTGCAAGAACCTTTACTGCTTTAGGATATTTTAATAGGTTCTCCAGCGTTGTCTGGGGCGTTACCCGCATCAAGTTTTTGCTTCATCTTTTTTAAGCCCCAAACTTGAAGTAAAAATACGATTTTTGCAAATTTTTAAATTAAAATTTTCATTTTTGAACGATAATCCCGAAAAATCTTTGTTTTTTAATGATTTTCTCGTTTTTATTCAAATTTTCGAATCCTAAGTTTGACCGTTTTGCCGGATTTTTTAAATCGATTAACTTCTCGAGCAAATTGATGATGACCCCGACCGTGACAGGGGCGGCGGGCCGAATCTCGACCCGAACGCGGAAGGAGGTGAAGGGATGGAGAGCAAAGGAATAGCCCCCCTGGTGGTAATGATAATAGTCGTAGCGGCTGGAGGGGCTTCAATCGGGGCTCCGGTGGCAGTTGATACAATAGACGTCGATCCAGATTCCCCGTTCTACGCATTGGAGAGACTGGGGGAGCGGATAAAGGGTGTGGGCGATATGAGCCTGATGCAGGAAAGATTCATGGAGTTCTCCAAAATGTGCGACAAGGGCAAGGGATCCTCGTACCTAAGTATTCAGGACGAATTCCAGAGACTGTATGATAAACTGATGACGAAGCTCCCTGAGAACTCCCCGAAGAGAGCAAAGATCTTGGAATGGATCCAAAAACAGAGGGCGAGATTCGTGAAGAACAGGATTCAGCTCTTGAAGGAAGCTGCTCTGCGGATGAAGCTGGATTTGAGGGGGACGACGGACGAAGCGAGAGTAGCTGAAATAGAGGAACAGCTTTCGCAAGCTCTGGAGAAACTGAGAGCAAGACCTCGAGTCCAAGTGCCTCCAGAGCTGGATAACGTTCTCCTAGAGGTAGCGGGGCAACTCGAACTCCTCAAACAAAAAATCTCTGAACTCAAAGCAAGAGTTGAAACGAAGCTTAGCTTGAAGGTCAGAAAGAGTATCGAGGCGGAAGAGTCGGCAACAGAGGTAGAGTTTGAAGTGGAGGCCCGTGCTGGCAAACCCTCGGAGGAGGAGTATCAGGAACTGCTAGAGGAGTACGAGAAGTTACAGGCGGAACTACAGAAGGTCGATTTGCAAATAGCTCCACCCCTAGCGGGCACTCAGGCGGTGCAGGCTTTGATTCAAGTCGCTGCGGAACACTATCGGAGAGCCCAGCAAGCTTATGAAAATGGGCGCCTCGGTGGAGCAGTCGGTCAGTTGAGAGCAGCGGTGGTCTGCTTGAAGAGAGCTGAGAAGATATTTGAACATGCTGAAGAGTGGGAAGAGGAACATGCAAAAGAATGGCGGTTCTTCAAGCGATGCAAGGTGGAAATTGAACAGCGCTTGGCTGGAGAGCTGGGAGTTCCTGCTTCTGAAATCTATTTGCATATCGAAAACCTACGGATAGGAAAGATCAGGGAAGCGATAGGGAAATCAATCAAAGAAGTGTCAGAAGAGGAATTGGAGTCCCGGTATGAGAACCTGTTTACCAAGGTATCTACCGAGTGTTCTCTATTGGCTCAGGAATGCGAAGAGAACTATGCTCAGATGGAGCAGCAAATGGAGAGCTTAGTATATCAATGGCGACAGCGCAGAATAGGATCTGATATCCTTCAACGATCCTTGAACAAGCTTTGGATAGGTTTTGTTCCTCAAATAATCCGCGTAAGTGGGACGGTGACAGGCACCCTTAACCTCAGCTTCGATCATCAGTCAGAGAAGAAAATTGCTGACATCTTTAAGATTGAGACTAAGACAAGCGGTATGATCACAGGCACTGTAGAAAACGGAGCGGTGAGCGCTACTCTAGGCGCAACCGGTAGCAGGGATCTGGAGAATCCACACTTCTCTGACCATGCCGAATTCACAGTGAACGCCCAAATTACCGGCACGCTGGAGCCGGTGTCTTATATCGAGAACAAAGTTTTCTTCTACTTGGAGAACTTTGCACCCGCCTACATCCTCAAATGCAAAATAACGGGTGAGGGAAGTGGAACCGGTGAGCATAGAGTAATGGCGCCGTGGGGCACTGTCAGCTGGACCTACAAAATGAACTTCGCTGTCGCTGGAAAGCTGGTCGGCAAGGTGGATGAGGACGGCAACTTCGAGGGCGTGCTGTACCTTCGTATTTCGAGTGCCAGTGCGAGCGTCCAGTTGCAGGCAACGGCTGGCCTCCCCGGTGAGACCGGCGGTGGCGAGAACTACCCTACTGGGGGGCTAGAAAACGTGTTGGAGAACCTCCCTCTATAAAGGGCAGGATAGAGTTCATTTCTGTTTTTTGGTTTTTTTCACAGCCAGAATATCTGAAGTAGCAAATGGGTTGGGAGCACAGCAGCGATAGTGAATGGAACCCCAATTTTCATGAACTCAAGTAACCTTATCTTGTATCCGTGCTTTTCTAGAATCCCGGTAGCGAAAACATTGGCCGAAGCCCCTACTGGAGTTATGTTTCCTCCCATTCCTGTCCCGACAATCATACCATAGAGCAAGGGCCAGGAGCTTATGCCCAACAGACTGGCCAGGTGCTGGCAGACTGGGATCATGAGAACGGTGTAGGGAACGTTGTCGATGAAGGACGAGAAAGCAACCGAAATCCAGATGATGAGTGCGAGCATCAGAGAAGGCGAGCGAATCCCAGCATCCACGATGAGACCGGCGAAGTCCGCCAGCAGGCCATGAATATTGACGGCGTAAACCACGACGAAGATCCCAACGATGAACAGGAAAGAGTTCCAGTCGAACTTAACTATTATTTCCCTCAGTTTTTGCCTGCCTAATGCTAATGCTACAGCTCCTACACCCAAACCGATTAAGCCCGGTCTTAAGTTGACTTCAGGCCCAACCATAAGCAGGAAAATACCAGTGATGAACAAAATGGGTGCCCCCCATGTCACGTTTATTCTTTGAGGTTGGATTTCAGACGTTTTGTTCAGTTTTCTAAAAATGAGCAGTAGCGAGAGAAGCGCGGTGCTCACCCCAACTATAGAGAGCGTACCAAGGCCAGGCCTCCCCAAGAACCAATAAAAGTCAAGAGGTTTCATGCCAGTTTCCATCGCGAGGATTATGGGTGGGGGGTCGGCGATCATAGTAACAGTAGTAGCTACGTTCGAGCTTATGGCGATCCCTACTAGGTAAGGAAACAGAGAAGAGTTCATCCTCCTTGCAACTGCGATAGCCACGGGTGCCATCATCAGCACCACGCCGACATTCTCCATCAGGGAAGACAGAAAAGCGGTGATGGTGCAGAGAACCAAAAGCATGTATTTTTCTTTCTTAATTCTGACGAGCAGACGATTAGCTAAAAGATCAGGGGCTCCACTCTCAAGGAAGACGAGAGAGAGTACCATGAAGCCCCAATAAATCCCCAAGACATCCCATTTGATGGCTTCTGAAATGACATCCTGTGGGCTTACCAAGCCGAGAAGCAAAAGGAGGGCGGAGGCTCCCAGCGATGCATAGGCTATCTTTATCTTCCTACTCAGCGCGAGAGCATAGCAGATGATGAATACAACCAGGACTACTGCTTTTTCACCTGACATGCCTTTTTCACGCTTTGGAGTAGAGTCAACTTAAATGTTTGGGTACAGTCAAGTTGAGTACTATCTCAGCGATATCTGTGCTATGTTCGGCTATCCTTTGGAGGCTACCCACTATCATTCTGAGGGGCAACGCACCGCTCGCTGGAAAAGAGAAAATGGAAACGAGCACGGGCTTAACGAACCTGCTTACACTCCTCCCCCTCTGGATGACCCATTCGGCTAACCTGTAATCACTTTTCTCTAGCGATTGAAGCGAGGAACTGAAGAGATTTGAACTGAAATCTACCAGACTTCCCACTCTCTTTAGGATACTGCTTGGCAAGGGTTCTTCAATTGTCATGACATTCTTCGCAATGGAAACGGCGTAATCTGCCACACGTTCGATGCTTTTCACGATAACTCTGTAGCCCAAACATTCGCGGATCTCTCTGAGTCCGGTTTCAGATGCTCTTATCCTGTTTTCACACACGGCTTTCAGCAATCTGACAATATAAATGCCGAATCTATCAACTTCATCATCCCTGGCCAGCACATCTTTGGCTATTTCCATATCGAGTTCCCTGAGTGATGAGTAAGCATCCTTGATCATTGATTGTGTGATGATCCCCATTCTTCTGACAGCCTCCGGGATGGGGAGTTCGCTGGGACTCAGAAGTATCCGCAAGCTCAATCTGGACGGCAGATCTTCGATTATTTCTGTCCCCACAAGTTTTGTTCTCGCGAATCTTTTCAGATATCCTCTGAATCTGGGGCAAATTCGTTCTTCAGATTTGAACGAGATTTTATTGAAACCTGCTAGGTAAAGGGAAACAAGTCTTCTTGCTGTAGCTTCGGGCGAGTCCTCTCTAGTCATGGTAATTTCAGCTTCATCTTTGATTTCGGTGCGTGGTGAAATCAGGAGATAGTTCTCGGTTTCGATGATGTCTACTTCGTCTCCTTTTTTTAGTTTCATTCTGCGTACCCAGTCTTTCGGAAGTGAAACGATAAGGGTGGATCCGCCAGTCTGCTGGAGCTTTCTTCTCATCTATAGAGAAAATTAGAAATATATAGTCTTTAAGGCAAAAATATTTATACATCTCGGAAGGTTGAGAGATGCTCATAACCGTGATCTACGCCTTGGGCCTTGCCTTAGCTTTTTTCATGGCTTGGTGTTTGGGAGCCAACGATGCCTCAAACCCGACCGAATGCGCTGTGGGGGCAGGCGTCGTTTCGATGAGAAGAGCAATTCTTTTGTTCGCTTTGTTTGCTGCAATCGGAGGTGTTTCGCTCGGTCCTTTTGTCATGAAAACTGTTGACAGGGGAATAGTCGATAGACAGGGCTTGACAACCCAGCAACTGGTTGTTGGTAGTCTTGTTGCAGTCGCTTCGGCGATAGTCTGGGTAGTGTTCAGTACATGGAAAGGGATGCCTGTCTCAACCACGCATTCGACCATAGGTGGAGTTTTGGGGTGCGGATTAGCTGCTGGGGGCTGGGGCCTTGTGGTTTGGGACAAGTTTACTTTGGTTCTTGTGAGTATATTGATATCCCCCTTGCTTACTATGGCATTGTCATTTGGTTTCTTTCATCTTTTCCGGAGGCATGGAGGAGGTAAAGGAATCCTGCTTGTTGTTGTCTGTGCCTTCCTTCTGTCTTTTACTACTGCGGTTACTGTTTTCTACAAGGTGCTCAAGTGGGAAGATTCAGCGTTATTATTTGGTTCTGGCACACTTTTAGCTGTCGCAATGTCAGCACTGGCGGGGAGTTACTTCAAGAGGAAACGTATCGGATCCCTAGAGTTCTTGCTTTTGTTGGCTTTGATTTTTTCAGCTTTTGCTTTTGGGGCCAATGACATGGCCAATTGCACAGGGGTGTTTGTCACACCAACAGAAGTGCTCGTCGGAAAACCGGAGCTTTCAACCATGCTAATGCTTGCAGTCTTTGGGAGTATCGGTATAGCTCTAGGGGGCTTTACATGGGGGTACCGGGTGATCACAACTGCTGCATACAAGGTGACACGTCTGGATCCCCTCACCGGTTTTGCGGCGGAATTTGCTAATGCCCTAAACGTCTTTCTGTTCACAGTGGTTCCAGGAGTTCTAACAGACTTTGGAATTCCAATCTCAACCACTCATAGTAGTATAGGTTCGATAATTGGTGTAGGTATCGCGAAAGGTGGGATAGGTGCCGTAGACTGGGGGGTGACTTGGAAGATAATAGCTTTCTGGATTTTGACGATTCCCGCAACGGCCTTGCTCTCAGGGCTCCTTTTTAAGTTAGCCACTCTTCTTATCTAATCGGAACTTCCATGATTTTTGATGCCGGGGTGGCCGAGAAGTTAGGCGGCGGGCTGCAGACCCGCTTTACGCCGGTGCAAATCCGGCCCCCGGCTTTGACTCCTTTGTTTTGGATCCAATGTGCGAATTAAACCGTGGCTACTGCTGTTAATGAAGAAGTTTGACGGGACGCTCTTACTGGTTCTCAAGGTTAAAGTTTTTTTGCTTCGCCTGCTCGGGTGATGGAGTACCTCACGCCAACGGGTCCTATTATTTGGAAAATTATGGTAGTCGCAAGGATCAGAGTCAGAGCATCCTTCAAAAAGGTTGGAAACATTGAGACCGCGAGGGCAGTCAGACCGATTGTTACCCCCGCTTGACTTAACAGTGCTGGTCCAGTGTACTTTTGCAATATGCTAGGAGCCCCAGCTATTCTAGCTGAAACGAAACATCCTCCAAATTTTCCGATTATTCTGGAGATCATGTAAACAGTTGCGAGCAGTCCTACTCGATAAAGTACCTCAAAGTCCATGAGCATACCAGAGAGCGTAAAGAACGCGACGTAAACGGGTGGCATGAATTCTTCCACTCTATGTACCATTCTGCTCGCCAGCGTTGACTGAAGATTCGCGCAAACGAATCCTACCATCATGCAAGTCAGAAGCTCCGAGCACCCTAGGGCTTCTGCCAATCCTGCTCCTACCAAGGTGGCGGTGAGGGGGGCGAGAAAGATGATTTCCTTCTCGTGAATCCTCCTTATGATAGATACGAGACACAATCCCAAAAGAGTCCCTATTATAAGGGCGCCCACAATCTGCCATATCCCCTGCAGAACGATACTACTGCTCACTTCCTCCCCTAGCAGTATCTCAATACCACAGAGGGACAGAGCAAAGAGCATGATGGCTAGTGCATCGTCCCAACCGACGATAGCAATCAAAGATCTCGTCAACAATCCACGAGCACGATATTCCTCCAGAACAGGTATGGTTCCCACAGGCGCACTGGGTGCTCCCACTGCTGCTAGGAGGAGGGACATGGGTAGGTTTTTGGTGGCGAGATAACAACCAGCGAGAATTAGGGCGAAAGTAGCTAATGTTTCACCGAAAATGAGAATAACCATAGCTTTGCCCAGCTGTCTGAAGAACCGTATAGTTAGTTGTCCTCCTATAATGAACGCGATGAGAGCAAGAGTAAGCTTCGTTGTGAAGCTCCATATTTCGTCTACAGTCTTAATCCCAATACCGAAAAGTTGGTGGAAGCTTAGTAGGGGGCCGAGGAGGATTCCAGTAAAGATGTACCCAACCACCCCAGTTAGTTTGAAGTCATGGGTAAATCTCCCGACGAGTGAGCCAAGGGCTAAAATAGTCCCCAAAAAGAGAAAAACATTAAACAAAGCATCACCTCCTACCTTTCTCCCCTAAAGGAGGGCATCGGCTTTAACATCATCGAGAAACTTGGGATGTGCTTAATAATGCTATCGAACATTTTTCTCAGCTTTCGTAATTGCTTTGGAGGGTGAATCGTGGTAGCAAATCTTCTTCTGTTGATTGGTGTGATTCTCGTCCTTGGTGAAGTGATCGGGAAGATCACGCACAACTTAAAACTTACTGGGGTTGTGGGCTACATACTTGCAGGGGTGATACTAGGGCCGCTAACCAAGGCTTTCAACTATTTCGGAGTTGAGGGGGAGACTGTAACAGCGATCTGGGAGGTAGCGACCAAAATAACGCTCGCTTTTGTAGCATTCATCATAGGTGCTCATCTGACCTTCCGTCTTTTCAAGAAATTGGGGAAGCCAATCATTGCGGCAATTTTTGGAGAGTCATTTGGTGCCTTTTTTCTGGTCTTCATCGCCTCTTACTTCGTAAGCGGAGACTTGACGCTCTCCTTGCTCTTGGCCTCGTTAGCCCCTGCCAGTGCTCCAGCTGGGACGGTGGCAGCACTCCACGAATACGGAGCTCGTGGTCCTCTCACCGATGCTATTTTGGCCGTCGTTGGGTGGGATGACGCGTTAGCAATACTGATTTTCGCTGGGGCGCTTAGTGTAGTCAAAATTATTCTGGGAGGAGAGCTTGCCATATCGAGCTTGGTAGAACCCCTCAGCGAGATCGGGGGAGCCATTCTTCTAGGCTTTGCGATAGGTGGGATTCTGTTTTTCCTAATGAAAAGGATCAAGGAAAGAGAGACATTATTTGTAGCTTCCATCGCGAGCATTTTTGTTGGAGCGGGGCTTGCTGAGTTGAGCGGAGTTTCTTTGATACTGACGTGTATGGTCATCGGTATGGTTCTGATAAACTCAATGCCGACACTGGGTAGGACTTCCCTAAACATGGTCGAGAACCTGATGCCACCAGTCTATGTCATATTCTTTGCTTTAGCTGGGACACAGTTGCGTCTCGATTTGCTGCCCACGATGGGATTGCTGGGTTTCGTCTATGTGATTGGTAGGAGTCTTGGGTTGATAGGTGGAGCGCATCTGAGCACAAGAATTTCTGGTGCACCTAAGGTTATCCAACGCTACTTGGGTTTTGGGATACTATGCCAAGCTGGCGTTGCCATAGGTCTGGCAGCCCTTGCTTGTTCAGAGCTCGCTTCGCATCCGATTGGAGCCGAGCTGGCTCAGTCAGCGCTCACCCTAATAATGGCAACAACAGTGGTGTTTGAGATAATCGGACCCGTCGGAGTACGCTATGCCATCACAAGGGCAGGTGAGGCTAGGTATGAATAAGGGTTATTTCTCTTCCTTGAGTAACCTTAGGAAGTGTTTGCCGATATCTTTAACGGTCAAAGCGCCTAGTAAACGCTGTTCCTTAACAACTGGCAAGTGTCGGAAACCGTGAGTGCTCATCAAGTCTATGGCTTTCTGTATAGTAGAGTCGGGGTCAACGGTAACTGGATGCGAAGTCATTATTTCTCTAGCTTTTTCAGCCTTGATCTTTGACATCTCTTTCGTTAGGGAAATACCAACGAATGCATGTTTTGATGGCTTCTTTAGTCCTTCGAGTACATCCTTTTCAGTTATTATTCCAATGAGCCTCCCCTTTTCTATGACCAGAAAG
Source organism: Hadarchaeota archaeon (SeqCode) (assembly GCA_964474885.1). GTDB lineage: Archaea > Hadarchaeota > Hadarchaeia > Hadarchaeales > JAWBSP01 > JAWBSP01. Next base: position 9,080 of record CAYYWO010000011.1, read on the forward strand.
TAGTCATCACCTTGTTTAAGGAGTTTGTCAAGTAATTCCAGTATGGAAGTATCTGGATGGACTGTTGGTGGTTTTCTGTTCATGATTTCTTGAATTTTCGTGTCGACCAGTTTGGAAGCAGCCTCGGTCATTTTAAAATCTCTAAGAGAAAAATTAAGGGTTGGCGGTCACAGGGGCGGGGAAACACCCGGACTCGTCCGATCCCGGAAGTTAAGCCCGCCACCGTCCTGGGTTGTACTCTGGTGCGCAAGCCCAGGGGAAGCCCGGGAAACCGCCAACCCTTTTTCAAAATTAAAAAAAGGTAATTGATGCCCTGGTGGTGTAGCCCGGCCTAACATGGAGCCCTGTCGAGGCTCCGCCCCGGGTTCAAATCCCGGCCAGGGCGCCTTTAGACGGTTTTTTAATGATTTTAGCGAGATAACCCAATATTTTAGGGGCCCGTAGCGCAGTCTGGTAGCGCGTCGGCCTTTTAAGCCGGTGGTCGTGGGTTCGAATCCCACCGGGCCCGCAAATGGTTTTTAAAGAGTAGCCGCTCAGAGATATGTGAGCACCAAGAAGGAGAAGTTTACCGTGCTGGATCATGTTCTGGTGCCAAAGCATGAAATCATGACGGAGGAAGAGATCGAGAAAGAGTTAGGAAAACTCGGATTGAAGCGCGAGGATCTTCCCCTACTCTTGGTTACGGATCCTGTCGCAAAGGCGATTGGGGCGAAGCCAGGTGATGTCGTCAGGATTACAAGGGAAAGCCCCACCGCAGGGAAGACCATTGCTTATAGGCTGGTGGTGGAAGAGACGTGATGGATACGTGGCCACTTGTTGAGGCATTCATCAGGGAGAGGGGTGTTGTTAGACAGCACTTGGACTCATATAACGATTTCGTGCAACGCAGGTTGCAACTGATAGTTGATGAAGTTGGGGGAATCGATCTAGATGTCCCTGAGGATATCAGGGTGAAATTCGGTAGAGTCAGGATAGGTCCACCGGTCTGGACCGAAGCGGAAGCTGCGAAGATCATAATGACGCCTCAGTTAGCCCGAGTTAGGAATTTCACGTATCAAGCGCCCCTGATCATTGAAATGTCTGTGGTCAGAGATGGCTCCGAGAGCTATCCTGAAGAGGTCGTGGTGGGATACTTGCCCCTGATGGTGAAGTCCAAGTTTTGTTGTCTGCATGGAAAGTCCGCCGAAGAACTTGTTAAAGCTGGTGAAGATCCCTTAGATCCCGGCGGTTACTTCATAGTTAACGGTTCTGAGCGTGTGATAGTAGCACAGGAAGACTTGACACCCAACAAAATCTTAACTGAAAGGGATGAACGGACGGGAGTTGAAGTAGCAAAAGTTTTCTCAACCTATAGAGGATTCCGATCTATGACGACCGTTGAGAGAAGAAGAGACGGGCTCATGTACGTGAGGTACCCCGCCGTTCCGGGCCCCATTCCTCTGGTAATCCTGATGAGGGCTCTCGGGTTGATCTCAGACAGGGAGATAGTCGAGGCGATTTCTAGGGATCCTGAAATAATGAAGGAGCTTTATGAAAACCTGCAACAGGCGGCCGAGTTCAGAACAAGGGAGGATGCTTTAGACTTCATCGGCAAGAGAGTTGCTGTCGGTCAGCCGAAAAGCTACAGGCTCCAAAGGGCCGAAGAAGTGCTCGATAAATACTTCCTTCCACATCTCGGGATCACGCCGGATACAAGAAGAAAAAAGGCATATTACTTGGGTATCATGGCAGCAAGGGCCGTGGAGCTTGCCTTAAAGAGAAGGGACATAGACGACAAGGACAATTACTCTAACAAGAGGCTTAGATTGGCTGGAGATCTGCTCGAGGCAATCTTCAGGCTCGCTTTTGCGAACATGCTGAAAGACATTAAATTCCAGCTTGAGAGGGCTTGGTCTAGGGGTAGGCAGTTAACGCCCTCCATGGCTGTCAGGACAGATGTGTTAACCGAGAGATTGTTGCATTCGTTGGCAACGGGTAACTGGCCTGGTGGTAGAACGGGTATAAGCCAATTGCTGGACAGGACCTGTTATGTTTCAACTCTTTCGCACCTGCGGAGGGTGGTCTCACCTTTGAGCAGAAGTCAACCTCACTTCGAAGCTAGGGATCTTCACCCTACCCACTGGGGGAGAATATGTCCCGTGGAAACCCCTGAAGGTCCGAACTGTGGCTTAGTCAAGAATCTGGCTCTGTTGGTTGAAATTACAACAGGTTCAGATCCAGAAGAGGTGATCAGCATTTTATCCGACTATGGGGTGGTCAGAGTTGAGAAGGGTAGTGAGCATCTGGGAAAGGTTCCTGTTTACGTGAACGGAAGTCTTGTTGGAGCAGTGTCTGATGGTGAGAAACTTGCGAGAGAGTTGAGGAAGGCTAGAAGAAGCGGGAGAATAAGTCCTCAGGTCAACATCACATATCGACCGGACACCAATGAGGTTTCGATTACGACCGATGAAGGAAGGATTCGTAGACCTCTAATAGTGGTTGAAAACAGCAAACCGAAGGTAACGCCTGAAATCATCGAAAAGGTAAAGGCAGGGGAGCTATCTTGGAGCGATCTTGTCAGAATGGGGATAGTCGAGTATCTGGATCCTGAGGAGGAAGAAAATGCACAAATAGCAATCACTCTAGATCAGATAAACGAAGAGACTACACACCTTGAACTCCATCCGACGGCAATGTTTGGTGTATGTGCTTGTCTCGTGCCCTTCGCCGAGCACAATCAGTCTCCCAGAAACGTCTATGCGGCTAACATGTCCAAACAAGCGATAGGTGTGGGAGCGGTTAGTTTTCCCATCCGTACGGACACACGTGCCCACCTGCTCCACTATCCCCAAGCCCCACTTGTTCAAACTAAGGCGACTAAAGTTGTAGGTTATAACAGGAGGCCTGCCGGTCAAAACCTCATCGTAGCGATCGCTTGTTACGGAGGTTACAACATGGAAGATGCAATCATCGTCAACAAGGGATCCTTGGATCGTGGGATGGGAAGGAGCACATGTACACGTCTGTACGAAACCGAAGCAATAAGGTATCCCGGAGGTCAGAAAGACAGAATTGAGGTTCCAAGCGAGGAAATAAGAGGTTTCGCAGATCCAGTTCACTATGCTCATTTGGGTGTCTTGGATGGAATGGCGGAGTTGGAATCTGAGATGAAGGGAGAGGATGTGCTAGTAGGAAAAATAAGCCCTCCGAGATTCCAAGGAGAAATAGATGAGTTCGGAATAAGGACATCCATCCAAGAGCGTGAAACTTCAGTACGCATGCGTCCGACGGAGGAGGGTATTGTAGATCAAGCTCTGGTAACGATCAGTGGTGAAGGCAACAAATTTGTGAGAGTAAGGGTGAGAGAACTCAGGACACCGGAAATAGGGGATAAGTTCGCTTCTCGTCACGGACAGAAGGGAGTGATAGGCATGATCCTTGATCAAGCAGACATGCCATTTACGGAGGAGGGGATAGTGCCAGATATTATTATCAATCCTCATGCGATTCCCTCTAGGATGTCCTTGGGTCAGCTGCTTGAGATGGTGGCTGCGAAAGCAGGAGCATTAAGGGGTACCTTCATAGACGGCACACCGTTTGAGGGGGTTAAGGAGGAAGAATTAAGAAAATGGCTCCTGGAGCTCGGCTTCGATCCCAGAGGCAAGGAAATTCTCTATGATGGAGTGACTGGGGAGATGATTCCAGCAGAAATCTTTATAGGCCCCTGTTTCTATCAGAAATTACACCACATGGCGGCAGAGAAACTGCATTCTAGGTCGAGAGGCCCGGTCCAGATTTTGACTCATCAACCTACAGAAGGAAGAGCAAGAGAGGGAGGGTTGAGATTCGGTGAAATGGAGAGAGACTGTTTGCTCGGTCACGGAGCTGCCATGTTGCTCAAAGACAGGTTGCTGTACGGCTCCGATAGGTACACCGCATATGTATGCGCCAAATGTGGCAATTTTGTAGCTTACAATCCCAGAGCGGATATCTACATCTGCCCGCTATGTGGAGAAGGGCCAGAGGTTTGTGCGGTGGAAATTCCCTATACCTTTAAGGTGTTGCTCGATGAGCTGAGAGCTCTTTGTCTGAATCCGAGAATAAGGCTGAAGGAGAGGGTGTGAGATGAAGCCTCCTCTTAAGGCGATATCCTCAATTGAGCTGGGTCTGCTCTCCCCCGAAGAGATCCACAAAATGTCTGTTGTCAAAGTGGTGACACCGGACACGTATGACGAGGGAGGGTATCCGCTTGATAGAGGACTGATGGACAGAAGACTTGGAGTAGTGGATCCTGGCTTGAGGTGTATGACATGTAAAGAAAAGCCTGGCAGATGTCCTGGGCATTTTGGCCATATAGAATTAACACGGCCCGTTCTACACATAGGGTTTGTCGAAAAAATCTATGAAATACTAAGGGCAACTTGTAGGGCGTGTGGACGCATACTTCTACCTCAGGAGGTCTTGGATCAAGCCAAAGAAAAGATTAAGGAAACTGAGGACTGGTGGAAGATTTCGGAGAAAATAATGTCAAAGGCCTGGGGGGTTAAGGATTGCCCCCATTGTGGAGAGGAACAGAAAGAAATTCGATTGGAAAAGCCCTATACGATTTGGGAGGAAAACGAGCATTTAAAGCCCTCCGTGATCAGGGAACGCTTGGAGAGAATAACAGATGATGACTGTTGGCTTTTGGGCCTGAATCCCAAAACGGCAAGGCCCGAGTGGATGGTCCTTACAGTTCTGCCAGTACCTCCCCCGACCATCAGGCCCAGCATGGTGTTAGAGACTGGTATAAGATCTGAGGATGATCTAACACACAAGCTTGTAGACATCATAAGGATTAACGAAAGACTAGCAGATAACATCCGTAACGGTGCCCCACACCTGATAATAGAGGACCTGTGGGACTTGCTTCAGTATCATGTCGCTACGTACTTTTCGAATGAGATATCTGGCGTTCCACCAGCCAGGCACAGGTCCGGACGAGTTTTGACTACGCTTACCCAGCGTTTGAAAGGCAAGGAGGGGAGATTCAGAGGATACCTCTGCGGCAAGAGGGTTGATTTCTCTGCTAGAGCAGTTATTTCTCCAGATCCGAACATAAGTATCAACGAGGTTGGTGTTCCAGAGTATGTGGCTCGAGACTTAACCGTACCCATGAGAGTCACCCGATACAACATTGAGGAAGCCAGAACACTTGTGAGGAGAGGTCCGGACATTCATCCAGGGGCCAAGTGGGTGATAACCCCCGACGGTAGGAGATTCGATTTAAGGTTCGCAGACAGGGAGGAGCTCGCGAAAGAATTGGATGAAGGTTGGATCGTTGAGAGACATCTGAGGGATGGAGATCTTGTTTTATTCAATAGGCAACCTTCCCTCCACAGGATGTCAATTATGGCGCATAGGGCTAGAGTGATGCCAGGAAAAACTTTCAGGCTGAACTTAGCGGTCTGTCCACCCTACAATGCAGACTTCGACGGAGATGAAATGAACTTGCATGTGTTGCAGAGTGAGGAGGCGAGGGCAGAGGCGAGGATCCTAATGCAAGTTCAGGAGCACATAGTTTCCCCTAGGTTTGGTGGTTCGATTATCGGGGGGGTGCAGGAACATATCACGGGATGTTACCTTCTGACTCGGCGCAACACGCTACTCACAAAAGAGCAAGCTCAGTATCTCCTCTTCCAAGCAGGAATTTCAGAGGAACTGCCGCCACCTGCGGTGAAGAAAGATGGCGTACCTTATTGGACAGGAAAGCAAATCTTCAGCATGCTCCTACCAAGAGGTTTGAACTTGGTTTTCAAAGCGAAGATCTGTGAAAACTGTAGCAAATGTAGGGAGGAAGAGTGTCCGATCGATGCCTATGTTGTAATAAAAGACGGGCAACTGGTAAGTGGGGTGATCGATGCCAACGCTATTAAGGCGCTTGATCGCTGTGCAATAGTTGACAGGATAGTGAAGGAGTGGGGAACCGAGAAGGCACGAGAGTTTCTTGACAAAGTTACAAGACTTTCTATTGCAGCCATAAGAATGTTTGGCTTTACGACAGGTCTAGATGATGAAGAGATAGCTGAGAGTTCTCTAAGAAAGATAAGAGAAGTCCTTGAAGAGAAGAAAAGAGAAGTCCAGAAATGGGTGGAATGCTACAGGAGAGGCGAACTTGAGCCTGCACCAGGCAAGACACTTGAGGAAACCCTCGAGATGAAGATAATGGAAATCCTAGCCGAAGCCAGAGATAAGGCGGGGGAAATTGCAGAAAAGGAGTTAGGTGGCCTGGGAAATCACTCCGTCATAATGGCACGCACAGGTGCCAGAGGAAGTATGTTGAACCTAACCCAAATGGCGGCTTGTGTAGGTCAGCAATCTGTCAGGGGGGAGAGACCAAAGCGCGGGTATTATCAGCGGGTATTACCTCACTTTAAGAGAGGTGACTTAGGAGCAGAGGCTCGAGGATTCGTGACAAACAGTTACAGGAGGGGCCTAACTCCAGCTGAGTTCTTCTTCCACGCAATGGGAGGAAGGGAGGGCCTTGTTGACACGGCTGTTAGAACCTCCCAGAGTGGTTACCTCCAGAGGAGATTGATCAACGCACTACAGGATCTAAAAGTTTGGGATGATGGCACAGTTAGAGGAGTTAGGGGTAGGATTGTGCAGTTCACGTACGGGGAGGACGGGGTAGATCCTATGAAAAGTGAGAGAGGGAAGAGCGTAGACTTGGATAGAATAATCTTTAAGGTGATCGGAAAATGAATCCAGAAGTAATTGACGATAAAATCTCCGCACTCTCGGCTAAGCTCCCTCCCAGCCTAGTACAAGATCTTAAGAAGAAATTGGATAAGCTGAACAAGGAAGGAACACTTACGCAGAAGCAACTTGATCGGATCCTAGAGGAGACAGAGAAAGCGTATAGAGCGGCATTGGTCGAACCCGGTGAACCAGTAGGTATAGTGGCCGCTCAATCTATAGGAGAGCCCGGCACGCAGATGACTCTCCGTACTTTTCACTACGCGGGTGTGGCCGAACTGAACGTCACACTCGGTTTACCCAGGCTAATTGAGATCTTGGATGTCAGGAGAACTCCAAGTACACCTCTCATGAAGATATATCTGAAGGGCGAGTACGCAAAAGATCCGAACAAAGCCAAGGAGGTCGCGTACAAGATTCAAATGACCATGATTGAAGATGTCGTAACTCAATTTGAAATCGATTTACTCAACAGACAACTCGTTTTATTCTTGAACGTTAGACGTCTCCGTCAACAAGGTATCAAGCCAATAGAGGTCAGGGACAAAATAGTATCAGAGTTGGGTGTGGAGGCAGTTCTGGACGATAGCAAGATAAAAGTCAAACCTAAAGAGGAAGCAGGTTTGGCCATGCTACGTCAGCTGAGTTCCAAGATCAGGAGCATTCCGCTGAGGGGTGTTGAAGGTATCACAAGAGCAGTAGTCCGAAAGGAGGGCGGGGAGCATGTCATACTGACAGAAGGGTCAAACCTTCAGAAGATTCTTGAGATCGAGGAAGTGGACAAGAGAAGAACAACTACAAATGACATTGTTGAGATTGAAAAAGTCTTGGGTATCGAGGCAGCAAGAAGAGCGATAATTGATGAGGCGATGAATACTCTACAGGAACAGGGCTTGGAAGTTGATGTGCGGCATATAATGCTGGTGGCAGACATGATGACCTGCACTGGTAGATTGAGACAGATAGGCAGACATGGAATAAGTGGGGAGAAACCAAGTTTTTTGGCCAGAGCAGCCTTTGAGACAACAGTTCAGCACCTGCTGGAAGCTTCTCTTCACGGGGAGAGGGATGAGTTAAAAGGTGTAATAGAGAACGTGATAGCGGGCCAGACAGTTCCTCTAGGAACCGGCACAGTAGAATTGAGGATGAGGACGCATGGATCCGGCAATCGAGATTCGGAGAGCCGTTGAAACGGGAAAAGTGATAATCGGTAGCCGCCAAACGTTAAAGTTTCTCAAGCTTGGTAAGGGAAAACTCGTCATTGTCGCTTCAAATTGTCCACCAGAGTTGAGGAAAGCAGTTGAATATTATTCAAAACTCATCGGAGTAAAGCTGTATATTTTTCCTGGAAAGAGCGTGGATCTAGGGATAGCTGTGGGCAAGCCCTACCCTATCTGTCTGATGAACGTGCTGGATCCGGGCGATTCCCAAGTCTTGAGTTTGGTGAAGTAATGCGGATAAAATTAGGACCTGAAGAGATGAGGTACATTGCTCTTTTTGAGACAATTACTTTCACACGTCCCAAAGATTGTTTGGTTGAGGAGAATGAAGTAACTTTTGTGGTGGATCAGCAGGATCTTGGAAGGTGTGTAGGTCGTGATGGTTGCAATATCAAGAAAATTCAAAACAGGATAGGCCGAGCTGTTCGGGTGGTAGGCTTCAGCGGAGACCTTGCGCAATTCATCAGAAACCTTCTTGCTCCCGCACAGATAGTCGGGATTAATCTAAGTGAAGACGGTAGGAAGGTTACAGTTAGACTGAAGCCGGGGAGCAAAGGTTTGGCGATGGGAGAGGGAAAAAGAAAGTTTAATCGGGCAAAGAAGCTACTGGAAAGGTTTTTTGGGGTAAGAGATATAATCCTAACTGGACCCAGGTAGAATAATGGGTAGAGGAGAATTTGCAGCTAGAAAACTGAGCAGAGATAGGAAGAGGTTTAGATGGAAAGATGAGGATTTCAAGAGGAGAGTGCTCAAGCTCAAACAAAAGCACGATCCCTTGGAAGGAGCACCTAGAGCAAAGGGCATAGTTCTTGAAAAAGTAGGAGTTGAGGCGAAACAGCCTAACTCAGCTATAAGGAAGTGCGTCAGGGTGCAGCTACTGAAGAATGGAAAAGTTGTAACGGCTTTTGCCCCAGGAGATGGGGCAATAAACTTCATTGACGAACATGATGAGGTCATTATCGAAGGGATAGGTGGTGCGAAAGGGAGGGCAAAAGGTGATTTACCTGGAGTTAGGTATAAGGTAGTCATGGTGAACGGGGTCGATCTAGAGGAGGTCAGGATCGGGAAGAAGGAGAAACCTAAACGATGAAAGCCCCCACCTTCCAGTATTTTGGAAAGTGGTCTCCTGAAGGGGTGGTCATAAGGGACAAAACTCTAGAGAGATATATTAAGCTCGAGGGATCACCTACCCTGCGCTCGGGTGGGGTGTACTCGAAGAAACAGTTTGGGAGGGTCAACGTGCCAATTGTGGAGAGACTTATTAACAGAGTTATGCGGTCGGGTCCCGGTGATGGAAAGATAGGCGGGAGAGTAATTAGAGGAGCAAAAGCTTGTGGTAAGAAGTACAAGGCGTACAACATTGTGAAAAAAGCATTTGAACACATTCACAAGGTAACAGGGCAAAACCCCCTTCAAGTTCTGGTGGATGCAATAGTCAATTGTGCTCCTCGAGAGGAAATAACTAGGATAACCTATGGTGGGATCACATATCCGATCTCGGTCGATGTTTCTCCCTTGAGGAGAGTCGACATAGCACTGAAGAACATAGCCGCTGGGGCTTTTGCTGGCTCCTTCCGAAACAAAAAGCCCATATGGCAGTGCCTCGCCGAGGAGATAATCCTAGCATCGAAAGCAGACCCCAAGAGCTATGCATTCGCGAGGAAAGAGGAGATAGAAAGGATTGCAAAAGGTGCTCGCTAATTTTTCAATGGGCCCGTAGCTTAGTCTGGAAGAGCGACCGGCTCTTAACCGGTAGGTCGTGGGTTCGAATCCCACCGGGCCCGTTTCCATAGTTTCACTTTTAGACTTCTGAACCTGTTGAGAGCACTTGCAAGTTCGAGCGCCCTAAACTCTGCGAAGTCTCCTTTGCCTAACACGTCCAGTCCTTTGTTCTTAATGTCTAATACTACTTTATTAACAATCTCGCCTATGGTTCTTTTCCCATCTACATATCTAGATAGGTATCTCAGTGCCGCAGCAAGCGCCCGTGTTTGACCGATTTCTACGAGCTGTTCAAGGGCGCTGAGATCTAGGGTTGATTTCCCGAGTTTAATGTGGTGAAGACCCTTTACAGTTATTTTGGTCTTCTCTTTGAGATCGGTGAAAGTTTCAGGGAGAATAACTCGAGGGGTAAGGGGAGGGAACGAACTTTCCACTTCTCGTTTTCTCTTTTCAGTACTTTCTTTAGATATTTGTTTGGCTTTTTGACCGAAATCATGTGGCTCGTAGTTGATCATGCATATAACGTGATCGGCAACCTCAAAGTATTCTCCAGATCCCCCCATGACGAGCACAGTGGATACTCCAAGGTCCTCGTACAGCTGGCGTACTCTATCGATGAAGGGTACAATGGGCTCAAATTGGGTTGGGACAAGTTTTTGCATCCTTGAGTCGCGGATCATAAAGTTCATTGCTGATGTGTCCTCATCTATCAGCAACACCTTGGCTCCGATTTCGAGTGCCTCGATGATGTTTGCAGCTTGTGAGGTACTGCCACTCGCGTTTTCGGTAGAAAAGTCCGATGTGGTTTTTCCAAGGGGCAAATCACGGATGAAAGGTGATATATCCACCGATTCGATGAAGCGTCCATCCTCGGCTCTTATTTTTATGGCGGTTGGATTCGTGACTACAAGTTCTCTACCATCCCCTGGGATATGGTTATAGATACCTAGCTCGATGGCTCTCAGTAGGGTAGTCTTACCGTGGTATCCACCTCCTACGATTAACGTAACACCTTTTGGGATACCCATACCTGTGACCTCCCCTCGATTCGGTAACTTTATAGTGACCCGTAAGGAAGGAGGGGACCGAAAAGGTATGGCTTTATCAGGGTCAAGAGGTTGGGGATCTATTCCGCTTGCTCGGGGGAGTATCGAACCGTCCGCAATGAAGGCGACTAGGCCTAACTCGTCAAGCTTAGATCTCAGGTAATCTGCATCCTCTGCCACTTCGATGTGCTGGTAGAGCTCTTTCTTATTCAGGTTTTCAAAAAACAGGGAAGAACGAACTATTCGAGGAATTTCTTCTAGAAACATCGATTTGGCATGAGAGGCAACAATTCTCCTGCCGACAGCTGGTAGCCCCATCCCGAATCGGGCCTCAATGTACCTTTTGTTAATAATCATGCAGTTCCTTTCCAGGATCTCTTGACCAGGTTTTTGTATTGAAATGAGTCCACTATTTCCGCTTCCCCTTTTCCTCGAGTATCTCTTACAGGCTCTGAAGAACTGTCTAGTTAGGTAATCGCGAAGGGCGATCTCACGGCTTTTGTTTCTGTAAGTATCTTGAGGAAAATTGGCTTTTTGTTGGGGGACTCTTACTCGGACTCTTGAAGGTGGGGCGAAGGGATCTGATTGTACGTGCTCGATTGTCAAGATGTAATCACAGAAATCGTAGGACCCCTTGAGCTTCTTGTAGCTCTTGTATCCCTTTCCATCGATCTGCTTTAGTATTCTCTTGAGTTCACTCTGGTCTCTCATGCTCCTGATGAACTAAACAAACCATTTATAGTTTCTCATTCGTTTTGTTTTTAAGAATGGAAAGACCAAACTGGAAATACTTCCGCGAGATACGGGTGGCCAATGGGGCAGCTGAGGCAGTTTCAAAGAGGCTATTTGAAAGTGCAGACATTGTTTGCAGGCTGGGAGCGATCTCGGGCAACCGAGTTTTCTTGAATAATTACCCGATTGATAATCCGAGAACGGTACTGAATCCCAGCATCTTGGTTTCTGGCGAAGAAATTCGTTTATACCTTCGAGTCATCATTGGATACTACATGTATGTATCAGGGATAGCAGAGACAACTGTGCCCCTCGAGGACGTGCTAAATCGAAATATAAGTGAAAACACGTACTCTGCCACTCTCTCTGTTTATCCATCTACATCTTATGATCTTTGGGGGACCGAAGATCCTCGCGTATTTCAAATTAAGGATAAAGTAATATTGACCTATTGTGGTCGAACGATTAATTACTTCAATCCCGCACTGAGACAAGAGCGAACTGTTCCAATGCTTGCAGTCAAAGAGCCGAACGAACCCAGCCATGGATGGGAGAAGAAGGCTTTCTTCAGGTTGCCCTCAAGATGGAGAGGGCATGTTATCAGCGACAAGGATTCCTTTTTGGTTGAATCAGAGGGGCAACTCTTTCTCTTTCACCGGCCTCACTTAGATGATGAGGGACACTACTTATTGGTTAGTCGTATTTCTCAAAAATTTGAGGAGCTAATTCAGAATGGGGTTAAGGAAATACAGGTTTCTGATCCCGTTCAAATCCTTTGGCCAGCTAAGTTCGAGGAGAAGATTGGTTGGGCAACCCCACCGATAAGACTCCGACCGAAAGAATATGTGGTACTCATTCACGCGGTTGGAAGGGAGATGAAAGCCTACAAGGTTATGGCAGTTCAGTTAGAGTTCGATCAAGAAATCAGCGTGAAAGCTGTGACACCTCGGTACATCATGGTTCCCCAGACACCCTATGAAGTCTTTGGTGACCGCCCCCACACTATTTTCCCCTGTGGTGTTTCGTGCTACCAAGACGATAAGTACCTGATCTCTTATGGCGCTGCAGATCATTTCGCAGCTATTGGTGAGTTTAACCTCAATGATTTACTCGCAGAGCTGGACAAAGGTAGGATATTCTAGCTGAGCTTTTCGAACAGACTTTTTAAATAAGGACACTCAGTACTGGGGCCTGAAAGCTCAAGCCGAACACTAGCAACTGTTTCATTTGGTGCTTCCTTTTCTTTTAGGTGTTATTTTTCGTTGTCTAGTTATTGATAGCCCCGTGGTGTAGTGGTCAAGCATACGGGCCTTTGGAGCCCGTGACCCCGGTTCGAATCCGGGCGGGGCTACCGTATAAGCCACTATGTGTGTAAGAATTTGAGGTAGCCCCGTGGGGTAGACCCTAGCTCAGGGGCCCAAAGGTCAAGCCTAGCGGGCTCTGGACCCGCTGACCCCGGTTCGAATCCGGGCGGGGCTACCTTAGATCTCGACGACGATCGCCGTGTTTGTATCGACAACCCCTTTGACCTTGTGGATGTCCTTGACTACTACATCAGATAGCGCTGGTAAATCCTCCGCCTCAACAAAGGCGATGATATCGTAGGGTCCTGTTACTACATGTACTGACTTCACTGACTTAAGCTTCCTTAATTCATCAGCGACTTTCTTCACCCGCCCTATCGCCACTGTTATTAGAACATATGCTTGTATCATCTTGCGAACGTTGCAGAAGGATAAAAGCTTATCTCTAGCCCCGATAGCTTAGCTTATCCATCAGATCGAACACGTGTCCAGCTCCTACGACGCACACCATTTTGACATCTTTTGCTAGAATCCTCCGGATGTTGGAGGCCATGACCCTGTTCCTCTCCTCCACGAGGACTCTGTAAAATCCTGGACATCTCGTTTTGAACTGGTTTAAAATCCATCGCAACTTTTTCTCGTCCAGTAGCGATTTCAGCCTGATTTTTTGTCCGGTGAGGAAACCCCCGATCATCCACAGAATGAATCGGAGCTTTTCATTCAGGGGCAAAAGGGCCAATCTCCTTAGTGTGATTTCGATATCTTGATCTAGGAGGGCGACGTTGGCTCCGATTTTTTTGGCACTTTTAATGGCTAAGACCATCTCAGTTCCCGCCTTTACACCGATCTGTCTAGCCACGATTTCTTGGATTAGATAGAGGAAGAAAGGGAAAGGGAAAAGGGGGGCAGGTGCCCCCCCGCTTCGTAAAGCTATGTACCTCCTTTTGCAGAGCTCCACTCCTACGACTTGGGGCCTCTCGTTAAGAATGATTGATGGAACTCCAAAGACGCACTCAGGTGATACGTGCATAACTCCAACGATGGTGAGATTCTTCCTTAACTTTTTGATGATCATTGCTTCGTTGCGAGCGGACGATAAACCAAGATTATGTCCTCACCTACCCTCCCTACTCGGACAAGTTTGAGTTTTAGACTCTCAGCTATCCTCCTAAAACCCTTTCCTCCAACTAAAGTTTTCGCTTTCTCACCACCTAAGATGAAAGGACAAACCGAAACTTGGAGCTCGTCGACTAGATGCTCTTTGATTAGGCTCCAATTCAATGTAGATCCTCCCTCCACGAGTAGCTTTTTGATGCCCATTTGACAGAGCCTATTCAATAGGACTTTCAAGTTGACTTGTTTTTTCCCTGCGACGATTATCTTAGCCCCTCTCTCTTTCAGCCTTTCGAGCCTTTTCTTCGGAGCTTTTCTGCTCACGGCAATGATGGTAAGAGCTTTTTGGTCTAATACCTTGGCTGTTGGAGGAGTTGACGCTTGGCTATCTACCACAACTCGTATCGGATTTCTGCCCCTTACAAGACGGACTGTTAGAGAAGGATCATCTTTTAGAATGGTTCCTACACCTACCATAACCGCATCCACTTGGGAACGGAGGTAGTGGAGCCTTCGTAGATCCTCTTCACATGATAGTTTGCTATCACCACCAATGCTTGCGATTTTTCCATCCACACTCATGGCGGCTTTCAGAATGACAAATGGCTTTGACATCAGAATTCTCCTCAGCCCGCTAAAAACTCCCTTTTAAAGTCCCTCAAGCAATTGGTGATGATAAGGGCCTCAAAGATAATCGGGATGAAAGTTTACAACGATAAGGCAAAGTGGGTCGGTACGATCAAGGATTTGGTAGTGGATGAAAAGCGGGGGATGCTAACGGGCTTTGCTTTGGAGGAAAGGGGACCAGTTGCCCTTTGTGTTCCGTTTGAAACGGTGAAGGCGATAGGAGACATTGTACTCGTAGAGACTAGAGAGGAGGGACAGCTCAGAGCGACCTCCCCTTGAAAAGACACCCCTTAAAAAAGCACAGATAAAGGATTTATGGCAGTTAAGGTTAAAATACAGAACATAGTTTGCTCCGTGACCTATGAAGGTGTGTACTTTCCGCTCGAAAAACTGGTCAAAGTACTTGAAAACGCGAGGTATGATCCAGAAGTTTTCCCAGGAATAGCATACAAATCTGAAAATCCCCCAGCCTCGTTCTTGATTTTCTCATCCGGCAAAATGAATTGTGTTGGTGCAAGGAGCTTGAAAGATGCGCTTCTGGCAGTAAAGAAGTTAACGACCAAGCTCAGGAAATGTGGCATAAAGATCCGGAAACCGCCCAGAGTGGAAGTTCAAAACATAGTTGCTTCTCTGGACTTCGGTAGAACCTTTGACTTAGAATACATTGCCAGGACTTTCGAGAATACAGAATATGAGCCGGAGGTGTTTCCAGGGTTGGTCATGAGGCTTGAGGAACCACGGGCAGTCGTTCTGCTCTTTGTTTCAGGCAAGGGGGTTTGCGCGGGTTCCCGCAAGTTTTCTGATATTAAAAAAGCCGCAGAACTTGTGGACAAACTAATTCCACCAGCAGCCTCCCAGCTAGGAGCTTCCTCAGCGGGAGCGGGCATATAGTTTCATGCAGATAGAGGTTAGGCGGACGGAAGGGTTAAAGGGAAAAATCTTTTCTCCTCCTTCAAAGTTGCTCACACAAGTGTTGATTAGTTATGCATCTGTCTGTGACGGGAGGTGTGAGGTAATTTCTCCTTTGAGTGTTTTGGACACAACATGCTTGCTTGCTGGCCTTGGGAGGCTTGGTGTAGATGTGGCGAAATCGAAGGGCAGATGGATAATCTGGGGGAGGGGAGGGGATTTTCTAACGCCGAAAAAAGCTCTTGACGCCAAGAACTCGGCTACGTCCCTAACTTTTCTCACGGCGATATCATCTTTGAGCGAGCTGGCGGTAATAACGGGGGATGCTTCATTGAGGGCGCGTTGTTTCCCGCAGGTTGTCAAGGATTTTAGAAAGATAGGGATCAAGGTGTCCCCAGCTCAAGGAGACTCACCTCCTTTTGTCGTAATGGGATCGAGCGTGAAGGGAGGGAGAATAAGAGTAAGCTCACAGCCTAAGTTTTTTCCTGCCTTTATTATCCCAGGTTTCTTCGCTAATAAGAGCCTTGAGCTTGTGACCGATTTTACTGTTGAAAAACTCAGACACTTGCAAGTTCTGAGGAAAGCTGGTGCCCCAGTGAAGTTCAGAAAGAAGGAAATCCGTGTTGATCCGGAAGTTCCGCCAAAATTCAGGCTGAGAGTCCCAGCAGATGCCGATCTTCTAGCGCCCTTGATTACTTTAGCGGTGCTGACGGATTCTAAGCTCTGGATAAAGGATGGTGAGGGAGAGTACGTAAAATTGCTTCGAAAGTTCGGCATCCGATGCGAGAAAATGCGGCATGGGTTTAAGGTGGAGGGACCCCAGTCACCGAGGTGCTGTAAGATGGATTTAGAGCCCTATCCCCAGTTCTTTCCCTTCTTGTGTGTCTTGGCCTCTCAGGCACGCGGCACGAGTATTATAGGCGGATTGCACTCAGCCAAGACGGCCAAAATCGACAGGGTAGAGTGCATGATCCACTCTCTGAGGAAGATGGGTGCGAAGATTAGGGAAAAAGGAAACGTGCTGGTGATAGAGGGCCCCACGGGATTGATTGGACAGGAGATCGATGCCAGAGGGGATCCATGCACTGCAGCTGCACTCATTGTAGCGGGATCATTAGCTTCTGGCAGAACAATAATAAACAATGCTACCTATTCGCTTAGATTGACCTATCCTTCCTTGTTAGGAACCTTAACCAAGATGGGTGGAGAAGTGGGTTTGGTTAGCTGGTGAGTGTGAAGAGGAAAAGTGTGTAAAGATCTCCGAAAAGTACCCCTACTATGAAGCCTGTAGCCAAAAACGGGCCATACGGAATTCCTTTTTTTATTTTTATCTCATCCTTCAGTTTCCCTTGTCTAACGAGTTCTTGGAGTTTCCTGATCTGCTCCTTGGTCAACCCAGCAGCTCTTCGAGGATTCGCGAGCACATCGCCTTGAGGATGCAGGAATGTTCCTTTCCCTCGGAAAACTTTTCCATTCCTGACAACTATGAACTCTGCGGGTATGGCACCCTCCCGAAGTTGTGTTATTCTCAGCCTTTGATAAAAGGCCCCCCTCCCTTTGAGTTTTTCGGAGAGAATAAACAAGCTTATGGCCGGAAGGGAAACTATGGCACTATTGAAGAAAATTGTGAGGGGAAAGATAGGGAGAGTACCATAGAAAGGTTGAAGCATGGGTGAGCATCGTGGGACAAGGGCACCGAACATAGTTAGCAACTTGACATCACCCCCTGCCCAGCCTCCGGTTATCCATAGGACATATCCTATGGAGAATCCTACAAATGCTCCTATTCCACCACTCAATGCTAAGGAGAGATCGCCCGAAAGGAGGCCCCAACATGCATAGAAGAGAATTCCTACAACTATCAAGGGCTTGGTCAGTTTGTCTGGGATAACCCTTCCTCTGAAAAGATCGAAATAACTCGCCATTATGGCCGCTATGATACCCACTCCAATCGGGAAAATCTGGGGATCCATTTAGAGGAGAATCCCTTTTGCTTCCCTTTCTATTTCCTCTAATTTTCTCTCAAGCTCGAGGGTAGCAAATTTTCCAGCTTTATTTTCTAGCTCTTTTAACTTCTGCCTGGCTTGGCTAACCACCTCTATTATCTTCTGTTTGTTCATATCCGCCCTGAGTTTCCCCCTGATTTCTTTCCGGTAAAATTGTGAAATTTGGGAACTCAGTTTTGCGATTTCGAAGAGGCAAGCAAGCTCCTCTGCTTTCTCGGCAATGAGCTCCCCCAACGGAGTGAGGTTAACGAGTTTGGTCCTCCCCACCTTTTCGAACTGGATGAGCTCAAGTTGTACAAGTTTTTGGATCACTCTAACTATGTGTGCGTAGGTTCCGCCCGTTTTCCGTGAGATTTCGGTAATGGAAAGTTTTTCTCCTCCTCGGAGGAGCATGATAACCCTCATTGGTACCGAAGCCATCTCTTCCGCTGTCACGAGTTGATTAGCTCTCGAGTTTTTATATTTAGAAACATGTTTCTTAAAGCATGCTTTTTAAAACATATATATTTAAAAGCATTTGTTTAAAAACATTACCTATCAAAAGTACTTTACCCTCGAAGAACTTGTGTTTTGTTACGGGATTTCCGGCTTTTGAGGGGGATCAAACGGACATATTTACTCATCAAGAGTAATGTCAAAGTGAGAAAGAGGGACTTCGACTCGCTATGGTTTACTTTTTATGAGGAAGTTTGTTACCATTCAGGAGTAACTCGTTTCTCTTTTTACTCTACATAGGTATTAAAATACTCATTAAAAGTAAAGGATGGAAAAAATACCAGAAAGATTGCTTGAGCTAGCCTATGGCAATCATCCAAAGAGTGCAAAGTTGAAGATTGAGGGGGCCAAAATAATAAGGTTGTTAAGAGAAGGACCGAAAACTATCGAAGAACTTGCCGCCGAGCTCTCAGTAGATCTTAGTACACCTGGAGGCAAGAAACACTTATATTTGGTTCTCAGGCCCCTTAGGGAGAAGGGGATGATAGCTGCCAGCAGGATCCAAGGGAGAAGGCTTTATCACCTAAGCTTGGATGGATTCAACATGTTTCTGAGGGAGCTCAAGAGGGAAGCCGAAAGGTGGTTAACTCCTTTAAGAGAGAGAGTAGAAGAGGGATGACGCGAAAGACTGGTTCAAAGACCTTTAAGGCAAGGCAACTGATGAAGACGGCAAGAATACAGGAGCAGCTAAGGAAACTGCGGGAAGAGGGTGTTAAACTAGAAGTTCCGAAGCCTAAACCAGAGGTGGCAAAGAAGAAGGAACGTGAACTTGAGCAACTTTTTTTGGAGCTGAGCTCAAAGCCCGAGGGTGGGCAGGAAGCGGAGACAGAGGGAAGTTCCTAGGGGGAGAGCTAGATTATCTATTCCACGTGTGCAGACTGATTCTAGTAGCATTAAAATAATTGCGCTCGAAAGAGAAAGGAAAACTCCATAGCCCAATCCCATGAAGACACTTAGGCACACAACGAGCAATGTCAGGGACCCTTCTATTGTTTTGCCCCAAGGCCACTTTCTTTTTCCTAGTTTGGTGCCCACCCCTGTTGCAAGCGGGTCTCCGGCCATCAAAATGAGCAATGAGGGTAATAGGAAATCCGGAAATACTAGAGCAACTGCCAGTACTCCTGTCAGGTAGAAGAATGAGGGGAAGTAGAACTTCTCTTCTGGTCCTGCGGTGCCCGTCCACATATAGGCGAACCTCCTTAGTCTGCTCGCGGGTCTTACAGGCTCGACCATGTTTGGAGTGTAAAAAGACCTAAAGTATTCATTTGCAAAGAGTCCGGCAAGCATACACGTTACAAGTAGGAAGGTGATACTCACTGTCGTTGAAACAAGAAAGTACAGAATAAGCGCACTGGACATCGCTTGCCCGATTGCTCTGAAGCAATAAGGGTCGAGACCTGCCTCCCATCCTCCTATGGCTAAGCGAACTTTCTCTGAGATAACAGCTGCAATAGCGATCATACCTAGGCCTAAGCCAATCCCTGCTCCAATCCAAGACCCGTACGGGATGAGATAGTTCCCTACTTCTTGGGCTTCTTCAAGCCAGTTCACAAATCTAAATTCATAGAACGGGAGAATCACCAGAAATGCTAGAATAGCAGGTGTAATCGATGCAATAATGATATTTCTGGTTTTTTTCCTCAGAAAGTGGAAAGCCACCAGATAAGCGATGACAAAAACAATAATCATTCCGCCCGCCTTTAATACGGGGAATTCTATCTGAACCATCAACAACTACAGGGGTCTATTTAAGGAGGAGATGTTTGCTCCCAGTTCAGACAACCAACTCAGCATAGATTTGCAGATCTGAAGTTTCATCCTTTTCTGCCGGTGATCCTTGCGTCCAGACAAGATTCCTACTTCAGCGTCTGGATCCATGCCAGCCAGATAGATCAGCCGGGCACCCAGCTCATGCGCTAGGAACGCTGCACGATCGCCGTCGGTGAAGCCACCAAAGTTGAAGAGTTTTCCGAAAGGCTTCAGCTGGGTGGTGCCGATCACTCTTTCCTTCAGTTGTGGGACATAGGTCCGGAGTAATTCAATGTTATCTCCGTGGGCGTGTACGACCATCCATGCACCCTCTTTCCATGCTCTCAGCTGGTCGGGGACGTATCCATCAAGATCCGTGACGATCACATCCGGCCTTCTGAATGCCAAAACAGCCGAAGTAGCACCATCCGCAGCTATTATGGTATCCTTGAGGTAACCGAGCTCTTCGGCTCTTTTTAGATCCTCGATAATAGAATTGGCCGCTCCGCAAACCAAAACTCTCTTATTTCTAATGAGCTGCAAGAGCTCGTCGATTTCTGGTTGGGGCAGGAGTTCGTCTAAGGTCTGGGCAGCTCTAAGGTCTGCTTGAGGATCGAGGTTCAATTTCTTCGCAATTTGGTAGTACTTCTCTTTCCAGATCTTCCATTTCATTCGATCGATGCTCTAACCTGTCTGGTGGCCTCAACCATTGCTTTTAGTTTGCCGATCGCTTCTTCTTCAGTCCTAGTTTTTAGACCGCAGTCGGGGTCTACCCAAATTTGTCTTGGATTTAACACATTCAGAGCTTTTTGGATTCTCTCTTTTACTTGATCAACCGTCTCGATGATATGTGAGTGAACATCAATAACTCCAAATGAGATATCCTTGGTAAAGGGGTGTCTATGGAAGAGTTCCATGAGATCCAGCTCGCTGTTGGACATTTCTAAGTCAAAATTTTGGATAGGCAGCTCGAGCATTTGGGGGTAAATGTACTCGAACGCACCATAGCAAATATGACAAATGAAGTAAACGTCGTCTAGACCATGAACCATAATTTCCATTGCTTTTTTAGCCAGTGGTAACTCCTGTGGTCTTGCGGAGATAGCGGGCTCATCGATTTGGATTATCCTTGCACCAGCTTTGTATAGGTTTCTCACCTCCTTTCTTAGTTCCTTCGCAAGCGCTAGGCAAGCCTGTTCGCGGTCAGGGTAATATTCATTAAAGGACCAGTCCATCATTGTGTAAGGGCCAGTCAGGATCGCTTTCACAGGTTTTTTTGTCAAGCTTTGCGTGAACTTCCACCATTTCACAGTTATCGGTTTTCGATATTTCACTTCCTTAACGATGATGGGTTTTCTGTAGTATCGGTTGCCATAGCTTCGTACAAGACCCCCCATCCTGAATCCCTCTAGGTTTTGAGCGAAGTAGGCTACCATGTCACCCCTATAAAACTCGCCGTCTACAAGCACGTCTAGCCCTATTTCCTCCTGAATCTTTATCCATCTCCGGATGGCGTTCTTTTCTAAGGGTTCGAGTTTTTTGGCCCCCCAACCTTTCCTTCTGGCTTCGAGGATCTCGGGGGGCTTGGGCAAACTCCCGACCGCTGTAGTGGGCAGAAGAGGAAGATCCGGCTTCATAGTATCTTTTGCCGGGCTTCTTTACAAATCTCCGATACCAGCTTCAACTTTTTGAAAGCATTTTCTCTTGGCAGGAATTCCAGACCGCAGGAGGGATTCAAATAAACTATCTCCACGTTTAGATTTCTCAGGAGCCTCCGCAGGATCCCTAGGATTTTTCTCTTTCTCTCCATGCGGGTATTCCTCCCATCGATCAGTCCTAATCCTACGGCTTCCATTGCGAAACCTTCCTCCGCCATCTTCTGTACGAGCTTCCAGCTGTAAGTGAAATCAAAACCTACTCCATTCACGGGCAAATTTTCCATTTTGTTTAAGAGAGGCATGGCATCTCCAAAATAGGTGTACAGGTATATCTTCAGTCTCCGACGTTCGGAGCATATTTCTTCTATGCTTTCCTTGAAGAGTTCCCAGTCTTTGGGATGACTTAGAATAGCTGGTTCATCGATCTGCACGAAGCACCTCCCCAACCGTGAAATAGCGTGGACTTCTTGAGCAACGACCTCCGTGAACCACCTTAGAAAAGTTCTGAAGTCGACCCCCGCACGGTTGATGGATAGGCGTGCAAGTGTGTAGGGACCGGTTATCACTTGTTTTACCGGTACAGATGAGTATCTTTTCGCAAAAACGAACTCGTCACACGCTACGGGATGTTTGATGACGAGCCTGCTCGTTACCACAGGTTGACGGAAGTAAAAATTTGTGTCAAAGTACCGAAGCAAACCATCCATTCTGCAACCTTCGAGATTTTTCGTGAAATGTGAGATGGGATCTATCCAGCGTATCTGACCATCAGTGACCATGTCCAGTCCAGCTTGAATTTGTTCATCGATGACCTCTTTTACCACTTCGTCTTGAATTTTCTTAAACTGCTCATCACTTAGCTCCCCGGCTTCCCACTTGGCGTAGGCAACTCTGAACTTTTGCTTTTTAGGATCGCTTCCGATTTTGGGGTAACTGCCAGTGTTCGCGCTCAGAAGCTTCATTAATATTAAAGACTGTAAAAAGATGCTTGAAGCATCGGCACCTGGTTCTGTCTTCCTGTTTGGCGAGCACGCAGTAGTTTACGGACACCCTGCTATAGTCGTCGCTATCGACGAAAAAATACATGTGACGGTAGCACCTAATAAAAAAGGGGTAGTAAGAGTAACTTCGGTGTTTGGAAGTCAAAAAATTCCATTGGGCAGGTTAAGAGGAAAGCCGAAATATGTACTGGCCGCTATCAGAAAGATTTTCGAACTCACAGGAAAACCAATTGGCCTGAACATAAAGATAAAGAGCAAGCTTCCTCCAGCATCTGGGCTGGGTACTTCATCTGCAGTCACTGTTGCAAC
>CAYYWO010000012.1:0-23090 GCA_964474885.1 Hadarchaeota archaeon (SeqCode)
AAAAGGAGCTCCGCCTAATAGGCGGGGGATGTGGAGGAATTTGATGGACTTGCTCGGCCGTGTATGCAGCATAACCATTCCCGTCATCGCCAGCAGTGGATGGGCAGAGGCAGACCGCTAAGATTTTTGGGAGGATGAACTTGCATGCTCGAAGATGGCAGCTGCTCGAGGAAACCACAGGCTCCAGCGGAAGATGGACTGCATGCTCGGGAAGCTGAGCCTGGGGATGAAGGCGAACGCCCTCATGCACGGCTGGCAGAGGCTGGATGACGTGGGGGCCGGAGGAGGTTGAGAGACTCCCGGGCCGAAAGTTTATAATCCCGAGCTTAGGGTGTGCTACAAGCCTATGTCTTAGGTTTTGAGCTTCGATAGCGATGGTTCTATCGACTTCGCGGACGAACGACCGTTGCTAGATGAAGGCGAGCTTTTTTCTCGCGGTCTCCTCACCATAGAACCTCAGAACCCAAAGGTAGACCTCTGCCAAGTTGATGGTGCTGACCACGACTTCCTTTTAGGACTCTGCCCCGGCGGCTCTCCGCGGAAGTACCCGATCCACGCCCAGAGATCAACCAAAACGGTCAATCTTCGGAAGAGTTTGAGCTTTCGAGCCAAAGTGCAACTTTGCTTTTGCGAGAAGCACGCCAGATGGTCTCGTCCATCGACTTCGCCCCAATTTATTTTTTGAAAGCTGCCAGTCGCTTGAGGACGTCCTCGCGTACTTGAATTTGAGTAACATTTTTCCCCCTATAATCTATGGAAAATCAGATGGCCCAAAAATTCTAACATGCTATCGACCCGGAGGTTCTTGAGCGCAGATCGATCATCAGAACCTCTTCGGGAAAGATCCGGCGGCAAGCTAGAGCTAGATTAGGTATTTGTGGAAAGACCGAGCTGACCTTCTTGCTTCGGATTCTAACGGTGTCTGATCCCGTGAGGCTTTGAATGCGGCCCAAAGGGGACCGTCCGGCCATCAACTAGGTGAAAGCTCTTTCTGCTTCTTTAAAGCAAACAAACCCATCCTTCTTTCCTTCCGAGCCGGGGGGATATGCTCTTCTGTTTCGGGAGTTTAGACCTTACGTAAACTTGGTTTAAAGTTATGACCACCCAAACCAGAACCAGAAAGTGAGATCTCCATCGCCATCTGTGTCGATGTACTGGGCCATCAAGATGTATTCGTGACTCATGTCTAGGGAAACCTTATTTTCAACGTTCTTCTTTCCGTAGCCATCCTCGTCAAGTACAGTCTTGGTCGTGTTGGCTGTAATGTCCCTCAAGTACACGTCGGAGTAGTCGTCCACGTACCCTATCCTACAATACAGGTAAGGGGCGGGAGGCTTGCCGATAAACCACCAGTAACGAAAAGTACCGTCGTAGTCAGTGTCTATTTCATCGTCGAGTTGAGTGGGGAGAGGAGCTGAAGCATAACCGTTAGAATAATCGTCGTGCAACACGTAGGGAGGCATCCACCAGACCGGTAAGCCCGAAGGAGGATCCGCGTAACCCGAGTCATTGAGTGTTTCGTCAGTGGTATACAAACATACCCCTGGGAACCAGCCTGCAAAGTTATCAATGGTATAGTCTGCTATTTTTTGTCCAGAGATCCAGCACGGATTTGTTGCTTTTACTCCTAAATTCCCCTCGTTAGTCAGCCTCATCTTTACAGTTCCTGCGTCGCTAGTGTTCCCATCGATCCGAAAATCTATGTAACTCCCCGCGAGAGTCAGCTCCCCAGCCCTGTTAGGATCGTCACCCCAGAGCTCTATCCAAGATCTCGAGTCGCTGGCGTTTGTGTTGTGGTAGATGTTCAGCCTGTCATCCGAGCCCCCGATGAGATCACCAGTTATGCGGACAGTTCCGGCTACGTCTAAGGGGTACTGAGGTGAGGGAGTACCTATTCCGATCTTACTATCTACCAGCACACTACCAGCATGCACGTCACCGCTCACATCCAGTTTGTAAAGCGGACTGAAGGTGCCGATACCGACGTTCCCCCCCGCTAGGATGATGTTTTCCTTGGCATAGATGAGGAGCATATCATCACGGTTTTCTTGCAGGTAAACGTGGTCGGCGTCACCGAAGTTGAGTTTTGCACCTTCCCCATACGTCCCACCCCCCTCCAGCCTCAGGGTATAATTGTCTGAACTGTAGATGCGGGCAGTCCCGCAGACATCGAGCCTGTACTCAGGAGAGAGAGTCCCTATCCCAAGCTTCCCGTTGTCGTACACACTCGTTTCCCTATACTCGGTTAGGTCCGTTCCATAACCCAGCCAGATCTTCCCCGTACCTGAACCTAGCTTCAGATCGAAGAAAGACTCGGCAGTGGTTATGAGTGTGTTTTCGATGTATATGTTTTCTATCGTCTCCCCCGGGAGGCCAGGGTAAACGGGGGGAGGAATGGAAAGAATTGCCCGCAGTGGCGTGTGACAGGAGAAGATAACCGATCGAGAAGGTGTGTGCACGATGGTGAGTCTGGTGAGGGAGATGAACCTTACATTTTCCCCCAACCCCTCAAACTCGATCGAGAGGACCTGTGGGGGGGCTACTTCTGCCGCGCTGGCCTTCACATAAAGATTTTCGGACCAAGGTTCATCCGAGTAGGATGCCTTTATGAGTTCTTTGGTGGTGGGCAGAGAGTGGATGTAGTACCTGACGAAGGACCTGCCACCCTCCGAGTTCTCCATCCACCCATCTATCCTCAGCTCCAGGTGTTGGGACTTGAGAGATTCCCCGGCTTGGAGCCTGAGCCGCAGGACGGAGATGTTGTCATGCTTCTTCAGGGAAGCTATCAGATTGACGTGCGGGGATGGCTTTCCTCCCAGTGTTAGCACACCAGTTCTCACGAGGGAAGCGAAGAGAACGGCTGCAACCGCTGCGACCAACGCTATCAACACAGTTCCCAGGACCGGTGAGAGAGACCGAGTGCTCTTCAGGAAGAACTTGTCGCCCTTCCGCCTGATCTCTACCTCCACGAACTTGACTTTCACATAGAGCTCTTGAGCTCTTGCTATGTGAGGATTTCTGACAAGCTCCAAAAACCCTTAGATTACTTTTCTAGGTGAGTCTCGAGCCGGATGATTGTCCTCTCCCAGTGGACATCCCAAACAGAGCCTGTGCGCCTTCCCCTCACCCGGAACTCGATGTTTTCGGGATAGTTGGAGACGACTTGGATCACATCCTCAGCGAGTTTAAGCTCTTGGGTGAGTCTTTCATCCTCTGCTCGGAAGAAGTTCTCCCAAGCTTGGAAGGTGCCAGGAGCCGGACGCACGACGTAGATCGCCTCGTTGGTATCTTGGTAGCTAGTGGAAACGTAAGCCGTGCAATCGATGATCAAGTCGATGGTCGAGGTCAACTTCTCTGAACCCGAGAT
The DNA here is from genome assembly GCA_964474885.1 of Hadarchaeota archaeon (SeqCode). Classification (GTDB taxonomy): domain Archaea; phylum Hadarchaeota; class Hadarchaeia; order Hadarchaeales; family JAWBSP01; genus JAWBSP01. Next base: position 3,368 of record CAYYWO010000012.1, read on the forward strand.
CTCGTATTCCACGGTGTAGAAGTCTAGGTTGGGCCATTTTGGATCGTTTAACAGCCTGAAAAGGCTTGGAGGAGAGATGAAGTAGGAGTTCTCCTCTTGGATCAGGATCACGCCTCCATTTTGGAGACAAAGGGTGAAGTTTGGACGGGCGAAGTAGCTCGATCTAAAGCTGATGAATCCCAGGGTTTCATTGGTTTCCAGGGTCCCCCCTTGGGGTGGCGGGGGAGAGTAGAGGAAGCTGGAGACCTTTTGAGGACACATGGTCACTTTCATGAAGGTGGAGCGCCCGTTATCGAGCTTGATGATGGAGTCTTTTAGTTCAAGAAATTGTCGGATGACCTTGTCTTGATGGATGGCCTCGTTCCTGCGGAGCGCGCTCCAAACATAATTAACGTAGTAAAGGTAAAATCCCGAGAGGGCGACTGCCAAGACCAGAATAGCCCCGACGGCTTCGGAGATGCCTCTTTTCCCCACCATTCCTAATCAACATCCTCAAAAATCCAAAAAACTAGCTTGTAGTGGCAAAGAGGATCGTACCGGTTGGAGAAGGGGAGAGAAAAAGGCTCACGATCAAGTTTCGTTCACCTTCTTTGCCTTATGAGGAAATAGCTGAGCTCATCAGACAGGGTTTTGACGTTTTCATTTCGAAGGTGACCACGAGGACCGCATACTATGCCAAGCGCAGACTCAGCCAGCTCCTGGGCAAGCAGGTCAACGCCTGGCCGGCCACCTTTGACAGGACTCCCGGGTACCTTTTCTCGATCAGGACTGGCGAGGAAGTACTGGGGCGAAGAAAGATAGCCAAGTACTAACCGAACCTAAAATGATAGGCATTTTCCAGCTCAGAAGTGGAACCCGATCCTCAGACGCCAAGAGGCAAGTGAATTAGGTCGCTTGATACATGGTGCAACGGTAAGGAATTGTCTGTTACCATAGTAACAGACACCGAACCGCTGTTTTCAGGAATGTTCATTTTGTTATGACACTTTGCACAAATGTTTATTTGTATCAACACTTGGGGAGCGAACTGTTTATCTGTTACAAACACTTGTGACCGAGACCTGCTTCGGGCTAGGTTATGTAGAATCTCCTCTGCACGAGCTCGTACAGCAGATTCTCCTCCTGGGATTTCTCTTGGAACTTGGGTACCAAGCCATCCGATTTCGAGACCCAGATCTTGGCATTCCATCCCTCCAGCTGGAGCACCCAGCAATCGAATTCCCCCGCAGGTACCTTCACTCTCTCCTGCCCGATGCACGTAGCGCTTGAGGGGACTAGGCTCAGGAAGGGGAGAGAGGCCATGTTGAACTCCCCGTAGTACCGGGATCCCAAGTGCCTGCACCTCAGGGCCAGAAGGAAGTGCTCCGGGCTGGTGAGGTGGAGGGGTAGGTCCAGCCAGTTTTCCACCCTCGTTTTCCCGGCCATCCAGCCACCCTGTAGCTTGCCTATGTCTTCCCAGACCTGAAGGAAGCCCTCGACGCCTCCCATCCTCACCCAGCAGTACTTCAGCTCGCCCTCCGGCGTCAGGAGCAGACTGCCTGTCCTGGACCGATTTTCCAAGCTTAGGGAAAAGCTAACGCTGTAGCACTCGTCCCCCCTGAAAAAAGTCCTCCCCTCGATCTCCATCGAAAAGCTCCCCTTCTCCGTCCCCGTGACCTGGTACTCCAGATACTCTCCCGTCCTGAAGACCGGGGAGCCTCGGGCGAGCATCCACAGGGCGATCACAACTACCGCCGCAGCGACCACAAGCGCTGGGAGAAGCTTACGCGGGAGCCTGTGCATTATGAAAATCGTGATTGAGTTTTTACTTCTCCGCTTGGGTTCAGGGCGGAGTACAGGACCTTAATGTATCTTCCCTCTCTCGTGAGATCAAGGATATCCTGAACGTTTTTCCTTCAAACATTTTCTTCGGAAGAATCTTCCTGTAGGGCTTAGGCTCAAATCTCACTCCCGCACTAAATCTTCAATCCGCTCGTGAGCCAACTGTTCAATGTCTCCTGAGTTCTAAAACGTCGAGCTGAAAATCGGACGTCAACCGCTGTCTGTTACCATGGTAACAGACTTGGAAGAGGACGAACTGGGTTCTCAGTTACCCAAACAAATTGGAATCCCACAAAATTCATTTCCGGGCCGCCTCTTCTACCCCTCGCGCGAGCTACTGCAGTCGTTGAAGCAGAACAGGATCCGGTAGCCCGAGGGCTCGCCGAAGGGGGGATAAGGTTCTATCCAACGATTGTCGAGCTGCAGGAAGACGTGATCGACCTCTCCTTTTGAGCCCACGACCACCCAGAGTCTTTCAGGAGGGACCCCAGCCGCCCTGAGCAGTGAGCACAGCAGCACGGCGAAGTCCTCGCAGTCTCCCCTCCTCAGTTCCAGAGTTTCCCTAGGGAGTTGCCAGTAGTCTTTACAGCCGTGAGCGTTTTCATCAGGGACGTATTCCATGCTGGACATCCACTGCAGGTAAGCGTCCAGGTTTTCTCCCAGTTGCTTCGCCAGATCCAAGATGGCGGGATCCTTGGGAGTTACGAACACCATCTCCGTGCCCGGGGGCATGTTGTCCAAGGAGCGGGGGAGGTGCAGATGCAGCTCGAGGTGCCGAATCAGGTTTTCCTGCCCGTACCTCAGGATTGCCGTCACCGGATAGTCCCCTTCAGTCAGTGAGAAGTTGTACTGCCAGGTTCTGAGTTCGTTAGGTCCGATCTCTTTCATTTTTTGTTGGAGATGATTCTCCCCAACCCACAGCTCGAGTTCAGGCTCGGCCTCCAGCTCACCTGTGTTCCAGACCGAGCAGAGCAGGCTAACCTCAGGTACTGGTGTGTCGTTCTCCCCGTGCGTCCACATTATCTGAGGGAAAATGGTGAGCTCCAAGCTAGCCCTTCGTTCCCGAGCGAAAAGAAATAGTGAAAGAAAAAACAAAATAATCAAAATTAGCAGGGGCCCATCCAGTCTCAAAGTTTACCACTCTGGCGTCGGCAGCAGGTAGTAGTAGTTTGGATTTCCGCCTCTGCCGTATGGATTGTCGGGTGTGCGCTTCCAGTAGTCCTGGTAGCAGACCATCTCGGAAGTCATCTTGAGAACCAAGCTCCCACCGATACCACCGACAACGTAGTCTATCTTGGTTTCCGACTCGTCTCTCAAGGAGATGTTGTTCTTCGCCCAGTATCTCGTCATGGTTATAACGCCTTTACTGACGGTTCCGGTCATTCCTGCCACGTCTATCTTTGCGTTGCGGATCTCAGTGATGATCTCTATCTTCCTCACGATCTCTTGTTCTCCCCAAGCGGTGATGTAGGCGGTTTCTTCGCCAACCTTAACCGTGAACCTTCCCTCACCGCTTATTTTCAGCACGTATTCCTGCCCCATGTATCTCGCCTTGGTCGTTATCTCATACTTTACCCAGTCTCCTGTGAACTCCGTTACGGGCCAGGCGAAGTTCTTGCCAGGCGGGGAGAGCCTAGTTACCGTGTCCTGTACCTCCTCATGGGCGACCATTGCTACAGTGTATGCCCACCACCTCTCTGCTCCTTTCTCAAACGTCTGGTAGAGCAATTGGTACCATGCTTCTGGATTTTCAGCATCCTCGCTTACCCAGACCATACAAGGTGTTCCTTCATACTCCCTTGTACCTAGGTAAACGTACCTGCTGTAGAAGTGTCTCTCCACCCTGAAGTTGATCAATGGGATCTCGTAAAGATAGTCCGTTTTGTAGACCTGTGTCTCCCCCGGGACGTACCTTTCCAAGGGAGTCAGCACTTTGAGGGTGGCAGACTTGTCGGCCACGGAGATGGTGTAAATACCTTCTTTTGTTACTTTCATTTCCTTCGTCACTTCCTTTCTCTCGTTGGGGCCAAAGCTCTCTGAGATGGAAATAGTCTTCTCCTCGGGCCCCTTGGCCAGGAGCTGGAAGCTCGCGCTCTGGCTGCTTGTGGTGTTGTTCTTCAAGACAAGCACTATCTCAACCGTCTCTCCTATCATGGCCACGTTGGGTATGGTGAGGCTCTCAACGGTAACTGGGGGTTTGGCCACTATGTTGGATGTGCAGCTTATCTGCTCTTCTCCAGTCCCGGCCGTTATTTTGAGTTGCTTGCCCTCCTCCTCTGCACTGGTTGTGTAGGTGAGTGTCCAGGTGTACTCTTCCCCCGCGTCCAGGGTCATCGTCCTGGATGGGTTTGCTTTCACCTCCCCTCCGACGGAAATGGTTGCACTCAGCGTGAGGCTACCCTTCATGTCCCCTGAGTTCTTGACGAGTATCTGGATCTTGTATTCTTCCTCGGTGTACATGAGGGCGGGAGCCTGGATGGACAGGTATTCCAGTTTTGGCGGCTTGGGCTTCCTGAGGATGAGCTCTGTGCTTGCATCCCCCAGCGAGACCGTAGCCCTCACGGACTCAGCACCCCCGAGCACCTTTTCCAGCTCGCTCTCCGTTAGGGTAAGCGTTAGCTCCTTCTCTGTCCCTGCTTTGATGGTAACGGGGATGAAGGACTTGGTCACTGTATCGTTTCCCCTGACCTGGACTGTACCCTCGTACGTGTTGTCCATCTCCCCCTCATTCCTAATCACTGCTATTACCTTCACGGGCTTGTTCGTTGGCGCCTCCTTTGGGGATACTGACAGGGTAGCCACGACGAACTTGGCAGGCAGGGGTTCTCTCACTTTTACCTCCCCGGTGAACCCGCCGACCTTGCATGAGTAGGTGCCGGCTGAGGCGATCCCGGGCAGCTGCAGATAGTAGGTATTCTCTCCTGGTGTTTTCACCTCCAGATCCACTTGGTAGCTCTGTTCCCCAACCTGAACGGTGACGGTGTAGATCCCGGCCTCAGGTGCCCTAGCAGTCACGTAAACTCCCCAAGCGGCCCCTTGGACGATCTCTCCGGTGGGCCAGGAGACATCCAGTATCTCCAGCCCTCCTCCAGGCGCTGCTTCTTCAGAGGGTTTCTGCTGCATTAGGTAGTACCCTGCTCCGGCCCCTATGACCACGACCAGGATAACGATGGGCAGGGCCTTTGAACCTCCGGCTTTTTTCCCTGGCATTTTATTTCTCCTCCCTCTCTTTAAAAGAATAACCATTTTTGACTTGTCTCGAATTTTTGAGTGAAAAAGTGGGAGAGGATTTGCCGTCAAATTCTACACATGTTCTACAGTGAGGGTGAGAGGTTCTTCACCCAGAGCCAACTGTGCTCAGTTTGTTCGGTCTCACCTGGTGCGGTCTGCAGGCTTGTGGGCTGGTTGGAGCAAATAGGAGCTGTGGAGCGAAGGCCTCAGGGCTTCAGACTGGTGGATCCTCATAAGATCCTCATTAGCTGGGCAGTCAAACGCAACCTGATGGAGGATGTCAAGTACTGTACGCACGTTCCTTCTATCGCTCATGCGGAGGAGCTCTTGAGCAAAAAGGTGGTATTTACAGCTCACAGCGCCTACAAGCGCATCTTCAGGGAAGACCCCGGCTACGACAGGCTCTTCGTCTACGGTCGGCCTTCTGAGGTCAAACAAATGTTCCCTTCTAGGAGAGGGAGGAGGAACCTTTTCGTCCTGCCCTTGGATGAGCACCTGTCTCAGCTCTCTGAGGGTGGAAAGGTTCCCTTAGTTCAGCTCTATGTAGATCTCTGGCAGCTGGGCGCCACCAAGTTGCTTGAGCGTGTGGAACTGGAACTGGAGCAGAGGAGGTTGTCGGCCCTCGGGAAAATGATGGCGCCACCCCTTTCCTCTTGAGATTTTTGTATCACTGCTTGGTTTCAGCCAGCGTGCATGAATTTCGGCCTTGTTCCAAATCGGTCTCAGCATGCATCATTTTCTGCTAAAGTTGTTTTGCTGAGTCTTTTGGGAGATTAAATCCCATTCGGGTGGACGAACTGAAATTCGGTTCAGACCCTCCTCCAAACTCAGCTGCTTGCCCAAGATCTTCAACTCCTTCTTCCTGCGACTGTAGATCAAAAGTTCTCCAGATTTCTTCACCTCTCGTCTCGATATGCCTGCCGGGGGAAGGAGGAGAGGCTCGATTCCTAGAATCGCCACATCCCTGTGTACCGGAACACCTAGAATGATATCAGCTTCGAGTTCACGCAAGGTGATCTCCAGTTCTTTCTCAGAAAGGCACCGACGCTCCACGGCGTAGAGTACCCCCTCCTGTATACCCAGATCCGCAAGCTGCACCTTAACCTTCAGCGTAGCACCCTCCTTGCACAGGTTAAAGATCCCCAACACCCTAGCTTCTCCACACTTCCCGAGTACTTTGAGTGGGATGCGTTCTTGGTAGGGATCCCGGAAGAGTGAGTCTTGGGTTGGGAGGCAGGGGCCGTCGGTCACCGCGACGGTGCCGTCATCCAAGCAGAGCCTGCGCACGAGCTGTGGATTTATCTTTTCTGGTTCGTCCGTCAGGTATACGGGTCCGCCGCTGAGCACTCTTGACATGGCGTGGCAAAGGGCATACTTTCCGGAGCTCTCGAACATGTCGAAGTCGGGGACAGCTATGTGGGAAAGCCAGAGCGAGTTGTAGAAGCAAGCGAGCACCTGCTTCTTCTGGAGCTCCTTCAAGTCAGGCGGGTAGTCGAAGGAGGCCCTGCAGAGAGGGGTCCTGAAGTTGACCCAGCACTCAGGGGTGAGGGACATACAGTTCAGAATGGTGCAGAACTTGCGCTCCGAAGCTTCATGGATCCACTCCAGCATCTCATCCGTCAACCTCTCCACGGGCTCCACGTTCATGGCGCTCGGGAGGAGATCGAACTGATTGTCAACTTTGACGAAGTCCACCCCCCACTCTTTCATGAGCCTGTACCAACGCTGGAAGAACTCTCTTCCCGGCAGGTACCTCCCGTCGCTCCCCCTCGTGCATGACTCCAGCTCGCAGTCCGCGCCCATCCAATAACCCGTGAGGGCATGCCAGACGCCCACCTTCTCCACCCCCCTTGCCTTCATCTCTCTGATCAGAGATTTCATGTCGAAGGAAGGTTGCATGGAGGCTAGCATCCGCCTTCTGTACTTGCCCCAGCCGTCGTCTATGAGGACAAACCCTAGCTTCACGCCTGCTCGCTTAAAGGCCCGGACACCCTCCAGCACTCTCTCGGGCTTTAAATCCAGGTAAAAGGCGTTCCAGGTGCACCAGCCCAGCTTCCGGAGGGGATTTTGTCTCCCCCTCTTCCTGATCCAGGGCTTTTCCACGGAGAGGATGCTGAAGGCCCTCGAGAGGGCTTCATGCGGATCCCCCCAAGTTATGATCGGGCCCGGGATGAAGGGGTAGTAGTCGCCCGGGTGGAAGGCCCATGCCTCGTGGGTGAGCCTCCCCTCCCACTTCAGCCTGCAGTGGTGCCCGTGAGCGGCGGCACTCAAGATGACGAGGGAAGGATCTCCCTGGGCTATGGCGAGGAAGCAGTGGTTGGGGAGCTCTTCCCAGCTCCTCACCCACTTGGGGAAGCTCCAGGGGGCATAGCCGCTGTTGGGGTGTGCGTGCCTGTGTAGGTATCTGATGAAGCTCCTGGGCCTGTGGAAGAAATAGGAGAGGTTGGAGGAGAGGAGTCGCAGGAAAAACTTGAGCTCCTTGAGGGAAGTGGGGAAGATCTTCTGTCCTTCTAGGGTGTTGTGGAAGCAAAGGATGCGTCCGGCTGGAAAGCTGGGCAGGTAGAAGCAGGCTGTGCGGTGGGAGAAAGGGGGAGGGAAGTCGTTTTTCAGCCAGAGGTAGCAACCATTCTCGTACTCTTTCACGTGCAGGAGCGCGCTGTTCTCACCCAGCCTGAAGGGGATGGAGTGGAGCGTGTAGGGACCGGCCTGATCCCTCCCCCCTTTCTTCCTAGGTCTGAGCCTTATGCACCTCTCGCTCCAGACCGGTGAGGGGCGGTCCAGCTGGAATGAAATCTGGTCAAGGCTAAAGGGTAGAGGCATCCCATGCTTTAGAACACTCCCTTAACTAGCCTGCTTTAAGCACACTACTAGCTCCGAGACCGAATATCCTCACTGCACCGGATCGTGGAACCTCGATGGTAGCTGAATTAGGCCAACCTTTATAAAATACGCTAGCAGAAGAAGCAGCTATGGTGAAAACGGCACATACTGCATCAGCAGGAGCCCGTAGAAGAGGAAAAGAGAGAGGGAGAGGAGGGTGAGCAGGAAGTACTTGCGGTTCAGGGTTGAGTAGAGGGTGAGTACGAGCAGGAGGGATAGTCCCCCTAGGGCCTGCGTGCGATCCCCCATAAAAAGTCCTTTCAGCCAGAGCATCATCCCCAGCGAGAAGAGGAAGAGTTTGGAGAGAATATCGAATATCCTCTCCCCCAGCCTGAGCCTGGCAGCGTAGTTGGGGTCGAACCAGTGCCGAAGCATGGAGGAGTACAGAGCGGATCTTGCAAGCAAGCACAGGACAGCACCTGAGGCGAGCAAGAAGAGCATATCGATCAAGGGTGCCACCTCCGTTCGTCTTCAGCGCCCATCAAAATTTCCATTGTTTGAAGTTGAGTTTTTGTCTTATAAAAGAACTTGGACCTAACGTCATGGTAGAGTGGAAAGCGATGGCGAAAATGAGAGCTTGGTCTTCTCAGACCATTCGTGGTCTGGGCTACAGGTGAGCGGAAGAAGATCAGGGGCAAATGTTGTCGTGAACAAAATTAGTTTATAGTGAATCCTCGCCCGTACCAGACGGAATGAGGCTGATGAATAGGGCCATCAGAATTTTTGAAGCTACTTTTTCGGAAAGATTTTTGCCAGAAATAAAGGTAACGAAAAATAAGTAGGTCACAGAAAAGAAGAAAAACCTAAAAGAATTATTTAGGAGAAATGAAAACTCTGATAATTTGTGTTTCAACCCATCACGGCAACACAGAGAAAATAGCAAAGAAGATGGCAACGGTTCTGAACGCGAAATTGGCAAGGCCCGACGAAGTCAACATAAGCGAACTACCTGATTATGATTTGATTGGTTTTGGTTCGGGAATTTATCTCGGCAAGCATCACAGAAGTTTGTTTGATCTGGTCGATAAACTGCCTGTCTTGAAAAACAAGAAGGCATTCGTTTTTGCTACAAGTGGTCTAGGGAATTGGCTAAACATTTTTAACAATATCCGGCATGGGACTACAAGTTTTCAAGATCCTCTGAAGAAAAAACTGTTGAAGAAAGGTTTTGACGTTATTGGCGAATTTTCCTGTAGAGGATTCACTACGTTTGGGCTATTCAAGTTAATCGGTGGGATAAAAAAAGGCAGGCCAAACGAAGAAGATTTAAGGAACGCAGAAAATTTTGCAAGAAAATTGCAAGAAAAACTGCACAGATTCCCCGAATAGGGTATTTACTTGGTAGTTACGGGCATAATTGCCAAATCATGTGATCCAACGTCTAGCTTTTGCTCGGGATAGAGCATTGCCGCCGAGAATTGAAAGTGAACGAAGAATCTTTTGGTAACCAAGTAAATGGTCAGGAAAGAGTGATAAGATGAAAGTCTATCTTGAATGCGTCCCGTGCTTTTTGAGGCAAGCCTTGGAAGCGAGCAAAATGGCTACCAGAAATCCTCTCAGACGGGAAATGGCAGTTAAGGAAGTCCTGCGTCAGCTAGGAAAAATGTCCCTAAGGGACAAGACTCCGCCAGAAATAGGCTACATGGTGCACCGGGTGGTGAGAAAGGTTACGGGTAACCCAGATCCATACAGGAAAGTGAAAGACGAATTCAACCGCAAAGCCAAGCAGATGTATCCAAGCCTAAAGGATGAGGTGGAAAAGTCGCAACACCCGTTGCTCACGGCCACTAGAATTGCGATCGCGGGGAATATCATCGATTTCGGCCCAACTTCGAGGTTTGACCTCGAGCACACGATTCGGGACGTCCTCTCACGCGGATTTGCCATAGATCACTTCAAACTTCTTGAAAAAGCCTTGGAAAAGGCGGAAACGGTGGCGTACCTGGGGGATAATGCCGGAGAGATCTTTTTTGACCGAGTGCTTTTGGAGGAGCTGGAAGGGAAACGAATTACATTCGTTGTCAAGGGCGGGCCACACATCAATGACGCAACGGTTGCGGATGCAAAATTTGCAGGTATTCACGAGATCGCCGAGATAAAGACGGTGAGCAACGGGGAACCGGGAACTGGGCCGAGGAAGAACTCTAAACGCTTCATCAACTGGTTGAAAACGCAAGATGTCGTGATCAGCAAGGGGCAGGAAAACTACGAGTCCTTGAGTGAGGCGGATGCCAATATATTCTTCCTGCTTAGAGTGAAGTGCCCCATGATCGCCCGCGATATAGGTGCGCCTGCGGGAAGCACCATTGTCAAGCATGTGGGAAGGTGAGCGAGTATCTCGTGCATTTCTCAACGAGTTCGGAAGGCGGGATATCTCTTCTAGGCTTGGCCAGATTTTACTAATCAATCTGCGTCTCCTGATGTTTCGCCTGCATAAGTTTTTTCATCCACCTCCACCTTGACATAACCAACTTAACTTGACAAGGGCGAGAAAAGAAATGAAACAGATTGGGGAAGCGGACAGAGTAAAGATCACAGTGCTGGTTGAGGATTACGCTGGGTATGAGGGTTCGTTCTGGCTGAACACGGCGTCTCGTTTTTGGTGGAGGTTGTAGCTGGAAAAATCTCCAAGACCATCCTGTTCGATACGAGCCAATCCTCGGTACTGGTCTCCCACAACATGGAAATGCTGGGAATAGAGCCGAAATCCGTGGACCTCATCTTTCTATCCCACTGTCACTATGATCACACCGGGAGCCTAGTTGGGATGCTGAAAAAGATAAAAAAAAGAGAAGGGTTCTGATCATTGCCCATCCGAAGCTGTTCAGGCCTAGCTTCGCCTTGGAACCCCATCGCAGGTGGATAGGGATGACAGGGAAAACAGCAGGGCGAGCATAAAGAGGAATGGCGGACTACTGAAACTGGTGGATAAACCCACTTGAGCTAATGACGGGGGTGTTCTCCACCGGCGAGATAAGGAGAACAACCGATTTGGTCAACGTCAGGGACAAAGGTCTCTTCATAATCACTGGATGCTCACATGCCGGGATTGTGAACATAGTCAAGCACTCGATGACGGTGAGCGGGATAAGAAAGGTCAAGGCTGTGATCGGTGGTTTACACTTGATAGACGCAAGCGACGATAGGATCAAGAAAACGGTGAAAGGTTTGAGAGAACTCGGAGTTGAAAGGATCTACGCAGGGCACTGCACAGGGTTCAAAGCGGAGATGAAGCTTTTCAAGGAGTTCAGGAATAACTTCGAAAAGCTCCAGTGTGGAAAGGTGATCGACTCGGATAAAATCTAATTCCCGATTTCAAATCGAATCGAGCAACTTTCTCAGTGTTCTATAATTTTCAACATCTTCTGTTCGGGTGAGCTGTGGTAGAGCAGTGCTACTTGGGGCCTAAAGGAACGATTTTTTTATAACCAATCGAGAAAACCCTCCGCAACCTCTGGGAAGTCCAGCTTGTCTTCAATTTCGAATTTCTTGGAAATGTATCTGGCGGGGAAGTATCCCCAAGGTTGCTATGATGGTAGGTTTATGAGGTTCAGCTCCCGATCGAGATAGTGTGCACATGTTTCGATTCATCGGAGCGCGGTTTTCGGTTGTGAGGGAGAACACACTTGACGAGTTTGTCATGAATATCTCCTCTCTTGAGATGGATGCCTTTTTGAACAACCTGTCCAGTACCTTTCCGGAAGGGCCCACAAACATCCTACCCTCCCGGTCTTCGGTGTAGCCCGGAGCCTGCGCGATGATCATTAATTTTGAAGGGGTTACCCTCGCCGGAACCGCATGTGTTCTGGTTTTCCACAACCTACTTTTTTTGCAGTTCTTGATTTCCGGGTTCAGTCTTTTGAGTTCGTTTATTTTTTCGTGCATTTTCAGGATCGGAAGAAAACAAGTTTTAACGTTCTTTTGGTTCTTCAGGACGGCGCACGATTGAGATGCTAAGCAGGGTCTCTCAGCTTTTCAAGCTCTTGCAAGGTTTTTCTGCAATTACTTTCTGACTGTTGAAATGTTTTATCATCCTCGCCAAACATTTCTTCTTCGGGATTACCGAGGTACCTTGCGCAAGCTTCCATGAGTTTCTTTATCTTTTCGACATTGGATTTACAATTTCAGGTATTCTCTCGCTGTCATGCCTAACTGCCTGTTGCGGACAAACTTCGTGGCAAACACCACAGCGGATACACTTGTCTATGTTTATCTCTGCCTTACCGCTTTCCATTGATATCGCGTTCACCGGACACTTCTTTGACATATCCCACAGCCGATGCACCTATTAAATAGCTTGTTTAGCCGGCCACACATTTCATGATTAAACCGGAAATCCGACCTTATCCATCGTTCATGAACAGTTACCAGTGCGCCAATCTGAAGATTTTGACAATTAACGCAGCTTATATGTATTATGTGCATATTCTAAAAATGGAGGGTAATAGGGATGGCTTACGGTCAAGCAGGTAGAAGGGGAAGAAGGAACATATACTACCTTACAGGCATGCCGGGATGGATGAGGTTTTCATGGGGGATGTGGACTCCAGCAGGAATGCCGGTTGCACAACTCCCCTTGCAGGCCGGGCGGATGCCACAGCCTTACTCAACGCAAGCACCCCAGGCTCTAGTTCTTTCTCACGAGAATTGCGCCAACTACAGAGATGGATTCTGCACATTGTACGGTATTCCTGTAGATCCAAACACTCCCGTGTGCCCGAACTTCAGGCCGAAGAGTGTCTCTTCAGCACCGCAAATGCAGCCAACCCCATCCGTGTTCCAAGCCCCTATTGGTTTTCCTCAAACGCAGGTGTCCAAAGACCAAGAAATCCGGATGCTGGAAGCCCAGGCGAGAATGTTAGAGCAGCAGCTAGAGCTGATCAGGAAAAGGCTTGAAGAACTCAAAAGGGAGGTGAGATGATGCCTTTTGGAATGAGCCCCTGGATGGATAGGAATGTATGGGTATCCGTACTGGTGGGGATGCAGATGGTTCCTGTGGTTGCCTAGATGGTGGTGGACTGGGATGTACGGTCCAGCACCTTTTATGGGAGTCTCATGGACACCTTACCTATATGACCTATACGCTCCAACAGCTGTACCATGGACAATCTTTGACCCTCTTGCCACCTTAGCAGCACATATGCATCACCAACCACGGCGATGCCGAGCGCAGTCTACTCGCTCCTGTATCCAACCGGAGCGGGGACTCCAACAGGTGTAGGAGCTCCTCCAAATTTCGAGAACAGGAAGTAGAGATGCTCGAGAGTCAAGCAGCAGCACTTGGATCAGATCAAGAAGAGGCTTGAGGAACTCAGTAAAACATAGGCTCGGTGCTCAGGACGAAGAATTTTGCCGCCTTGTGAGGTTCTCTTTATTATTTATAAAAGTAGTTAGGCGAAGAGCAGCGGCGGGATGAGGAAGAGGGCGAAGGTCAGGGCGGCCATCGCCAGCCAGCCGAAGATGGAGCTGAGCTCCGCACTCTGAAGCAGGTAGGGAGAGGGGGATAGGTGCTTGAGTACGGTCTGATGCAGGGTCAGATCCACTGCCAGGTAAAAAATGGCCAGATAGAGTGCCAAGTTCAGCATCCTGATGGGCTTGACCGCCCAGGGGCTGAGCCTCCCCTTCACCTCTAAAATGAGCTTTGATTCCTCCCTCGAGGTCCTGATCACCCAGAAGTACAGGAAGAAAGGGAGGAGGAGCCACGTGAAGAATTGCCAGACCAGCTCGCCCTCCAGCTGCCCCCAGCCAGGCATGAGCCAAGCCCAGAGGCCCGTGACGAGGACTAGGGTGAACCAGCAGTGGCTGGGTCTCCAGACTCCTTCAGCTAGGATAAGGAAGAAGATCACAGAGAGCTGGTCCTTGGTTAGACCTGTCAGGTGATCCCGTAGCCAGTAAGGGATCAGGGCGGAACAGAACCAGAGGGTCGGGAGGATAACGGCTTTCAGCAGCGGATCCACCCTCCACTTTCTCATCCAGAGCCACCAGAGGAAAGGAGAGACTAGGATTGTGCCGACGAGACCGAAGGTGTAGAAGTCCGCGGGGATGGGCAGGTAAGGGGGCAGCCAGTTGTAAAAGTTGTGCACGATCCAGAAGCAGAGGCCCAGAGCCAGCACATGGTACTCGTTCGGCCTCATGTTGCCGCGAGCCCCAGCCTCTTCTTGTCCAAGACAGCCTTCATCGCCTTGGGCAGGAACTCCTGAGGCCCCACCCTGATGCAGTCCACCCCTAGCTTGTTCAGCTCGGCATCCATCCTCCTGTGATCGAGCTCCAGCTGGTCCAGCAGGGAGTCCTGGAGGGTGGATAGGGGCTCCTCTCTAGATTCGAGCTCGAACCTAGGCGTGAAGGGGCATATGATCAAGATGTTGTGACCGCCTGCTCTCAGCTCCTTGACCGCCTCTTTCAGCTCTTCCACATCGGTCTCGAGGTCCGAAAGGAGGATCACGAGGCACGATCTTCTGCTGGAGCGCCTGATGAAGTCCGCAAGCCCCGAGAGGGATTTCTCACCTGCCGGCTCCACCTCGGCTAGGATGTCCAGCATGCGGTAGAACTGGGATCTCCCCCTACCTGGCTTCAGGAAGTAGTGGACCTCATCCGAGAAGACCACTAGGCCATAGTTATCTCCTCTTTCCTCGGCCAGCTTGGCTAGGAGCATGCATGCCCTGACCGAGTACTCGAGTTTCGTCACAGGCTCCCTCCCTCCACTCATGGTCCAGCTGGAATCTAGGCAAAGTAGGAGAGTTATGTTTTTCTCGGCCTCGTACTGCTTGGTCATCAGCCTCCCGTACCTGGCTAGGTGCTTCCAAGAGATCTTCCTGAACTCGTCCGTGGGCTGGTACTCGCGGATGGATCGGAAGTCCCCTCCCAAACCTGACTGCCTGGTGACGTGGGGCCCGTAGAGCTTTCCCAGCTGCCTGCTTTTCCTCAGCTCGAGCTTCCGTATGTCCTCGTAGCTGGGGTGGATCGTGAGTTCTTGGGGGTCCTGGATCTCCACCTCATCGGAGAAAAGGCCCAGTCTGTCCCGGAGCCTTGCGCACAGTCCTACCTCGTACTTCCCCCTTCTTACGCGGAGCTGGTAGGATTTCCTGTACCAGCCTGGCAGGAGAAACTGGCTCGGTCTTAGCTCGGGGGAGAAGGTATCTTGGATCTGGAAGACATCTGGGTAGAAGAGGCCCCTGACTCTCAGCTCCCCCCTGAGTGGTACGTCAGCGAATAGCTTTTTCCTCTCGAAGCTTCTCCTGACGGTGCGCTTCACGAGGGCACGCTTGAGACTGAGGTCGAAAAGAGGGGGGATCAGCCCCAGCCAGAGGATGAGCGCGGCGAAGAAGAAGCCAGGTTTGTTCAGGATGAAGCTTGCGAGGATGTAGGCCAGTCCGAAACCCAGGATGCCATAAAACCCTCGGGCTGGTCTCATTCCTTGATCCGAGGTACCTCCACGGAGGCCTCAATGGACCGGATCACATCCGCCACAGTCTTCCCTTCCAGCTCGGTCTCGGGCTTGAGAATGAGTCTGTGGTTCAGCACGGGGAAGAGGACGCTCTTGACGTCGTCCGGTATGACGAAGTCCCTGCCCTCGAGTGCGGCCTTCACCCGGGCGGTGTTCATGAGGGCTATGGAGGCCCTGGGGCTGGCTCCCAGCAGGAGGTCGGGACTCTGCCTAGTTTTCAGCACGAGCTCTGCGATGTACTCCCTGATGGATGGATCCAGGTAGACCTTGGAGGAGATCTCCCTAGAGAGCCGGACTATCTCGGAGGCGGAGGTGACGCTCCTCACCCTTTCCTCACGTCCTTCCTTCATCTTCAGGATCTCTAGCTCTTCCTCCCTGCTCGGGTACCCGACGTGGATCTTCATCAGGAACCTGTCTACTTGGGCCTCAGGGAGCGGGTACGTCCCTTCAAGCTCCACGGGGTTCTGGGTGGCGAGGACGAGGAAGGGCGAGGGGAGCCTGTAGGTCTTCCCCTCCACCGTCACCTGCCTCTCCTGCATGCACTCGAGCAGGGCAGACTGGGTTTTCGGGGGTGACCTGTTTATCTCATCCGCCAGGATCACATTTGCAAAGATCGGCCCCTCCCGGAAGACGAACTCCCCCGTCCGCTGGATGTAGATGTTGGATCCTATGATGTCCATGGGCAGCAGATCCGGGGTGAACTGGATGCGTTTGAACTTGCAACCTAGAGCGGCACTGAAGTTCTTGGCTATGTGCGTTTTCGCGATCCCAGGCACACCCTCCAGCAGAGCGTGCCCCTCAGACATCAGGCAGATGAAGATCTTCTCGATCACGTCTAACTTCCCTACCACCACCTTGGACATCTCCTGCTTCAGCCTCTCCCAGAGCCTCCTCACTTGCGCGACCATTCTTCGATTTCTCTCTCCAGGGTTTTCAGGTGTCTGATCAGCGCGCACGCCTCCTCGGTCTCAACCCGCAGGATGCCTTGGTTCACTAGTTCGCACTTGGCAAGGACCCTGACTATCCTCCTCGCGAGCTGGGGTGCCCGGCGGTTGAGCTCGCTCAGCACTTGCTTGGCGGAGACCTCGACTCCCAGCAGCCTGGCGCACCTGCGCAGGAACCTTCTGTAGCAGACTGAGAGGGGTTCGGAGAAGTCGCTCCTCGTCTTGCTCTGCAGGTGCCTCTCGTATCGTTGCATGTTGCTGATCAGCCTCCCAAGAGGCTTTGGCAACTTCTCTTCCCTCCCCCTTAGCCCCGGGATCAAGGCCATCCCCCCGAGGAGGGCGCAGAAGAGGTAGAATTGGGGTGCATCCATGATCCATGCACCCTTCAGCCATCCCTCCGGCTCGTAGCCTGAGTGTGAGAGATCCAGGAGCACAGATCTTCCGGTGAAGAACATCCCCTGATTTTCCCGCCTGGTAGCCCAGTTCAAGAGGCTGCGGATGAAGGGGAGATTGTACTGGAACATGTCGTTGATAAAGATACCCGGGTCCGCTACTAGAACGAGTTTTCCCTGCGCTTTGGTGAAGGAGAAAACTCCGATGATCGCTAGAGAACCTTGGGTCTCCCAGGGATCCCTCTCACAGTTGAGGTTACTATCGACGAAAGCCTTCTCTGTCGTGTAGGCTGCCTGCTCTATGTGGGGCATCCCCAGCTCTGCGGAAATACCCCACCTCAGGCAAGAGGGGTAGTTCGTGAGGATGCAGTCTACCTCCGAGAAGATCTCCCCGCGCAGATCCCTCAGCACGGCGAAGGAGGGGTTCACCTCATAACTCCCCGGATCCCTTATTGGTGTGCCGCTCACGCACACCCCAAAGTCAAGTGTTTTGGCGGTGCCATCGTTGTCTCCTATGAGAATCAGGATCCCACCATCCTGAATGAACTGCACTAACTTCTCCCTGTCAGAGTCGCTGAAAGGTTCAGTTGGTCCTAGGATTATGAGGACGGAGCCCTTGTACTGCTCGAGCATGGAGTATCCAGTGGTCAGCATCTTTGCTTGATAGCAGGACTGCAGCATCCGGTAGAATTCCGAGCATCCCTTCCAGCCTTCGTCAAAGGGCCCATAAACAGAGGGATAGGAGAATGGACCCGCCTGAGTGGTGTACCAGACGAAAGCCAGCAGGGCGATCAGGAGGAGAGCTGCTACCCTCAACTCAGCTCCAAGGCATCTTGTCCAGCGTCCTGCAGATGCTCTCTGCTCCTCTGTTGAACTCCTCCTCTTTTAGTTCCCTCTTTCCGAACATGGCTCGCTCGTATACTTCGACGAACTTCATGAACTCCGCCTTGGGGAACTTCTTGAACCTCCTGGCCAGCTCCTCCGCCAGCTCTCTCGCCGTCTGATCGGTCTTCACTTCATACAGCCCCGAGCCGATCAAATTCCCGATGAACTGGTGATATGCCGCTATTATGCCGTCCCTGTACTTCTTCGCAGAAGCGAACTCTCTGAGCGTCTGCCTGAGGACGGCCGAGGGGCCCTCCGCCTTTAGGTGCTTCTTCCTCCGGAGGATGAAGAGGGTAAGCGCCACTCCAACCGTCCCCAACCCTGCCAGCATGAGCCAGGGCCTGTCTTCCTCCTTCTCTGGCATCACCACAAAATTATGGTTGGCTGAATTTGAGGGTAAGTAGCCCTCCACGGGGGGCTCAAAGGTGGCTTGGAGGCTGTGGATCCCTAAGGAAAGATTCTCTGTAGACAGAGAACCTCTGAAATTCCCGTTTGTGTCCGTCTCGACCTTCGTAAGGACTTCTCCATCTAGGAGGATCTCCACCGTTTGTCCCCCAACCCCTTCCCCAAAGTCGTCCACGAGCCTCCCACTAAAGTGCAGTTCTTCCCCTCTGGCGACCTGGGTGGATTTCAGGTACAGGGAGAGGCTGGTGGGTGCCTCAACGATTATCAGCTGAGTGTTATCGGCTTCGAACTCTTCAGCTCTCGCGATGAGGTAGTGGACTCCTACGTTCTCCGTCCTGGGGAAAACATGGGAAACCATGACGGGCTCATCCATAGTTTGCACGCGCGCCAGAATCCTCCAAGGTGAGTCCGCGATGGTCACCAAGTCCTGGAGCGGGTGACCTTCCTGAGTAAGGTGGACCAAGAAGCGCACTTCCTGCCCCCTCCTGGCTCTTTCGGGGCACTTGAAAGTTAGCTGGATCTCGGTCTTTGGTGGAGCTGGCTCAGGGCCCGAGCTCTCGGCTGGATAGTCTAGCTGGTAGCTCGGTCCACCCGGTGGGGTAGCATCGAAATAAACCCAGCCGTATGGGGGGAGGTAAGCCTCGACCTGGACATGCCCGGGGGGCTTGTAGAGGAGCTTCCCTCCCGAGACATCCTTGGGTACATAACCGAAGACGACCCTCGCCGGGATGCCTAGGCATCTGAGGAGAACGGCTAGAGTTGTGTTCGCGTGGAAGCAGTGTCCCTGTCTGGTTCGGAGATACGTCCAAGCGGCATCTCTGCTTATTTTTTCCTGCATGGGACCATAGGTGAAACCGGTCTTCAGATACTCGATGACCTTGAGTATCTGCTGGTAGGGGTTCAGACCTTCCTCTCTCAAGTTCTCCGCTACCTCTCTCACTTCTTGGGGCAGGGATTCGGGTAGTTGCAGACACTTCTCTCTTATTTCGGCCGGGGTCAGTGCCTCGAGATCCGTCCAGGTCACCTGCTGGAGTTCCGAGGGAGAGGGCGGGGGATGGAAGCTTACCTGATATTTAACCGTTGTCTCCCCCTCTAACTGCAATTTGTAGCTCCCCGCAAAGTCATCCCTGAGGAGTTTTGTCTCCACCCGCGGGGAAGTAGCCAGATTGAAGACCTTTGACGAGTAGGAAGGTGCGGGCAGGGAGACCTCTCCCCCTCCCTTGAGCTCGACTGTTACAGTTGGGTAGTTTTCCTCCGGAATGGGTAGAATTGTGCTCGCCTCAGTCGTTTTCAGCCACTGGGTACCGGTGTAAAAGTCCGCAGTGTCCACACGCATGAAGAGCTTCAGATGGGCAGGTTCGGCCGTGAAAAGGACGTAAGGGGACTCGGGTGGTACCTCATTCTCCTCAGATGGGATGGTCCAGTTGTCTGAGGACTGGGGGAAGCTAGTACTTTCCTGCCCCCAAGGGGAGGAAGATGGAGGAGGGGGAGTCCCAGAGGGTGTGGATCCTCCATATGGCTCCTCATATGCCATGATCGGACAGAACAGCGTGAAAATAAGGAGTAGGGCGATGGGTCTTCTCATTAGAATTATTGATCCGAATAGAATCAATCTGATGAGGGTGCGCTGGTGGGTACCGATTCTTCTCTTAGTTCTCCTCCCGGCAGTCCGTGCCTCGACGAGACTCGAGATCCATCCTGCAGTTGACACGTACGTGGAT
>CAYYWO010000013.1:0-17839 GCA_964474885.1 Hadarchaeota archaeon (SeqCode)
TCGATGATGAATTCGAATTCCTAGATTAATTTTCTATTTTTAAGGAGGTCGATTCTGATGGCTAAGAAGTGGGTTTGTTTCGGAAATGAGGAAATAAGCATAATGCTAATTGCATTTGAGTATGCATATGACGAAGAAAGATATTTCTCTGGAATAGACGAACTTGAGGGTGCAGTGGTTGACAAGAGCTACACGAACATACTCGAAGCTCTGAAAGATTTTCAGGATTGCTTAGATAGGGATTTTGAATCTGTTGAGCTTACAATACTTACTAAGCACAAGAAAGAAGGTATTAGAGTTATAAGAATTACTATATCTGAAAATGGGGAAACGACAATCTGTTTATCTATAGATTTAGATGACATAAACAAAGAATTATCTAAAAAGATAGATAAAATTAAAGAAATTATTTCAAATCTATAGTGGGGGATTCTGATGTATAAGCTAGTTATCAATCCCGAATATAAGGTTAAGGCTGGGAAACCAGAATGCAATCATGAAAGAACTGTAATACAGCTAGGAAATGTGATTTACGAGTTCTGCGATGAATGTAGAACCGTTTGGATCCGCAAGGAGGAACAAACATGAGAAGGTGTGATTTATTAAAATATCATGATTATATTTCTTTTATTATTGACAAGTTATTGGAACGGTTATACAACCTGCTTAGGAAGACTGAGGATGAGATGACGGTGATGGCCGTAAAGCATGTTATAAACGTACTGGAGGAGGAGAAGAGGAGTTTATGGTTTTCATCTCTGTGTAAGAAGGTATTCAGTGGTTATAGGATAGGGATGACGGATTTGGATAAGGTTGTTGTTCTTAACGGAGAAATTAGGGCCTTAATCGAATATAAGTTCCGAAAGGAGGATTTTGATAAGGCCATACCTGTGAATGCGTTCCAACTTATAACATTACAGGAATTATCCAAGTTGTCTGGCATTCCGTTGTACTACATAGTGGAGATAGGAGAATACAGTGAAAAGTGGTTCAGGATTTTTAAGGTCAATCCTGATAAAAGATACAGGATAAAGAGATGCGGCAATGGCAATGCAAGAGATACCTATTCATTAATCAATCTTAATAACACTATTTTAATGAATGAGTTAGAATTTAAGTCATGGCTCAAGGAGGTCATGACAAATGGAAAGAGATAATTTTTATTCTCCCCCGAGAATTAATGTGGGAAGGCGACCTTCAGGTAGGATCGATTTTACATTAAGAATTGATAAGCAGCTATACGAGAGATTGAAGGAAATAAGCCAGTCTACTGGAAAATCCATAGCAGATCTCTTAGAACCAAAGATTATTGAGTTAATAGCATTATACGATTCAAATTTGAAGAATAGTAAGAGTGGGCTCGCCCGGATTCGAACCGGGGACCTTCGCCTCGTAAGGGTATCGTTGAAAGACCTCTACACCAAACATAAGAAGAAATTCATAGAGTATATGCGAAAGAGAGTGAAAAAAGGAGAAATCTCAGAAGAGACTGTGGATGATTACATATCAGCGCTTGATAAGAACTTATCTCATGTAATGCATCCAGATGAGCTTGAGGAATTGGTTCTAAAGGTAAAGGGTGACAAATTCGCTAAGGGTCTTAGAAATTTCTTCAACTACTTGGAGGATAGAGGAATCACGGATATAAATGGCTATGATCTTGACAAGTGGCGAAAGAAGACACCAATAAAGAAATATGGCTCGAGAGAAATCTTCATTAGTGATGATGAGCTAAAAGAAGCTTATTATTCTCACATCAGAAAACAAAACGACGAAGAGCTTGAATTGGTATTCCTGTTATTAGTTTACAGCGGACTTAGACTTAAACATCTCTGGAGAGCCTTGAAAGCTTTCGATCCTCAAAATGTTGTTCAAGTAAATGAAAAAGTGATAAGATATCCTGTTTTCTCTGTTTCAAGAGGAAAGAAGAAAGCTTATTGGCTTTATTGTCCATCAAGCATCAAATTGAGAAAAATAACACAAGGATATGACTATTTTGAAGAGAATATTATTTACAAGAGAGTTTCAGCGATAACGATCAGAAGTTGGAATTATAATTTCTTGATTTTCAAAGGCGTTCCAGAATCTGTTGCTGATTTCATTCAAGGCAGAGCAAGTGTAACAGTCGGTTCAAGACATTACTTGGCAAAGACTAAGCAAGCTGATGAGTGGTATACCCAAGTTGTTGATAAGTTTCCTCTGGAGGGTTGAGCAATGCAAATGTTGGGGCATAGGGTTATTTAACTGGAACCAAGACAATTATCTCATCTCCCAATTTTTTAACTCTCGAAATTAATTCTACAAAACTTTTAGCTTTAATTAAAATACCACCATCAACCATTTCAGCTTCAAGATCGGTAGCTTTGAATAATCGCAATTGGTAGGCTGGAGCGGTTATCCAACTTTTAGGCAACGTTATTCCTTGACCATTTCCCATTCTACAAACCTTTCTTACATCATATCCAAACAGCTCCATATACCTAACCATGGGCCTTTCAGATTTAAACTCCAAACAACATTCGAATTGTTCT
Source organism: Hadarchaeota archaeon (SeqCode) (assembly GCA_964474885.1). GTDB lineage: Archaea > Hadarchaeota > Hadarchaeia > Hadarchaeales > JAWBSP01 > JAWBSP01. Next base: position 2,532 of record CAYYWO010000013.1, read on the forward strand.
GATAGTTCTAACATTTATTACGATCGTCTTATTATTTATTCTTTTACATTGTTTACGCCAATATATTGGTTGGTTTTTGCAAGGGGGTGAGATCAAGGTGTTGAAGAGCGTGAGGGCTAAGCTCGCTTTAAAGTTGGCCAAGAAATTCGGCATCACAAAAGAAATGATCGAAGAAAGGAAGAAGGAGTTCTTGGCATGGCTTTCTGAGCGAGGATTGCAGCCAAGCTGGGAGAACTATGTTGCATTCATAAAAGATACGAGGGGACAAGGGAACCTAATTGATTGGGTCATAGGTGTCATTCTTTTGGCAATTCTCGGCGTTGGCGTGGCACTTCCGATCGTCATAGACACTGTTAATCAAATATCGCCAAATCTGTCGGGCACAACGGCCATGATCGTCGGAATTATTCCGACGATCGTGGTGGTAGTAATACTACTGATGTTCCTTGGCAGGCGTTGATTAGCATGGACCTCACAATTTTTATTATTTCAATAATCATAACAATAATATTTGCGATATTTGGCATGAAATACTACGCCTACAGAGTACTGAGCACGATCTTGTTCATTCTTCTTGGCGTAATAGTGCTTGCGGAGAACATAACAGTAACGAATTATTTCGTTGCTACGGTGAACAATTCGACGCAAATTGTCAATACTACAACTGTTCTGCTATCTCCACCGTTGAATTGGGTTATTCCAATAGCTTTGATATTCGGCGGTGTAGCTCAGCTGGGAGGAGGAAGAAGAGAAAGGTTTGGGGGATTAGTACATGGCTGATGAAAGATATTCTCAAGCTCAGCATCAGCAGATGGTTTACAATTGGATTCAGTTCCAAAAGACTTTGAGTGAGCCTCAATCTCCTCTCATAACTTCAGATGTTACGAGGGCAGTTTTATCTAAGCAGGGTTGTAATTTCATCCGCAGGCTAACGCTTTTTGCTAATATGCTCAAGACGAAAGGCTTTCACAATTCAGCGAAGATGGTGATCGACCTTGCTGGTGCTTACGCAATCGCAACGCTCGGAATGGGCAACTATGCAATGCTTATCGCTCAATCAGTTTGGAGCGTCAGAGCTTTCATGTATCCAGAGGAGCAGAAGGAGGACGACATCATAAGTTCGATTTCTAAGCATTTACAAGGCTTTTTGAAGAAGAAGAGGTGAGATTATGAAGATTAACGCCGAGAAAGTTATGCTGTTGGTTTTCGGGCGGGATAGAACCGTCAGATTTGAGAAAGGGCTGAAGCTCAAGGACGACATAATATTGAACGGAGATAGAGCTTACTTGAGAAGAAACAGTGGGAGAAACAGCTTAATGCTGTTTTTACAATCTTGCGTTGTGCCAGCGAAAGGCGAAAGCGTCAAAATCGAAGATTTGTATAAGGCCTACGTCGATTTCTGCGAAGAATATGGCTTTGATATTCTCAACACTCAGAAGTTTGTGGACATCATCGACGACTACCTCGAAGTAGATGCTATGAATGGCGTTGTTAAGGACATAGAAATCGCCGATAAAAGGGTGAAAGTCGAGAAAGATGCTGATATCTACATCTACGAAAGGCAAAGCATTTTCAGGAAGAGAAAGATACCGGTTTTCGTAGTCGTCGAAGGAGTGCCAAAGACGATTACTTTCGATGAGCTTAAGAGCTACGCAATTGGAACTAATGGCGAAGTTATCAGCTTGGACGATTTTACCTTAGGACAGATGCTAAGCGAGAGCATGTTCATAGGAGCGACCATTGGAACTCAAAAGCTATTTTCAGACATGAAATTCATGATCATAGTTACCTTAGCGATGGCTCTAATAGCTGTAATACTGTGTAGCTACAACCTGTACTATGTACAACAGATTTTGAATATTCTGCAGAAGATACTATGACGAGAAACGAGCTCGCCGTTGCGATTTGGCTTGGATTCTGTTTGTTGCTGATGTTCATGTATTTTGTATTGGTGGTGTAGATGCAAGCGCAGAATCAGACTGAAAAAACAACTTTGGAAATTTACGGTGAGAAGATTGAGCAGTTAGATAGGATTTTCACATTCACATCGTCAGTTGAAGTGAAAGCCAAAGTATTATTCCAAATGGTAGAAATCTGCAAAAGACTAGAAGAACGTGGAATTCTTGAGCTTAGCACTGAAATCGACGAAAATGAGCTGAAGGAATTGTATGTACATGCGATTCTAGCATCTAGCAACTTCCAGATCGATGCTGAAGCTGAGATTGTTAAGAGATTGTGCCAGATCGAATCTGACTTGGTGCTAGATTGTATTGAGGCTGGTTTGATCGTGAGGTTTCATGTTCCTGAAGAGGATGTCTGGAGTATGTTGGGTGATAGATAATGACTCTTATTGCTAAACTAGCTGAAAAAGCGTATGAAATCGATGGATATGTAGATGCATTAATATATGGGGATAAGGGAGCTGGTAAAAGCGTATATGCGCTTATATCTGCATTTAAGATATACAATGATTGGGATACAGTCTTAAAACACCTCTTTTTTAGCCCTAAAGAAGCTATAGATTTCATACTTGAAAAGCACGAACGTGGTGAAAGAGTTAAGATGATAATATTAGATGATGCTGGGTTATGGCTTGGGAAATTAAGGTGGTGGGAGAAAGAAAAGGTCGAATTTGCAGACTTCTATGATGTTATAAGAGAAGTATGCGCATGTGTTGTTTTTACGGCTCCCTCAGACAACATAATGAGAAAGATTGTAAAAGATATACAATTGAGGCTTCACGTTCAAATTATTAACGATATTAAATCTAAAATCAGGATATATAAGAGAAAGCTACTTCCAAGTTTTAAGGAGATTGTAAAGACTGTAAAAGATGAAACATTCGATAGATGGATTCCTGATGAGGTTTATCAAAAGTATAAGGACATGAAAAGAAAAGCAACGTATGAGAAATTACTGAAAGTTAAAGAATCATTAGATAAGTCCGAAAAGGGGGAAAAGGAAGAAATTGTTCAAAATATTATAAAAGAATATTATATTATCAAGAACGGTAAGGAAATAAAATTCGAAAGAATTGCTGTTAGTCATGCCGTTAGTAATGCTCGATACACTTATCGTTTAACAATTCCAAGACAAGTCAGGAAGATTTATGGTGATTCGATTGTGGACATTCCTATGATTTGGATTCGTTTAACTAATGATGTCTTTGATTTCCCAATTATAGTCCCTGATCCTTATTATGAAGATTTTATAAATATATTTCTAGAAAAGAAAGGAGGTGATTCATCATCAGCTTCTACGACATCTTAACCATTCGAGTTCCAACAGAATACTTAGTAATTTATTCGTTGTTTATTATATTTTTGTGGGTATTAAATGGTATCTTCCTAGCTAGAGATTTCATGCACTTTCAGAGAGCTTGTGAGAAGTATAAGCTCGATGATGTTGATGTTTTCCTTCATCCGACAGAGGATTATCCCGATGATGTGAAAAAAGCCGTTGGGAGAGCTTGGAAAAGTTTGATAATTTGGTGTGCGGTTACAGTCCTACTATTCGTTGGTTGTTAGCGAGGAGGTGATAATTTGGCAAGAAGGGGAAGGAAAGGAAGAAGGAAAGGAAGAAGAGGAAGAAGTGGAAAAAGAAGAGTGAGTTGGAAAACTGTGATGGCTAAGATAAGGAAAGGGCAGAGATTGACCAGAAGGGAGAGAGAGTTCCTTTCTAGAGCATTAGACAGAAGAAAGAAAGCCAAAGATGAAAGATAGCTATGTCGCTCTTAAGCAAGCTTAAGGAAAAGGTTAGGAGAAAGAGAGAAGAGGTAGAAATCCAGGGAGTTAGCAGACCGAAGAAAACCGAGAAGATAAAGCGGTTTTTCACTATTGGAAGAGGGATAGCAAAGGAAGAGAAAAGAAGAGTGAGACGAGTTGAAGAGCTGCTTGAAGAAGCAGAGATCAAGGAGGAAGCTAGAAAGATCGTTAGTAAAGCTAAGAAAGCGGGTGTAGAAATCTCGCTTTTGGAAGCTGAGAGCTATGTGAGGCATAAGAAGAGGCAGAAAGAGCGAGAGAAGAAAATACAGATGGTAAAAAGCTTGGTTTCGAAAGGTTTTAGCAATTTCTTAGAGGCTACAGGTTTTCCAGAGGAATATAGACCTAAGAAGGGTAAATCCAAGAAGAAGGGGAAGAATAAAGCGAAGAGGAATAGTGGAAGAAGAAAAGGGAAGAAGACAATTGTTAGAAGAAGTAAAGGAAGAAAGAGCACACCTATGATTCTAAGGTGGTGAAAAATGATTTGCTTTAAATTATATTTTTTAATTGTTAAATTGCTTGAAAAGTTAAACTTGATCGAAAAGAGGTGATTGATCATGATCATTTCATCAAAACTCTTCCGGTTGAGTCTGATCATCTTGGGAATGATATTGGTGATAGGAACAGTGAATGCTACTGAATTGGTAGACATCAACTACACTCAGATGAAAGAAATATATCCGAAGCCAAATTGGTCAGTATTTCATGGTTTTGGATCTGATGATGCACCAAACTTATGCCTTGATGCAAGCGTGGAGGATGGAACGAATTGGTTCTTTGGTGATGGTGCAAGCAAGTCATCGGAGATCGTTCATAGTGGTAACTACTCAGCTAAGTTAGATAGTACTGGTTACGTTAGTACGACATACACGGCTATTGCAACATCGCCTTATTTCAATGTGGAGAATGACACCTTGTATGAAGTATCGTTTTGGGTATATTCGTACAGTAAAGGTGACACAAGGTATGCTACAGTACTATGGTACAACGCCACTGGAGCGTATTTGGGCAGAAGTGTGGACATACCTTTGGACAACCCACGCCATGAATGGGTTAAAATTATGTTCTTGGTCAGGTCACCTACTGATGCCGCTAAGGCAAGGATAAGAGTGAGTCAAATCAATTCTGAAAGTGGTATGATCGCATATTTAGATGACTTTGAGTTCAGGAAGTATACAGCGCTAATGTTGAGATATGGTAGCTATCAAGTGCCTTTGGTGATATTAGTTGACGATCTGCCCAAGACCGTCACTTTGCAAGCCAAGGTAAACATTGGTGGCAATTGGATCACGACCAACGTGACCAATTGGTCTGTAAAATTGGAAGATCAAACACTAACAGTTATATCTGCAAGCTACAACACTACATCTGGTTGGTGGGAAATCGTAACGACTATTCCAACTCTCGATGTTGATATATACAACTTAACAGTCGAATGTGACCACACTGATACAGGGTATCACTTTTACACCAAAGGCAAGGTTTGGATTTACGAGCCAAAAGAGCTTGAGGATTTGGTAATTATCCACGTAAGCGATATGCACTTCTACGATAAGCTCGATCCGAGAAGATACGAAAACGACACCAATCTCATCAATGCGTTTTATATTGCTGATCAAATAATAAACATCAAACCAGACATTGTAATTGACACAGGAGACTTGGGAGACAGCTATCAAGAACCACTCGAATATCTAACATGGATCGATTACTTGAATGCGCATGGAATACCCGTATTCTACGTAACTGGCAACCATGAAGGGCATCCGAAAGGTCACTGGGAATTTAACCAAGATTACTATTGGAAGTGGGTAAAGTTCATGGGCGATCCAGACAGATACTACAGCGTCGATTTTGGAAATTACCGTTTAATAGCTATCTGGACCGATGAGAACAACACAGGTACAACCAGCACCACAGCGGCGATGTATAATTCTCAGCTAGTGTGGTTCAAATCAGAACTTGAGGAAGCCACATCCCAAGGTAGGAAGATAATTGTTGCGATGCATGTTCCTGCAATCTTGCCAAATGTAGGGCTTGGTACATCTTGGGCAAACATAACACAGAGAGATCTTATAATAAATTATGTGAACAACAGCAATGTTTTGATAGTGTTACAAGGACACGAACACAACACAGAACCAGACAGTGAATTTATAAATGGAACGCTTTGGGTATTTACTCTCAGCTATGGTAAAGTTGTAAATGGCTTGGGAACTTGTGCTGATCCTGGATTTAGGATTGTGAGAATTGACGACTCTGGTGTTTATACATGGTATGTTCCTACATTCTATTACACACACATGGTTGACACGAAGAACCTATACGAGAATTGTACATTCTCTATTGACAGATTTGCAAATAAAATAGTTGTAGTGACTGAATTAGGTGAATTCTCAGAGCTTCCAATTCAAACCGTTGAGAACGCCATGTGGCTCGGTGCTACGTTACAGTACCATCCAGACCAAGCTAATGTGCTGTTGCTCAAGGACATCAAGATTGGTAGCAAAGAATTCGTAAAGGTTCCAGCCTATGTTTCGGCTAACTGCGATGTCAATGTTACCTTGAACGAATACTCCTCCTCAAGGATTTCATTCACAGCGGATGCACCAGAAGGAGAGAGTGTAATGTTCACAATTGGGGGATTATATCCAGATACTCTCTACAAGATCTTGGTGGATGGTAATTTAGCTAAGCTGAGAAAGAGTGATACTTCTGGAACTATAATCTTCAATTGGTCGGATTGGTCTACTCATACTTTCATAATTACGTCCTCTGAAGCTATAACCTACTCAAGCAATGTCTTATTACCGTTAATACTTGGGGTTGGTATCGCATTATTAATACTTGCTGTAATCGCCCAAGCAACTCCAATGAGAATAGATGATATGATCTTCAAGAAGATTGGAGCTTTAGTCTTCGTTCTGATAATAGTGCTACTCGGTATGTCGTATTTCACACTTAATTGGTAAGGAGGTGAGGTGTTTTGGCTAGAAGAGGAGGGAAAGGAGGAAGGAAAAAGAAAAGGAGTAGAAAAGGAGGAGGATTATTCAAGCCTCCGAGACATAAGGATCTCGCAAAAATTGTAACTTTCGAATCAGTTAGCGGTGCGAGGCAAGCCGCTAGGAAGCTCAAGCAATTATTCAAAAATGCCAGCTGTGAGAGAAAGCTGATAATTTTAAGAGCAACCCAATATGCGGCAAACAGAGCAAAAGCTGGTGCCAAAAACCCCAAATTCTCAGCTTCAACGAAAAGGAAGTGGTTGCAGGTCAGCAGAATTTACGAAAAAGCGTCTGATTGGATGGAAAAGAGATACATCCCTTGCAAGAGGTGAATGCTAGTGAAAACAGGAATTTACACTCCCTACGGATATTTCCCAAACGAAGAAGCTTATCATGAATTCCTGCGTAGGAAATTCCCAGAAATTTATGGTTCGCAGAGACCTACTCATTCTCCTCCTCAAACAACCCATAAACCAAATCAAACTGAAATAAACAGAGAATTGAGAAAACTAGTTGCTCAGGGAGTTCCACCTGAAAAAGCCGCTCAAATAGTATCGGAACGATACGGTGTCAAAGCGGAGGTTTACAAGGTACATATCCCTTCCTTGACAAAAATACATCCGAAACCAGTTAAAAGACAATTGTCTCCTTTAGAACGAATTAAGCTAGAAATTGCAAAAAGAAGGGTGGCCATCGAGCGGAAGGGAGATATCGAAAGAAGCATCCCAATGCGATTGATCTATGGTGCTGAATTGGCTGGGTTAGGATTTGTCCAAGGAGGTTTAAATGTCGCTGAGAGCTTGAAAGACTTGGCCAATTTGGCAAGAAAAAATCCAGCAGATTTTGGCAAAAACTTAGTCACTGGCTCAATCGAATGGGCAAAATCCATACCAGAGAGAGTTAAGCTTGGATTCACCGAATCTCCGTTTTTCGTTGGCACAGTAGCATCTGAAATTGCCATAGCAGAAGCTGGGGGAAGGTTGCTTGGCAAAGCAATTCCCGAATCTGTAAAAACAAAAATACCCGTAAAAACGCCAATCGAGCAGATTAGAAGAAGATTGACTGAATTTAAGCCAGCATTTACAGTAATCGAAATAGGAAAACAAAAGACGATAATGAAAGGAAAAACACCCTCAGAAGTTGCAATAGTCGGAATGAAAGATTTTGGCAAGATTCAAGAGATTAAGCCAATCTCAGCGACCGTCATCGAAACTGGATTCAAGCTCGAAGAGGGGGAAGGATTAGGAGTTGGAAGAATACGACAGAGGCTAGGTTGGGAACTGAGAACTGAGAAAGGTGAACCAATCCGAATTACAACAGTTTACAAGAATCTTTTAGGAAAAAGAGCTATGATCACTTCTGAGTTCGGAGAAAAAGCTATTAGGATCTTAGCTAAGAAGGCAAAAGGAGAAGAAGTCAAAGGATTCGGAATAAGGATCGGTGAAATACATCCCATCAGATCCCAAGAGATGACGGAAAAGCCAGTTATCAGAGCCATCGGAACGCCGAAAGAGTTTATTCCGAAGGAGGAAACAAAACCACCGAAAGTAATAGATGTCAGAGGATTAATCGGAGAAGCTCCAATTACAAGACCGACGAGAAGAAAAACGATCGAAGTCGGAAGGAGAATCGAGCAAATCGTAAAAGCAGAGAAAGAAGCTAAGAGTATTGCAATCGTCGATGTCAGCAAAGAGGTTAAAGCTTTGGAGAGAGCTATAACTGAGACCAAGCCAATGGTTGGCTTTGCGCCAACTATGCCTTTGGTAGTTCCACCTGTGTTCACACCGCCAACCTTTAGCTACGCTCCGCCAACATTTTCAGTTCCAACCGTGCCAGTAGAATTGGAGTTAATCAGACCAAAACCAAAGACCGAATTATTTACACCTTTGGAAGTTGGCATTCAACCAACTGTTGGATTAAAAACATCATTTGTAACAACACCAAGCCTAGTAACTAGTGTTAAACCTCTCACAACCCCCATCGAAATTATAAAGCCAAGCATTAAGCCATTAATCGAAACCAAACCTCTGGTGGAACCAATTGTGAAAGTCGAACCCATTATAATCCCCGAAACAAAACCGATCGCAAGGCCGATCACAAGTCTTAAACCGATAAGCGTTCCAATTACAAGCATTGGAATCCCGTTAATACCAATTATCAATATTCCCATACCAAATCTTGGCTTTAGCTTAGGATTTGGAGCTTCATCGTTTGTAGTGGGCAAGCCAAGCAAAAAGAAAGGAAAGAAGAAATACATAGGATTGCTCGCTGGTCTTACGGAGGTAACGCTCACAGAGCTTTTAACTGGTCGTAAGGCCCATCATCTGATGGTTCCATCTAAAATGGCCAAGTTCTGGAAACAGACGCTCAAAACTGGCGGTATAATCGAAGTTCCGACATTTGAGCAGATTATAGGCAAAACTCGAAGGAGAGGATTGTTATGAGAAAGGATAAGAAAGGGCAGTTTACAATCTTGGCTTTATTTACTCTATTTATAACGTTGGTCGTGACAGTGCAATTTTTGCCAATGATCTACGATATATGTTACAACATAAGTCAAGTGTGCGAAGAAAAGGGAGATTATGTAGCAGCCTTTTTGGTCAGATTAATTCCAGTTAGCATAGTAATAGTCGAATTGGCCAGTATATTCTACTATGCAAAACCATATATAATAAAGGAGGAATAGATTATGAGATGGCTGAGCATAATTGTGGCATTAATATTCATCTGTGCGATTGGATTGGCTGATGCCAAAATATTGGAGGATTTCGACGATGGTAGCAATGATTTTTTCGCAGTATCAAGCAATCCGAGCTATGCCCACTCGGAGGAAATAAAGAATGATGGTTTTACCAAATATTTGCGTGTTAGTTATAAATTAGTAGATGATTATCAAGAAATATATTTAACAAATAATTCATTACATACTAGAACGATAAGCTTTGAAATAAGAAAAGCTTGGTATATGGCATCTTCTGCTACAGTATATATAAAAATAACTTTGAATAACGGATATTATACGCAGGTCAGCAGCAGCGGCGGCGGCTGGTGGTATATAACCATGATCGGAGACTCAATTTTATTCTACAAGAATGGTGCACTGGTAAATCAAGTTGACAACACTGGTGGAGATTACATAAAAGGCATCAAAATAACAGTGCGAGCTGGTAAATATTACTCCGGATACAGCATGGGCATAGACATAGACAACATAGCCGACTACGATTTCGTAGAAATTCACGATTACGATCAAATCCTCTACAAAACTCCAACGAGCGATACAATCCTTTATCTGAAATATATAGCCAAACCTTGGGCTAATAGCGTCAAAATAAACATAAGAGATTACGACGCTGGAATCGTCGTCGATACGATCGATCTAGGCAATACAACTTATGGCAAAGTTTCTACGAACATAACTGATTGGGATCTCGGATTGTATCAAGTAGAATTGATCGTCGACGGCCAGACCGAATCGACAAACTATTTCTTCTACGCCGACGGCTTGGCAAATCACTCCGTCGCTTTGGATAAGGAATCTTATCTATCCAATGAAAATATGCAAGCAAATTACAACATAGATCCCTACTATGCTTCTTACGATTACTTTCTCAAGATCTACGATTCGAACGGGAACTTAATAGCGACCTATCCCGTATCTGGTTCAAGCGGTGTAAAATCCGTTCCCGCTCCCGAGAAAGGTGGAACATATTACATTATCCTAACGAGATCCGACAATGTCGAATTGGCTTATGATGTATTCGGCGTCGTCGAGCAAGTAGTTATTAAAGGATACGTGAAAGATCAGTACGGAAATCCCATCTCAAACGCAACAGTAACTTTTAATCAGCTCACCAACATTTACAACGATACGACCGACTTCAATGGCTACTACGAATCGCCAGCTCTTTACGTAGGTGCAACGATCTACGTCAAAGCCAATAAAACAGGATATCAGCCCTACGATACGAGATTTACCCCCAAGAGCGGAGGAATCTATTGGCTTAACATGACGTTGGTAAACGATTCCGAAGCTTACGGCGTCTGGGGTATAGTAAAGCAAAAACCGCTGGGAAACCCTTTGGTTGGTGTCAAAGTGGTCATCGCAAACGAGACCTACAACAATACGGTGTACACGAACGATTACGGTTTCTACCGCTTTGACAGCATAGCTAATGGAACATACACCATTACGGCATCCAAGAACAATTATACCTCTGAAAGTAAAACGATAACCGTAAGCGGCGATTGCAGAGTAGATTTTACCCTTACACCTATATACAAGCTAACTATACTCGCAAGAACTTCGTTTGGACTTTACCTCAACGAATTTCAGTGTACCATCGAAGATCAAACAACAGGTAAGCGTTATACATTTAACACCACAAAAGGCAATGTGATTGCATTTTTGCAAACTGGTTGGTATTCGATCTATGTTACAACCGACAGATACTATGGTTCAGCAACTGTCTATCTGTATGGTGATAAGGTTGTAACCGTAACTGTAGCCGAGCTGCCGAGTGGGTTGCAAAAACAGGTTGTAGTTTACCCTCCCTTACATGCAATAACGCTTAAGATTGTAAAAGGACTGAAACCCCTAGTAGATGTTCCCATTGTAATTACGGATCAGTATGGCAACAGCACAACTGTTTACACCGATTCGTACGGAAGAGCGGTATTCTGGGGCAACAAGACGATAAAATACACGATAAACGTGAACAACAGCGAGAAGGTTGTGGAGCTTTATCCTTCCGAATCTGAATACATAATCGTGATTCCGAAGGGTTTAAACTACACGGTTAATCAAACAGTTCAGCAATATACGGTTGTAAACGGAACTTGGCAATGGGGGCTGACTGGGATTGCTGGTAACTTATCAAAGCAACTGTCCCCCTCGGCAAAAGGAATAATAACAGCCATAGTAGTTTGGTTGGCGATGTTCGGAACCGCAAGATTTATGCAGAATGCGAGCGTTGTCGGATTGATTACTTTGGTTATATTGGCTGTTATCGGCTTCGCAGATATTATAACCGCCGTATTCTGCGGCCTATTCGTCGTAGGCATGTATGTTTTGAAGAGGTGGTTATGATGGGTAGTACAGGGACAAAATCGCTGATAATCATGCTAACGATAAACATTTTCTTGGTTTTAGGAGGATTCACCATAGTGGATGTCGATCTGATGGGTATGTTTCAAGATCCGAGTAAATTCATAGCTGAGATATTGAAGCTTGGAATTGGCATCGCTGGGGCTCCCTTGGCATTGCTCGCAAACGCAGGCATTCCTGCCGAGATAAGGTTGGTATTTGGCCTACCTCTCACAGCCGCTTATACTTTAGCTTGGATACAATTTATCAGGGGCAAACCCCTTTAAGGAGGTGTATAAGGGTGGCGGATTGGCTTAATATAACCATGATCGAGGATTTGTTTTTCCAAGGATTCGTGGATGTATTCGGGAGCAGCTTAATAGTGTTCATATTCTTGTTAGGATTTTTCGCTTTCTTATGTTACAGCGGTAGGTTGAGCGTCGAAGAAAGTGCTTTGGTGTTCATCCCGTTGATATTTGGCGTTATTCAAGACGGTTGGTTGCCATTGTGGGTTAAAGCTTTGTTTATAATTGCAATAGCGGTTATATGGGCGATGGCAATTCTTAGAATCATCAGAGAGGGGTGATAGCATGAGTAAAAAGAGAAAGAAGAAGAATAAAGGCATAATCGCAGATATAAAGCTGTGGGAAAGCCACAATCATACTCCCCTATTCAAGGGGAGAATCGAGGTCCCAACGATTGAGGAGTTAGTTGAGCTGCTTAAACGTAAGTTTGGGTGATAGTATGGTCTGGTTGAAAATTGAGGGAGAAGATGAAAGTATCAATCTCATCGAAGTGCACAGCATCAAAGCTATTTCAATTAAGCCGCTGAGGAACGGCTTGGGAATTATCATAATGTCTGATGTTGTCGAAATCAAGCAGACTTTAGAAAGTGATGCGGATCCTGAAGAATTCGCCAAAGCTTTAATTGAAGCCTCTTAATAGCATCAAGATGATTATTGAGATAGTTCATATATAACCTCTTGAACTCTTCAAACTTTATATTTTTATCTTTCAATTCATGTCTTAGATCTTTTGGAGCGCCCAGCTCCTTAAATGATACATACTCTATTCCAACCTTGTTTAGTGCTTCCTTTAGCTTAGTCTTTGAAAATCCATTCTTCCTGCTTAAAGGCAACTCTCTAACATCTACAAGCAACTTTATTCCATGCTTCTGAAGGATATCTATAAAGTTGCTTACGGTCTTGCCTTCATAGCCTATCGTATATATAACGGACTTTGCCTCTTCTTGATCTTTTAAAAGCTCTAAGGCTGACCTAAAGTTGTTTTTTGAGACCAAGTCTATATACAGCTTTAGAGCTTCTTCAACAGCTTTCCCAACAAAACCTCTTATACCACCATACCTTTTCTTAACAACATCTCTGAACTTAAACCAAAGTTCATCGTCAATTTCTACCTTTAATTCTGCCATAATACCACATTACAAATCTTAAAATTTCTACTTTTCGATTTTTCGAAAATTCGAAATTTCGGCTTGCCTCAACATCCGGACGTTAATGGGTTAAAACAATTTTACAAATCACTTTTATAATGAATAACGAAAACTGATAAAATTCGAGATCCATTGGATCCTGTTACAGGATCCTGTATTGGTCCAATCTGAAGGAGGTTATAAACTATAACAGCAGCGCTTTAATAACTATAAGATCTGGTGGCTGGTACCAGCCCTTTAAGGTTATAGGTTATAAGGTCGAAGGTTAGTGTTACTCTCCTCTAAGAGCATGAATAGCAAGGTATAGTATAACAGCACCAAACACAACTCCAGCGACAAGCGTTATAATCCCGTAAAGAGTTTGTAATAGAAGTTTATAAACACCAAAACCTATCAAAACAATAAAGAAGATGACAATACCAATAATTGTTTTGATCGGATCTATTTCGTCTTCCATTCACCAGATCCTCCAGAAATCGTCGCTTTTCTTTTTTCTCTTGCGCTTGCTTGAGGATGAGTCACCCCAAAGAGATGGAACGTTTATTCCTAAGTCGAAGGATGACGATGATTTCTTCTTTCGAGAGGATTCGCTTTTCTTAGAGGATTTTCCCCTCTTTGAGCTTGTTAAGGATGGAATATCAATCCCTAAGTCAAAAGATGATTCCTTCTTCCTTCGGGAAGATCTCCTTGAGCTTGTTAGGGATGGGATCTCGATCTCCAAGCTGAATCCAGAGGATTCTTTCTTAGCTTTAACAATCTTATGCCTGTCTCTCTTAGTTTTGATATGATGACATTCTGGGCAAAGCGCTTGAATGTTGCTTATGTCATCTTCTCCACCCAAAGCAAGCGGTTTCTTGTGATCAAAATGAATAACACCTGGCTTGAGCCGCTTACCACACATTGCACACCTGTAATTCTGCCTTTCAAGAATAACTTGCTTCTCCCATTCAGAAAGCTTCTTTCTTTTCTTTTTCTTTTCACCAAATAGAAAATCAAACATTCCTATCAACTCCTTTCGTTAATTAAGCAAAGTTACTTCATAGTTACTTAAGAGTTACTGAACCGTAACGGAATAGTTCGATCTTATTTATATAATATGATTAATAATGTAATATTATAGTCGATATAGTAACTCAATCGTAACGTTTAAGTAACTGTTGATCATAAATAAGATTGGTGAGAAAGATGGCAGTGTCAGTTAAAATCGAAATTCCAGAGGGAATGTATGAGGAAATTAAGAAGTTAGTCGACAGAAAGTTATTCAGGAATGTAGCAGACTTCTTTTACATTGCAGGCCATGAAAAACTGTTTAGCATCAAAAGCTTGGAGAAAGAGTAATTCTAATCATTTTTTTCATTGAAGATGTTGCTGAAACCGTTGTTAAAACTCCTTTCTACTTTTTTATCTTCTCAGAACGAAGAAAAAGGAGAGACGAGTTTGAGCGAATTGGAGAGATGGGTTGTTGGAAGATTGTGTTGATGTTGCATGCAACTGTATGCTATAATATATGCATGCAACTGCATGCAATTAGAGTTAAATGTATGCGATACTATAAAAATACTTTATTCTCTTCTTTTCTCTCATACTTTATTCTACGATTTTCTTTTGAGGAGTGAATAATAAACCAAGTTATCTAAGTTGCATGCAACTGCATGCAAGGCTAAGCCTTCGCCACTTCTTCAACTTGCTCTTTCTTTAACTCTCGTTCTTTATAATAATTTATTAAGTATCTAAGAACTTCTACATCGTGCTTTACACCTATTTTTTCTTTGATAAGTTCGAATATCTTTGCAACTTCCTCATCAGTTTTTATTTTCAGCTGAATATATTTTTTGGATCGCCCCATTACAGAAAGTCGCTAAGAAAGCCTCGCTTTTCAAAGCGGGGATGAATTAGGGGAGGAGGGAGGGGGAGGTTGGTAGTAGGTTTTTATTAGACTAAAACTTTTAAATAAATTGATGCACAATTTAAACCATGCAACTAAAATCAACGAGACACGCTAAATA
>CAYYWO010000014.1:0-17217 GCA_964474885.1 Hadarchaeota archaeon (SeqCode)
CTTCACTGAACCTCGTCTAAAGAAAAAGAGAGGGAAACCAGTCATAGTGTGTCAAGGGTGCGGGGGAGGGGATTCGAACCCCTGAACCCCTACGGGACGAGGTCCTAAACCTCGCGCCTTTGACCTGGCTTGGCTACCCCCGCCCTAATACTTTTCGTCTACAAAGAGTTTAGATGCAAATCCTCTTCGCCCTTCTGCAGAACGGGGGGTGGGTGGAGAACGTGCTCATGTGGCTACTGATCATCTTCTTGCTGAGCATCCTCTCGATAGTCTTCTCTCCGCAGCTGATGGCCCTGCAGGCCAGGCTGGGGATAAGGGAGGCAGCCGGCGTCCTCAAGAACCTCCGGGAGTGGGCGGAGGAGAGCAGGCGGACCTGCATCAGGGCCATCTCGAGGTTCGGGAAGCCCAAGCACGACCTGGAGAGGCAGCTGGATAACATGCTGGAGTTCTTCACCATAGAGCCCGTGTCGGAGGACCCAGTGGGCGTGCTGAGGAGGCTGGACCACCTACTGGATGTGCGGAAGAAGAGGTTCGAGGGCATGATCTCCTCTCTAACCCCGGAAGCAGACTCAGAGAGCCGAGCCTCCTTGGAGATGGTGCTGGAGGCAGCCATCGCCAGCAACTTCCTCTTCAGGCTCGTCAGGCACTACCTGCTCCTAGCAGAGAAGACCAAGAGCTACCAGCTGGCCATGCTCATTCAGATGCAGGCACCACTTCTAAGGGAGTTCGGGAAGGCTTACTGCCAGGCGACCAAGGTGTTCGCGGAGAACAAGCCGATCGGGGATGGCATAGGTCCCCTCGTAGCCGCCAGACTCGGTGAGGGGGAGAAGTGGAGGGAGGGCATCCAAGACATGGTTTACACCGTCAGGGAATTCGAGGGGAGGAAGCTCATAATAACCAAGGCGAGGGGGCCGGGGGGCAGAGTGGGTAAGCCTGGAGAGATGGTGGAGTGGCTGGTCAGGCGCTACAGGCCCGCCAGGATCATGATGGTGGACGCCGCGCTGAAGCTGGAGGGTGAGCGAAGCGGGCAGGTGATAGAGGGCGTGGGTGCGGCGATAGGTGGCCCCCCCACCGAGAAGTACAAGATAGAGCAGGTAGCAGTCAAGTACAGGATACCCCTGGACGCCTTCGTGATAAAGGAGTCCTTCAGGGAGGCCGTCACCGAGATGAACTCCAGGATAGCCGCAGCCTGCGACCGGACCATAGAGATGATAAAGGAGGCCATCAGGAGCAGGACCAAAATAGGGGACAGGGTTGTGATCGTGGGGGTGGGCAACACCATCGGGATAGGTCAGGAGAAGTTCCCAAGCCAGTTCCCCCCTCCCGTGGAGGAGAAGGGAGCCATAGAGTCGGGGAGGATCTTCTGAGCTATATTTAGTCGGGGAGGGCGAAACAATAGAAAATGAGGCGCTACAAGCACGTTTCGGAGGTCCTGAAGCTCATGAATGACCCAGCTCACATCAGGAACATCGGGATAGTCGCCCACGTGGACCACGGAAAGACCACCCTGACGGACTCGCTGGTGGCAGCCTCAGGCATCATAAGCTTCGAGCTGGCGGGAGAGCAGCTCTTCACGGACTACGAGGAGGTCGAGCAGCAGAGGGGCATAACCATCCAGACGGCTGCGGTGAGCCTGGTGCACAGCTACGGAGGGTCGGAGTACCTCATAAACCTCCTTGACACACCGGGGCACGTGGACTTCTCGGGGGACGTGACGAGGGCCCTGAGAGCCATCGATGGCGTGGTGGTGGTGGTGGACGCGGTGGAGGGCGTCATGCCCCAGACGGAGACCGTGCTCAGGCAGGCGCTCGAGGAGCGGACCAAGCCCGTCCTCTACATAAACAAGGTGGACAGGCTGATAACCGAGCTCAAGCTGAGCCCCGAGCAGATGCAGCAGAGGTTAGCCAGGATCATAACCAAGTTCAACGAGCTCATCGAGAAGTTCGGCCCCAGGGACATGGCAGAGCAGTGGAGGGTGAGCGTGGAGAAGGGCTCGGTAGCCTTCGGGTCCGCGAAGCAGAGATGGGGCATTTCCATCCCTCAGATGAAAAAGAAGGGAATAACCTTCAAGCAGATCATCGAACTCGTTGGGCAGGGGAAGGAGCGAGAACTCGCCGAGCGGAGTCCAGTCTATGAGGTGATCCTGGACATGGTGGTGAACCACCTGCCCAACCCCGTCCAGGCCCAGCGGGTCAGGCTCCCGCACATCTGGAAAGGTGACATAAGCAGCGAGCTGGGCCAGCACATGCTGAACTGCGACCCGAACGGGAAGCTCTGTATGGTGATCACGGACATCATGGTGGAGAAGGAGGCGGGGGTGGTAGCCACTGGGCGAGTCTTCTCGGGGTGCGTGGAGAAGGGGAAGGAAGTCAGGCTTCTGGGATCGAAGACAAACGCCCGGATCCAGCAGGTGTGCATGTACATGGGGCCCGACAGGGTGGTCGTGGACCGGGTCCCAGCCGGCAATATAGCAGCTCTCATCGGGGTGAAGGACGCAAGGGTCGGGGAAACCATAGTAGAGGCCGGGGCGGAGGGCTTCCCCTTCGAGGAACTCAGGTACATAAGCGAGCCCGTGGTCACGGTCGCCGTAGAACCGAAGAACTTCCAGGACCTGCCCAAGCTCATCGATCACTTGAAGAGGCTGGCCAGGGAGGATCCGAACCTGCAGGTGAAGATCAACGAGGAAACGGGGGAGTACCTCATTTCAGGCATGGGAGAGGTGCACCTGGAGATCGTCCAGTACAAGCTCTCCAAGGCGGGGCTGGAGGCCAAGTTCTCGGAACCCCTAGTGGTCTACCGGGAGAGTCCCACCAGGCCGGCAGGGCCGGTTGAGGGGAAGTCCCCCAACAAGCACAACCGCTTCCTCATCTCGGTCGAGCCCCTGGAGCCCCAGGTCCTCAAGGCCATCGAGGAGAAGAGGGTGACCATGCAACAGGACAAGAAGGAAAGGGCGAGGATCCTGAGGGAGCTGGGCTGGGATGCGGATGCCGCCAAGAACGTGCTGGCGATCGTGGGCACGAACGTCATCGTGGACGTGACCAAGGGCACCCAGTACATGAGGGAGGTGGAGGACTACATCATAGAGGCCTTCAGGCAGGTCATGGAGGAGGGCCCCATCATGAAGGAGCCTGTGAGAGGAGCGAAGGTTCTGATCAACTTCGCCATGCTCCACGAGGACTCCGTCCACAGGGGCCCCGCGCAGATCATCCCGGCCGTGCGCAGGCCCATCCAGGCATGCCTGCTCATGAGCAATCCGATAGTCATGGAGCCCCTCTTCAGGCTGGAGGTCAGGGTACCGCAGGAGTTCATGGGGGGGGCCCTGAGGGTCATCCAGAGCAGGAGGGGGAAGATAACCAACATGGAGACGGAGGGGGATCTGGCCATCATCAGCGCCCTGCTGCCCGTAGCCTGCTCCTTCGGTCTGGCGACGGACATGAGATCCGAAACCCAAGGGAGGGCGATCTGGTCCACACAGTTTGAGAAGTTTGAGAAGCTCCCGTCGGAGCTCGAGCCTCAGGTCATCACGGAGGTCAGGAAGCGGAAGGGGCTGCCTCTGGAGGTACCCAAGCCCGAGGAGTTCATGGAGAGGTAGTTCGAGAACTCTACTATCTCCTCCGGCGTCAGATCCATGACCTTCTTCTGAAGAAACCTCCCAGGTAGAGCATCGATCATCCGTCTCCGCTCGCCCTTGTCCCTGCCTGAGAGGAAGCTAGGAGAGTGCAGCAGAGCATTCCTCACCTTCTGCCTGCGGTGCTGGAAGAGAGCTGCTACGAGCCGGCTGAAGGTGCCCCAGTCCTTGGGTTGCACAGGCGGCGGACGGGGCCTCAGCCTGACTAGGCAGGCCCAGACCTTGGGCCTGGGATAGAAGCTGTCCGGTGGGATGTCCTCCAGCACCTCCACCTCTGCCCTCGCCCAGACCATGACGGTCAGCCTGCCATAGGCCTCCGTCCCCGCCCTAGCCACGAGCCTTTCCGCGAACTCCTTCTGGTAGGTGAGCACCCCTAGCTCGAAATCCTCCTCCAGCAGCCTGAAGGTGGCTTGGGAGGAGATTCCGAAGGGGAGGTTGGATACCACCTTGTTGAACTGAGGCAACCGGACTTCCAAAAAGTCTGCCTGCAGAATCTCCACGTTATCCAGTCCGGACAGCTCCTGTCTGAGGATCTCGCACAGCCTGGCGTCCGCCTCTACCGCCCAAACTTTTGCAACTCCCGATTGGGCTATGAGCTTTGTGAGGTTCCCGACCCCGGCCCCTATCTCCAGAACCCTATCCCCGGGACCGAGCTTGGCGTGCTCGATCATCCTCCTCAGAACTGAGACATCCACCATCAGGTGCTGACCCAGCCTCTTGCTCAGCCTCACGCCTCTCTTGCGCAGGATCGCTATAAGGTCACCGGAACTCAACATATCTTTATTGGAGGCATGCACTTTCATCAGACAGTAAAATTGTCTGTTTAATGGTGGACAGACGGGATGTTCTCTCAAACTACATGGAAAGAGTTTTGTCGGTTACTATGGTAACTGGCACGAACTGTTTATCTGTTATCAACAGTTGGCACAAACTGTTTATGTGTTACAAACACTTCACGCGAAGTGTTTATCTGTTATAAACGCTCTGCCGAACTGTTTATTCGTTATCTACACTTGCGGTAGTTAAATTCTTTCTGTGAAGTTGTGAGTTTAGGTGCCGGCTATTTTGTCGTTATTCGAGTTTGGTGATGTCGGAGGCCCGGAAGGCGGCAAAGGAGCTCATCGAGTTCCTGAAGCGGAGGTACAGGAAGGAGCTCGTGGAGAGGAGCGAGCCCTTCCGGGTCCTCATCTCCTGCATTCTCTCCCAGCGGACTAGGGAGGAGAACACGGAGACGGCGAGTCGGGCGCTCTTCTCCGTCGCCTCCGGACCCGAGGAGATATTGCGGATCCCGGAAGCCAGGCTCAGAGAACTCATCAAGCCTGCAGGCTTCCCCAGACAGAAGGCGCGGAGGATAAGGGAGGTGTGTAGGATCCTGCTGGAGAAATACGGGGGGAGGGTGCCGCGAAGCAGAGATGAACTCCTCAAGCTACCCGGTGTTGGCTACAAGACGGCGGACGTGACGCTCTGCTACGGTTTCGGCGTGCCCTGCATACCAGTGGACACGCACGTTAACAGGATCAGCAAGAGGCTCGGGCTCGTCCACCCGCGCGCCGATGCAGAGGAAGTCCAGCGGACTCTCAGGGACATCTTTCCCAAGAGAGAGTGGCGCCTGCTAAATCGCGGACTTGTGCTCTTCGGCAGGGAGATCTGCCTACCCAGAAACCCAAGGTGCGAGCTCTGCCCCATAAAGAGTTGCAAGTCAAGAAGGAAATGAACCCTTGGATCCTCCTCCTCATTCTGGGGATACCATCCTTCGGTCTGGAGATCCTTTTCTTCTCCCTGAGAGGGAAGGTCATCCTCATGTACAGGAGGGAGCGGAGGAGGTTCATGTACCTGCTCATCTCCCTGGGAAGTGCCTGCGTCCTCCCTTCCACTCTCCTGCTCCATTCTGGGTTTGGCCTATGTGAGTCCATGGGGGTTCTCGTTCTGGCGCTCCTCTCGCTCTCGGGTCTAACCAAAGCTTTGGTTAAAGTGAGAAGACCCCCTCCGCCCGAGCTCCCGAGGGAGGAAGAGCTGGAGGAGGCGCTAAGGCGAACCCTAAAGAGGTAGCCTACGCTTGATTTCCGTTACCAGGGGCTCGAACTGGGGGAAGAGCTCTAGATAGGGATCCAGATCCTTGAAGACATTCTCACAAAGTTGCTTGAGGCCCGGGGATCTGTTCCCCCGCTCGGCCTGGACGATCGCCTCAACGAGGATGCTCAGGTAGTCACAGAAATGAACCAGTTTGGCCTCCAGGGAGTTATTGTCCCTGTACTCACGCCAGAGCTCGATCAGGTCGCGCTCCTTCTCGAGCAAGCTTTGGATCGCCCTGTCCTCCATCCGGTTCTTGACCTCTTTCCCACCCAGAAAGGGGAGGGCAGTGTAACAGAAGTCCCCCACCACTGCCTCGGGCCAGTCGTGCACCAGCGCCAGCTTCAGCAGCTTTTCCCGGTTTACATCAAGTCCTCTGGACAGGAGCAGGGCCATTGCCGTCACCTCGAAAATATGCTGAGCAACATCCTCTGTTTCCCCGGGACCCATGGAGCAGAAGAACCATCCAGTGCGTGGTATCCTCTTCAGGTTGTTTATTTTCAGGAGCAACTCGAGCATTATATTTTTTCCAGAGTTTTGAAAAAGGCGTCCATGTTTTATAAAGACGATCGAAGCCTTTGATGGCCGAGAAAAAACTCGTGGGGAGGGTGACTCATTACTTTACGAAAATCGGTGTTGCGGTAGTGGAACTTGTCGATGAGCTGAAACTCGGGGACACCATCTCGATAGAGGGAACCACCACCAACTTCACCCAGAAGGTGGAGTCCATGCAGATAGAACACAAGCCCATCGAGAGCGCTAAGAGCGGGGACGTGATAGGGCTCAAGGTGAAGGACAGGGTGAGGGAAAAGGACTTAGTGTTCAAGCTGGTCGAGCCTGCTGGAGCAGCTTCCTGAGCTCGTTCAGGAAAATCCTCACGTCCGTCCGCCTCACCGCATCCAGCTTTTCCGCCTCCTCCTGAAGCCTCTTCACCGCGCGCTGGACATCCCCCCCAAGCCTCTCCAGCCTCTCCTCTAGCTCCCTGGGGTAAACCAGGTAGGGGCGGACGGACTCGTAAGCCCTCTTCAGCTCCTCCCTCATTTAAAATTCCAGCGGTACCTCCTTCCAGGTTTTCGTGACCTCTACCACCTCGATCTTGGCCTCCGGGAAGTAAGCCGAGAGCTTGCCCTTCAAATGGCTGAGAGACTCCTTGTCTCTCGCTCTCACCTTCAGCAGCAGACCATGGCTTCCCGAAACCTCGTGGATCTCACAGACCTCCTTCCACTGCTTGATCCTCTCCCTTATCTGCTTCTCCTCGCTAGTCTTGGCGCTTATCATGAGGAAGGCCAGGATGGGCCTGTTCAGGTACTTCGGATCGACAAGGATGGTGTACCTCCGGATTATCTCGTTCAGCTTCCTCATTCTCCGCTTGACAGTTGCGATGCTCACCCCTGCGATCCGCGCGAGCTCCTTCAGGGGGGCCCTGGAGTTCTCCATCAGGTGCCTCAGAATCACCCTGTCCTTGGTGTCCAGTTTTATCTCGCCCCCCCTCGGCATACCGCACAACTAGACTCCAACACTTTTCAGTCTTTTGGTAGACTTCCAGTTTGTTCTTGACGGGCTGGCACGCCTCGATCAGATCCTGCCCCCACTCCTCATCCCAGAGCAGGTATACCTTCCGGTAGCTACCACCGTGCCTGACCAGGTACTGCCTCAGTTCGCGGAGGGCGACTTCCCTCTCCTGCCTGGTCAGCTGCCTGGGTATCTCGCACTGCCCCAGCGGGTAAACGTCCGAGAGCTCCTCGGGGATGACACCGAAGGGGGGCACTATCCTCACCACATGGCCCTGAACGGGGAATTCCGCCTTCTGCCCATGCGGGACTAGAATCAGGCATTCCTCAGCGGGCGGCCTGTACCTGGACATGCGGAACCTGTGCCTGAGCACCTCAGGGCGGAAGGCTGACTCGTACCCGGTGTAAAGGAAGCCAGAAGGCTTAGTGACGGGGTCGAACCTCTCCAGCCACTTGGCGTACTTCAGGAGTTGCCTGAAAGCCTGCAGGAGCGCGGGGTGACAGGTGCATCGCTGGTGCGTGTACTCCCAGAGCCTACCCTCCCAGATCGCCTGCCTTATCCTGCGCACCTCTGCTAGGGAAACGTAGAGGTTGTGGAGGGCCAGGATGCGCTTGCGCTCCTGCCTGTCCACCTCCTTGAGCTCCTCCGCCGAGCTGCACCTGCAAACGGGGCACTCGCAGGGCAGCTCCCTCAGCTCCTCCAGTCTCACGGTGCCGGTTGGAGTCAGATACCTGTCGTCCTTTGCGAAGAGGGCATAAGCCGCAGAGTCGAAGAGGTCGCAGCCCATTAGCACGGCCAGGGAAAAGCAAATCGGGTGCCCGGCCCCAAAGAGATGGACAGGGCGGTTCAGGGGCAGGTGCCTCTTGGCCGTCATGACTAGATCCACCACGTGGTGGAACTTGTAGCTCTCGAAGTACTCGACCGGGCCCCCGATCGCGTACACCTGGTATTCCAGCTGAGCCAGGCTCCGCGCACAGCGCTCCACCAAGTTCAGGTACCTGCCCCCCTGCACGGGTGCGCACCAAGCCACGTTCGGATTCCTCCTGAGCTGGACTGCTTGCCTAGCCCTCTCTACAGTCTCCTCCACCTTCCGCTCGGCGGTCCCGTGATCGTCTTGGGCCCCCGTCGGGACGTCCAGGATCACCGCGATGTCAGGGCCTATCGAATCCTGGAAGCTGACGATTTGCTCTGGGCTCACCTCTACCTCCCCGTACCTAAGGATCTGGTACCCGCCTGAGTCCGTGACCACAGGGCCATCGAAGCCCAAGTGCTGGTGCACGTCCCCAGCATCCGGGAAGTGCTTCATTATCAAGTAAGCATTGGTCATGAGCGCCTCCGCTCCCGCCCGCCTGACCTCCTCTATGGGCACCTCAACCTGGACCGGGTTGATGACGGGAAGGAGGCAGGGGGTCCGGATCTCCCCGTGGGCGGTCTCAATTCTCCCCAGGCGCCCCCCGCCGCACCTCTGGAGGATCTCGAACCTCAGCCCGGGCATCATAAAAGCCCCCCAGATGGCTAAATCGCCCAACACCGGGGGGCGACAGCTGGGGACTCAGTGGTTCGCAAAAGCCCCAGAGAATATCCTCTGGGCCTTGCATGCGAGGTTGATCGCTGTAGCTAGCGATTTCGCCACCCCCAACTCAATAGTATGTATATGACGAGTTAATCAACCGTCTGCTTAAGGAAACGTTACCAGGCAAGCCGCCAACCCTTCGTGAACTGAAGGAGATGAGAGAGGATGAGTACATCCCTCTCGAAGAGGTCGCGAAAAAACTTGGGCTATGAAGTTCTGCTCCACCCAAGCGTTTCCAAGTATTTACTGAAGCTTGCGAGGGATGCTCCGAAAGATGCCGAACGGTGCGTCCAAGGCTCCGGGAGCTCGCAAAGGATCCCCTTCAGGACGAGGCCCGGATTAGACATCGCGCTCTGGAAAGGAAAAGAATTCAACTACAGGTTGCGTGTTACGGAGACATCGTTTCAGCTATCGGGTCGATAGCAGGCCAAACTCATTTACGTGGATGCAGCCTAGTTCAGGTGATCAACAAATTTGGAACTGAAACCAAACATGTCGCAGACTTCCACAACGGGGAGGAGATTGTTTTCTCTACTCTATAAACGCTTCAGTCATAGTATCCTGGCATTTGAGTACGAGCTTGAACTGTTCATTTTATTTCCTGTGACTAAGTACGATTTCCAATAAGAGCTCAGCAGATCTGCACCTGACCTTCTATCAGGCGGTTGCAGAAGCCCTTCAGGTTGGCGAACTCCTCCTCCACAACCCTTCTCACTTCGGACTCGAAATCCTCTCTCTCCGCTATCACCTTCACCATCACCATCGCCGGATCGTTTATAGGCCTGCCGATCTCGCTGAGAAGCCAAACGTAGACCTCCTTCAGCCCGGGTACCCTCTCGTATATCCTGGTCGCCAGTTCGTGGGAGAAAAGATTGTAGATCTTTCCGACATGACTAACGGGGTTCTTGCCCGCTGCCGCCTCGCTGCTCACGGGTCTGTTGAGGGGGATCACGCCGTTCGGTCTGTTTCCCCTCCCCACCTCCCCGGAGTCCGCACCGTCTGCACTCGTGCCCAGAACTGTCAGGTATATCCCGCTCTCCCCCCTACCTGGCTTATCCAGCACGTTGAGGGCCAGCTGGACGTCCTCCTCACCCCTCTGCCTCAGGTGCTGGCTCAGTGCCTCCTGCACCTCCGCCTTGCGCTTGAAGTACTCCGCCTCGCTCCCGATGAACCTGTCCACGAAGGCCATGGCTATGGTCAGGCTTATCCTGTCGCGCCTCCTTATCCCCATCACTTTTACGTCCTCACCCGTCTCAGGAAAGTCTCGCTTGAACTCCCTGGAGTTCAGGTACCTCTCGACCTCCAGCACCAGCCTCTCCAGCCTGCTCATCGGCGCGTAGCCCACGGCGGCCGAGGTATCGTTAGCCCCTAGGAATTCCCCCTGCCTCCTCCATATGTCCGTCAGCGAGGCAGAGCCGGGCTTGAACTCCACCTGGTACCTGACGTGGGCCTCCGGATCCACGAAGCGCAGGTGCTCCCTTATCCAGCTCTTCGCCGCTGAAACGGCTATCCTCTCGACATCCACCTCTTCCTCCCCGATTCGCTTCGTGGCCCTGTCACCGAAGATGAGCAGCATGGGCTGCAAGACCTCACCCCCGCCGAACCTCGTCACCACCTCCCCCGCAACCAGCATGGACTTGTCCGCGTTGTGGTGCAGGACCGTTCCGAACCTCCTCAGATACTCTCTGCTCAGCTCCACCGAGACCCTGTCCAGGATCATGTCGCAGATGGTGTCCGGGTGGCCCAGTCCCTTCCTCTCGACTATCTCCAAGCTCATCTCCTCAGCGGTCGGCACGTTCAGCTTCTCGACAATCAGGTTCATACTTAAGATAAAATCCCTCGTTTAACTCATTACGCCCAGTTTCTGATGCATGAGCTCCGAGAAAGAGTTGCCAGGTGGATAGCCGGTGACATAGTCCTGTCCAACAATCCAGGTGCTACCCTGCGTAGATGGAGGGAGATGTTCAACATGAGCCAGGCTGCCCTGGCCTTCGCCCTCGGGGTCTCTCCCTCCGTAGTGAGTGACTACGAGACAGGGCGGAGGAAGTCCCCAGGGATCCTGAGCATCAAGAAGGTGGTGGAGGCCCTGATAGAGCACGACCTGAAGTCCGGGGGCAGGATGCTGGATTCCCTGTCCAGGGTCCTCGGCTCCCTCCCGGCCGAGGTGGTCCTCGACATCAGGGAACTCGAGCAGGGGGCGACCGTCAGGGAGTTCTGCAGGCTGTTGGACGCCGAACTCGTCGCCTGCCCCCAGCTTTCTGAGAAGAAGCTCTTCGGCTACACCGTCATAGACAGCCTGAAGGCGATAGTCTCCCTCTCCTCGGAAGACTTCAAGAGGTTTTACGGCATGTCCACGGAGAGAGCCCTCATCTTCACGGGGGTGGGGACGGGCAGGTCCCCCCTCGTAGCTGTCAAGGTAGCTGGCATACCACCTGGGATGATAGTGCTGCACGGGAGCGTGAGAAAGATAGATCCCTTGGCCGTCAAGATTGCAGAACAGTTGCATCTCCCGGTGGCGATATCCTCCCTTTCCAGTCCGGCTGAAATCGTCCACAGCCTCAGGAAGCTCTTATAGCATTTTTAACCCGAGGAAAACGAAAGAATGCGTGCTGGAATAGTGGGGTACGGGGTGTACATCCCCATTTACCGGATCAAGATCGCGGAGATCGCAAAGGTTTGGGGGGGAAGGACTGGGGGTCTTGGACTGGAGGAAAAGTCCGTTGCGGGTCCCGACGAGGACACAGCTACCATGGCTGTCGAGGCTACTCGGAATGCCCTAGCCAGGGCTCAGGTAGATCCCAAAGACATAGGTGCCGTGTACGTGGGGACGGAGTCCCCTCCTTATGCCGTGAAGCCGGCAGCAACCATCGTGGCCGAGGCTATAGGAGCAACACCCGAGACCACGGCAGCGGACTGGGAGTTCGCATGCAAGGCCGGGACGGCGGCCGTCCAAGCGTGCATGGGTCTCGTGCTTTCGGGGGTCATAAAATACGGGGTAGCCGTGGGTGCGGATAACGCCCAGTGCAGGCCGGGGGACGCTCTCGAGTACACAGCCGCCGCAGGTGCCGCCTCCTACATCATAGGGAAAGAGGAGGAGGCCCTTGCGATCATCGAGGGGACCTACTCGTACACGACGGATACGCCCGACTTCTGGAGACGGGAGGGGAAGCCCTACCCGGCCCATGGGGGCAGGTTCACGGGGAGGCCCGCTTACTTCAAGCACATCATCTCGGCCGCTGAGGGGTTGATGAGGAAGTTCGACCTGAGCGTGGATGACTTCGATTACGCTGTCTTCCACCAGCCGAACGCCAAGTTCCCACTAGAGGCAGCAAAAGAGCTCGGCTTACCGAAGGAAAAGGTGCTCCCCGGACTGGTGGTAGGCAAAATCGGGAACACCTACTCCGCCTCCAGCATGATGGGGCTAGCAGCCGTCCTAGATAAAGCGGAGGCGGGGCAGAGGATACTCATGGTCTCTTACGGTTCGGGAGCAGGGAGCGATGCCTTCAGCCTGCTCGTTACTGAGCGCATCAAGGAGAAGAGGAATCTGGCCCCCACGGTTGAGCACTACCTAAACAGGAGGGTGCTCATCGACTACGGTACCTACTCAAAGCTGAAGTACCTGGTGGCCGAATGAGGAAGGTAGCTGTTATAGGGGTTGGTATGACCAAATTCGGCGAGCTCTGGCACGCCTCCTTCAGGGATCTCATGATAGAAGCGGGAGTCAGGGCCCTGGAGGACGCAGGGATTGGCGGTGATGACATCCAAGCTGCTTACGTGGGAAACATGTCAGCCGGGAGGTTCATCCAGCAAGAGCACGTGGGGGCGCTGATCGCAGACTACTCGGGGCTCGCCCCCATCCCCTGCACGAGGGTGGAGGCCGCATGCGCATCCGGGGGGCTGGCCCTCAGACAGGCTTGGATGGATGTAGCCTCCGGCCTGCACGATATCGTGATAGCTGCCGGAATTGAGAAGATGACTGATGTCCTGGCCGGGGCTGCCATAGAAACCCTCGCGACGGCGGCTGACCAAGAGTGGGAAGCCTTCGTTGGGGCTACCTTCCCTTCCCTGTACGCCCTCATGGCCAGGAGGCACATGTACGAGTTCGGTACGACCGAGGAGCAGATGGCCGCGGTGGCCGTGAAGAACCACAACTTCGCCAACATGAATCCTTACGCTCAGTACCACATCCAGGTGACGGTTGAGAAGGTGCTGAAGTCCCCTCCCGTGGCCAAGCCCCTAAAGCTCCTGGACTGCTCACCGATCTCGGACGGTGCCGCCTGCGTCGTGCTGGCTCCGGCCGAGCAGTCCAGAAAATACACGGACACGCCCGTCCTCATCGAGGGGAGCGGGCATGCAACCGATACCCTCGGGTTGCACGGGCGCAAGTCCCTCGTGGGGCTGGAGGCCACCGTTCGTGCCAGCAGGGAAGCTTACAAGATGGCCGGCATCGAGCCCTCCGACGTGCACGTGGCGGAGGTCCACGACTGCTTCACCATAGCTGAAATCATGGCCATAGAAGATCTCGGATTCTGCAAGAAGGGGGAAGGGGGAAAGTTCACCGAGGAGGGGCAGACGAACTTGGGTGGAAAAGTCGTGGTGAACCCCAGCGGGGGCTTGAAGGGAAAGGGGCACCCAGTTGGGGCGACGGGCGTTGCTCAGGTGGTGGAGATCGTCCACCAACTGAGGGAGGAGGCAGGAAAGAGGCAGATGGAGGGGGCGGAAATCGGCCTGACCCATAACGTTGGTGGAACGGGCGCAACGGTCGTCGTCCACATCTTCAGGAGGATGACCTGATGTCAGGAGCCGTACCTAGGTTCTGGAGGGAGATACCAGCCCGGTACAACCTCATAGGGAGCAAGTGCGAGAGGTGCGGGAAAGTCTTCTTCCCGCCCCGGAACCTCTGCCCGGATTGTAGGCGAAAGGGGAACGTGAGACCTTACAAGCTCAAGGGGAGGGGGCGGATCCTCTCCTTGACCCAGGTGCACGTGCCCGCCCCAGGTTTTGAGAAACAGGTGCCGTATTACCTCGCCCTGATCGAGATGGAGGAGGGCCCCAGGATTTTGGCCCAGCTGACGGATGTGGGGCAGGAGCCCGTTGACATAGGGGACGAGGTGGAGATCGTCTTCAGGCGGATAAGCGAGTCCGGGGAGATAATCAACTACGGCTTCAAGGCCAGGCCCGTCAAATTCTCCTCGCAAAAGTCAGGTAGCTAGTGTGGGCTACCATCTCGTTGCTCGGGCGCGTCGCACCCGGGCGGACGAGCAGCTCCCTCACCAGACACTCAATCGTCACCACCTCCGAGAAGCGGCGTGGGGATAGGGCCCGGTAGGTCTCCTGGACGCTCTCGACGCAGGGGCTGAAGACAGCAAGGTACCCGCCGACTTTCAGTGCATCCTCGGCGTGGGGTACCACTTTCCAAGGCTCCGGCACATCCACCGTGACCAGATCCACTTCCCTCTCATCGATGCCCTTGTAAACGTCCTTCTTCTTTAGAACAATCACGTCCTCGAGCCCCGCCCGCCTGATGTTTTCCCTGGCTAGCCTGAAGAACTCATCCCTTATCTCGTAGGTGTAGACCTTTCCTGTGGGGCGGACCAAGCTCCCCAAGAAGATTGCCAACCAACCTGAGCCCGTCCCGCAGTCCACCACCCGGCTCCCTGGTCTCAGGTCCGCGTAGGCGAGTATTTGAGCCGCATCCTTCGGAAGCACGACTTGGGGCCCTCTCCTCAATCCCTTGTCGAACAGATCCTTTAGGCTCACGGGCAGGACGTGGAACTCCTCCCCCAGGTGGGACTTGACGGTTTGCCCGAAGCTCACCTCCCTCAGCTGCTCCAAGTCCACTAGGCCAAGGCTGGTATTCAACTTCCCCCTACCGGGCTTCACTAGATACTTGTTCCCCAGTCTGTCCAGCAGGAGAACCAACTCCATTCTCATTTAACCACTGAGTAAAAGAGGGATGTCTAGCTGGGTGAAGAAACTCGGAAAGAGGATGCTCCTTCCGCCCCTAATCCTTGCCCTCCTTATGGGCATCGCCATCCTCTGGCTGGGGGTGCCCATGAGCTTGGAGTTCTCGAGCGGCACCATCCTGAGCTACAAGGACGTCCAGGAGGTGCCCAACCTGAATCAGCTTGAGAGCCAGCTGAAGAGCATGCTGGGTGGGGAGGTGAAGGCGGAAGAGACCAAGGACCCTGTGACGGGGAAGGTAGGGCTCGACATCCAGACCACTACCGTCCTGGATCAGAACCTGGAGAACCAGGTAACGCAGTTTCTGTACGAACGGTACAGCTTGAAGAACGCAAAGATCCTCGTCTTCGCCCCGGCCCTGGGGGAGACTTACAGGAGACAGGCTGTGCAGGCCATCACCGTGGCTGTGGTGGTCATCGGTCTGTGCCTGCTCATCGTGTACAGGCGAAAAATCGTGCTTGTGACCATACCCTGCATCCTGCTGGACTTGCTGGCCGGGCTGGGGGGGCTTGCCCTCACGAGTACCCCTCTCTCCCTAGCCTCCCTAGCGGGGCTGCTACTCCTCCTAGGTTATGGTGTGGATACCAACGTGCTCCTGTCCAATAGCGTGATCAAGCGGCCCGAGGGGGAGCCTGAGGACCGTGTGGCCTCCGCCATGAAGACGGGCTTCACTATAACGGGGACCACCCTACTCACCATGCTCCTCATAAACCTCTTCGTGAACAACCCTTCCATAGACCAGCTGTCCACCGTGCTGATCTTCGGGCTGGCGGCCGATCTTCTAAACACCTGGTTTCTCAATGCGAGCTTTTTGATCTGGTGGGCGAGGAAGAGGAAGGGGGTGCTGCACTATGTCTCTCTTTAGCAACCGGAGAGTGCTCCTGCTCATCCTCCTCACCCTCATCGCTCTAGCCGGGGTATGGCAGCCTTGGAAAGGGCTGAACTTCAAGCTGAGGGGGATCAGGGAGGGGCTGGATCTAGCTGGGGGATCGAGGGTCATGGTCAGGCTGGAGGCGACCCAGTTCACGGTCAGGTTCTCTCAGCCGCTCGACCAGCAGCTGACCGCGGTCATGGATCTCAGCGACAGGCTGATCGACAGGTTTCTGGCTGATGTCAAGGTGCTGAGCGTGGACCGCGGAAAGAATGTAGCTACCTATGAGATCGGGGCACCTATAGACCTAGCAATACTAGAGGCAGAGATCGAGAACGTTGGGGAGATCATAGATTACTCCCAGGACAAGGTGAGCAACGAAACGATGGACGAAGTCATCTCCACCCTCGTGAACCGTATAGATCCCGCCGGGCTCCTAGGGGTCCAAGCTAGGCCAGCTGGAACCAACCTCATCCTTCTCGAGATCCCGGCCCTCAGTCCCGAGCAGGCGGAATTTCTCCTGGAGAAGGAGGGGAGGCTGGAGGCCTTCATCGAGAACGAGCTCGTACTCAGGGGGACCGACATCCAAGTGGTTTACTCCATCAGGGTCGAGCGGGTGAGGACAGCGGGAGGGGGGACAGCTTACCAGTACAGCGTGCCCATGCGCATCTCAGCCGAGGGGGCGAGGAGGTTCGCTGAGGCATCGGAGGGGAAGGCCCACTATCCTCTTGCCATTTATCTGGACAGGCCCGGAGACGCCCTGCTGGTCTTCGACAAGTCCATCCTGAGTCAGCTGTCCGAACTCACCTATCCCTCCATCACGGAGTACTCCAGGACCAGGAGGCAGTTTTACGCCAAGATCTCAGCAGGCTATGGCTTTTATTTGCTCGTGCACGCCGTTCCCGTTGACTCCAAAAGTCCGTCTGACAATGAACTTGATCTCATAAGGTCATATACTGGGACAAAGAGCAGGGTTATCTTCCTAGGCGAGAACTCGGATTTCTCCCTCTCCCTCATTCACCTGGCCGAGAACCTCTTCAGCGGGCGGGTTGAGTTCTTCCCGAGGGAGGAGGGCTGGAACCTGACTGAGTGGATCTTCCGTGCCTGCGGCCTCCAATCCGCCCCGGAGATAAGCGAGGGGATCGCGGGGAGAGCGGAGAGGGACGTCAGGATCACGGGGACCCGCCCCACGGAGCAGGAGGCCATAGAGGAGGCCAATAACCTAAGACTCGTCCTCACCCAGAGGCTGACCACCAAGACGGAAGTAGCCTCCAGCACCTACATACCTCCCAGGCTGGGGAAGGAGTTCGCTGAGGAGATCAAAAAGGCCGTGGTTGCGG
Organism: Hadarchaeota archaeon (SeqCode); assembly: GCA_964474885.1. GTDB lineage: Archaea > Hadarchaeota > Hadarchaeia > Hadarchaeales > JAWBSP01 > JAWBSP01. The sequence goes on from CAYYWO010000014.1 coordinate 16,959, forward strand.
CCGTGCTGGCCGTGAGCGCCGTCCTGCTCCTCAGGTACAGGGACCCCTGGATAACCTTGGCCATCCTAGCCACCATGGGGGCGGAGTGCGTGCTCACGCTTGGGGCTGCGGCAGCGGTTGGACAGACCCTGGGCCTAGCGGAGATAGGGGGCGTGCTGGCCGTCATAGGCACGGGCGTGGAGCAGCAGATCATAATCACGGACGAGGTGCTCAGGGGCAGATTCCAAGAGTTCAGGCCTAGGGGGATAAGGGGGAGGGT
>CAYYWO010000015.1:0-15304 GCA_964474885.1 Hadarchaeota archaeon (SeqCode)
GTTCTTCCTACCACCTGCAGGGGGACGTTGTCTGCGTAGGCCCCACGCGTGGGGCGTCCAGCGGCAAAGCACCCCCACCTCAAGGGCGTTGGCCCGGTTCGACGAAGGCTGGAAAGCCCAGGCTGGCCAGATCAGGAGGTTGTCCCAGCTCCCCCCAGTACGATCAGGCCAAGGGGGGAATCCCGAAACTCCCATTCCACCTCTTGGCTTTTTCGTGGTGAGGAAGGGCCACAGGGAGAGAAGGCGGGGCAGAACGAGGGACAGATAGTACCCCAGCACTGCAGCCTCCTGGGCCCTCAAGTTTCTAGGGGGTATCCGTTTCTGATGTGGTAGTCCTTTCCGCATTTCAGGCAAACGGGTTCTCTCCCCTTCTGTTTCAGCTCCCCTCGGCAGGCAGGGCGAGTTTTCAGGAGCCTGTCCATTTCATACCCCACTTGAAATCGGTGGCTAAGAAAACCCTCCAGCCCTTGCGGGGGTTTGGAAGCATCCAAATCAGCTGAAAACAACTTTTTTACAATACCATAGCAAACCAGATGAGGGAAGTATCGGCATCACTCCTGCAGGCACGCCCCCCTTGAGCCGAAGTTTTTTGCCTCGCTCCTCCCGGTCGGTTTGAACTGGGCGAGAGTGAAGTCTGGTTCCTGACCTGTCATTCAACCCCCTGAATGGGGAAAGTATAACACATGGCGCTGCTTTACTTGCCGGTACGAACAATTCGTTGTGCATCCTAGCTTGAATCCAAACTGTTCGCCATTCCTTTGGCTCTCTGTTATCCCAGTCTGAACCTAAATCGTCCGTCTGTTATTATTTAAGCCAACTTATTTGTTACAAACACTTCGCCAGGAATATTTATTTGTTACGAATACTTTGCAGGTGTGCTTATCTGTAAACACTTTATAGCCAAAATATCAACTGACAAACAGACAAAACTTGTTCAATCCAAGGGCTGGGCCCATATAACAGCCAAAGCCACCTATGAGAGTATCCGCATGTAACAGGTAGCCAAAGTCAAACTGTTTACAAACACTTCAGATGATTTTTATATCTAGAAGCACTTCACGGAAGGTGTTTATTTGTTAAACACTTCTCTCAACATGACCTCCTTTGGCACAAATCACTAAGTAACAGGCTATACCAACTCTGTCTCGGATCCTTTATTTCTTCTTTTTCGGTCCCCATTTTCGCTTTGAAGACTGGGTACATGAAACGCAGAAGCCAGCTCTTCTTTAAAAATCCGGCCTAACTGAACTCAATGTTGGGGAGTGAGAAGTTAAAGGGATCTTAGACTTTATCCTTACTTGGAGGGAATAACCCTGAGGCTTTCAATCCAGTATCTCACGGTTACAGTTGTCAAATTCTCAACGACCCCAAGAACCATGCTCCTTTCCTTCACATTCCCTTCATTCCCTCCATAAATTATCGCCAGTGAACCGACCTAATTTGTTACCTGCTCCTGTGAAAAAGTGAAAAACATACGGATGGGAAGAAACTTAAAACATTAACCATCAAGCTTTACTCATAGTTATCACAATGGTTTACTTTGATAGCATCTCCCAAAGCCACTCGACGCTGAGATCGCCTATCCCAACGAAATGAATTAAAAAGAAACGCAAACAATTGAATGGAGAGGAGGATTAGAGAAGTTTTATCTTTGTGCACAGTTTCTCCCGAGAACCTATATCTAGACCCTAATAACCCGCGGTTCTTTGAACTCGGGATTAGACGAAGACGTGTTCCAGAGGAGCGTATCGTCGAAGACGGTGTGCAGGAATCTACCCTTGAAGCTCTGATTAGACACTTCGACGTGAGGTCCCTGCGAGACTCGATTTTACAAGCAGGATTTCTTCCTGTTGACAAGATAGTAGCCAGACCCCTGACTCAAAAGAACAAGTACGTAGTCGTTGAAGGGAACCGGCGCCTTGCAGCAATCAAATGGATATTGAGGGACTGCAAAAGCGGAGAGCTCACCTTATCCGACGATGACCTCAAACGCCTAGGTCTCAAAGAACTAGAAGTTTACGTCATGCAGGTTCCTGAGCGCGAAATTGAAGCTTTTCGCTTGATGCTACAGGGCATAAGACACGTATCGGGCGTGAAGGGGTGGAAAGCTTATGCTAGAGCCCAAGCTGTTGTTAGCATGCTGAATATGGGGCTTACGCCTCAAGCAGTAGGGGAGGCATTAGGTGGTCTTCGACCATCTGAAGTTATCAGATATAAACGAGCTTACTATGCGTACAAGCAGATGACCGAGGATGAACAATACGGTCGGGTGGCCTCCGATAATCCAGAATGGCTCTCCTACTTCGACGAAGCTGTTAAAAGCGAGTACTTGCGTAATTGGCTGGGGTGGAACGACAACGAACTCAAATTTACCAATGAGGAAAACCTTCGCATGTTTTATCGATGGATTGTTCCACCAGAGGAAGGCGGGGAGGGTAAAATCACTGGGATGAGGGATGTTCGCAAGCTTCCGAGAATACTAGCACATCCACGCGTAAGCCAATTCTTTATCAACGATCCTGATGTAACAGTAGACATCGCAATGGGTAGGTTGGAGGCTATCGAGCTTCGCGTAGATTGGAGAGTTGACCTTCACAGAGCACTAGAAATTCTGGAACGGCATGTAAGCCTGCCGTTTGAGAAATCTGATGCAGAACTTTTAGAAAGCTTGATACAAGTGGCGAAACAACGATTAAAAGAAATCCGACGGATCATTAAGAAAACGCGGGAAAGAAGCAAGTAGATCTTGAAAAGGCTTCCCAAGCCGAAAGAGATAGCTCACGATATTATTGACTGGTTTGATCCGAATAGCTCTCCGAGACCGTTGAGTGAATGTATAGAGGAATCTCTCAGGAAATCTTCCAAGAAATCGTCGCTAAGCCTACACGACGACGAGTTGATCGTATATGCCGATGAGGTAAAAGAAGACGTAAGATACCATATTGACCGGTACATAAAGCGATGCATGGAAAAACATGTGGAACCCAAGCTAAAATGGAGTCAAAGTGATCCGGATAGGCTTATAGGACGTTGCTATATCCTTAAGAGCGACTCACCTGACATTGTAGACAAGAAAAAACGACTACGTTACTTTGAGCAAATACGAGGGGTGCTTTGTAACGAGTTAACAGACGATGAGTTTCGAAAGCTATGTGCTCTCTGGATAAAGTACGAATTTCAATGCAAGAAAGTGCAAATTACGGATCGTCCGTATGATAAGGGAGTGGATATAATCGGAATATCAGGAAATGTTAGTGTGCTGAGCCAGGTAAAACATATTCGCTGCCCAAATAAACAAGTGCCTACAAACGAGATATGGGCCTTTATAGGAAAACTATCCTCATTATGGAGAGGAATCGAAAAAAGAAGAGCATGTTTCTTTACCTCTTCTAGGTTTGGGCTTTCAAAAGATATTTTGGGCACAGGCTTGGAGCTCATAGACGGGGACATGTTAGCACAATTCATTGTGAACCACAAACTCGGTTTTGTCACAAATGCAAACGGGGAAGTCCACTTTTCTCCTGAGAAGCTTAGGCAGGATCTTAAGACAAAGATTTAAATCAAAGGAATAATATCATGAATATTATGCCTATGATTTACCTTTCGAGAAAAGCTGCCCAGCTGTTAGAGAAACTCGTCAGTCGTCTTGAGAAAAGAGCCAGGGCTTCTGTTCGAATCGTGAAGTCAGATGTGCTATACGAGGCCCTTAAGTATTACTCCCAGAAGCTAGAAGGTGAAGAGCATGAGGACATGGCATAGGATCATTTTTGGTGACTGCAGGGATATGCGAGAGATCCCATCCGGCTCAGTACACCTAGTTGTGACATCTCCTCCCTACTACAATGCACCCTTCGACTATCCTGGACTATTCAAGAGCTATGATGAGTACTTAGCTCTAATCCGAGCCACCGCCAGAGAGCTCAAGAGAGTGCTGGCCAAAGGAAGAATAGCCTGCTTCGTAACCCAAGATGTAAGAATAGAGGGCAAGCTTTACCCAGTCCCAGCAGACATCGTCAGGATCATGTGCGAAGAGGGCTTCATTTATCGTGATAGGATCGTCTGGAAAAAGCCTGAGGGTTATGTCAGGATAAGCAGGCGCTCTGGTGTCCTAATTCAGCATAGGCTTCCTATGTATTTCTATCCAGACAATATCTACGAAGAAATCCTGATTCTGCAAAACGGGGAGTTCGACTACGACTACGTGAAGGAATTGAAACCGGAAATTCGCGATAAGTCAAGGATCGATATCAACCGTTTCCAAGGGGAGAAGTGGTACTTATCTATCTGGGAAATCACGAATGTTCTACCGCTCGGAGGAAGGTTAGAGGAGGGTATAGCAGCCTTTCCCGATGAGATTCCCAGACGCCTAATACGGTTATTCTCCTTCGTTGGCGAGACGGTGCTGGACCCGTTCTTGGGCTCTGGAACTACTACAAAGGTAGCGAGGGAACTCGGCCGTAACAGTTATGGCTATGAGATAGACCTAGAACTAAAAGATACAATCCTTCGAAAGATAAACTATCAGCAGAGAACCCTCACCGAGGACAAAATCGATGTAATTATCAGGGAGGATGCAAAAAGACTCAGAACATTCCTCCAAGAAAGGGTCCACAAACAAAGATCGGTGACAGAAAAAAAGAAGAACAGCGGTAGTCGGGGAAGTTAGAACATCTACAGAGAGACTGTTTTTGCCCATTCTGACCAAGTTGTGAGACTAGTTTACTAAAGTTTTCTGAACCTTGCACAACAAGACGCGCAAAAAAAGAAACTCACAAGTTAGGACGCTTTTCTGCATTAAAATCCTGACCAAAAACCTTTTTTTCCAAAAATTTCTGTTCCAAATTCGAACATGAGGATTAACGTCCTAATTACTTGCTTTTCAAGTTCAATGAGTTTGATGCCTTGGAAGACTGTTACCTACCAACTCTCAACCTCACAGAAAACGAGGCTTCTCACCTTGCTTGAAAGCATAGGTATCCAACATCTTGAGCCCAGTATGAGGCAAAGCTTGTTATATCCTCTTTCGGATGGGTTGCTTAAAGATAAGGAATTCTTATCCAGATATTTCTTACTCACAGCTGCGTTGGATCAACAAGCTGAATCTGAAAGCGCCAGAAAAACCGTGATTCAAATTTATAGCCGATATGGGGCTGATTTCTTTATGAATCCGGATAAGTACGCAGATAAATTACACCCAATCTTAAGCTTGGTTAAACAGCATTATAAACCAAAAGTACGGGTTTTGAGACTGACGGCTAACGGCGCCAGCCTACTCAGGGTTGGAGGATTTTTGCTCACTCTAATTAATGTTGAGCAGGAATACGGCGGACTAATACAATTCTTCTCACATAGTGAGTCACCAAGCAATCTACTAACACTAATCGAAAATGATCCACTAATAGGGGGACTTTTGTACGAGAAGGCAGCTAGAATGTACACTGGTTGGATCTCTCACCCAAATCTGTGGATAAACATCTCTAACGGTGAGTGGAAGGTTTCAGATATACCAATGGTGGTTGATGGACATGTATGCAAGGTTTTAGCCCGAGCTGGATTCTTGACACGCGTGTCAGTTGAGGATCTCAGAAAATACGTCGTAAAAGCAAGGGAGGAAAGGGAAAATATAGAAAGGGAGGTATCCCGAATACTCCCCAACGGAGATCGCTTTATGATCGATTTTGGAGCATTTTATATAGGGCTTAATTACTGTCATGAAGAACAGCCGAAGTGTGACAGTTGTCCAATAAAAGAAATATGTCGGAAGAACAGGATGTTTAGAGCCTACTAGGTTGGAAGAATCCACACGCAGTTTTTTTGGTTACCCGTCACTTCATTTTGACTGTCCTTATTTTAACCGGCCCTAAAGTCGAGCAGCGTCGATGTAAGGTCTCAGTACCGGAAGCCATAGTGGTAAAGCTCTCGAGATGAACCTCATCCTTGTCTGAAGTGTGGTCAGAAGTATACTGACCATCCTCCAAGATTTCAACACATCGCTCTGGTCTCTCCAAGTAAGAGCATCTTGGTGTGTGTTGCCGAAAATTCACCGCAAATTTAAATACCACCAAAACACCTATCGAGTGGGACACAGGGAAACGCCCTATTTTAAAGAAAAGGTGCACCCCATCGAGGTCAGGGAGAAGAGGATCTCCGAGCTTTTGAAAGAGATGTCCCAGACGGGCTTCCAGGGCAGGAAGCTGGGGGAGGTGGTGGAGGTCTGGCTGGACATGCTCAGGCAGCCCGACCTGGTCATCGTCATGGGGCTTGCGGGCTCCATGAGCACCACGGGCATGTGGAAGATCATATGCTGGCTGATCGAGCGCAGGTACATAGACATCCTCATACCCACAGGGGCGAACATCTCCGAGGACCTTTACGAGGCCCTGGGGGGCAGCTACTGGAAGGGCACCTGGCTGGTGGACGACGAGGACCTCCTGAAGCACAAGATAGACCGATTCTACGACGTGTACGCGGACGAGCTTGAGTACAGGCGGATGGAGGAGACCATTGCCCAGTTCATGCAGACCCTGGACCAAGACAGGGTTTACTCCTCCAGGGAGTTCCTGCAGCTGTTCGGGAAGTGGCTGAGCGAGAGGGGGGTGGAGTGCATAGTCTCCAAGGCGTACAAGCACGGGGTGCCCATCTACTGCCCCGCCCTGGTGGACAGCGGGTACGGGGTGGCCGCCATAAGCTGCATGAAAAAGCAACACCTGATCAGGATAGACCAGATGGAGGACTTCAGGGAGCTAACAAGGCTTTGCGCAAAAAGAAAGACGGGTGCCATCTACATAGGGGGAGGGGTCCCCAAGGACTTCTGCCAGCTGGCTGCCGTCACCCGGGACCTGCTGCTGGGGTGGAAGGAGCCCATCCCCCACGAGTACGCCATCCAGATAACCACGGACGCACCCCACTGGGGAGGGTTGAGCGGGTGCACGCTCGAGGAGGCTATAAGCTGGGGGAAGGTATCCGCCAGGGGGAAGAGGGTGACCTGCTACTGCGATGCCACCATAGCCCTTCCCCTGGTTGCGCACGCCCTGCTCGAGAGGGTGGACTTCGAGCGCAGGCCACCTCAGTTCGATTTTTAGACCTTTGCAAATTAGGTGATGGCTGAGAAAGAGCTCGTCCTCACGGTTGCCGAGAACACCAACCAGAGGGACGTGAACAGGGGGATAGCCAGGGTGCCGGACCACCTGCTCTCCAAACTTGGTGTCTCGGTGGGGGACATCATAGAGATAGAGGGGAAGCGGCTGACGGCCGCGATAGCCATGAGGGCCTCCGCCCAGGACAGGGGCCTGGACATAATAAGGATAGACGGCCTGATCAGGAAGAACGCCGGGACCTCCATAGGGGAGAAGGTGAGGGTGAGGAAGGCGAAGATAAGGGAGGCCGAGTCCATAACCCTCGCCCCCGCCGCGCGGAACGTGGAGGTGGAGATCCAGGGGGAGCTCATCAAGCGGAACCTGCTCGGCAGGCCGGTGGTGAAGGGGGACCTGCTCAGCCCCATGCCCCCTCCCTCCATGAGCTACGCGGAGGACTCCTTCCTGGCCCAGTTCATAGGCTTCCTCCCCAGGGGCATACCCATCAGCCTGGGGGAGATAAAGTTCTCCGTGGTGCACACCAACCCCTCGGGCGTGGTGCTCGTATCCCCTGAGACCAAGGTGAAGGTCCTGAGGCAGGCGGTGGAGGAGGGGAGGGTGCCCACCGTCACCTACGAGGACATAGGAGGCCTGAAGGAGCAGCTGCAGAGGGTGAGGGAGATGATCGAGCTGCCCCTCAAGCACCCGGAGCTCTTCGAGAGGCTGGGCATCGAGCCCCCGAAGGGTGTGCTGCTCTACGGCCCGCCCGGGACGGGCAAGACCCTGATAGCAAAGGCCGTGGCGAACGAGTCGGGTGCGGCTTTCTTCACCATCAACGGGCCTGAGGTGGTGTCCAAGTTCTACGGGGAGAGCGAGGCCAGGCTGAGGGAGGTGTTCGAGCAGGCCGAGCGGGCCGCACCCGCCATCATCTTCATAGACGAGATAGACGCCATAGCCCCGAAGCGCGAGGAGGTGACGGGGGAGGTCGAGCGCAGGCTGGTAGCTCAGCTCTGCACCCTGATGGACGGGATGAAGGGGAGGGGGAAGGTGATCGTGATAGGGGCCACGAACAGGCCCAACGCCCTGGACCCAGCCCTGCGCAGGCCGGGCAGGTTCGACAGGGAGATAGAGATAGGGGTGCCTGACAGGGACGGGCGGAAGGAGATCCTGCAGATCCACACCCGCGGCATGCCCCTGGACAAGGACGTGGACCTGGACTGGCTGGCGGAGATGACCCACGGCTACGTGGGGGCGGACCTGGAGGCCCTGTGCAAGGAGGCGGCCATGAGCGCCCTGCGCAGGATCCTCCCGAAGATCAAGCTGGAGGAGGCGACCATCCCCCCGGAGGTCCTGGAGGAGCTGAAGGTGACGAAGGAGGACTTCGAGAACGCCCTCAAGATCGTCCAGCCCTCCGCCATGAGGGAGGTCTTCATCGAGGTGCCGAACGTCAGGTGGGAGGACATAGGGGGACTGGAGAGCGTGAAGCAGGAGCTGAGGGAAGCCGTGGAGTGGCCCCTGAAGTACCCTGAGGTCTTCGAGCGCATGGGCATCGAGCCCCCCAAGGGCATCCTCCTCTACGGGCCGCCCGGGACCGGGAAGACCCTCCTGGCGAAGGCCGTGGCGACGGAAAGCAATGCGAACTTCATAGCCGTCAAGGGGCCCGAGCTCATGTCCAAATGGCTAGGAGAATCGGAACGCGGTGTGAGAGAGGTGTTCAGGAAGGCGAAGACAGCCGCACCATCGGTCATCTTCTTCGACGAGATCGAGTCCCTCTGCCCGGCTAGGGGAGCAGGGTTCGACTCAGCGGCTACGGACCGGGTCATCAGCCAGATGCTGACGGAGATGGACGGGATCGAGAGGCTGGGGAGGGTGGTCGTGCTGGGGGCGACCAACAGGCCGGACCTCGTGGACCCGGCCCTCCTCAGGCCCGGGAGGTTCGACAGGCTCATCCACGTGCCCGCCCCTGACGAGAAAGCCAGGTACGAGATCTTAAAAATCCACACCAAGCGGATGCCCCTGGCGAAGGACGTGGACCTGCAGAAGCTGGTCAAGCAGCTGGAGGGGTACTCGGGTGCGGACATCGCAGCCCTGTGCAGGGAGGCGGCCATGCTCGCCCTGAGGGAGGACATAAAGGCGAAGGAGGTCAGGCTGGAGCACTTCCAGCGGGCCATGAAGAAGGTGACCCCCTCCCTAACCCCCGAGATGCTCTCCGCATACAGGGAGTTCGAGTCCAGAGCGAAGAAGAGGGAGACTGGCATGCATTATTAAGGGGAGGTGATAGTGGACTGATGTTGATGAAACAGTTGCGCGGGATGAAGGTGATCACGGACCGCGGACTCGAGCTTGGGAAGGTTGAGGACCTGCTGATCGACGAGGGCTCCGGGAAGGTGTCCCACATCTGCGTGAAGCCCGCCAGCTCGGGCATGTTCAGGAGCATACCCAAGGACAAGGGGCAGCTGCTCATCCCCTACTCGGCCGTGCTCGCCGTCAGGGAGTTCATGATCATCAGCGAGAGGGTCCTAACGATAATGGAGATGAAGGGGGGAGCGGGGGTCTGACTACCAGCCGAAGTAGAGGCGGGCTGCCAGCTCCTCCGGAAGCCCTGCCTTCCTTATCCGCTGGGCGGTCAGGTTGATGTCGTACTTCACCCTCCTGAACTCGAACTCCACCTCATCCGAGATCCGCAGGAGCAGGTAGCTTGCCCGGGGATCCAGGTCCCTGGGTTGCCCCACCCCTCCGGGGTTCAGCACGAGCTTCCCGAAGATCCTGCGCTGCATGGGGATGTGCGTGTGCCCCATCAGTATGACGTCCGCGTCCACATCCCTTACCAGCTCGAGCAAGGCAGCATTGGGCGTGTCCGGGAAGACGTACTCGTTCAGGGGGTCCCTCGGGCTGCCGTGCACCATGTACACCTTCTTCCCCCCGAGTTTGATCCTCCGCTCGAGGGGGAGGGAGTGCAGGTACTTTCTGTTCTCCTCGGTGAGGACCCTGTTCGTCCACAGGGCTGCCTCCGCGGCGAGCCTGTTGAAGCCTGAAACGTCCCTGGTGAGTGCGGCGTAGTCGTGGTTCCCCATAACGCAGATGACCTCCTTCTCCCTCACCAGCTGCACCACCTCGTTCGGCTGGGCGGCGTACCCCACTAGGTCCCCCAGGCAGAGGATCTCATCCACGCGCGGCGCATCCGCCAGTACCCGCCTGAGGGCCTCCAAATTTGAGTGGATATCCGAGATAACAGCTACCCTCAAGTGCCGGGGACGTCCCTTATTCCCTCTCTGACTATGCAGAAGGTCCGCTCGATCTCAGGAAGGTAGGGGCTGTCTATGATGCGTGCTATCCTAGTGTTGTGCCTGGACTTCCTCAGGAAGACACGGTGGGTGGCGGCGTGCCCGACCACGTGCCCGCCGTAGGGTCTCGTCGGATCCCCCCAGAAGACATCCGGGTGCGCCATCACCTGATTGGTGAAGACTACAGCGACGTTCTTGTGATTGGCGATCCTCCTCAGGGTGTTAAGGAGCTGGCCGAGCTTCTGAGCCCTGGGGGCGAGCAACTCCCTCCCCGCGAACTCCACCCTGAAGAGGGCTGTCAAGGAATCCATCACCAGGAGCTTTATATTCTTCTTGTCCACCTCCTCCCAGGCGCGCTCGGCTGCCAGCATCTGCTCCTCGACCGTGAAGGCCTTGTAGACCTCCACATTGTCAAGGGCGCGCGAGACATCTAGTCCGGCCGCCGAGGCCATGTCACATATGCGCTCGGGGGTGAAAGTGCCCTCCGTGTCCAGGAAGAGGGCCCTGCCCTCCAAACCTCCCCTATCGACTGGCAGCTGGACGTTCACACAAAGCTGGTGCACGATCTGAGACTTCCCGGTCCCGAACTCGCCCACGAACTCCGTTATTTCCTGGGTTTTCACGCCCCCTCCCAGGAGCTCGTCCAGCATCCTGCTCCCCGTGGTTATCTTCCCCATGTACCTCTGCCTCTCCTCCAAGAGCTCCGAGGCCTTTCGAGGGATGCCTATCTGGACCTTACGCTTAGCCTGCTGGATTATATCCCTGGCCTTGGCCTCGCTTATCCCGAGGGTCTGGGCGAGCTCAGCCGTGGTCGCCACCGCGAGCGCCTGCAGGCTGCTATACCCCTCCTCTATCATCTTCTTGGCTATGGCATCACCAACCCCTCTTATGCTCTTCAGCTCCCTCAGGGCAGTCTCCATCTCCTCCGGAGCGCTATGCTCCTCCAATGGACTTCACCTCCTGCAATAGCTCCTCAGCCTCTTTTTTATAGTCGGGGGTGAAGACCCTCTCCACCCTGAACTCCAGCTGGTCGGGGAAGAAGCGGTCCTGCCTCGCCACGCCCACGAGCTTGAGCTCCCTCCCCTCCAGTTTCAGCTCCCTGAAGAAGACGACCGGAGTCTTTTGCTGCAGGTGCTCGCATATCCGATCCGCATCCATCCCCATCACCTGCTCGGCTACCCTGCCGAAGAAGACGCCCCGGATGGTCGCCGTGCCGTCATCCAGGACCAAGTCCAGCTTGGCCTTGTGCTGGGGGGTGACCACCTTCCCGCACTCCCTGCAGTAGGGGGAGTGGTCCACCGTGCCCAGGCTCCTGCCGCACTCCGGGCAGACATCGAAGACGGGTCTCGTGCTCCTCACGTCCACTATCGTGCCTCGTATGCATGCTCTCATCCCGGGCTGCAGCTCCTCTATCGGGACCGTCTTCAGGGCGGGCTCCCCGAAGGCCATCTTGAGAGCCTCGAGCGGGGGGAGGTCAACGCCCGGGGGATCCACCTGAAGCTCCCCCAGCGCCCCCAGCCTGAGCTCGATGCGGTCCCTAAAAGTGGAGGTATATGCGTTTACCAGCCTGAGGATCTGCCCCGGCCTGAGCTGGCTGCACCTCTCCGCGTGCGGATCCCATATGCTTGCCATCACCTGCCCTGTGTCGTCCGCCAGCACTAGGCTGACCACCTTCTTCTCCCTCACGTATCTCACCTCCGGCTCCTCCAAGACCCTGCCCACCACCTCCAGCATGTCGCTGTCCGGCTCCAGCTCGGCTATTTTCACCCGCTTCACCCTGGGCTGGGGCACTTGGACGCCGGGCGGGTTCACCTCCAGCTGGTCGAAGGAGTCCACTACCAGCTCCAGCTTGTCCGTCTGCGTGTTCAACCTGGTTCGGGCAGCCTTCACCCTCACGACATCCCCCTCCTTCAGCACCTGGATCGCCCGGGTGGCATCCTCATCCCAGAGACTGGCCCGGATGGTCCCCGTGTCGTCGGAGAGGAGGAGAGTCAGGACCCTGCCGGGGGACCCGTCGTCCCTCCGAAAGTCGAAGGGGCCCCTGATGCCCCTGATCACCGCCACCAGGTCCACCTCTATGTCCCTGTCTAGGTCCGCTATCTTGACGGGCCCCGTGACCTGTGGGGGTGGGGATTCGACCTGCGGGTTCATCACCACCCTTCCCAGCCTGACGTGCAGCTCCAGCACTCCATCCCTCTCCCTGACGATCGCGTTCTCCAGTAGGACGAGATCCCCTCTCTTGAGGCCCCTGACAAGCTCCGCCTTCTCGTCCCAGAGGACCACCCTTATCTTGCCCGTCTCGTCCCCCAGGATGAAGGTCCCCACCCTGCCCCTCTGCCCGGCGAACCTCTCTATCGGCCTGATCCGCCCGGTGTACAGGACCCTGCCCACCACATCCACCTCCCCGAGCTCGGGCTTCAGTTCGGCGATCTTGAACCTCCTCTCCTCCGGCAGGGGCAGGCCCCTGGCCCTCGGATCCGTCGGGGGCACCACCTCGATGCTGCTCCTGGGGAGGGCTATCCTGAGCTCCAGGTTGCCTACTGCGTCCTGCATGACGTAAGCATTCCTGACCTCGAGCACGTCACCCTTCTTGACCTGACCCGACTCGATCTGCGAGATGAACTTCTCCTCCCTGTCGAAGACTATAGCCTTTATCGAGCCCGTCGCATCCCTGAGGATCATCCGCACCGTGCAACCTCCCGGACCCCTGCGCGGATCGTAGAGTCTCTCCACCCTGGCTATCACGTTTATCCCCCCCATCTGGGGCATGAGGGAGCCTATCTGGACCCTCCTCATCTCGTCCTCCAGCTCCCTCTTCACGATCCTGAGGATCTCCTCCTCGGGGAGCAGGCCCCCCAGCTCCTCCTGCTTCCGCTTGACCCTCTCGAATATCTCCTCCCTAGATTTTCCAGTCCTCCAAACCAGCTCTTGGATCATCTGCTCAAAATCCATCAGCCTCTCCCGTTTCTTCTTTAAATGTAGTGAGAGTACGCCAGAAGTAAAGCTCAATCTCGCTCTTTGTATTACCTAAACTAGGACAAAATAACTACTGAATGATTCTCTAATTTTGAATCCTAAGTTAGACCCGGGCGGAGCGATGAAAATAAAAGAGCAACCGAGGTCTTAGCCCCTCGAATACGGAGAAAAGCAGGAAGAAAGCCTTTACGGTGGAATGAGAGTTTATTTTATGAAGCACATACACTTGGGGGTCATCCCGGACGGGAACAGGAGGTGGGCGCGGCTCCGCGGCTTGCCGATCAGCGAGGGGCACAGGAGGGGGGCGGAGGTGATGGAGAACTTCCTGAGGTGGTGCCTGGAGGAGGAAATAGAGGAGATCAGCATCTATGCTCTCTCAACCGAGAACCTGCAGAAGAGGAGGAGGGAGGAGCTAGAGTTCCTCTTCAGACTCTTCGCGGAGAGATTCAACAAGCTGCTGAAATCGGATGAGATCTACCAGTACGAGGTCAGGGTGAACATCCTAGGCAGGTATTACTCCCTCCCCAAGCCAGTGGTAGAGGCGGCTAGAAAGCTCATGAGGGTAACGCGGAAGCACTCCAAGCACTTCTTAAACATTCTAGTGGCCTACGGATCTGAGGACGAGCTGACCCACTGCGTGCGCTCGCTAGCGAAGAGCGGGGTCAGGAGGATAACCCAGAGCCTCATCAGGAAGCATCTTTGGGTGAAGAGGCCCCTGGATCTTGTTATCAGGACGGGAGGGGACCACAGGCTCTCGAACTTCATGCTCTACCAGGCTGCCTACGCGGAGCTCATCTTTGTCGACAAGTACTGGCCCGACTTCACGAGGGAGGACTTCAACTGGTGCCTGCAGAAGTTCTACAGCGCTCAGCGGAGGATGGGAGGGGACGGGGGATCCGTTTGAAAGAAGTTTTGTAGCTTCTTTTTCAGGAATCCCTCCCTGTCGGGTATCCTCTCCAGCCTCCTCATCCACCTGGGCAGGCTCTGGCGGATGAACCAGGACTTGACCCTACTGTCCATGAACACTATTGCTGCCTTGTCGGTGACGGATCGGTGGGCCCTCCCGGCCGCCTGGCTCAGCTTTCTGTGTGCCTGCAGGTAGTAGGCGTAGTACTTCCCCTTCCGGGGGAAGTGCCTCTCGTAATACCTTATGGCTGCCTGCACCATGGCGTCGGGCGGGGCGTAGGGCACTCCGACCAGAACAACCGCATTCATCTGATTCCCCGGGAAGTCCCCTCCCTCGCTGTTCCTCCCTCCCATCACACCGAGGAGGACCGCCCCTCCTCTCTCCGCCCACGACTTGAACCCCTCCACCAGTCTGTCGTTCTCCGCCGAGGACATGTCCGGCTCCTCCACAAAAAGAGGCTTCCTCAGCCTCTCCTTCAGCCCCGCCTCCAGCAGGCCCTGCAGCACCTCGTAGCTTGCGGTGAAAACGCCCACGTTGGCAGGCGTCGCCTCGCACACCTCCACCAGCTTCCTGCAGATCTTCTGGTACATCGAGGGGAGCCTGTGGGTCTCCTTCGTGGTCACACCATCCGTCACCAAGCACAGCACGTTCTGCCTGGGGAATGGTGAGGGGAGCTCGAGCTTCTGGGTTTCCGGCGGCAGGCCCAGGCTCTCCCCGAAGGCCTGGAGCGGAGCCAGAGTACCCGACATGCAGATGAAGGCGTGGCATCCCAGCAGCTCCTTCACGATCGGCCTGGGATCCAAGATGTTCAGGTGCAGGTTCACGATCCTTCGCTCCCCCTTCACCTTGCTCGAGATCACTCTGGCATAGTCCTCCCTCCCCATCGTGTCCATCCAGGCCTGCAGGAACCTCGAGAGGTGGCGCAGGTGGGATCTAGGCACCTTCCCCTCCTCCAGCCTGGAGCGGACCACCTCCTCCCCGACCTCCGCAGCCCGATCCACCAGCCACTCCACGTCCCTGAGCGGCTCGAGTATCTCCTCCCCCTCCAGCAGCCTCTCCCCCTC
>CAYYWO010000016.1:0-15272 GCA_964474885.1 Hadarchaeota archaeon (SeqCode)
ACTGTTGGAGTGGTCTTTCGGTAAGGCAAAGGTTACCGAAAGGGGTTTGGAAGTTCTAAGGAGTTCGGGCGTTCAAGATAGGTTCGTGATGTGTTCGAACGAGAGTATCGACAACTTCACGGATGACGGGTTCGTATTTTTGGAGTATCCCACGACCTCGTACCTCTTGAACGTACTGCTTTTAACTTCAGGCGGTGTCAAGGGAAGAAGCAACGCCGAGAAGTTGAAGGTTTTACTGGAGAGGGATTTTAAAGTCAGCATTGCGATAGCCAATTTCGACAGCTCATCAAAGCAATTCCTGATATTCCTCGAAGAGCTTATAAAAGCGAGTAAGATCGAACGTCTGGTTGTTGGAGTTAGAAGCGAGCGTAAAGCCCTATCAAACAGGAGGATTTTGGAGTTTTTGGAGAAGAACGAGTTCAAAAACGATAGGTTCAAGTTTACCAAGGATAGCGTTACGTTGACACCGGTTTTCATAATCTTCGTGATCACATACATCGTGATAGTTGCGTATAGGTTCGGGTTCACGTTCGCCCCCTTAGCTTACTTCTTCATCCCCATGTACTTCTTGAGATCGACACTCTTCAGAGAGCTGAGGAGTCTATAGATCTCTCCTCGCTAAGATGATACCTATGGCTATTCCCACCGCGGAGAGTGCGATCGTTGCCAGTTCTGGGATGGGCAGTGCCCGACCCTCCGGTTGCCGTTACGTTCAGCTTGAAGTGGTAAGATCCTTGGTCACCGAATTCTGTTACCGTAAAATCTGCAGCTTTTTGGGTTAGTTCTTCATCCGGGTACGGCCCTTCCAAACTCGTCGGACAACTTTACGATCGAGCACAAGTCCTCAACGAAATCTCTACCCTCAGGTTTCAGTATGATCTCATCCCCCAAATTCGAATACAATTTTCTCTCTGATTGATAACAAACTATCTCTTGTAACGAGTTTCGATTGATTTTCTATCGCGACGACTGCGATTAGGATGTTTACCAAGTTGACAGCCTTACCCTTTCTTCTAAACTTGTGTTCAACAGCGATCTTCGCCGATGTAAGTGTGAACGGTAGGATTTCTAACCTGTCAAGTAATCTTACCGCTATCTGGTATTCCTTAACTCTGTCGACAAGTCTAGGCCCTCTTAGTATCTCCCAAGCCACTATCGACGTTGTTGCTAATCTTTGGCTTTTATTTTTCCTCGTATTTTTTTTTCAATGCAGGTTCTTTTCCTTTGAGTATATGAGAAACGTAGTTTCAAGGCATAACCTTTACATGCTTTTCAAACTCCTTTCCAATATTATTTCCTCAGCCTCATCAAATTCCTCAAGCGGATCTTCGACACCGTACTTTCTTGCATCGTTGGCCACATGCTTAACGAAGACAACAACGTCAGGAGGAGGTGCAGCGATGTCGAAATACAGCTCCAACCACGGTAGTAGCTAGTGAGACTTTCGACATCTCGGTGAAGTTCACAACAAACTTCTACGTGCCAGAGAGATGGAACGCCCACTCGATATCGTTAATTACTGTGGAGAGGGGAACATAACAATCACAGTCCCAGAAAATACAACACCAGGAAATTATACAATGACGATAAAGATCTACGCGTATAAATTTAAGATTTTTTTGTTAAGAATCCTCAAAAGCTCTCTTAAGATCTTCATCGAACGTTATTAAATCTACTTTTAATCTCTTTGCCGTATTGAGTATTAGGTAATCGTTAAACTCGTCGTAGCTTTTCGGATTCTTTGTTAGGGCGTAGTAAACATCTTCTTTCGTATTTTCGACCACTTCCACTTCGTCAGCAGATAAAAGATCCTTCAACAACTTCAAGTCGATCTCATACTTGTAAAACAGATAAATCAACTCGGAGACGACCACTAAAGGTAGGATGATCTTACCTGTCTTTTCGATCAGCTTAACGGCCTCTCCGTGAAACGGATCTTTCTCATACAGAAAGGCGAAGACTACATTAGTATCGAAGACGTTTTTCATCTCTTGTACTCTCCCTCCACAGCCTTGCTAACCTCCTCAACACTCGACCTTATAACTTCATCAATCTTGGTGCTCGTAATACCTATATCCTTTTTTATAGTTCCTTTTAATTCTTTAATACTCTTCTTCTTTGGGATTATCCTAATCTCATCACCTTCACAGACAACCAACACCTTGTCTCCTACCTTTATTCCTAACTTTTCCCTTATCTCTAAAGGTATCGTAATTTGATAGTTTCTCGTTACCTTTACCTCTCTTATCATCGTATTTATAGTTACTACCGATAGTAATTAAGGTTTTTTAAACTGTTTTTGAAGATAAGCCAGTTAGGAATTCACGGCAAGCTCCATCAAAGAAAAAGTGTATTCTTCCTTCGGGATCTTTGCAACCTTTATGACAGCTTTAATGATTTCCAGAATTAAGCTAGCGATTACCCTCAGCTCCATCAAACTCGTTTTCCAGATGTTCCTTCACTAAGATTGATAATCTAGTTGCTAAGTACTCAAAGAACATGCTTCGGTAAGACGAATCTCGTTCTCCTTACCGCTTCTTTGAAAAATTCTACTGCCTTCTTATGATTCTTATCCCTCCTATCGCTTAGAGCTATTAGGGCTGAGGTATCTAGGAGTATCACGTCATTCCCTCCCTCTCGCTCCAATTACCCTCCTCAGTCTCAAAACTTCCTATTATCTTGAAGAAAGATCATTCTCAATCTCTCTTTCAAATTTCTATGTTTGCACATGCTCACCAATTTTGCATGTAAATTCAGATCTGTTAAAAGTGAGGATTGTTTAAGTACAGCAAACGGTATGATGATTTAAAAAATTACCTCCTTCTCATTACGATCAAACCTATCGCAATCAGTCCTATGGCTGAGAGTGCAAACGTCGTGAGTTCTGGAATTGGATAAACGTTCACAACATCCGACTTGATTAATATATCCGCTCCCGGCACACCGCTCACATCAACTTTGTACCCGACGCCAACCTGAGCGTCTGGGGTGGCTGTTACGTTCAACTTGAAGTAGTAAGATCCGGCGATTAGAGCAATCCATGTCAAACTTCCAGCATCACCAAAACCTGTCCAATCGAAATCTGTAGCTTTCTGAGTTAGGTCAGGATCTAAGTACGGTCCTGACAGATTTGCATCTATGTATGACTGGTCAACGTCATCGACCTGAAATTGAATATAATATAGACCTGATGAATCTACTGTGACGTTTACTACCGTGTAGTTGTAACCTCCAGGATA
Organism: Hadarchaeota archaeon (SeqCode); assembly: GCA_964474885.1. Lineage (GTDB taxonomy): Archaea > Hadarchaeota > Hadarchaeia > Hadarchaeales > JAWBSP01 > JAWBSP01. The sequence goes on from CAYYWO010000016.1 coordinate 3,240, forward strand.
AACCAGCACTTCGTCAGGATCTGCATCTAACGAAACGATATACGCAGATGCCACTGAAGCCATGATGATCAATCCTATTATAGTAAGTACAAGTGATCTCATGCTCATCATTATGTTAATCACCTCTATATGTAAATATGCCTTCTGACTATTTTGAGTAAAACAACAGTATTTAAAAATTTTGTTAATAATGTTTCTTAAATCCTTATGACCAAATTTAAATCAAATTATTTAATATAATTAAATTATCTCTGTAGGAGTATAGCATACGTTTTACTTAATTCTTCTTATAGCGTCGTCAAACTCGCATTATTAGCCATAACTTTATCGATCGAATATAGTTAGCTTAGCCATGAAATAGGTTAGCTCTTGAACAAAACGTCGCTAAGAAATCTTAGCGGAAATTAATTAGATGATGGAGCGTTTCGCTGTGATGGATTGCAACTGAGCAAGTCCGATGAGTCAGCTCATCATCTTTCAGCTAATCTTTCGGCTAGCAATTCTTTTTGCCTCTCTTATAGCCTCAACGATGATATCTTCTTTTAATCTGAAACCGTGTTTTAACATTTCGCTAAGTGTATCTAAGAATTCGTCCAAGTCCATCATCCCTTCTTTCAAAGCCTTCAGTAAAACAAAAACAGTCCCCCTAGGTTTCAAACCGAGCAGTTTCGCGGCAAATCTCGCCGGTTTTTCGTCAACCAAAACTTCCTCAATACCCAATTTTTTGGCAAGGGAAAGAACAGCTTTCTCTCCCGGATGAAGCTCTATGGGAATATCTATTAGCTCCGCTTTTGATACCTTGATCCATCCTTCATTGATAGCCCTCTCAATCACGTAAGCATCCGTCTTTTCCATAGCCTTTCCTCTATCAACGACTTCAACTTTAACCTCCTCGGGAATTATCACCTCTCCAAAAATCTTAAGTAACTTCAACTTTCCCACTTTAGCAAGGTAGATGAGTGGTGTTGCGTTGGAGACGATCATAGACCTTCAACATCTTCCTTTAAATCATCCAACGTATAGGGAATGTGTATATCTCTCCTTTTGGCTTCATTGACGATTTCCCACAAGGATAAGCCGCATCTCTCGGCAGCTTGCCACAACGTTATCTTTCCTTCTTCGTAATCCTTCAAGCTCTTTTCAATCAACCAATCCTTCACAGCTTTAGCCAAGAATCTTCTCATTACAGTGGATCTATCCATTCCCTCCTCTTTAGCAATCTCATCGATGAGTTTTGCAAGATCATCATCAACCCTCGTCGTCAAGGTTACCGGCATGTATTAAATTTATTCATCTTAATACTTAAACCTTTAGGATTAGCTTAGAAACTTTATAGGTCAGATGTACCCGTTTAGCCCTCTAAGAATCTCGTAGTACGTTATTATGCTTAGACTCAATCTATCGAATTTCTTTAGGTATTCTTCAACCTTAGAAACGGTACTACTTTCTCCTCTGAGAAATGCTATGAGTATGCTCGTATCCAAAAGAGATTTCTTCATAACCTTTCATCTTCGAATAACTTTCTCCTCTTCGTTGCATCTAAAAATAACTCCATCTCCTGATCGCTTAAATCCTTTAGAATTCCTGCATACTTCAGAATATCTTCTCTTCTCTTGATTTCTATTTCTACTTCTTCTCCCTCCCTTAAATCTAATTTCTCCAGCGGTCTTAGAATACCTTTCTCAAATCTGGCTCTTATTCCCATTAGATTGACATCCTCCCCGCACTAAAGTGCGAGAGGGGAGATTTGCAGTCCATTAAGGACTGCGGGGTGTGTCAGCACCCCGTTATCCCTACCCCAACTGAGATTATGGTTTTAGCTATATTCAAACAACCTACGACATCAGCATTCATTATTTGGTTGCACTTAGGACAGTAGAACAGACCTCTGGTTATTCTTCTATCTTTAGTTCCACAATTCCGAAGTTTTCTGCTGTCGTGATTAGTCTATCGATGATGTATCCAATCTTGACACTACCTCCAAATTCTTAGAAGTAGTTATTTTAGTTTTATATCATTCTTGTTTAACTTATTTTCGATCTCCCTAAAGGAATTATCGAGGATTTTCATTGCGACATCTAGAGCTATTTCATGAATCGAATATTCATCTAAGATCATGATAAAAAAGCCGTATTGAAACGAAACAGTTGAAACTTAGCGAAGATATAAGGGTGTATGGATTTCTTAACTGAGCTATCTAAGAAAATTTGGAAATGATGTAGAGAAGGTGACTACAACGAAGATAGCGATATAGACTTACCTTCTAATCGTTAAAGATAAAAAATCGAATACGAGCTTAGAAAACTCGTATATTCGTTTATACCTCATGTAGGAATTTTGAGGGTGTGTCCACTTGTGCGAAAATTTCTTTTACCATCTTAAGTGGATTATTTTTTGGAACTGCCGTTTCAGGGTTTAGTATACTTTAGAGAAATCTCTCAAATCCCATATTAAGTCTTCCTTGCTCTCCACCCTTCTCGCAACGATGCCGTAGAACTTCGCGAAGTCGTCTAATCCAACTTTTTCAGCTCTCCTTTCGAGGTTTCTTAGAAGCTTGTCCACATCTCTTTCTCTCAACATACTCCATTTGACTTCTACGAACAAAACTTTCTTCTCTCTATCGTTTAACGCGATGAGATCGATTTCCTCGTCTTTGTGCCACCACGGGCCTATCTTTGAAAATCGGAAGGGTAGCATCTTACGTTTGTTTAGCTCAATTAAAAACTGTTTTGCAACTTTCTCAAACACAGAGCCAAGGTAATTGGAGTAATCTTTTCTTATTTCGTCGATATCAAAAATCCCCTCTTCAATGGCGGAAAGGTTTGGATTTACGTAACGGAACCAAAAAGCTACGAAGTTATCGGAGATGTAGTATTTACCCTTTTTCGACTTTACCCCTTCAGTTACGGGTACCCTTCTAACAATGAACTCCGTTTCGATTAGATTACTCAGGTAAGGAGTTAGGTCGGAATGTTTTACTTTGATGTAATCTCGAATTTCTTTGGGTGTATTTTTACCGAAGGCGATTGCTTCGAGGATTTTTTTATACATGGTTACATCGCTGAACTCGTACTTCATGAGGAAGTCGAGTTCATCTTTTAGGAAGGTGTCAGGTTTTTGAAATTCTTCTTCGAGCCACTTCCAGAACGGTGGTTTAACCTTTTCGAGGTAGTAAGGTATTCCGTCGGCGAAACCGTAAATCTCGACAATTTCTTCCCAACTTAGGTTTGGAAAGAAGTCCCTCAAGTGGAAGAACTTTAAGGGTTTCAGCTTCATCGACGCAGTTCTTCTACCGAACAGTGGGCTTTTGTAGCTCAGAACTTTGTCACTCATCATAGAAACTGAAGAGCCGAGGAGTATGAGCTTGGTCTTCGTGTTTTTAAGCTCTAAGTCTACTATACGCTGGAATGCGGAAACTACCTTTGGATCTTCTTTTATGAGATTGGGGAACTCGTCGATTATAACGATTTTATCTTTAAGGAAGTGAAAATACGACTCCCAATCTTCTTGAGCGTGCGCCACTTCTGGAACGACCTTCGAAGCGAAACGCTTGAAGTGTTTAAGATTGTCTCCCTCGATTGCCAAATAGTAAACGTGTTCCCTGTTTTTCACAACTTCCAAGACCAATCGAGTTTTACCGATCCTTCTCCTACCGTAGATCACTATTAACTCAAAGTTGTCACCGTTCAGTCTGTCTTCCAGAGCCTTTAGTTCCTCCTCACGATTTACGAATTTCATGATAATTTCTGTTATGATAATTTTGTTTATCATTTTTACGAATAGTAGATCGTCGAATTCAAGGGGCATTCACGGGCTTATTTTTCAACAGAACAATCCTTAAACTTTCAGATTGCTCTATTTTATCTTTAACACTAGAACATAGCCAAGCTTAAGTAATATCTAGGAAATCATTATCTTTAGCTCTTCATGCTATGATCTGCAAATGTTTTTGCTTACGAGCTTATTTTGAATCTCATGATATAAAATCTGTAACATTCGAAAACAGGATTTTACCATGAATCTTTTTGTAGCAGTTATGTTTTCATTTATTCGACTATTACGCTTGTATCAAGGATTGCATCCACTTTTCAGTCTCTTCCTCATTTCTAGCCCAAAAAGCAATCGTCAGAACTTCTCTTCTTCTCAATAAATCTCTTATAACTTCAGAAAAGCTCCTCTTACCCTCTATCCTCACCAATTTTTCGTAAACATCATCTGAAACACTTATCATCTTCGGCACAGATATTTAAAAAGTTGAGAAACCTAAAACAACCTCTTTATTCCAGTAATCTTATCAAAGTCTGAATCGTTGCTTATCATATTGCCATTGCAAAACTTTAGGGCGCAGGATGCATGGATTGCATCTCTCGGTTTAATGTTAAAGTTTTCGATTAGCTCCTGAGCTTTTAAGAGTATTTCAAGGTCTATGGGAACGATTCTTAGATTCGGGAAGCTTAAAAACTTTCTTCCTGCAATGAGACTCTCATTCCTACCGGCGTATTTTCCAACGATGTAAACTACCTCATCCCAAGTTAGCGTGGATGTGCAACCTTCGATTTCACCGCTAGCCAATTTAATCAAATAATCTTTAGCTTTCCTAACTTCACCTATGGATTCCTCATAGATCTGAGGGAGGATGAAGATGTTAGAGTCGAAGTAGTACATCCTCATCCACCTGTTCGTAGAATTCTTCCTTCAATTTCTTTAGATCGACCGATCCAGACATCTTCTTCTTTACGATCGAGCACCAGTCCTCAACGAAATCTTTGCCCGATTTCTCGGGTTTCAGTATAATTTCATCTCCTCTAACTTCAAATATAACTTTGGTTCCCTCTTTAATCCCAAACTTTTCCCTGATATCCTTCGGAATGGTAACTTGACCTTTCTTACCAACTATCCGAATTCTTACCATTGGTATGAATTAGGAGAAATACCTTAAAAATATTTCGAATATTTCCTATAGATAGATTTACTTTCTGAAGTGGTTTAGACTCCTTTAATCCCTTAAGAATCTCATAGTGCTTTTCTATACCAAGAACATCCGAAGCTGTAAACTTCATGATGATGTATGTGGTCTCCTTAACGACATCCAACAATGTGTAAAGGTCTTCGAGCTTAAGCTTCTCATAGATTTCCTTGGCCTTCTCATTTCCAAGGAAATACTCGACAAAAAATGACGTATCTATAAAGACTTTCATATTCTCTCCATCATCATCAAATCTCTTTCTTCATCAACTAAAATCCTTTTCTTAAATATTCCAAAGAAACGTTCCAACCCTTCGGTTATTATTACCTTCCCCTTCGTTTTCTCTTTAAGATCGACCTTTTGAAGGGGTTTGAATACGCCGTTTTCGTATATAACCTCGATTATCTTCGGCATAACTTTAATCATCCCTAAAACTTCAAATATCTTTCCTTAAAGATTAATCTATTAAATCATTTAAATATAATTGAATTATACATTGTACACTAAACAGGTTAACATGCGTTACTACCAAACGACTTCTACGATTCCAGATTCCCTGATTTCCTTATCTTTTGTGATCAGCTTAGCGTTTAGCAATTTTGCCGTTGCTACGATAACTCTGTCGTGCAACTCTTTTAGATTTATATTTGGTAAAAGCTTAACAACTTGAAAATTAAACGATACCGGAACAAAATTGCTGCTGATCTCTATCTTCTTAAGTAGCTCTTCGAAATTGAGATCGATCTTCTTAGATTCTGCGAGGTATAAGCATTCCGCCAAGACTATAGTGGGTATAAATATGATCGATTCACCTTTTTCTGCGGACTTGAATATATCATCAACTTTTTTAGAAGTAGTCTTCCTGCAAGATACCAGATGAAGGGATGGGTATCAGTCACGTAGAACATGGACATCACTAAACAAAGATCTCTTTGCCATTTCGATAGACCTTTCAAGCTCCTCCTCAGATACGAGGATTCTGCACATACCTCTTAAAGAGATCGGTTTTTTCTCTATAAGAGTGTCCGCTCCAAATATTACCAACATTTTAAGACTTTGCAGTTCCTTCTCTATCCTTTCCAATCTTTCCTCAATTTGCATATTTCACTCTTATCCAATAAACTTCTTGAACTTAACGGTTCGAGTTTAACTGACATTACTTTTTATGAACTTCATAGTGAATATTTTTTAAAGATTTAATTTATAATATTATTTGAATTTAATAAATTATCTATACGGGATTATATTATATCTTTTTGTGCACTCGTAGATTTCGGATAATTTTATACCTGTTTGCTCGGCGATAGTCTTCAACATCTCCGATCTCTTTCTTCAATTTTTCAACCTCTTCTTCACTTCTCGTTCCAAACGCAATCGTTAAAACTTCCCAGTTACCCTTCTTTTCAATTAAATCCCTTATAACTTCAGAAAAGCTTCTTTTACCCTTGCATGTATGCACAGATATTTAAAAAGTCTTGCCATAGCTTAATTATTTTTAAGCTCAGATTATTATACAAAATTTTAAATGTTATAAATTTATATTAATATTATATAATAATAAGAGTTTACTATGATTTGTTAGTAAAGCTTTTAACCTTTAAAATTGAATTAAGGTTAATGCCGATAGTTAAAATTACGAGGAACTATCAGGTTACTATTCCAAAGCAGATCAGGGAAAAGTTAGGGTTAAAGGAGGGTGACAGAGTTGAGATCTATTGGGAAGAGGACAAGATAATCATCAAGAAGGTTGAAGAAGATATCGAAGAGCTTAGAGATTTTCTACCAAAGGACTTCGACGAGATTTTGAAGAAGGTTAGAGGGAATACCGTTGATAGGTTGAAGAGGATCGGTGTGTTATGAAGATTTCGCTTGACACTTCTGCGATAATTGAAATAGAGAGGGGTAAGGTAGATTTGAGAAAGTTTATGCAGTACGATGTTTTCGTAAGTGTTATAGTAGTTGCAGAAATTTTTACCGGCACTTATCTGCGAAAAGATTGGAAGAAAGCTACAAGCAAAGCCAAAAGGTTGTTTTCTCTCTTCGATGTCGTTCCGCTCGATTTTAGAATTGCTGAAATCGCTGGAAAAATCAACGCTCGCCTCATTCAAAAGGGGTTACAGATCGATTTCCAAGATGTCCTAATCGCTTCAACATTCATAGCCAAAAAGGGCGACTTACTAATCACAAATAACATCGATCATTTCAGGAGAATCGATGAAATATCAAACAAAGTCATCTCAGTCCATGATTTCGTCAAAAGATATTAATTCTAACCAATTCTCAAAATATATGAGCTAACCTTCTCTAAATTCTGAAAGGGTAGGCTGAAATATTTTTGGCTAAGACGAAACGATGCACTTTAAAACTCAAATAGCTTATTTTTAGAGAATAATTTATAATATTATTTGAATGTAATTAAATTATCTCTGCAGGAGTAGAAATTCAGAAAAAGATTAAATATAATTTATTGAAATTCAATGTGAAATGCCAAAAAACGTAGTTTTCATTGAACATGCACTTGAAAGAATGAAAGAAAGAGGAAAGAGCAAGTGATAGATGCTATAAATGATCCAGATCATGTAGATCAAGGATACGGAGGTCGAAAAGTAGCTCAGAAGATTATTAACAGGAAACTGCTAAGAGTTATATACGAAGAGCACGAAGATAGGATTATCATAATAACAGCATACACAACTTCAAAGATTGAAAAGTATCTGAGGTGATCAGATATGAAGATATCGTACGATCCAAAACATGATGTGTTATATCTGAAATTTTCCGAAGGAAAGGTAGTTGATACTGTTGAAGTTGTTGAAGGGGTCTTAATCGACTATGGTGAAAATGGAGAGATTGTAGGAATAGAAATGATCAACGCTTCAGCTTTAATAAAAACCAAACCGCTCCAAGAAATCGTGATAAAAATTCAGGAAGAAGCTAAAATTTAAATTGAATTGCCGTCTCTAATTCGAACAGTCAATGAGATTCTTTTTTAATCCGTTTGATGATTATGCTTGTATCGATCTTACCTTTTCTATTCTTCGTGTCTTATCTCCTTCAATTGACAGTTCCCTAGTGGCCTGAGATATTGCTTGAATTATGGCTAAGTCTCTCCATCCATCCAATCTGGAATTTCTATGCATGACTACAACTATGTTTGGGAAGTCAAATAACCTTCTTCTTTTCGTTGCATCTAAAAACAATTCTATCTCTTGATCAGCTTGCCAAAGAATCTTAGAACCTAATTAGAAATGTAACGATCACTCTCAAACTTGAAACGAAACGGTTAAAACTTAACGCAAATATATAAAGATGATGGATTACTTAGCTGAACTATCCAAGAAAATTAGGGAAAAATTTGGAAATGATGTAGAGAAGATAATTCTGTTTGGTTCTTATGCTAGAGGAGACTACGACAAAGATAGCGATATAGACTTACTTGTAATCGTAAAAGATAGAAAAATTGAGTATGATCTTAGAAAAATTGTATATTCGTTTATACCTCACGTAGGAAAGTTGATCTCAGTTAAGGTTATCGAGAGTAGAGATTATAAGAGACTGAAAGATACATCATTCATTCGATCTATAGAAGGAGAAGGTGTTGTCATTGGATGAGATAGTGTTTAGGCTTAAAAAAGCTGAGAAGCTAATTGAAGATGCTGAGAAAGAATTCAAAATGGGTTTGTATGAGCGATGTTGCAGCACAGCTTATTATGCTATGTTCCATGCAGCGAAGGCGTTACTCTTAAGCATAGAAGAAGATGTAAGAACACACAGGGGAACAATATACATGATCTGGAAAAACAGAGAAAGATTAGGGCTCGATGAAGATGATTGCAGTAAGCTTAGTAGAGCGTTTGACTTAAGAGAGGAAAGCGATTACGGAATTTTTCGCCAAATTTCAAAAGATGAGGCTGAAAGTGTATTAAAAGATGCAAGAGATTTTGTTGAAAAAGTAAAGAAAATATTACTATAAATAGATGCTCTGATTTTGGTTAGCGATGGAGTATTAAACTTTTTTCTGGAATAAACTACTGGAGTACTCTGTTTTTATTAAATTTAACTTAATAATATTATAATATATTTTAATCATTTTAAATTATTTGTTAGAATGGATCTGACTAAGACATGCTCATTTGCAAGGGTCTCGATTTCGGATAATTTTCTACCTGTTTGCTTGGCGATAGCCTTCAACCTAGCTCTTATCGCCCTCTTAGGATCGTCTACAAACCTAAGAATATTCGGATCTCGCTCGATGTCCTCAAACACCTTCTTTATTATCCCGATCAACTTATCATCAGCATTCTCTATAGATTTTGTCTGCTTTTGCTTGTGTACTTGTTTAAGAAGTGTCAGTTCCTAGTTCAACTTGTCTAATTCCTCAAAGAGTTTTGAAATCTCTGAATCCAGTTTTTCTAAAACAGATCGTTTGAACTCACTTATTTGTTTGTATATCTCTTTCGCTTTCTTTTCGAGTTGAACGATCCTATAAAAGGCTTTTTCAGACCCTCCTTTACTCTCGCTATTCAATCCAAGGTATAGTCTGAGAGCTCTGCGTCCAATTTCACTTACATTTTGTCCTTCCGATTTCAATTGCTCTATGAGTTCAATAAGATCCTGATCTTCATTTTCTCTTAAGTAAATTGGTACAATTGTGGCCCTTGCCAAAATCGTCACCCCTTTCAACCTTCTTACTGTAGATAGACATCCCAACAACACGTATCGTGAAATAAGAAATGGAAAGGTTGTTGATTCTTCGGGTTTCAACTCGGGGTTGTCTACTTCGACATGCGTTTACATTTACCATACTTATACCATATCTATGTAGTATATTGGTTACTTAAGTTTTATGGTATATTTGTGGTATATATACGGTAAAACTCGAACTTCAAAAGGTCTTTAAATTTACCGCATTGATATGGTATGTATGCCAAAAGGAGAATACAAAGGTGTGAGCTTACCAAAGGAGATGATCGATGAGATAAGTAAAATTATCAGGGAGCATCCCGAATTGGGATATTCATCCATAGCTGACTTTGTTAAGGATGCTGTTCGTGAGAAGATGTTGAAATTAAAACAAGCTTTAGTAAAAGAAAAGCAACTCTAATATGTCAGATTCGATGTGCCTAATATATATTTATATCAGACACCCAATCGCTAAAACAATCGACCTCAGCTTTTAATTTATTTAGACAAGATTTTAAGAGCTATACCAGATGAAACTAAGACGTTTGCCAATATCCAAGCGTATCCGACTCCTATCAATCCAAATTCGAGCATGAATACGTACCCTGCTATGATGGTTATCCATGCAATTCCGCCGTATATTGCCACAACCCTCTTCAGATTTTTCACGACCATCATGGCAGATGCGTAAATTATGTTGAACGAGTAGGGAATACATCCGATTAGAAGAATTCTTAAAACGTTTAAGGCGTTCTCGGCGTATCCCTTGCCAAAGAACCTTAGAATCGGTTCTCCAAATGTGTATATTACGGCTATAACTAGAAAGAGTAGTAAAAATACGAACTTGAGACTCCTAACGGCTTTATCTCTAAGCTTGGTTTGATCGTGGGAACCTTCAGCGAGCAAGGATTTTGCAGTATTACGGGCGATCATGGTAGTGAAAAACATGATGCTCCAGGCTATGAAGAAGTATGCGTTCATCTCAGCTCCCAAAATTTCAAGAACTATTATTGGTAGCAATAAACCTGGTAGATTTTCAAATATTCCTGCAACATAAACTCCGAAAGCATAGCCAATGAGATTCCTAACGACTTTGCTAAACTTTATCTTATACGGAATAAGTTTAAAGATCAAAACGAAGCCCAAGATAAATGCAACGATCATTCCTAAGCCGAATGATACGAATACTCCCAAAGCTCCAAGCGAAATTAAGAATGGCAGAATAAAAAGTCTCAGAAGAGATGCTGTGCTTTGAATGAATGTATATTCCGCTCTTCTGAATGCAACGAACATACCCTGTCCCATAAGATTACCCAAAGCTAGCATTAGAGTGAATGCGACAAAAAGTAAAAATACTGATCCATTTTTCAAAATCTTAAGCGATGGAGCCACAAAATCGATTAATAGGATAAACATCATAGACAGTAGAAGAGACACAACGCATACGGTAAGCATGGAAGAGTTAATTAAGGATACTTTATCTCTGCTTTCGGGGATAAATCTGATGAGAGCTATGTCTAAACCAAGCAATGAGAGTAAACATATGAGTCTCATTGCGGATACCATAGCCGAAGATAAGCCCACAGCTTCAGCGGGATAGATTTTAGCTGCTAACACCCAGAATATGAATCCAGTACCCGCTCCCATGACACTTGAAAGCATTAAAAATATTGAATTTTTATATAGAGGATCTCTTAACTTTGATATCACATCTCGCAATCGAATCTTGAAAATTTAAATGCTTTGAAAATTTTATTTCAAGATCTTAAGCTTTAAACCATATTCCCTAAACACTTCGAAATCTGAATCGCAAGTATAGAGTATCTTTGAGTGAGCTATTGCGGATGAGGCGATCAATAGATCTTTAACTTTTGGAATCTTTCCTTTCGACTTTAAATCTCTGTAAATCTTACCAGCAAACTTTGCACTTTTCTCATCAAAATCAAGCTTGGGGATCTTCTCTAAGAACATCTCTTCCCTCTCTTTTAAAGTTCCACAGTGTGGTTCGAATAACGTTATCACGGAGATTCCGTAAACCGTGGTCTCATCTTTTAACTCATCCAAGATTCTTTTGTTTCCTCTAAATATCTCAATTATTACGCTTGTATCAAGGATTGCATCCATCTTTCAACCTCTCCGATCTCTTTCTTCAATTTTTCAGCCTCTTCTTCACTTCTCGTTCCAAACGCAATCGTTAAAACTTCCCAGTTACCCTTCTTTTCAATTAAATCCCTTATAACTTCAGAAAAGCTTCGCTCACCCTTTATCCTCACCGACTTTTCGTAAACGTCATCTGAGATCGTTAATTTCATCCTCACTGACCAGATTAATCTTATCGAAAACATTCGATGCTATTTGAACATTCCCACCCAATCTTCTCAGCA
>CAYYWO010000017.1:0-4272 GCA_964474885.1 Hadarchaeota archaeon (SeqCode)
ACAGAAAATGGGATATCCCGTTGAGGTTCTGGATGGCGACGGGATAAGATCCAGGCTATATCCGGATCTAGGTTTCAGCAAGAAGGAAAGAGAAATGCACAACAGGGTTGTAATAGAAATTGCAAAGCTTCTGGCAAAAAACGGAATAATAACAATAGTTTCAATAATATCACCTTACAGATCTACAAGAGATTATGCAAGAAAGGAAATAGGAAGATTCGTTGAAGTTTACCTAAAATGCCCGCTAGATGTTAGGATTAAAAGGGACAAGAAGGGTTTATACGAGAGAGCCTTGAGGGGAGAGATAAGGGATTTAACGGGATTTGACGGCGAGTACGAGGAACCAGATAATCCCGATTTGATCATAGAAACCGATAAGATGAGAGTTGATGAGGAGGTCAGACTTGTTCTGAAGAGGTTAAGAGAGCTGGGGTATATCCAGAAAATTGATTAAGCCCCGATTAGTTTAAGGTCTGATGATACCGATAGCAAGACCGATGATAGGTGACGAGGAAATAGAACTAGTTTCAGAAGTACTCAGATCTGGAAAAATAGCGCAGGGAAAGTTCGTTGAGGAATTCGAAAGGAGATTTGCAGAATACGTAGGAACAGATTACGCAGTTGCTGTTTGCAACGGTACTGTTGCGCTAGATCTTGCATTGAAGGCACTCGATATAAGGAGTGGTGACGAGGTAATAGTGCCTTCTTTCACGTTCATATCGAGCGCGAACTGCATACTCTTTCAGGGTGCGAGACCAGTATTCGCGGATATAGACGAGAGGACTTTTAACATAGATCCTGACGATGTTCTCGAGAAGATAACAAAAAAAACAAAGGCGATAATAGGAGTTCACCTCTTCGGCCATCCCTTTGATCTAAAGGCTATAATGGAGATATGCGAGGATCATAAGCTTTTCCTGATAGAGGACTGTGCGCAGGCTCACGGAGCTGAGTACAGGGGTAAAAGGGTTGGTAGCTTCGGAATTGGCTGTTTTTCTTTTTACCCGACAAAGAACATGACGACGTGTGAGGGAGGAATGATCACAACGGATGACAGGAGGATTGCAGAGATGTGCAGGCTCTTGAGGAATCACGGAGAGGAATCCAAGTACAACCACGTCATCCTCGGATACAACTACAGGATGACAGAGGTACAGGCCGTTATAGGAATTGTTCAGCTTAAAAAACTCGATTACATGAACGAGATCAGGAGAAGGAATGCAAGGTTCTTCAACGAGAGGATAAGAGTTAGGGGTCTGATAAAGCCCTTTGAGGCCCGCGAAGTTAAGCACGTTTACAATCAGTACGTTTTAAGGGTGACAGAAGAGTTTCCGCTTAGCAGGGATGAATTCGTTGAATACCTTAAGAAAAGGGGGATAGGATGTGCTGTTCACTATCCAAAGCCCGTTTACAAACAACCGCTTTATATAAACCTGGGCTATAACGATGTTAGATGCGATGTAGCCGAAAGGGTATCAAAGGAAGTTCTGAGCATACCCGTTCATCCAGCTCTGAGCGATGAAGATCTAAGGTATATAGTCGATTCGATAAACGGGCTGGGTGAGTGAGAATGGATGTAGGTGTTATAGGAGTCGGAATGATGGGTAGAAATCACGTGAGGGTTTACTCAGAACTAAAGGGTGTCGACAACGTGTTTGTATACGATGTGAACGTGGATAATGCTAGGGTTGCGGAGGAGTTCGGAGCTGTTGTATGCGATTCGATGGATGAGCTCCTAAGAAACGTTGAAGCGGTAAGCATATGCGTTCCAACAAGGCTTCACTTCGAAGTGCTTTTAGATGTTTTAAATAGAGATGTCCACGCCCTTGTTGAAAAACCTATAACTCTGAACTCTAAAGAGGGTGAAAAGGTTCTGGAGATCTTAAGGGAAAAGAAAGATCTCGTCGTGGGTGTCGGGCATATAGAGAGGTTCAATCCGATAGTGAGTGAGATAAGGGAGATAGTTGAAAGACCCGTGTATGCGGAGATAAAGAGGCACAATCCGACATCCATAAGGATAACGGACAGCTCTGTTGTGGAAGATCTAATGATTCACGACATAGACATAGTATTTAATGTTCTTTTCAGGGGAGAAAGGAAATTCAGGATATATTCAGCCGGTAATATGGATGTGAGCTCAGTTCTTATAAGATTCGAAAGATCTGTTGTTATGCTATCTGCAAGCAGACTTTCATCGAAGAAGATAAGGAAGATACACATAGAGGAGCCTGAACTAACGGTTGAAGGAGACTTCATGACACAGGAGATATACGTGTACAGAAGGCCAAAGAGGTTCGAATCTCAGGATTTGAAGTACATACAGGAGAACATAATAGAAAAGGTTATGGTAAACAAGGTAGAACCTTTGAAGGTAGAGCTCAGGACTTTTCTGGAATGCATAAGAAGGAATGAGGAGTTTCCAATTACACCAGAGCAGGCCGTGTTCAATTTAAAGATATGCGAGATGATAAAAAATGAAATATTATAAGCATCCGACTGCCATAGTTGAAACAGACGAGATAGGTGAGGGTACGAGGATCTGGCACTTCGTTCACATAAGGGAGGGGGCTAAGATAGGAAGGAACTGCAACATAGGAAAGGGAGTATACATAGACAAGGACGTCGAGATAGGGAACAACGTGAAGATTCAGAACTTCGTCTCGATATACAAGGGTGTGAGGATAGAGGACGACGTATTCATAGGTCCTTCCGTCACATTCACAAACGATCTCTATCCAAGGGCCTTTATATGGAGCGAGGAGAGGATAATTCCAACAGTTGTGAAGAGGGGTGCGAGCATAGGAGCGAATTCGACAATAATATGCGGTGTGACAATAGGTGAATACGCAATGGTCGGTGCTGGCAGCGTTGTGACGAGAGATGTTCCACCCTTCGGACTCGTTTACGGTGTTCCCGCCAGGTTGAGGGGCTTCGTCTGTTACTGCGGTAAGAAGCTGGAGAAGGTTGTGGAGGAAGGGGAAAGAGATATAACGTATGAATGCTCGTGCGGAAGAATTGTTAGGATTAAAAAGGAGTGGTTCGAATGATTTCCGTTATAGGATTGGGTAAAGCCGGATTACCGCTTGCAGCGGTCATTGCTGACAGCGGATTTAAGGTTATAGGTGTGGATGTTAACGAGAAGAGGTGCGATATGATAAACAGAGGAGAAAATCCCATTCCTGAAGAACCGGGACTTGATGAGCTAATAAAAAAGCACGGCGGAAGAAATCTGATAGCAACTCCGAGATACGAGGATGCAGGGGACTGCAGGGTTTACATAATACTCGTTCCACTATTTGTGGACGAGAACTACAATCCAGACTTCAGAATTCTTGAAAAGGCGACGAGAGGGGTTGGAAGAATTCTAAAAAGAGGTGATATAGTCGTGCTTGAGACAACAGTTCCGCCTATGACAACTGAGACAATTGTGAGGGAATGGCTTGAAGAAGAAAGCGGTCTCAGGCTTGGAGAATTCTACCTCGCCTATTCCCCCGAAAGGATAATGACCGGTTATAGCATTTCTAGGTTGAGAGAGTTTCCAAAGGTCATAGGAGGTGTCAATGAGGAAAGCGGTAAAAAGGCCTTTGAAGTTTACAAGAAGTTCATACCAAATCTACATCTGGTTTCCTCGGCGAGGGTTGCAGAATTCATAAAGTTGATGGAGGGCTGTTATAGGGATGTAAACATAGCTCTAGCAAACGAACTGTTCAAGATGGCTGAAGAACTCGGTGTGGATTTCTATGAGGCAAGGAATTTTGCGAATCACAGGTACTGCGACATACATATGCCTTCTACAGGTGTTGGGGGCCACTGTATTCCCCAGTACCCATGGTTTTTAATAAAGGAGATGGAGAAAAGGAAGAAATTCGATTACGTGAGACTTATCAGAACTGCAAGGGAGATAAACGATGAAATGGTCGAGTACTGGGCTGAGAAGATAATACTTGAATGCATGAAGGTTGATAAGCCCTTGAGCGAAGTAAAAATATGCATAAAGGGTATAACTTTCAGAAAGGGTGTTAAGGAAACGTACAACAGCAGAAACCTTGCTCTTGCAAAGCTTCTGATCGAAAAAGGTCTTAACGTCTTCGTCTACGACGAAATGTTTGAGAAGGAAGAGATAGAGGAGATGGGTCTTAAGTGGATCGAGCCTGAAGAGGCTGACTTAACGTTCGACTGCTTCAACCTCAGGATTTTTAGGAAGATTTAATCGATTTTTTATCCCATCGAAATTCAAAGGATTAACAAATCCCAATTTCCCGCTTCGCAGAG
>CAYYWO010000017.1:4372-15216 GCA_964474885.1 Hadarchaeota archaeon (SeqCode)
GTAATTCGTATAAACATTTAAACATGTGAGTCGTGCTCATCTTGTGGAACTCGCCAGAAGGGTAGCGAGGAACGTGGTGTATAACCTTTCGGCAATGGCTGTGGGAAGTGCTTCGGGTCTCTTCCTTGCCGTAATACTCGCGAGAATTCTCAGACCGGAGCAGTTCGGAATATACAGCCTGGCACTGTCAATAGCGATGATACTAACATCCCTTTCGAGTCTTGGAATAGAAGGGGCAGTAATAAGGTATGTGGCGTATTACTCTGGAATTGGCGATGTCAGGAGAGTTAGAAGTCATTTCAGGTACTTCCTTAAGATAAGGCTTGTTCTCTCGATTCTTATATCCTGTTCGCTCATAGTACTTTCAAAGAACCTTGCAGTAATTTTCAGAAGGGAGGATCTTGCCCTGCCATTTGCCATAGCCGGTTTGATAGTTTTCTTCTATTCCCTCACAGTCTTCTTCGATTCATTCTTCAGGGGGATTCAGAGGTTCGAGTTCAGCCTGCTAAAGCAGGTCGTTTACGAGGCCTCGAGATGGGCATTCGTGATACCCCTGAGCATGATCTATCTAGCATCAGGTGCACTGCTTGGATACGTAATATCCTTTTTCATCTCATCCGCACTTCTGCTCTTCATAATACTATCCAAATACACCGATTTTGTAATTGGGGACACATCTGAAGTTGACAGAAGAGTTGGAGCGTTCATAGGCTTCATGACGATTGCAGGTATAACGGGGATAATGTACGCATATATAGACAGCGTCATGATAGGCTACTTCCTAACGCCAAAGGACGTGGGTTTTTACAGGGCTGCATTTATAATAGTATTTGCGATAATAGAGATAGTTTCATCTTCGAGCGGAGTTCTCTTCCCTGCATTTACTCAGCTCAGCATGGAGGACATAAGGAGGGCTCTTGATAGGATAATGAGGTACACGTCTGCGCTGACATTTCCATCTGTTTTCATCATAATATATCTTGCAGGTGATATAATAAGGGTCGTGTACGGACACGATTACATGCCATCCGTTAAGCCCATGACTGTTCTTGCCTTCGCACTAATCCCCGGTGCCTTCGGATATCTTGGAACGATATTCAACGCAAAGGAAAGACCTGATATATACGCGTGCATAGTTGCGATTAGCATGGCAATAAACGTCTTTCTAAACTTATTCCTCATACCCAGCCTTGGAACAACCGGAGCTGCGGTTGCAACTGTTATCTCGAGATTCTTTCTGATAATAGCAGCCATAGTTTTCCTCTGCAGGATTCTCAAGATTGTTCCGAGCTTCAGATCGATTCTCAAGCCCCTGATGTCTACGCTCGCAATGGTATCCTTCATCTTCGCAATTCCCGATGAAATAATTTCTTCTCATCTCAAGATAGCAGCAGCATCCGTCATTTACCTTTCGCTTCTGTTCGCAACAAGGGGTTTGACGGCTGAAGATATAAGGTATCTGAAGGCAATAGTTAAATAACATCTGGGTAGTCTGAATTCTTAATGTGCGGTATTTTCGGATTTTACGGCTTCAGCGATAAAGATCTCCTGATGGATATGAGCAGGATCCTCAGGCATAGAGGTCCAGACGATCGCGGTTTTTTCCTTGACGATAATCTGGGTATCGGAAACGTAAGGCTTAGCGTAATAGATGTTGAGGGTGGGAGGCAGCCTATATTCAACGAGGACGAATCAATTGTGGTCGTTTACAACGGGGAGATATACAACTTCAGGGAGCTGAGAAGGGAGCTGGAAGAAAGGGGTCACAGGTTTTACACGAACACAGATACGGAGGTCATAGTTCACGCGTATGAGGAATGGGGGTTCGACTGCGTCAGGAGATTTAACGGAATGTTCGCATTCGCCCTCTGGGATTCAAACAGGAAGATACTCTTTCTTGCAAGGGATAGGAGCGGAATAAAGCCTCTTTACTGGACAGTTCACGGAGATAAATTTATATTCGCATCTGAAATAAAGGCTCTGCTTCTTTATCCAGAGATAAAGAGGGAGCTTGATCTCCAGGCATTTCACTACTTCATAAACCTTAGATACGTTCCGAAGGATTACACGCTCTTCAGGGGCATAAAGAAGTTACTTGCAGGGCATTACATCGTTGTGGGAGAGGATGGGATGAGCATAAGGAGGTACTGGAAACCTGTCATAAGCGTTAGGGATTATCCCGAGGGATACCTTGTAAAGAGACTATTAAAGATTCTGGAGGATTCCGTAAGAAGACATCTCATAAGCGACGTTCCCGTTGGCATATACCTGTCTAGCGGCATAGACAGCTCGACCGTGGCAGCGATTGCATCGAGGGTAAGCGAGGAACCTGTTAAGACATTCACGCTCGTCTTCGGAGATCCAAGGGATGAGCACGTAGATTCGAGGAGAATTGCCGAGGAGTTCGGAACGGATCACAGGGAGATACATATAGAGGAGTACAGGCTTCTTAAGGAGTATCCGAAGATGATATGGTACGCGGATATGCCGAAGAGAAACCTCTACCCCTATTATCTTGCAAGGGGTGTAAGCAGATATGTAAAAGTCGTTTTAAGCGGTCTCGGAAGCGATGAACTTTTCGGGGGATACGACTGGAAGTACCAGTATGCTATGAGCGTCGAAAAGCTTAAGGGGTCTCTGAAAGAGAGAATTCATGCCCTGAAATCATATGCACGTGAGATAATCAGGGAGCTTTCGAATCACGGATCTCTCGAGGACATAGAGCTTATAAACAGGCTGAAAAAGGTTCTTTTCATTGACAGCAGGGTTGATCTCTACCTGGCCGTTTCAAGTCTTGACGAGGTCTTTCTCGAGGATTACCTGAGGAATATATACGGTGAAGGCATGAACATCAACGGGCTCAAACCGGTTAGGGACGTGTTTAAAGAGTATTTCGAGGGAGATGAGGATTTCGTAGATCAGATACTCCTTGCAGATTACAGCGTCAAGCTAGTTGACGATTTTCTGCACGTTGAGGATACCATGTCAATGGCGAATTCGCTCGAATCCAGGGTTCCTTTTCTGGACTGCGAGCTTGTGGATTTCGCATTCACCATACCAAGTTACATGAAGTTCAACGGTGTAACGAACAAGTACATACTTAAGAAGGCGATGATGGGAATTCTTCCGAAGGAGGTAATAAAGAGGGAGAAGAGAGGGTTCGGTGTGAACGTATACCTTAGATTCAAGGATGAGATAAGAGAATATGCGGAACAGATTCTGCCTGACGGAAATGCAGTGAAGCTGGGTTTGATAAAAAGGGATTACATTGAAAGGGTTTTGAGGACATATCCTCAGCCTGAGATGGCAAAGCACTACACCCTTTTATGGAACCTGATAACGTTTGAGATATGGTACAAGATGTTCATAGAGAACGATAGGATTGAAAAACCCAAGTTCGACATCGATGCGTATATAGGGTGATGTTATGATACTCGTAACAGGTTCGGCCGGGTTCATAGGAAGGAACATAGTTGAAGCTTTGAAGGAAAAGGAGATGGATTTCATTGCAACGGACATAGTGGATTCACCCTTCAGGGATGTTGAGTACGTTAAGATTGACATAACGGACAGGAAAAGCGTTTTCGATGTTTTCAGGGATTACGACATCGATTTCGTATTCCACCTGGCAGCCCATCCGCTTTCGGAATCTATAAGGGAACCAATGAGAAACGCCATGGTTAACATAATAGGAAGTCTGAACGTCATGGACGCATCCAGGGAGTTCGGAGTTAAAAAGATAATCTTCTCATCCGCATCCTCGATAGTTGGGGAGGTCATAAGAAATCCGGTTGACGAGGATCATCCGTGCAAACCAAAAACTCCTTACGGTGTTGCAAAGTTCTGCATTGAGCACTATCTAAGGGTATATCAGGAACTTTACGGTCTTGACTACGTTATATTCAGGTTCTTCAACGTATACGGACCTTACCAGTATCCCAGCAGCGGAGCACTGATTCCGGTGGTAATGGAGAGGATAATAAGGGGAAAGGAGGTGTTCGTCTACGGCGACGGGAGAACTGCGAGGGATTTCATATACGTCGGTGACATAGCTGATTTCTACCTGGAAACGGTAAAGAGGGATGTAAAGAATGAGCTTTTCAACATGGGAACGGGTAAGCTCACGACCGTGATGGAGGTAATAGATCTGATAGCAAAAATCGTAGGGAAGGAACCTAAGATAGTTTACAAGCCAAGAAAACCCGGAGAGATAATGAATTTTTCGGCGGATGTCAGCAAGCTCAGGAGGTTCTTTGGAAGGGTGCCGGAGACTACGCTTGAAGACGGTCTTAAGAGGACATACGAGTGGTTCAAAAGGAATGTGATATCCTAGAAAAACTAACCCGATCTGAGGACATCCCTTATAACCCTGCATATCATCTCCTGCTGATCCTGTGTGAGCTCGTGATGGAGCGGTAGCGTAAGGGTATTTCTGAAAAGCATCTCGGAGTTCTCAAGGCTTCCGACCTTTTTTACTTCTCTGAATGCAGGTTCGATGTGCAGACAGTAAGTTCCTATCTGGGTTTCAACTCCAATCCTTGCAAGCTCCTCCCTTATTTTGTCCCTCATTCCATCTTTCTCAACATAGCAAACATAGCTCTGGAAGTTGTGCCTGGTTCTAGGTCTTACCTCTGGAGGCCTTATACCGTCTATTCCCTCTAGGATCTCCGTATATATCCTCGCCTTCTCAATTCTGATCCTGATTATATCCTCTATCTTTTCGAGCTGAGCTAATCCTATCGCCGAGAGTATGTCGCTCATCTTGTAATTCGTTCCGAACTCTACGAACCTCACCGAACCGTTCACATTCCTCATACCGAACCTCTTCAAACTCCTCGCCCTCTCCGCAAGCTCATCTTCATTCGTAGTTATCATTCCACCCTCTCCCGTCGTTATAACCTTTCTAGGATGAAATGAGAAGCAGGTCATATCTGCCCAAGATCCGACTTTTCTTCCTTCAAGTATCGATCCTGCACTGCACGCAGCATCCTCTATTACGTAAATCCCGTAATCCCTTCCAAGTTTATACACGTCCTTTTCAAGCGGGTTTCCGAATAGAGAAACGGGTATTATGGCTTTGGTCCTATCGCTCAAAGCCTCTTCTATAACCTCCGCTTTAACGTTGTAACTGTTCAGATCAACGTCCACGAGAACAGGTTCTGCTCCTACGAGTGCAACGACGGAAGCAGTGACGGGATATGTGAAGTCAGGTACTATTACCTCGTCTCCCCTCCCTATTCCAAGAGTTCTCAGGCACAGCTCGAGTGCAGTGCTGCAGGAAGTTGTAGCTATTCCATGCTTTGCATCGCAGTACTTTGCAAACCTCCTCTCAAACTCCCTTGTAACCTCGCCCTCCGTCAGGAATCTGGATTCTAAAACCTTCCTAACGGCCTCGAACTCCCTCTCATCTATAAGGGGTCTGGCAAGGTATACCCTCACGCGATCACCTCTTCCCTCAAAGGTAAGATGAATTGAAATAGCTTTCGAACTTCTTGAAAAAGAGATGGTAATCGAAATTTCAACTTCAGAGTTCGCTTATCTTACCGAGCATGTAATAAGCTATCCTCGCAAGATCTCCTATGTCCACCCTTCCGTTCCCGTTGAAATCTGCCCTTAGATCCTGAGGATACTTCCCCACGACTATAAACGCAACATAGGCCGTGTCGGCTATGTCAACCTTTCCGTTTCTGTTGAAATCACCGCTTTTTACAACCTTCCATCCGGTCAATATATAGATCGCACTGTATACCGGCGGCAGAGGTGGAAGTCTTATGCCCTTCCCCTGCTCCGGAATCGGTGTCGTCAGGTAATTGACGAAATCATCGCGCTGCTCTTTCACATAAACCTCTTTACCGCTAACGTTTAAATGAGATTCGAGCTCTTTCAGTTCATCCCTGCAGTACTTGTAAATCTTCAGAGATTTCTCGTCTATTCCCTCAACCTCATCCTCGTAGAACCTTATGCATATGATGGAATCCTCTATTGATCTCACAACCTGCTCACTCATAGCAACTGACAGATATCTTATGATCTCAAGATTCTTCCTCTCCAGCTCCTTTTTTATTTCATAGGGTAAGTTCTTGCCAACTATGAGATGCATTTGACCTTCCGTCTTATTTAAAAACCTTAACACAATGCTGAACTCCTTTCCGTCCTCCACATAAATGAGATCTTTTCCCATAACAGTCGGACGAACGATTTCGGAGAAGTGCTTCACCTTGTCCACGTCGACTATTGCGAATCCCTCGTTTGAGCTTGCATCGTAAGCTCTGACTGCTATGCTGTAGAGACCCGTTCTGTAAGCGTATATATAACCGCGAATGTGCTTATACGATTCGTTGCCGGAGGCGTTCAGATAGATCTCGGATAAGTTCCCCATAATATAGCATACATTTCTCCAGCCAAATCCGCACTCTATAATTCCCTTACCGTTAAATAAAACTTCGACCCGAACGTTTTTCAGTACCATCTCATCGTAGACTTCTATATCGACTTCAAGCCTGTCCTCCTCAGTCCTTCCCCTAGGCTTGTTTATCTCTATCCTGGGAGGACTTCTGTCCCTTATGTCTATGGATTTAACCTTTACATTCCCATTCTCGTCAACGTATGTCACGTAAGCGTATTCATCTAGAGATATGTCCGGACTACGTGCGTTTTCTATTGTGACATGCTTCACAACCCTATCTTTGCAAATTCTCATGTACAGGACATCACTACCGCTCTCAAACACCACGTTTGCACATCCCTCTCTATCTATCTCCAGCTTCGGATTCTTACCCTCTCCCAGAACGATCTCGATGACCTTGTTGTTGTTCTTCCAAACGCTATAGCAGATATTTCCGTCAACCTCTTCAACCAAGTATATTTTACCCTTGTAATACCTCATCTCAAGACCTAAAGCTGGGGATAACGTGAGGGCTAATGTTAGAAGAATGAAAACCGTTATCGGAAGATATCCCCTCATACAACATCACCCTTGTGCCTCAATAAAGAAAGATCGGTATGTAATCCGTTCTGGTCGCATAGTACTCGATTGTACTGTTTACCCTATCGATGGCATTACATAAGGCCTGCTTTGCAAATTTGCTGGGAATTTCTCCCATGATGACGTAATCTATGAGGTATGATACAAGCTTGGAAGGACTTATGAGAACTTCTGCAACCTCTTTTGCAAAATGATGCTCTCCTGTCATCTTCTCAACACCATAGGCTATTAGTATACCAATTCCGGCACCGAGGTAATATCCGGCCACTGCAGCAGGTCCCAGCCTAGTAGCCGCACCAGTTGCAATCTGATACAGGCCAACTGTCAGACTCATCGAACTGAACATAGCTGAAGCACACTCCTCTGTTAACTTCTCAAGGAGTACTCTTTCAGCTATCGGATCCCTTACTTTTTTGTACTCTTCGCAGTACTTATTGATCTTGTATATCGTATAACCCAGAATTATGGAATCCGTCACAACTCCTCCTAAGTCCGATATCTTACCTTTAATCTCTTTACATTTGAATATTTCTTTCAGATCTTTGTCGCCGATGTTCTTTATACTATTCCAAGTATTCTTTATTTTTTTCAATGCATTTGCAAACTTCGGATATTTCATGCAAATCTTCTCAATCTTTAGAAGGACTTTTCTAAGTTTAATGAATTTCTTACCCAGCTTTTCTGCGTATTTCGACGATTTTATCTTCTTAAATATGTTATCAATCTTGAATTCATCAAGAGCCTCCTTGCACTTCGTGAAGTTTTCACAAACCTTTATCCATTTTTCTACAGCACCTTTTACCGTGCAGTAAGCATTAATGAGTTCTCTCGTTTTCTCATCGACCTTTTCACCTATATTCGTCACATCTGCCGCAAAACAGAAGTCTATACTCTTCGGATCAAATATGACCTGTATCGCTTTGAGATAAGTTCCGTAGCGCTCCAACTTCTGAACAAGGATTATCTGATCTGTGATTATTGCCTTAGCATATTCAACGTTTTCATCACGTATTTCGTCTATGACGGCCTTAATCCTCGCCATGTCGTACATCGAGAGGTCTTCAGGATTTCTCCTGAACTCAGTTGTCGTGACTTCCATAATACTCTTATGCACACCGTTTTCGTGCAGATGGAGTTTGTATATAGCTCTAAACGTCGTGAGTGCGTACGTGTTGTTTTCCTTAAGTATCGTATCGTATTCGTTGTAATCTACCCTGCTGTAGACCTCTCTACCAAGATCTTCTGTAAGCGTGTAATCGTCGTAATACGTTACCGTTATGGTATTCGGATAACTGAGATTTTCCTCATATGCAATGTAATATACGTCATCTACCGTCTTTGCAACGATGACCGCAACATCCGCGTTTTCCGTCCCGCTAATGGCATTTTTTATAACATTCCTGAAGTACACGGTGTATCCCTGTAAGCTCAGCGATGTCCTGTCTTTGAGGGGTTGTTGGGCGTCGAGTTGCGTTATACTCTCAAGCACTTTTGTTATGTTTACATGATCCTTCATAAACACGACATACGTATAGTTATACCTTCTAAGCGTTATGCTCCCTATGCTCGCATCCAATCTCTTCATGCTCCACGTTGATCTATCTCCCGTATCAGGCATCTTTATTGCAATCGGGAATACTGCGATTTCATCCGTTCCGGGCAGAACCTTTATCGTAGCCGTGTAATAATCGTGAGTCTTTACAAGCATCTTCATGTCCTCTAACAGCAGCTTATAATCGAACTCATAATCGTACGCGTATACAGGGGATCTGTTGAAGAGCATGTACTTCACAGCAGGCTTATATCCCTCAGGAACTTCTGCCTTAACGTAAAGTGTTATATAATCGCCGTCTTCAAAATCGTAACTTATTGGAGCATACTTCAGCGCTTTGCTTGGATCACATTTATTCGATGGAGCGTATCTGTTATCCTCCAGATAACACGCGCTCAAGTTATTCGTAAGTGTAACTCTCCATGGTGAGGCGTTTATCCAGTATACTATTTTATAGCACCATATACCCCTGTGCTCCTTTAATCCCTTTGAGGCAAATGCCACAAACTTGTCGATCGTGTAAACAGGCCATTCCTCCTTTTCAATATACTTTAAAACAAGGTAATCATTTCCCGCAGCTCTACGGATCGCAGCCCTTGCACACACATCCTCAATAGCATAGCCGCTGCAACTCCTGTATATGCCCAGCTTACCCTTGCTGTACAGTACATCACATCCTATATCGGATACATAAGACTCTCCATCGAGTATAATGCCTATGTACTTTGCCGGAATTTCTATCATTCCGGGCTTGAGGTATATCCTATCAGCCTCAATCTTACCCCATTTTATATCAACACCGTCCGGAATTCCGTCCCCATCGCTGTCGGGATTTGCCGGATCGTATTCCAGACCCCTACTGCTCATCGCAATCTCATCGCCGTCCGAAAGACCGTCCCCATCGGTATCTGCTATTAAAACGAACGTGTTTCTCTCGTAACCATCTAAAATTCCGTCTGTATCTGTATCGTTTGTGAACGGATCTGAACCCTTCTTCAATATGACTATGTATTCGATCTTACCATCACCTGATATCTTTAAGTTATGGCTTCCTTCGTACAGATATCCGGAATAAACCAGTATGGCATCTCTCGATCCGAGCAAGCTGGAATAGTCAATGGAATCTATTCTTTCATTCCTTAAGAACATGTAATAACTGCCGTTCATGAAGACCGCTGCGTTAAAGTTGGATGCTTTAATGTAAATCTTATACGTTCCATTTTCGTGAATCGTGAAAGGTATTGTTACCTCTGATGCATAAAGGTAAAGACCGTCCTCACAGGCAACTGCCTCACCAGCTCTGTATTCACATTTGGTCTTTTCGAAGAGATCGCTGACCCTTATGTAATCGTATACGAAGTACTTGTTGACCTCATCGTAATCGCTCAGACCATCCATATCTGTATCGTTCATCCACGGATCCGTTCCGTAAATGACAACTTCCTCGTAATCGCTTAAACCATCACCATCGCTGTCGTACTTCGTCGGATCAGTTTCACCTATCTCCCTATCTACCTTACCGTTCAGATTTATGTCTTCCTGCCAGTCAAAGAGACCGTCACCGTCACAATCTTTACTAACTGGGCATGGATCAATTCCATCCAGTAGACCATCTAAATCGCAGTCGGGCGAGTATATGGCTGGATTTCCGTCTTCACATATACAGTCCGGCTCCTGACTATCCATTAGTCCATCGTTGTCAGAATCGCTGTTTATGGCAGCGTATAGATCGTATCTTTCGGCATAGTAAAGCCTTCTTTCGCCGTAGTAATACCTTAAGTCCGGTTCTCTCGAATATCCCATGGAATCGAATCTGTACACGTATGCATCGTAATCTTTAGTGCTTGTGTTGTACAGGACTAAGCATATTGCGTTTAATTCTCTGACGGCTGGTTCCGTTTCGAACTTGAATTCATCGACATATATACCTCCTGATTGTGCTCCAATTGTCACGTTCGAATCTCCGCGCATTGGATACACTATGAAGGTCCTTCTGAGGACTAGCGAATTGTTATGTTTGATCAGGATGTTAACCTTCTTTATGAAAGTATTGACGTATACGTCAAGCGTGTACCAATCTGAAACGTTAATTGTGCCAAGCGGGTATTCCGGTATGCTTAGCGTGCTCAGATCTAGCTTTATCGTTGCCGATTCTGAATCAGAACTGGCATTGATCGATAGGTATCTATCCCTGTAAATAGTCACTTCTGAGTTCGGATCTACCTTAAATGATATCAGTGCTCTGTAGGAGTTATTGCTACCAAATGGTAGGGCTTCAATGCTCATATACGAATTCTGTAAATGAAC
>CAYYWO010000018.1:0-9930 GCA_964474885.1 Hadarchaeota archaeon (SeqCode)
AGATAAACAGGGGAGGGTCTTATGCTAGACCAAAGGAGCACTGCACGTGCACTTACATAGAATCAGACCCACCTCATTTCGTAATGAGGGATGTGGGATTCAGATGCGCTTATTCTGTTAAGAAACCCATAGAAATCGTGATGGACGACATAGAATCCATGCACACTTTTCTCTGATGTCAGGTATTGTACCGTTATTTGAAGACATCACGTTCCGTGCCTCCAGTCGCTAAGATATCTTATCTGCTTTTCAGTCAAGCTGTCTATCTCTATTCCCATGCTCTTGAGCTTCAGCCTTGCAACCTTTCTATCTAGCTCCTCTGGAAGGTTGTAAACCCTCCTCTCCAACTTATCGTGATTCTCGACTATGTACCTTATAGCCAGGGCCTGATCCGAAAAGCTCATGTCCATAACCTCTATTGGATGCCCCTCTCCCACGACGAGGTTAACCAGCCTTCCCTCTGCAATTAGGTACAGCTTCTTGTCTCCGAGATCGTATTCGGTCAGATATCTCCTTATCTCCCTTTTCGATTTGCAAATCCTCTCAAGATCTGGAATGGATATCTCAACGTTGAAGTGACCTGCATTTGCAAGTATTGCCCCGTCCTTCATAAGCCTGAAGTGCTCCTCCCTTATAACGTCTATGTTTCCTGTTGCCGTTATGAATATGTCACCTATTCTCGCAGCCTCCTCCATCTTCATGACCCTGAATCCATCCATCACAGCTTCAAGAGCCCTTATCTCGTCAACCTCTGTTATTATCACATTTGCACCTAGACCTCTTGCCCTGAGAGCTATTCCCCTTCCGCACCATCCGTATCCCGCAACAACAACTGTTTTCCCGGCTATTAGCATGTTCGTAGCCCTTAGAATCCCGTCCCACGTAGACTGGCCTGTTCCGTACCTGTTGTCGAACAGGAACTTAGTGTAGGCGTTGTTAACGGCTATCACGGGAAAGAGAAGAACACCCTCTCTTTCCATTGCCTTGAGCCTTAAAACACCTGTAGTCGTCTCCTCACTCGCACCGAGTATCTTCTCAGCCCTATCTCTTCTCCTCTCGTGAAGCGTGAATATGAGATCTGCTCCGTCGTCAACGGCCACATCTGGTTTTGTGTCAATTACTTTGTTGAGTGCATCATAGTACTCATCGACGCTCATTCCCCTCCTTGCGAAGCACTTAACCCCCATGTCCCTCAGAGCCTCTGCAACGTCGTCCTGAGTGCTCAAAGGATTGCATGCAGTTATTGCAACATCCGCACCACCTTCTATGAGTGTTTTCACGAGAACAGCTGTCTTTGCCTCAACGTGGAGAGCCATACCAATTCTGTAACCTTCAAGAGGTTTATCTCTCCTGAACTCCTTTCTTATCTCAGATAAGACCTTCATGTGCCTCTGAGCCCATTCTATCTTCCTGTAACCCCTTTCCAAATCCATAGAGATATGACTTGTTCTGAGGTTTTAACGTTAACCTAAGATCCTGTATACCTCCTTCTTATCAGACCTTTTTGATATGAAATGTTAAGATCGGAGATTACAGAAATTGACATCCTCCCCGCACTAAATAGTAGATCGGAAAGTGGAATATTTTGTAATCGTATAAAAATTAAGAACATTTTGAAATAAAATAAAAATTTTTCTAGACTAATATAATTGCCAGCCTCCAGATATACTGTCTAATGCGGGGAGGATGTCAACAAAATATTTGCCATATTCCGCAACTTGTTCCAAATCACCTTTTGCTTTCTCATGACATCCACTGTACGATTTATCCTCTATCAACCTAATCGCAAATACCTCTGCTTCTGGATTCACTTTTATTTTACGCTATCAGAAGTTCTTCTCGTATCTGCAGCGCGGACAAGTGTTTTTCAATCAACCGTAAGCCCTAAATATATTAAAAGTTTGAATGGACTTGTAGATAAGAGGTAAGAAGTTGGGTCAAAGGCTTTTCTACCTTTGACTCGGCTTCTTACCCTTCAGGAGGCTTAGATTATGCATTCCAAGCCCAAATATTTGTTTAGAACCGGAATGGCGATAAAGGATATGAAATTCTTTATTCTTGGTTTTATCCTATACCTTTGCATATCCAGCATGGCCAGCGCAACTCAAATCTTCAGCGACCCCCTCAACGGTTCATCGTACAACAACGACAACCACAACGTAACTTTTGTGAGCGGATACACAGGGTTATGTGCGAAATTTGTGGGAGATGACAGCTACGTAAGGTATCCCGGTGAAATCCTGCCGGCGGATAGTGGAACAGTGGAGTTTTACTGGAAACCTCCCGAAAACATATACGATCTGTACTCCTACAGGCATAGCGGATGGACAGACTTCGGCTCGTACAAACCGCCAAGCGGTGGATTTTTAATCGACAACATAGGATGGAGAGCTGCGCCGGTCGGATCCTTCTCGCTGGAGTTAATGGCGATAGATTGGAAAAATCCGGATTCACCTCTTTCCCTGATCTGCTGGCGCATGTGGAGCGGCAGTAAGTGGTATGATGCAAGGAATTACCACTGCAGTCGCCCAACCCTTTACGCGGAAGTAAGGGGTTCTAAGGTTAGCCTATCCTGGAATTCAACTCATCCCATATGGCTCTGGGATCCAAACGTGTGGTATCGCATAACCGTAACGTGGGGTTCAAATGGTTTGCACCTCTACGTTAACGGTAAGGAGTGGGGCAACAACTCTTATAAAGGTTCGATATGCACATCCAAGAGCTTTGCGCTTGGTCAGGATCCGGGTTACTGGCCTTACGGTCCTCACAGCATGCGCGGTTTCTACGATGAATTCAGGATATACGATGAACAGATCGTACCGACACCTTCTAACGCAGAGATTTCGAGACCTGCCGGTTACGTAATATACTACGGAAAGGAACCCGGCAATTACACTCACTCGATTGACGTAGGTAACGTGTCGAGCTACGAGTTAACTCTAACTCCCGGTAAGTACTACTTCGCAATAGCCGCAAAAACGAGCACAGGTTTTATTGGACCACTGTCAAAGGAGGTTGAGGTTAACGTCTCGGCAGACGTAACACCACCTGTCGTCATAATAAATTCTCCAAGAAATACAACGTATACAACTCCAAAAGTTCAAATAAACGTCTCGGCAAGCGACCCGAGCGGCGTTGATAAGGTGATAGCTGAAATAGACGGCTCAATCAACGTTACGCTTAGCCTAAGCGGTGGATACTACGTCGGTTCAACTCCGGTTTTGAGAGATGGTCTGCACAGCGTTAGAATCTATGCAAACGATACATTCGGAAACGTCAATTCGAGCGTAATCGTTTACTTTACCATTAAGACTTTGAGACTTGCAAACTCGCCATGGCCTATGTTTAAACACGATTTGAATCACACCGGACGAAGCCCGTATGCCAGCAAATCCCTCGGCGGTATAAAGTGGAGTGTAGATATTGGAGATTATGCATCCACACCTGTAATAGGTGAAGACGGAACAGTATACGTTGTGGGATCGATCAAATACGGAAACTACTGGCATTTAAAGCTATATGCCATTTACCCGAATGGTAGTATAAAGTGGAGCAGCAGCGAGCTGTATGGATCGATGAGTTTCAAATCTCCGGCGTTAGCAGGCGATGGAACTGTGTATGTCCACGGAGCTGATAAGCTGTACGCATTTTATCCCAACGGCACGGTAAAGTGGAGCGTCGGAACAGTTTACTCAAGTTACTCATCTCCTGCAATAGATGACAGCGGGACAATTTACATCGGAGACAACTTGGGCAGGTTATTTGCTATTTCTCCAGACGGAAGCATTAAGTGGGCAAAGGATATCAGTTACAGGGGCATCCATTCATCGCCAGCTATAGGAAGAGATGGCACGATATACGTTGGTACTGGTGACGGTGCGGTATATGCGATCAATCCGGATGGTTCTATTAAGTGGAGTTACTCAACGGGAGATCAAGTTCTGTCTTCACCGGCGATAGATGAAAACGGCATAATATACATCGGTTCCAATGACGGTAAACTTTACGTTCTATATCCAAATGGGAATCTGAAGTGGAAGTTTTCAACGGGAGGTAAGGTTTACTCCTCTCCATCGATAGGAAGTGATGGAACTATATACTTCGGTTCTGAGGACGGAAAAATATATGCATTATATCCAAACGGAACTCTGAAATGGAGCTACAGTGCCGGACAGATATACTGGTCATCTCCGACCATAGACGAGAACGGGGTGATATACATAGGTTCAAGGGATGGTATGCTCTACGCGATCTATCCAAACGGGACGCTAAAATGGAGAGCTATTATCGGAAAACCGATTCACACAACCCCCGTCATAGCGAGCGATGGAACGGTTTACATCGGTGGTGGTAATGGAGTACTTTATGCGATTGGAGACACGAGACCTGCAGAACTTGCAAATTCCTCCTGGCCAACCTTCATGCACGATTTAAAGAATACCGGAAGGACGAGTTATAGTGTTCCTCATGAGGTTGATGCGAAATGGGTGCTCGATCTGGGAAGGGGAGTGGTAAGACCTCCGGTGATAGGGGCAGACGGAACGATATACGTAGGCTTATACGATTCAAACTCTAAAGTCAGCAAGTTGTTTGCCGTTAATCCAAACGGAACCATAAAGTGGAATTACAGCGTTGAGGATGACACATATGGACTCGATTCTTCTCCCGTAATTTCCTCTGATGGAAGTATTTGCTTCCTTTCAGGTCACCAGGGTGTTACCCTTTACTGCTTATATCCAAACGGGACGTTGAAGTGGTCTAAGTTTGTAACGCCGTATGCCTCTACAGAATCATCCCCGATAATAGCCAGTGACACTATATACTTCGGCACAAACGGAGAATTTTACGCTTACAGCATTGACGGATCCGAAAGATGGCACTATCCCGGCTATCAGATATCTATTTCCTCCTCACCCGTAATGGACGATGACGGTACCGTATACTTTGGAGATAACCGTGGAAATATTCACGCACTCTATCCCAATGGAACGAAGAAATGGACAGTTACAATAGGTTCATCTGTCTATTCTCCCTCTTCTCCATCGATAGATGAGGATGGAGTAATCTATATCGGTCATAGGGACGGTTACATTTACGCATTATATCCAAACGGAACGCAGAAATGGAAATTAAGCACGGATGGTGTGGCGGTGTACTCGACTCCGGCAATTGGGAAGGATGGGACGGTTTACATCCCGATTCACAACGGAACTTTATACGCCATTTACCCAAACGGAACGGTGAAGTGGAGTTTAAATACGGGAGGAACGATAGGCCTGGCTTCACCTGTAATCGATAATTCCGGAACTGTGTACATCTGCTCCGGAAACAGAATTCTCGCCATAAATCCAAACGGAACGCAAAAATGGATCTTTACTGCTTCCGGTTCCCTAGCCCACATGACGCCAGCGATTGGAGATGACGGAACAATTTACATCGGTACAAACGACGGTAAGCTTTACGCGCTTAACGATGTAATTCCGCCGAGGGTTTCTGTAATATCACCGCAAAACAACACAACGTACACAACCCCGACAATTCAAATAAACGTGTCGATAAGCGATCCGTCTGGAATAGCTAAAGCTTTTGCTCAGATAGATGGAACGACGAACTTAACATTGAAATACCAGAACGGTTACTACGTCAATGCAACGGTTTTACCGAACGGAGATCACTGGATAAGGATATTTGCAGAGGACAACGCAGGAAACGTTAATTCTAGTGTAATAGTTTACTTCAAAGTGAATGCAGTTTTAGCGGTCATATACGTTCCGGACAACTACACGAAGATCAAGTGGGCGGTTGAAAACGCAACATCTGGAAGCACGATATACGTTAGAAGTGGAGTTTACGACGAATACGGAATCGACGTAAACAAAAGCGTTAAGATTATCGGTATAGGCTATCCAATCCTTGCCCCGTCCGTTGAAATCCACGATATATACGGATTCAAAATAAACGCAAACGATGTTTACATCTCGGGTATGAGATTTGGTAGATTTGAAGACTCATGGCAGTGGCATGCTCAAACAGCTGTATGGATTAACGCTAATAACGTAACGCTTGAAAATTTGAAATTTGAGGTATACGAAGGTTATGGTGTTGATTACGCTGTCTGGATTGAAGGAAAGAACGTCACGGTCAAGAACTGCACCTTCAATTCAGGCACGTGGCATTCTGGATATACGGATATAACTGTAAAGAACTCTGAGAACGTTAGAATTCTGAACAACAGCTTCATCGAAGACGGCAATATCATATACATCGAAAATTCTAGGAATGTTGTAGTGAGGAATAACCTATTCGAAGACAATCGCTCTTATACCTACACGGCAATCCAGTCTGACCGCAGTTCAGAGGGAATATCGATTATTAACAACTGCATTAAGGGAAGGGCGTGGTTCAGAACGATAGAAGTCCGTTCATCCGACAGTTTAATCTCGGGGAATTTGCTCCTCAACGTTTATCAGGGCATAGAAGTTTCCTGCGAAAACGCTTCAATCGAAAATAACGTGATAGATGGGGTTCTTAAGGGATTTGAGGGTGGATTGGGAGGATTTGGAATATACGTTCGCGGTTCCTCCAGCGTTAGGGTAATAAACAACACGATCGGAAACTCCTCGTACATCGGAATGTGGATCGAAGGTAGCGACATAGTTCTTAGGAACAACACAATGGTTGGAAATCTCTTCAACTTCAGATACGATTCCGGCACGAAACGCAACGATATAGACACTTCAAACAGAGTCGACGGGAAGTCGATATACTACTTCTACAACAGATCCGACTTCTCAGTTGACTTTCAAGACGCTGGAATGGTTATACTGAGCAAGTGCAGGAATGTAACGATAAGAAACGTAAAAGTTTCAAAGAACTTCCAGGGAATTGTTCTATCAGGCTGCAAGAACGTTACGATCTCCAACACAACGGTAACGGGTAACTACTGGGGTATATGGCTGGATTCTGAGAACGTCTCGATTAAATATAACGACGTTTACGCAAACTACGAGTGGGGAATTAACGCTGCAAAAGGAGATGTCGCAAATCTGATCATTGAGGGAAACAGTGTGCATGGGAACGGTAACGGGATTTTGATAGAAGGTTTTTACGGGTACTACTACAGACCGATCAGAAATGTTTACGTAATCGGTAACGAGATATACAACAACACCTTGAAGGATTTGGCCGAATGGGATAACATCGGACTGCGCATCGCGCTTACAAACGAAAACTTCTTAGTTGCCGATAACGAAATACACGGGAATTACGAGGGAATTAGGGGGAGCGATGTGGGTTACCTGGGATGCCATCTAATTCTCGAAAACAACAGGATATACAACAACACGGACTGTGGGGTATGGTGGACGAACGGCAGGGTTAATATGACCAAAAACGAACTGTTCGGAAACACGTATGGTATCTATGCCAGCAATAGCGTAGTTAACATGAACTGGAATAACGTAAGCGAAAACGATTACGGTCTTTACGTATTCCACTCGACATTTAGATGTGAGTTCAACGAAATAACGAACAACACAGTTGGAGTCGCAACTAAGATATCCACGACAAATCTCACTTACAACAACATAACGGGAAATCTGAGGGGAATAGTGATCGAAGAGCATTACTGGCATAGGGGAAGCGTGAATCTGACTTTCAACAACATAGTCAACTCCAAATACAACGTTGTAAACAACGAGACTTACAACGTTTCGGCTGTAAACAACTGGTGGGGAACCGTAAACGAAAATGAAATTGAGGAAAAGATCTTGGATTATTATGACGACAATCAAATGGGAATTGTCTTCTACAAACCTTACCTGAACGAACCAATCGTATTCAGAATAAGAGGGGATTTCAACGGAAACGGATTGGTAGACATAGGAGATGTCTGTTACGTGGCATATATAGTAATTAAAAAATTACCTCAAGATTTAAGAGCTGACTTCAACGGTAATGGCAGGGTGGATGTGGGAGATCTGGCCGAAATAGCTTACTATCTTCTCGGCAAAATAAGCAAACTTTAAAATTTAAATTTATTTTTTTAATTTAATATAAAGTAAATTTGAGGGTTAACTATTCGCAGAATCTGAGAGCTGAATGTACGTGGGCATGAACGTATGAGGTTTCATTTGTAATAAGGTCAAACATTTATAAAGGATTGTTTTGTTATGTTAAACAAGCTCTGCTCGGGATTTGTGGAAATAGAAAGCCTGAAAGGACGAGCTAAGATAGATGAGGAGTCTTCGAAAGCCCCAATGAGATGTGGGGAGGATTTCCGCTACACTTACAAAAGTTATGAAAGTGACAGGAAGTCAGAACGGTAATTTGATGACATGTCATCAACACAATCGTTATAAACGTTACAGTTTTTATATAAATTATGCCGACGATATCGGTTAGCGAAGATGTGAAGAAAGAACTGCTAAGGTTTGCATCGGAACTGCAGATGAAGCTCGGGAGGAGAGTAGATTTCGACGAGGCGATAAGATTTCTGCTGATGTATAGGAGAAAGAAAAATCCAAGATTGCTAATTGAGGCCTGCGGGTCTGGAGATGTGGAAGATGCACTAAAAGAGCTTTATGAGGAGAGGAGAATTGATGAAAGGAAATATAGCAGGTACCTTGGCAATTGATGCCGGAGTAATCATAGAACTTCTACTTCAATCGAAGGCCGGAATTGCGATAAGAAATGCTATGCTAGATGAGGTTATCGATGCCTATACAACAGAAATAGCAATAGCCGAAACGAAATACGTCCTTTGCAGGAAGCTCGGATGGAATGAAGGCAGTAAAAGAATTGAAAAGCTATTAGCTTCTGGATACATCAACGTATATCGAACAGATCAGCTCATAGATCACGCAGCTAAATACAAGTGTGAAAGATCTATCTCCCTTGCCGACTGTTTTATACTGGCATTGGCAAAAAAGCTTGGATGTAAAGCGCTATTCGCGAGAAGAGAACAGGAATTGGTTAAAGAAATGGAGAAAGAGGAATTTGATGTCGAAATATTATTCCTCGAAGATCTCATCTGAGTTACCGAGAATTCTCATGATAAACTCTCTAAGCGAAACTGCAGAGCGTTTAAATTACTTAAATTGTTCGGCTTACCGTCAAAATAATCTAGAACGGCATCAATAATAAACCTGTTTTCGATAAACTACGCAAGAGAAGAAGATCTTATACAGATATAACTAAGGCTAAAAAATTAGAATTTGAACAAAAAACCGATTTAAAGAGAGACTTAGAGGAAATTTTTGAATTTTTGATATATAATTCAAGAAAAAGGTTAATAACAGCGACAGCAAAATCTAAAATATGGAAATAGAAGAGAGAATAGTCGTAAACCCAAAGGTTATGGTTGGAAAGCCTGTCATCAAAGGAACAAGAATTCCGGTAGATGCCATCATCAGAAGGTTGGCTGAGGGGATGAGTATAAAGGAGATATTAGAGGAATATCCAAATCTAAAGGAGGAAGACATTAAAGCGGCTTTGGAATATGCAGCAAAGGTAGTTTCTGGAGAAGAGGTAATACCGGTGGTTGAGAAGGCTTGACATTAAAATTTCTTATAGACAAGTGTACAGGTAAGAAATTTGCAATTCTGTTAAAGAATGCTGGATACGATGTAGTTGGTGACTGGAAACCTTCAGCGTCGGATGAAGAAGTCCTTAGAAAGGCAGAAGAGGAGGATAGAATTTTAATCACAGACGATAAGGATTTTGGAGAGCTCGTTTTTAGGTTGAGAAAGCCTTCAAAAGGAGTAATACTCCTAAGAACATCAACAACTGATCCCGTAAGAAGATTTAAGTTGTTAGAGAAAATTTTGAAATCTATTGATGTGAGGGAAAGATTTGTAGTTGTAAGAGATGATGCCGTAAAGTTAAGAAAAATAAAATTCTAAGAAAAAACTTAATACTAAATAGAAAAAT
>CAYYWO010000019.1:0-8636 GCA_964474885.1 Hadarchaeota archaeon (SeqCode)
GGCCAAGGGCGACAGGTTCTCACCAGCCGGCCCCACTACCAGGCAAGCGGAGCCCGGATGCGCTCTGCGGAGTTCCTCCTCCGTTTCCTGAACCGATCTCCCCCAGAGATCCGAGGCATCCTCGAATTCAACTTTTTCTTCTTCCACCACAACCACTACCGGTCCAAGAGCCCTCCCCTTGAGGACGATCCCGTCCACTCCAGTACCTTTCAGGAAAACACCAAAGCTCCCACCTATGGAACTCGGGAAGATTGTCCCCGTCAGGGGGGATTTCGAGCACACGCACAGCCTGCCGGAGCCTGGGAACTCCGTGCCCGTGAGGGGGCCTGAAAGCAGGAGGAGCTGGTTTGATGGGGAAAGGGGATCCAAACCCTGCTCCAGGTTATCGTAAAGGAGCTTCGCCGACAACCCCCTTCCCCCGATGAAGTTGTACTGGAGGAGATCTCCCACCGTTATCGTTTCCGCTTTTCGCTTCGTTAGATCAACTTGAAGAATCCTTCCCCAACTGCCGCCGAGCATCATCTACTGAGCCAACCGAATAAAACGGACTCGGTTTGTTAAATATTCGGTCTCCAGCAAGAGGATGAGATTTGCAGCGGGGCTCTGGATATTCTCCTCTTGCTTGGATAGGTTCTGCACAAAGGGTTACCGACCCGAGACGAGCTTCGAGGAGAGGCTAGAACTCGCCTCTCAAGTGAAGGACCTCTCCGGCGTCGAGATCGCGCATCCCGGGGAGACCTCCGACTTGGACGAAACCAAGCTGCTGCTGAAACAGCACGGATTCAAGGTGGCCATGGTTTGCTCCGATGTCTTCAGCCAAGCGAAGTGGTCCATGGGCTCCTTCACCTCTCCAAAGCAGGAGATAAGGCGTGAGGCCATAGAGCTGACCAAACAAGCCATGAATGTCTCGGCCGAACTCGGCTGCTACCGCGTTAGCCTCTGGCTCGGGCAGGATGGCTTCGATTACCCCTTCCAGGTGGACTATCTGAAGGCTTGGAACTGGCTGATAGAGGGAATAAGGGAATGTGCTGACCACAATCCCAAGGTCACCCTCTTCTTGGAGTATAAGCTGAAGGAGCCCAGGACGCACTGCTTCATGGCTAATGTGGGAAAAACCCTCTACCTCGCGGATCAGATAGATCGGCCCAATCTGGGCATAACCATAGACGTTGGACACGCACTCATGGCTCAAGAGAATCTCGCCGAGTCCTTCGCCCTCGTGCACATGTCAGGCAGGGAGCTACACATGCACTTCAACGATGCCTACAGATATTGGGACGACGACATGATAGCGGGGAGCATTCATTTCTGGGAGTTCCTGGAGCTCATGGCCTGGTTGCACAGGCTAAAGTACAATGGCTGGTACTCGCTGGACATGTACCCGTATCGTGAGGACCCAGTCAGAGCGTGTGAGCAGAGCATTAAGAACTTGAAGTGGTATGCAGAGCTTGTCGAGCGCATGGGAGTTGAAAAAATCTTCGAGCTTGTAGGAAAGAAAAGGATAGAAGAGGTCTACGAATTCCTGCGGGAGTTCCTCCGCAAGTAATGGTTTTTCCCAAGGATTTCCTCTGGGGGGTCTCCATCTCAGCTTTCCAATTCGAAATGGGGGGGAGGAGAGAAGACTGGGACACTAAGAGCGACTGGTGGGTCTGGGTCCACGACGAGCGGAACATTAAGAGAGGAGTCGTGAGTGGGAACCTCCCAGAACATGGGGTTAACTACTGGGACTTTTACAGGACGGACCACAGACTCGCAAAAGAGCTCGGCCTCAACGCCTTCAGGCTGACAGCAGAGTGGAGCCGGATTTTCCCTGAACCGACGGACCAGATTGAGGTAGGCATTGAGAGGGAGGGGAGGCTGATCAAGCAGGTGGATGTGGATGAGTCCGCCCTCCAAGAGTTGGACAGGCTCGCCAACCAGCGCGCCGTTAAGAAGTACAGGCAGATAATCCAGGATCTCAGGCGGAGGAGGATGACAGTCTTCTTGAACCTGAACCACTTCACGCTCCCCATCTGGATCCACGACCCCATCCAGGCAAGGGATAGCAGGCTGACCAAGGGGCCCCTGGGGTGGCTGGACGAACGGACGATAACCGAGTTCACCAAGTTTGCCGCCTACATGGCTTGGAAATTCGGGGACTTGGTGGATTACTGGTCCACCTTCAACGAGCCTGCCGGTGTGTACGGCAGCTACCTAGTTCCCATAGGCTTCCCGCCGAACGTCTTCAAGCCTGCAGTGAGCCTTTCTAGGCTTCCCTTCGCAAGGGTCGCGCTGCACATGGTAATCGCCCACGCTAGAGCCTACGACGCCATAAAGCGCTGGGACAAGAAGAAGGCTGAAAGGAAGAGCCCGTCTCCCGCCGAGGTTGGCGTCATCTACAACTGCATGCCGGCTTATCCCCTCCGACCGGGCAACCCCCTAGACGAACGTGCCGCCCAGTTCCACGACTATATACTAGTGCACTGGTTCCTGCAGGCTATATCCTTTGGATGGTTGGACGAAAAGCTGGACCCGAAAAACAGGAGGGAGGAGAGGTCCCTGAAAGGGAGGCTGGATTGGCTGGGCATCAACTACTACACGAGGAACGTGATCAGGGGACTCACCTTCCCTGGTTTGAGCCTCTTCGGCGTCCCAGCCATCCCCTTGCCTGTCCCCGGGTATGGAGCACTTGGGGGAGTCAGGAGACTGCCGATATTCAGTGCGGGACAAGCACCAGCAACGGAGAAATTTTCCTTGGAAGGAAATCCCGTATCGGAGGAGTACGGGTGGGAGGTGTACCCGCAAGGGTTAGAGAGATGCGTGAAAATGACTGAAAGGTACTCCGAAACCTTTTTTATAACCGAAAACGGTATTTCAGACAGTCAGGATAGGCTGAGGCCAGACTTCATAAAACAGCACCTGCGTGTCGTCGAGCGGCTCATCCAAGAAGGATACAGAATCAAAGGATACTT
The DNA here is from genome assembly GCA_964474885.1 of Hadarchaeota archaeon (SeqCode). Lineage (GTDB taxonomy): Archaea > Hadarchaeota > Hadarchaeia > Hadarchaeales > JAWBSP01 > JAWBSP01. Next base: position 2,952 of record CAYYWO010000019.1, read on the forward strand.
CCACTGGTCTCTGCTCGATAACTACGAGTGGCAAAGGGGCTTCAAATGTAAGTTCGGTCTATGTGAGGTGGATTTACAGACCAAGCGGAGAAAGCCCAGGGAGAGCTACAGAATACTAAAGCGCATCATCTGCTCCGGTCAGGTTGACTGAGAGCACCCGACTGAGGAGGCAACTGGGCAAGCTCATCCTCCTCTCCCTCTTCCTGCTCGTTCTCGCCTTGAGCATTTTCTGGACCTTCTCCAAGCAAAGCATCTCTGATATGTGGGAGGCTCTCAGGGGGGCCCAGCCCGGCTACTATCTGCTTGCCCTAGGATGCTACTTCTTGAGCGTGCTGGTTTGGTCCGTCCGCCTGCAAGTCACTTGCTCGGTTCTTGAAAATCCCCCCAGCCTGCGGATGCTCTATCCCACCCTACTCGCCACCATTTTCCTGAACAACATTACCCCAGCTATGAGAGTTGGAGGGGATCCCTTTTTCAAGGCGTACACGCTTCACAAAAAACAAGGTATCTCCTACTCCCACTCCATGGCAGTTTCTATAGCGGAACACTTCTTTGACCCGCTTGTGGTCTTTTCGTTCCTCTTCTTGGGTTTCTTGCTGGGGTATTTGGGTGACCCTGCACTCAGGATCTTGTTTCTGATACTTCTCGTCTCCTCCGTCCTCGGCTGGTCTCTCCTGCCAAAAATACTGGTGCGCAGGCGGACAGGTATGGGGCTCGCCAGCAGGATCCTTAAGAGGTTTGGAAAGTCGTCCGCCATTCACAAGATAGAGTCGTTTTACACGAAAGCAGAGGAGGCTCTTCCGGACTGGAGGGCAGCAATAAAAATAGGTGCACTGACGCTAATCCTCTGGCTCACCGACATGCTCAGGCTCTGCCTCGTGGTGCTCTCCGTGGGCTACCAGCCCCATCTCCCCATGCTGCTCGTCACAAGTTCCCTGCCCTCTATCGCCGGGCTCTTCTCGATCTTCCCGGGAGGGCTCGTCTTTGTGGAGGGATCCCTTACCTTAGCTTTCGCCCTCTTCGGCCTGCCGGTCGGTGTTGCCCTCGCAGCCACTCTGGTCGAGAGATCTATTTCCCTACTCATCTCCAGCTTGGTCGGAGCCGGCTGCCTAGGTTACCTAGGCCTGAGCTTTAAAGCGCCAAGATGAAGAGTCCCCCAACCCCGGCTCCCGCTAGGGTGGAGAGGACGTTTATCTCGTACTTGGAGAGAAAAGGCATGAACGCACCCAGGAGGCTATCCACCAAGCTACCCAAAAATCCAGCGGAGATCGCCACCGCGTAGATGACGAGTGAAGCGTCGAGCAGGATATGGGCACAGAAAGCTACAAGCAGGCTCCCGATCAGCACACCCAACCAACCAAGCCAGGAAACGGCCCCCCTCGTCCCTGGGGGGACCGGCCTGAGGCCTTTCAGTAGTCTGGGACTCTTATGGAGCACACCCACCTCGGTCGCCAGCGTATCAGCCAGGCCGGCTGAGAGAGAGCCTACAAACAGGTTCAGATCACCGTAAACGCCGAAAAAGCATGGAAGCAAGCCTTTCGCCATGACTGGATTCACTCCCCTACCTGTCTCAGGTTCACCCACTCCTATCCGTTTCTTGTACTTCCCCTTCATCACGGTGAAGACGCATGCGAAGAAGAAGAAAAGGAGAAGCACTAAAAAGTAGCCCACACCCTGAGTCCATATGATCAGGATACCGAAGTAGGCAGCAACAAATGCTCCCAGCGGGTCGAGCAGCCTGGCCAAGCCTGCTAGGATACCAAAGCTGACGGGGAGCAGGAGCTCAAGCAAGCTAACGGGCTCCATCGAAGGATGGAAAAGGGGGTTTTTAGAGGTTAACTGGAAGGAGACATTCGTCAGTCGGCCCCCGAAACGGATCTCGAGCGGGAGGCTGCTTCTAAACCTCACCGCACTTTTAGGTTTGTTACCGGCAGGACAGACTACGACATTACCCGAGGTGGAACATAAAATGCCAGGTTTAACCTATCAGCCAACTCTTTCCCTGACCTTCTGCTTGTTTCCGGACCTCGTTTATGTGCCCGAATCTCGATCAGATCTCAGATTGAAGAAGAGATCTACGGCTAGCCTTTCCAAGTTTCGAGATGGTTCCCCCTTGCACCTGTGGATGGATGCCTCATGCACGATGGGACTTTTACCAGCTTTTATGTGATGTTTAAAATGTCCTCCCAAATAAAACAAATGTCCATGTCTAAGCTGCTCAAGCCTCTGGAGCTACCCGCTAGAACCTGCCGTAGTTCACCTACTGGAAGCTGCGGATACCTCCCACATGAACATGAGGAAACACAGTCGGGCGCCTATCTGCTCGAGGCAAAGAAAGAAGCTGGTCTGGGCATCTATCAAACCAGCTCGTATCTCGACAGAATCTTCTGGCCCTGCACTCTCTACCCCCGGTTCCTCCAGGCGAGATGGTGCCCCTTCACAATGTTCAAACCATAGCCATCGAGTTCCAGTTCCTCGAGCATGAAGAAACTCCCAGATTCACTTAGATCAAAGCTGAGGGAGCCGTTGGGTGAGCTCCACCCGACCGTAACCGAGGCTCTTTCCGTACCCCACAAACTGCTGGTAACGGTTGGGGATGTAACAACAGCGGAGGTCTTAAAGAGAGGGAAATGTCCGGACGTGGCCATCTTCGATGGGAAGGTGATGAGGAAACCTGCCCCCGACCTTAGGAAGCCGATTGAGGAATTCAATACGAGGACCATCAGGGTGCGGAATCCTGCAGGTCACTTGAATCCGGAGATCGAGAAAATCCTGACTTCAAACCAGCCTCCTCTGAAAATTGAGGTAGAGGGTGAGGAGGATCTGACCGTGCTCGCCTGTGCCAAATGCCTTCCTCTCGGAACCCTCATCCTGTACGGACAGCCCGGTGAAGGCGTGGTTGCGGTGAAGCTCACCGAGCAGAAAAAGGAGGAACTTACACGGCTACTCGACCAACTCGAGATCCCCTAGCTGTTTGTTACTATGGTAACAGACAGTGTTTTGTAACACGATTTGGTGAGCTTGTCAGAAAGAAATCTTCAAAAAGTGGGATGGGTTCGTGGAAAAGTAGAAATTAGCTCTACCCAAACCTCAGAGAACAAAACCGGACACGTTCGGAGAGACTCCGGGTACCTCTGACCTAGTTTGAACTCTGGGCATCTGGTTGGGTAATCTCTTGCAGTAGCGTGGGAGGTGATGGCAACGGAACTTGTATGCTACCCGGCTTCCCGGCTTGGATTCGCAGCTTGGATCGATAACAATACCTTGTTTCTCATTATCGAGGATCGTTGCATCATCGGTTTCATCATCGGTGGTGCTTAGCTACACAGATTGTGAAAGCCCTGGCGTATGGAGCAATCTTCGTGATGGTATCCACGAGCACACTGAGGGGCAGGCAGCGGATATCCTTCAGGTTCGGGGTGAGCAGGAATGCGCGCGGGACTACCAGAACTCCACCATCTGGCCCTTCGCCCACAACTGGGCGGTGGTGGCCCTCGCCAAGGCGGGCAGGCTGAGGGAGGCGAGGGAGGAGCTGGGGAAGATGGACAGGCTGAAGGGGTTCAACGAGTTCTACTACCCGGATGGGAGGCCGGGAGGGAGCAAGAACCAGCTCTGGAGTGCCGCCACATACATCTGGGCCAAGTGCGCCCTGGGTGAAAGCTAGTTTTTGAGGGGCGGGAAATAATTTTCCGATGGAAATAGAGATCCTGCAAAACAGGGAGAACAAGCTCGTCGAGAGGGTGGAGGTGGAGTTCAGGGTGCACCACCCCGGCAAGCCCACGCCCAGCAGGAGGGAGGTCCTGGAGGAGCTGGCCAAGAAGCTGGGCTCGGATCCCGAGCTCGTGGTCATAAGGCGGATCTCCACCCCTCACGGGAGAACCTACTCCTCCTGCCTGGCCCATGTGTACAAGTCGAAGGAGCGGATGCTGAGCGTGGAGCCTAGGTACATCTTGGAAAGGGGAAAGAAGAAAGAGGAGGGTAAGGGTGACTGAGAAGGCTCAAGGCAGGGTGAGGAAAGTCTACAAGATCGAGGGGAAGAGGGTCATAAGGCTCAGGCCCTTCTGCCCCAGATGCGGCATAGGGACCTTCATGGCCGATCATGGGGATAGGTTTGCCTGTGGGAAGTGCGGTTACACGGAGTTCAAGAAGAGAGGTGAGGAATGAAGGGCTTCTTCACGGGTAAGCTTAAGGAGGCGGGTGTGGTACTAACCTTCCAAGATGTGGTCCTCCTGCCAGGCCTTTCCGAGGTGGAACCCTCCCAGGTGGACGTCAGAACTAGGGTGAGTAGGAATTATAAGCTCAACATCCCCTTCGTCTCCTCCCCCATGGACACGGTAACTGAGAGTGAGATGGCGATCGCCCTAGCTAGGGAAGGGGGGCTGGGGGTGCTACACAGGAACTGCCCGGTGGAGAAGCAGGTGGAGATGGCAAAGAAAGTGAAGAGGGCGGAGGCAACCGTGATAAGAGAAGTCATCACCGTGGAGCCAGGGCAGAAGGTGGAGGAGGCCCTGAGGCTCATGGAGCAGCACAACATCTCCGGCCTCCCCGTGGTGGAGGGGGAGAAACTGGTGGGCATTCTTACGGGGAGAGATGTGAGATTCGCCAGGCCCGAGCAGAAGGTATCGGAGGTGATGACCAAGCAGGTCATAACGGCGAAGGAGGGGATAACCATCGAGGAGGCCATCCAGATCCTCCACGCGCACAGGATCGAGAAGCTCCCCATCGTGGACGAGCAGGGCAAGCTCAGGGGCCTGATAACCTTCAAGGACATCTCCCTGAAGGGGAAGTACCCGCAGGCTGCCAGGGATGCACAGGGTCAGCTTCTGTGCGCCGCGGCCATCTCCCCGGCCGATCTGGAGCGCGCCAAGCGCCTGGATCCCTACGTGGACATACTCGTGACGGATGTGGCCCACTTCCACAACCGTAACATGCTGGAGGCAACCAAGAAGCTCGTGAAGGAGGTGAGCGCGGATGTGGTGGTCGGGAACATAGGCACGTACGAGGCGGCCGAGGACGCCCTGCAGATAGAGGGCATAGCTGGGTTCAGGGTAGGAGTGGGTTCGGGCTCCATCTGCGTGACCACGGAGAACTTAGGGGTGGGTGCACCGACCCTTTACGCCACGGCATCCGTTGCGGACGCCCTGAAGAACTACGGCTGCGACTTGCCGATCATCGCAGATGGGGGAATAAGAAACGCGGGTGACATAGCCCTGGCGCTCGCCGCGGGCGCCTCCGCGGTCATGATGGGCAACCTCTTCGCCCGGTGTAAGGAGGCCCCTGGTTCCCTTATGGCGATCGGAGGGAGATACTACAAGCAGTACAGGGGGATGGGCTCCCCTTCCGCCATGGCCCAGAGGTATGCAGCCGACCGATACAGTGCCCCAAGCAAGGAAATAGCCGAGGGTGTTGAAGGGTGGGTCCCCTACAAGGGTGAGGTCTCATCGGTGGTCAAGGAGCTTGTAGCGGGACTGAGGGCGGCCATGGGCTACGCGGGGGCCAAGAACATACCCGAGCTCTGGGAGAAAGCCAAGTTCGGTTACTTGACCCAAGTGGGCACGCAAGAGACGAGGCCCCACGACGTCCTGCTGCCATCTGAGAGCTGGGGGCTCCCGCCGTACACCTTCTAGTTAAAAAGGAGCTCCGCCTAATAGGCGGGGGATGTGGAGGAATTTGATGGACTTGCTC
>CAYYWO010000020.1:0-6856 GCA_964474885.1 Hadarchaeota archaeon (SeqCode)
TCCAATTTTAATAGAATTAATCATGGAGTATTATCCAAGAAAAATAGAGGAAAAGCTGGAAAAATGGCTGCCGAGGAAGGAGTACCTGCTGATCAAGGGGCCTAGGCAGAGCGGGAAAACCACCCTCCTCCTGCACCTCCGCGAGCTCCTGGAGGGCTCGGAGTACCTCACCCTGGAGGACCCGAGCTGGAGGGAGGCCCTCGAGAGGAACCCGAAGGCGGTGGCGGAGAGGATCCTGGGGAGGGGAAAGTCCGTCCTCCTGCTGGACGAGGCCCAGTACGTCGGGGACGTGGGGAGGAAGCTCAAGCTGCTCTTCGACCTGTACGGGGAAAGGCTGAAGGTGATCGCAACGGGCTCGGGCTCCTTCGACATCAAGGTGGAGGTGGGGAAGCACCTAGTGGGGAGGGCAGTTTACTTCGAGCTCCTTCCCCTCACCTTCGAGGAGTTCCTGAGGTGGAGGGCTGGGGACCTGCACCGGACCTACCTGGGCTTCCTGGACTCCCTCTCCGCCTTCCTAGCGGGGGGGAAGCTGGAGGCCGAGCCCGTCTTCGAGCGGGAGTTCCGTTCCCTGCTGGAGGAGTACGTGGTCTTCGGGGGCTTCCCCGCGGTGGTCAAGGAGCCCGACTCAGAGATCAAGCGGGAGCTCCTGCGCAACCTGGTCACCACCTACATCGAGAGGGACGTGTGCTACTTCCTGAGGGTGAGGGACCCCGAGAAGTTCCGGGGGCTCATGAGGTACCTGGGCTTCCAGGTGGGCAGCCCCCTGAACCACGCGGCCGTCTGCCACGAGCTGGGGATGGACTTCAGGACCCTGCTTGGCTACCTCTCCCTCCTGAGGCAGACCTACGTGATCGACCTGCTCCCCCCCTTCTTCCGCAACCTGGCCACCGAGCTCAGAAAGTCCAAGAAGCTCTACTTCCTGGACACGGGGCTGAGGAACTCCCTCCTGAACAACTTCGCACCCCTGGGGGAGCGGGAGGACAGGGGGAGGCTGCTCGAGAACCACGTGTACATCCAGCTCAGATCCCGCCTGGAGGAGATCCGCTTCTGGAGGACCGCAGGGGGGAGTGAGATAGACTTCGTCCTGAGGGACTGCGACGGGCCCATCCCGGTGGAGGTCAAGACGGGGAGGGCGAGGGTTGGCAGGGGGTTCCTCAGCTTCCTGAAGTCCTACAGGCCGAGGCGAGCGGTCGTGTTCACGGAGGGCGAGTTCGGGGTGAGGGAGGTCGCGGGGACGAGAGTTGCCTTCCTTCCCCACTACTTCGCCTGATCTGCCCGCAGCCGGAACGAGCTCCGCCGTCTGACTTTCCAGCTTTTCGAAGGGATCAGAGCCAACCTCCCATCTCTTTTTTCGGGCAATCTGTCGGCCGATAGGGTGGGGCCGGTGGATCGCTCCAGCGGGTGGCTGGCTGACGCGAAAAGATGGGAAGTTGAAGGTGCGAGACGACCGCCCGCTGGATTCGCAGTAATTAGGTTCAAACTTTGCTCGCTGAAGTGTTTATAACAGATAAACAGTTCCTGGGAAGTGTTGATAACAGATAAACAGTTGGCACGAAGTGTTTATAACAGATAAACAGTTCCCGCAAAGTGTTTGCAACAAATAAACAGTTCGCTCCGTCGCTTCATAAGGAAATTCTGCCGCCAGCCGCAAAAACGATAAGCGATCTGTCATTGGTACCGCAACACAAAACCGTTCCATTCCGAGCCCAATACTGAAAATCACTTCGTTGCGGCGGACGAGTAGGAGCCAGCAATCGCTTTCAATCCTCATTTTCCGAGGCTGGTAGTGAAATTAGAAAACTCCAGCCCCGCTTAGTTTTATTGGGTGGGCAGGAGGATCGATGCGGCGGTCGTCATCGCCCTCGTCTTCTTCGGGGTAGGCGCATTCCTGACCTTCTACGGGCTCAGGGATCCCTTCTACAGCTGGCTGGGGCTCGTCTTCGTGATCATCTGCGCCCTGCTCCTAAAAGAGGGAGGAGGAGCGGACGAGGAGGCTCCTCGGGAGGCGGAGGGTGTACGAGGTCGAGGCTGGTCTGGTGCTTTCTTCGCAGAACCTTAAGCTAGAAAAAACTTACAAGTTTTTCGGCCGATCGAAAGCAGGTAGTACCCCACTACCAGGTAGTACCCCACTGCTAGGGCCACGTCTCGGGCGGGCTTCATCTGGCATAAATGCTGCCTAAAAGCCAAGGCACGAACGGAGGTGATGGGATCCCGGTGCTCGGCCTGCGGGAGGGCCATCCAGGGCAGGGAGTACCTCTGGGACGGGAAGCCCTACCATGCCTCCTGCCTGCCCTTGGAGATCACCAGTATCCCCGGGAGGCTGAGCGAGGGGCTGATCCGGGAGGCGGGGCGCGACCCGGAGGCCCTCTGGGAGGTGCAGGAGCAGGTGGACAGGCTCATGGAGGGGCTGGGCTTCACGCACTACCCGTACGCGCAGGACCTGCACCCCTCCTACCCCTTCCCCTACGACTGGGAGAAGGAGGCCTACGGGGAGGACCTCGTCCTGGTCTTCATGTACTGCAGGGAGGGGGAGGGGTTCAACCTGCTGGTGAGGAGGAGCGGGGAGCTACAGCTCGTCCCGGCCAAGCTCTCCTGCGTGCCCGGCTGAGTTAGGCTATTAGCTTCGGTTTACCACATCAAGGTGTGCGAGCTCTTCGGCCTCTCGGCGAACAAGCCCGTCGGCGTGCGGTTCGCGTGGCGTGGCTTCGTTAGGAGGGGGAGGGAGCACAGGCACGGCTGGGGCGTGGTCTTCTACCCGGACGGGAAGTCGGCCCTCTGCATAAAGGAACCGGAGCCTTCGGTCGAGAGCCGCATGGCCTCCTTCCTCAAGGATGTGATCAGGAGCAAGGTGGTGATCAGCCACGTCAGAAAAGCCTCGGAGGGAGGGATAACCTACAGCAACACGCACCCCTTCGTCAGGGAGCTCTTCGGCAGGGAGTGGGCCTTCGCGCACAATGGAACCCTGGAACCAAAACTCATGCCCGAACCCAAGTTCTATAGACCAGTCGGCGAGACGGACTCGGAGAAGGCCTTCTGCGTGCTCATGGACCGGATAAGGGAGCTCGGGAGGGGTGCGGACGAGAGGGACATTGCCCGCACCATCGAGGAAACGGCCCTCGAGCTCAGCCAGCTGGGCGACTTCAACTTCCTGATGACCGACGGGGAGACGCTCTACGCCTTCTGGTCGGGCTACGCGAGCCTGCACTACGTGGTGAGGGCACCGCCCCACCGGTCTAGGGTGTCGTTGCGGGATGAGGATTTCGAGGTGGACCTGAGCAGGCTTAAGGAGCCGGACGAAGTGACAACCCTCGTGGCCACCCGGCCCCTCACGAACGAACGCTGGATCCAGTTCCCGAGGAAGAAGCTACTCGTGTTCAAGGATGGGCTGCCAGTGCTGGAGGACCGAAGCCGAGGATCCTGAGTATGTTAGGAGGGTGCCCCACCCTCATCGGGGAAACCTGAAACTCGGGTTGGAGAACGTGGTCGCTGCAGTAAAGAGCTGAAGGAACTAGGCCTGCTGAGGCAGGACCGCAGGATGCTGTTGGCCCCGAGCACCCAGACGCCACCTACTTCACGGAGCTGGATACAAGGAGCGCGATAGATGCCATGCTGGTTTCCAAAAGGCATTGACTGTCCTCTGAGAAGGCGGGCAGATTTGCGTAACATTTTCGTAACATTTTTCGTATCATTTCGTAACACTTTATAACCCATTCGTAACATTTTTGATGGAGATAGAGGAGCTCGTTGAAAGGCTCAAGGCAGGCGAGAACCAGAAGACGGAGTTCAAGAGGGCCGTGACCAAGGACGCGGCGAGGGATGCGGTGGGGATGCTCAACACGAACGGCGGGGAGATCATCTTCGGCGTGGAGGATGACGGGAAGGTCGTAGGAGTGGAGGAGGGTGCCGAGCAGGAGATCTTGGAGAAGGTCGTCCAGCCGATAGTCCCCAAGCCGAAGTTCGGGATCCACAGGCTGGAGATGGGTGGGAGGAGGGTGGTGGTCCTCAGCCTAGTGAAGGACGGGAAGGTCTACGCGTACCGGAACGTCGTCTACGTGAGGATAGGCTCGATGACCAGGCCCCTCAACGTTGAGGAGATAGTCCAGCACGCCGCCGAGCACGCCCTCCTGCACTTCGACTCGCTCGAGTGCAGGGAGGCGCGGCTGGAGGACCTGGATCCGGGGCTCATAGAGTGGTACTTCGAGGTCAGGGAGAAGGTGCGGGGGGTCAGGCCCCTGAGCCCTACACCCGAGAGCATGAAGCTGATCAGGGCGGTGAAGGAGGTGAACGGCGAGCTCAGGCCGACGAACGCCGGCGTGCTCTTCTTCTGCAGGGACCCCCAGAGGTTCCTCCCCCACGCGAGGGTGAGGCTGGAGTTCTTCGAGGACGAGCTGATGCTCGAGAGCAGGAAGAAGTACGAGCTCGGGGGTCCCCTCTGGAAGCTGGCCGAGGAAACCCTCAAGAGGCTGGAGGAGGAAGTCCCGGGTGAGTTCATCACCCTCCCAACCAGGCGGGTGGAGAGGAAGAAGTTCCCCCTGGCCGCCCTGCGCGAGGCGGTGATAAACGCCCTCATCCACCGCAACTACTACATCCCGGCCGAGACACTCGTGCTCGTCTTCCCGGACAAGATCGAGGTCAGGAACCCAGGCTCCTTCCCGCCCGGGGCCACACCGGAGAGGCCCGTCCACATCCCCAGGAACCCCGTGCTCGCCCAGTACATGTACGACCTGGGGCACATAGAGAAGTACGGCATCGGGATCATCAGGATGCGGGAGTTCTGCAGGGCCAACGGCTACCCCGAGCCCCAGTTCATCTTGGAGGGGAGCTTCACCAGGGTGGTCTTCACCACCCTGCCCCCGAGGGTCTCGGCCCTCAGGCAGCAGCTGGATGGGACGGACCTGGACATCCTGGGCTACCTGGGGAGGGGCAAGCTCACCTCCTCTAGGCTCGCCGCGCTCCTGGGGGTGAGCAAGATGACCGTGCTGCGCAGGCTGAGGAGGCTGGAGGAACTCGGGCTCGTGAAGAAGTCCGGCAGGGGGAAGGGGACCGTCTACTTTGCGTAACATTTTCGTAACATCTTTCGCATCATTTCGCAACACTTGATTCGTTTTCGTATCATCCCGGATCCGCCTATATTCTGATCTTCTTGCCATTCTTCATCGCCCAGATCCTGTAAACGACTATGATCGCTATGAAGGTGACCCCCAGCCAGAAGAAGAAAAGGAGGATGAGAGAGCCCCACATGGCGAGAGCGGCTGTGAAGAGGTTGGGCCACACGTGGTAGAGCCACACGACGAACTCGGCACCGTACCAGAAGGCGACGGTGCAGAGGAGCAAAAAAGGCAGGTTGAGGTTCCTCCTGTGTCTGTTACCATAGTAACAGAAACCGGAGCCCTCGGGGATGAAGAACTGCTTCAGCAGCTCGGTGATCCTGCCCATACCTTACTCGTTTCAAATGAATTGAAAGCTACCTCGCATTGTTTGGTTCAACGTGCCGGAAAATGAGCCCTTCCGGCTGAGCGACCTCCGGGGAATCGCCTAAAACTCGGTGAACTCGCGCTTCCGGAGCGCGGTCAGGTCCAGCTCCCGGGCTGGGGGCTGATGCCCCACTTGCTTGTGAGCCCGCATCCCTCGGAGCATTGTCATATTCGTCACCACGGTCAACCAACCGAAAGACGGACAAACCTTTGTCAATGCAATAACCCGAGCTGCTTAGGCAGTACCAAAGTGTGGCGCCGGGGGGAGGACTCGAACCTCCGACCACCCGGTCTCAGCGCGGGAATGGAGGCTCGCTCTTCATCGCACCCCGCTTAACAGCCGGGTGCTCTACCTGCTGAGCTACCCCGGCACCCTAATAACTTTTGATTTGGTGGACTAAAACCCGTTACCATTTAGCAGACTGAAAAGCAAAGGGAAGAAATTACGACGACCAGGCTTCTGGTTGATACCAATATTATGATACTACGGGTATCATTGAGACCCGAAGCTTGTACTTCCTGAGATCCGGGAGGTGATCCAGGCTCGGCAGGTTCTGGGCCAGGCAGGTGCTCGTGGTGCCGGACAGGTCCGGGATCCGGGAGGGTGAAGGTGTGGGACACCAACCGCAGTTGTAAACACTTCGCCCAAAAATACTTCACGACGACCAATTGTCCGTACCAGATTTGCGGATCGTACCGGCTCTCGATTACAGCGCCAGCAAGACCTCGGTCTTCCTCAGCTGCTTCGTGACCGGGTCGACCTCGAGCCTGAGCCCCTCGAGGGCATGGACTCGCAGGATGGTTGCGTCCCCTTCCTCCGCGAACACCACTATGCGTGTGGCCCTCTCGCCCATGCACTCCACAGGAGCCTCGCCTATCTCCCTCACCAGCGTCCTCCCGTCGACCGTCCTGAACTTCCAGGATCCCTTGGGCCTGATGCCCAGCCTCTCCAGAATGTGCCTCGGCACCAGGAGTACATCGATTCAGTGTCCACTAGAAGCTCGACCTCCTCCGATCTCGAAAGATCAGGGCTGTAGAGCCTTACCTTCGCCGAGGTGCGCACCGGTATCCCACCATTCAATCTCCTCCTCACACGTTAAGCGGTGCGGCACCCATGTCATTCTCTCCCAAGCAAAGTGTTTATCTGTTGCAAACACTTCGCTGAAAGTGTTTATTTGTTATAAACACTTCGCGCCAACCTGTTTATTTGTTATCAACACTTTGGCGGAACTGTTTATCTGTTGTAAACACTTTCGGCGGCTGCAACGGTGGCACTTTAATGTGAGACTTTGACTATAGAGTGAACCTGAGGGACCTGAAGCAGCCCCCGAAGGAGTACACGGTCTTCCCATTCTGGTTCATCAACGAGCTCGCGGACAGGC
>CAYYWO010000021.1:0-1343 GCA_964474885.1 Hadarchaeota archaeon (SeqCode)
GATCGGATAGGCGTCGAGCTAACAGGGAGGAAATCGATTTTGTGTCCGTGCAGGTCATGCCGTGAAGGCATCTGAGGCGTTGTCCGCGAGCTGGAGATTGAAGGGGATTTGCTCAAATATGAAGTTGTGGCCGTGGCTGAGGTACCCGAGGCGGTGAGACCCTCGAGAGGAGCGAGCTGGATGGGAGAGTGATCGTTGGACTCTTAACGCTGGAGAGGGCCCACATGCTCCCTGATACGGCAACCGGGGCACTGAAAAAAGTAGGAGCTTCATCCTCTGAGATCGGGTGGCGAACGCGCTTATCATTCTCTCTATGTGAGGCCTAGGGGTGCAGCTCCGCCTGTCCTCCGAGGAACGGATTTGCGTTCCAAAAAGTTTAAAGAGTTTTTGGAATGGTATTCCTGTAGTATTTCCTCGTCATTCGCCTCAGCCCTTAGTGGTCAGGATCAGCTTCTTGAAGGACTCTACCAGCCTCCTCTCCAGGACCTCCTCCAGCCTGGACAGGTACCTCTCGGCCAGGGGCTCCCCCAGCTGCCAGAGGTCCACGTAGAGCTGGGCCAGCGGGCAGCCGTCCCCGCTCACCCTCTGTAGGTGAGGGTCTAGCCTGAGGATAAAGAGGTTGGGCTCCAGCTCCTTAGGCGGGAAGACCCTCCGCACCCGCTCCACCTCGGCGTACGCGTGCACCCTCGTGTGGGGAGGGAGGTCAGGGAACCTCCGCCTGCACCCCGCATAGCAAGTGAGGACGGACCCGGCAGGCAGCATCCTTTCGATCTCCTCCACGGGCTCGGGCGTGTAGGTTTGGTAGAGGGTGTCCGCCTGCAGGTTCCTGGTAGCCGCCCAGTAAAGGAGCACCTTCTTGGGCCTAAGCACCTTGAACCCGAAGGGCCTCTTCTCCACGCCCCCGAACTGCGCGAGCCTAGTCACGACCCTGTTCACGGCATCCAGCGAGCAGCCGCAGGCTTGCGCGAGGGATTTCTGGCTCATGAAGTTCTCCCCCCGCTCGTACACGCGGTGGAGGATCTCCCTCAGGATCCAGTTGGTCTTCCTCAACATTTCACTCAAAGACTGGTTTTATTTCTGTGTCCGTCAGCTTTCGAGCCTTCAAGGGGGCCCTGGTCGGCCGACGGATTGTTTTCGGTGTGTCTCGAACCGGTTGGTGCAAGTGTTTATGTGTTATAAACACTTCGCAACTGTTAGATAACAGATAAACACTTCGCGAAGTGTTGATAACAGATAAACAGTTTGCGTTGAAGTGTTTGTAACAGATAAACAATGGGTGACTCGGATTCAGCTGGGATGGTGTGATCGCACGGGTTCACGTGCGTCAAAAACAAAGCTGCACC
>CAYYWO010000021.1:1443-5005 GCA_964474885.1 Hadarchaeota archaeon (SeqCode)
GCCGCCTTTGGGATCTCGAAAAATCTACTCGCTTTCCGGTGGGTGACGGCTCGGGTTTTAAAGGGGCTCGAGTTAAAAGGGATGCAGCCCCCAGAGCAGGCACCTCCCAAAGGTTATCCGAAGGCGGCTCTGGTAGGCGGCCTCATAGTCCTGATCCTGATTGCAGGGGGGATTTACCTGATCCTGAGGAGACCGGGCCCCCAGATAGAGGTCGTTGAGGTCCAAGCACCCGCTTCGGTCACCTTGGGAGATCCCGTGACGGTCACCGTCAAGGTGAAGAACCACGGGGAAAAGTCCGGCAGCAAGCTCCTGGAGGTCAGCTTCTCGGGCCAGGTCAAGAGGGAGAACGTCGTGCTCGGACCTGGGGAGGAGAAAATACTCTCCTTCCACTTTGTCGCAAGCTCCGTGGGTATGCAGGAGGTCAGGGCCGACGGGGTGTCGGAAAGGGTCTGGGTGGCGGCCCCTGCCCCTCCACCGGGGATGGCGGGCATGGTTATGACCGGAACCGTGGGGACGCCCGTGAGCTGGCGGGGCTTGGACTCCATTTCCGCTTCTGTCAAGGCTCCGGAGAAGGAATCATAATCATAGTAGTAGAAACCGACAAGCTTTTATAATAAAAATTCCGGGGTCAAGATGAGGTGCCCTCGCTGCGGCTATGAGTGGAAACCTAGGGTCCCTTCCCCGAAAGAGTGCCCTAGGTGCAAGGCGAGGCTCGATTTTCAAACCTCCCCCCTCCCGAGGGCCCTCATCAAAAAAGAAAAGGAGGTGATGAAGGGAATGCCAACGACGAAGAGGCTGCTGGCCCCGCTAGTAATCATAGTAGTAGCAGCGGGACTTGGAGTCTGGCTCTGGCCATCACCAGCCGTCCACGGCTGGACACCGATTTCCTCAGCGAAGCTCATCTTGACCAGAAGCCCTGACGGTAGCACGCTGACCATCACGGCGGTGGGGCTCCAGACGGGTCCGTATGGGAGCTTCGGGATCGAGAACATCTACATAATCAAGCAAGGCTTCACAGCCGGTACGGAGAACGGTGCTAGGGATGACATGGGGAACGTGTATGAAGTCATTTCGTCCGACGGGCAGACGGTCAACATACCCTATGAAGAGAACTTCGGCTTCTGCGTGGAGTTCAGAGTTAGAGGAGACAACGTGGCTTACTTCACGCTGGACAACGTTTACATCTACTTCACTACTACAGGAGGTGCATGGTCCGAGACGGACAACGAGCTTGCAAACGAGCGGACGGCAGACTGGATAGCGGGAACGGCCGCATCAGACTGGGCAGAGTACCGCCTGACGGGCTCGGCGGCGGATGGCGTGGACGACAACGCTACTACAGGAGCCGTCGGGAAGTACTACCCCTATGACGTCATGAGAGTTCAGATGATCAAGGACAACGACGGGAACTGGTACAAGCTGGCGGCCGGGGCCAGCATACAGTTCAGGGTAGAGGTATACAGCTGGAAGTAAGGGGAAGGGAAACCCTTCTGGATTTGTTTTGAATTTTTAATTTTCTTTTCTTTCTATAGAAAATGTTAGTTCTTCGGTTTTCTTCTTATTTGGATTTTGTTGTTGGTTTTGTTGGCATACATAACTTTAATTTCCCCCGAAATCCTTATCGGGTAAGAACCGAGATTCTTTAAAGATAACTTAGCGTTTTTCAACAGGGCCTTGACCTGCTCCGGGCTGAGATAGAAGCTGTGCACGTTGTCCACATCGTCGTAATCTGTTGTCAGGGTTAGATTGTAATTTGCTCTCCACTTATTTTTCACGAGATGAAGATTTTCTATTGCGGGGATAACGACAATCGGCTGAGGTGGGGGAGCAACTTCGGATATGACAAATTCACCATAGTAAGCTCCTCTCACGTATTGCTGGTCCCGTCCATCTACTGTGTCAAAAAGTTGCCATCTGTACTTTGAGCCGATAGGGTTGAGCCATCGAACCCAAGCGTATCCCTCGTCGAACCAAAAGTGCATGACATTGTCAATTCCCCAAACTACTCTGACTGTGTGAGGGGATAAGATATACCTTTTTGCTGTTTCTTCGTCTGGAAATTCCTTGTAATAGATCCACTTTCCATACCAAGTTGGGTATCCGTCTGCCCAACTTTTAACCAAGCCTTTTACAAGTATGACACGAGCCCAGGTATAATAGTGGACACTGATGCAAGCCTCAATAGGTTCTCCTCCTACATCTTGACCTCTAAGTAAAAACGCACTGTTTATCCAGCGTTCATTCTCCGGATAGTTCTCGGGGCGGTAAGTGAACCTCAGGTCTAGTGTTCCAGACCATTCAGGAGTTACACAATACGGATAAGCAAACCAAGAATTTTTACTTGCAACCACATGCAATAAATTGTCTACAGTTTCGATGATTTCCGCACCCCAGGGTTGTTCGTCTTGTGTTATTAAAATCCATCCAGCTTGTTCGAGTTCCTTGACGGTCTCACTAAAAGTGAACTCCATTTTTCTTGGGGGTGGAACAATATATCCAAAGTCTAGTCCTAGAGCATGGCCTGAAACTAGCTCGCCCTTGTCCGCCAGCGGTCTCTCCTCCCGTCTGACCTCCAGCGAGTCCGTGACCACCAGCCACCACACCCTGTCGTTCTCCGGCGGGTTCAGGAGCGACCAGGTGCCGAGCGAGTAGTCGTCCGTCCGCAGGGTCACGGTCAGCAGGGTGCCCTTCTCGAACTGGCACGTGAACCTAGTCCCGTTCTCCACCAGCAGGTTCTCGAAGGCGTACGCCTCCTCGTTCTCGTTGTAGATGTCCGCCCAGACGTTCTCAGCCGAGTCGTTGGCTATGCAGAACGGGTAGAGGATGAGCTCGCCCTCCAGGTCCAGCTTGAGCTGGAGAGCCCTAAAGTTGTTCTCGTTGACGTTCTCCAAGAGGTCGGCAAACGAGATCTCGATCGACTCACCGCCCTCTAGGGTAACTGTCGGGAGGTCCATCCGTTGGCTCCGGCCCCCCGCTGTGGCGACCAGCACCACAAGCGTGAAGATTGCAGCGAGCCACTTAGCCTGATTCATGCACCCTTCCTCCCCTCCTTTAAAAGCTTTTACGAGACCAAGGCCGTTCTTATTTCCCAAACTTTTGGTGAGTATTAACCTCGGGAGGAAGCTAGGATGAAGAAGGCGGCCTTGCTCCTGGCGCTCCTGCTCCTGGCGCCCACTGCGAACTCCCTCAGAGGCTACGGGATCCAGCTGGATCCAAGGCTCTTCCTCGTCAACTTTCAGGGTACCTCCATGTGCCCCGCCCTGCGCCCCGGGGACACCCTCATCGCCGTCAAGGCACCCTGGGAGAACCTGAAGGTGGGTGACGTGATCCTGCACTACAGCCCCATCGACCTCTCCAGACCCCTGATAGCCCACCGGATGGTGGAGCGCCTGCCCGACGGGAGGATAAGGACCAAGGGGGACAACAACCCGCTGCCCGACAGGTACTACCTGGACAACCAGTGGTACGTGGGGAAGGTGGTGGCCGTCCTCTTCACCTCCTCCAGCACCTGGGGTGAGGACAATTGCGGGTGAGGTACCTGATCCTCTGCCTCGTCTTGGGG
>CAYYWO010000021.1:5105-6820 GCA_964474885.1 Hadarchaeota archaeon (SeqCode)
CCGACCAGCTCTTCGACATAGTGGTGGTCGTGAGGGCCAAGGCCCCCGAGGGCATACCCTTCGTGGACAAGAGGTACTTCAGGGTCGTGCTCCAGGGTGCATCCTCCACGGATGACATGGAGTACGTGTTCGAGAACTCGGGGTACGGGACGTCCCACGGTTACCTGAGGGCTAACGTGGTCTTCGACAACGACGGGGACAGGTACCTGCTTTCCCCGGGGCAGGAGCTCAGGCTGGAGGAGCTGGAGCTGCAGGTGTGGGCATGAGGAGGCTGGAGCTCTGCCTTTGGCTGGTCGCCTGCGCCCTCCTGGCTGCCCTGCTCTGGGTCAGGCTCAGGGGTCCCGAGCTGGTAAACAGGTCGGACATCTTCAGAGGGTACGAGGTTTACCTAGACGGGCGCATCCGCGTGCTGCAGGCGGGGGAGTGGGGTATGGGGTGGACCATCAGACCCGGGGACTACGTGCTCTGGGTGCCCTTGGAGGGGAGCCCCCAGGTGGGGGATGTGGTCCTCTACCAGGACAACGGGCTGGTGGCTCAGCGCGTGGTCTCCCTAGAAAATGGAGTTTGGGTCCGGGGGGACAACTCGGAGGAGACGCGGCTGGTCCAGCCCGTGGGCATCGTGATAGGAGTGGTCTACTCGAGATAAGTCGCGCGATCTCCCGAGGGTAAGAAAGTGTTTATAACAGATAAACAGTTCGGCTGAAGTGGTTGATACACATAAAACAGTTCCCGGAAACTGTTGATAGCAGATAAACAGTTAGCCAGCACACTTCGAATTTTGCAGCTCCTGCATTTTCCCAAATCGAGAAGCGACTTTGTGCCACTCCACGTGCCGGAACATCGAAGCTCCGGTTCCCTGAAACTGAGGATCCATCCGGAGAAAAGGTGCCTGACCAACTCACCAAGCCCCAGGCCGCAGCTCTCCGGTCTTATCGCTCGCGGAGAGACAGTACGGTTACTTAATAAGATTTTCTCTAGGATGCTCTCCAAGGCCAGCTCGCGGAGGATTTCCCCGACTTTCCTCTCCCCAGATGAGTTCCGTATAGGGGGAAACTTTTAATTTCCCCCTACAATACACCAGCAGCGGTACCTCGACAAGGATGACATCGGACACCTGGTGGTCAGGAGCAGGCACTTCGAGCTCCCGGCCACCGAGCGCTTTGTAACCAGCCTGATCGGCCCGCGGAAGCTGGCAAAACCTATGCCCTCTACGATTTCATCCTCAACAAGCGCCGCCTGCCGGGACGAGGACTTCCTCTTCCTGAACTTCGAGGAGCTCCTCTAGGCTCACCGCGGATATCTGGGAGGCCCTCGGGGCGCACCAGGGACTCTACAACCGCGAACCCCCTAGGTCTGGACGAGGTTCAGGGTTCTGAAAAACGGTAACAAACGTACCGTTTTTCTCGGGAATCATCCCGCTCGGCCCCCTCGAGGGTTCACAGGGACCTCCTCACGCTCCTCCCCTGTCAGGACGAACCCCACGACCCTATCGAACCACTCCGGGTCGTGGGGGAGTCCCTCCATCTGAAGGTAAAGGTTACTGCTGCGTTCAGCTGCCTGTCAATCCCAGCCCGCACGCTCCGCACCCGGAGGTAGCTCCCTTCGGGGCTTCGTTCACTTCCCCACACCTGGAGTATGTCTGGGTGGAGTCGCGCGGGCTGAGGGGCTCGCCGACGCGTGCCTTGTAGCATGGCTCGTAGCTGCGACCAGTTCGC
>CAYYWO010000022.1:0-6178 GCA_964474885.1 Hadarchaeota archaeon (SeqCode)
CCCTCCAGCAGCCTCTCCCCCTCCCCGGGCCCCAGCTTTTCGAGGGAGAACCGATCTAGGAAGCTCACCCAAGCCCTCAGCTCGCTCGCCAGCTCCTCATCCCGGTCCCTGCACTCCCTCTCCGCGTGCCTGATGGAGTCCAGGCTCAGCCTGTCGCTCGCCACGTCGGCTGCGGCGGAGGGCAGGTTGTGTGCCTCGTCGAAGACCAGCATCACCCGGGACAGGTCCTCATCCAGGCTCTGCAGGAAGCCCTTCCTCAGGACGGGATCTAGGGTGTATAAGTAGCTGCAGGCTATCACCTTGGCCTGGCCTAGGAGCCTCCGGGCCAACTCGTAGGGGCAGAACCCGTGGAGCCCGCATTTGGAGAGCACCTCGCTTGCGAAGACCGGGCGACCCACGAACTGGGAGAGGAGCCGGTTGAAATCTCCCCGCTCCTCCTGGATTCGCCTGAAGTACTCGCACTTCCCCTCCTTTCGCAGCATGCTGCAGACGTAGGCCGCCTCCGTGGGGGAGTCCGTTGAGGCGACCTGCCTCTGCAGGCACATCTCCTTCTTCCCCCTCATGCTCAGGGCCGGGATCTGGACCTTCATGCTCCTGAGCTCCTCGATGACCCTGTCACCCTGCTTGTGCGTCCTGCAGCAGAAGAGGAGTCTCAGGTCCCCCAGGGAGCTGAGGGCCCCGCACAGGACGGCTATGGTCTTCCCCAGGCCCGTTGGGCCCTCGATCAGCAGGTGCCCTCCCTCCTCGGTTACCCTCTGCACGGAGCGCATGATTTCATCCTGGCCCGGTCTGACTTGGGGGTAGGGAAAGAGGTCCTCGGCCTTCATCAAAGACGCAGGTAATCCGTGTACGCGAGCACCCAGAAGACGAACCACATGAAGAAATACACATCCCAGTACTTGGAGAGCACGGATCTCCCTGACCAGCCTCCCTCCACCTGGGAGGGATCGAACCTCAGCAGCCTGGGCGCGAGCCTGTAGGACAAGTAGAAGATCAGGATGGAAAGGAAGAGGGCAGCCAGGGCGAGCTTGCCCGTCAGGGGAACCGAGACCAGCCCCGCCGCCATGCCCACCAGCGTGAAGAACACCACTATCCTTTGCTCCAATTTGAGTGGCATCAAAAAGGATGGGAAGTATTATTTATCAAAAGCTGAGCCGCTCCAGGAGGAGGTTTATCCTCTGCTCGACGCTCGCCCTCTCCGCCCTCAGCCTGAGCAACCTCTGGGCTATCCTCCTAAGCGAAATCGAGCTGGAGCTCTTCGGCGCGTCTATGACCACGGGCATGTTCCGCCTGAAGGCGCGCTCGGCCGCACGATCGAAGGGGACCACGCCGAGCACCGGTGCTATTCTGGAGGCTTTCCTCCTCCAGCTTCTGATGTCACGCGGGTCCAGGACCTTGGAGAGCACCACCCCGGCGGGCTTCAGCCCGCATATCCTGGCGAGGTCCGATGCCGCGGCTTGGGTGGACTGGATCGAGTCGTCGTTGGGCTCGCAGACGTACAGGACCCTTTCCCCCATCGAGGTGAGGAGCATGTGCTCGTAGCCCACCGAGGGGGGCGTATCGATTATCATCCACTGGAACTCCTCCCTCACCTCCGCAAGCACTTCGTCGATCCGCCTCGCCGCCTCCCTCAGCCTCTCCAGCCAGTCCGCTCCAGGCGGGAAGAAGACGCGCCCCGCCGGGATCACGGATAGGTTGGGGAGCCCCACCTTGCTGCAGGGGTGGGCCGCCTCCCTCCAGCCTAGCCTACCCGACAGGATGTCGAACAGAGACCCCTTACCCCTGGGGCGTAGCTTCAGCTCGATGGACCTGACCCTGGGATCCCCATCCAGGAGCAGGACCCTCCGCCGCAACCTCGCCAGCCATATGGCCAGGCCCATGGATACCGTGCTCTTGCCCACCCCTCCCTTGACCCCGAGGACCGTCAGGATCAATCCGACCCCCTCACCATCTTCCTGTATCGCTCCATCAGGCGGTGGGCCGGAGGCCCCTCCCGCAACAGCCTGGCGTACTCCTGCATCAAAGGAGAGAGTTCACCGGAATATCTCTTGCGCAGCCTAGACCACTCTTTGGTGAGGTTCTCGCTTTCCGGCCGCAGGAGAGAGGCCCGGAGCCCGAACTCATCCGTCTCCCTCTGGATGGGAGGGAGGGGAAGCGGGAACTTTTCCTCCTCCCTCCACTCCCAGGTCATGGTGACCTGCGGCTTCCTCCTCAGCCTCAAACCCACCGCTATCAGGCTACCGATCAAAACCGGGAGTACCAGCAGGGGGACCAGCTCAAGCCTGCTCCTCACCCTAACGTTTACCCTGACCTGGCAACCGCTCGACAGGTCCATCACCTTCAGCTGGTATGAGGAAGGCTTGAGCTCCCCGGTTGGGATCTGCAGCTCCAGCGTCTTTGTCTCGTAGGGGGACAGCCTGACGCTCAGCTCCTTCGTGTACCCTCCCAGGCTGACGAGGATCACGCTTCGCTGTGGGGTACCTGTGGAATTGCGGAGGCTGAGCCTGACCGTGACGGGATCCCCTGCATAGCTGGCCTCAGCCTGGACTTCGAGCAGTACCTTGGGCCGGACCCGGAAGCTGAGGGAGAGCCTGTTTTCATTCCAGCCCTCGTCCCGGACCCAGACCTCTACGATGTGGTCTCCGGGGGTGAGGTTCTCGAATCTCACTTGGAGTACCCCACCCGAGTAAACGAACCCCTGCTCCTCGTTGTCCAGCTCCACCCGAATGGATCTCACGCCGAAGTCCTCCCGGATGTTGACCCTGAGCAGG
This sequence comes from Hadarchaeota archaeon (SeqCode), assembly GCA_964474885.1. Classification (GTDB taxonomy): domain Archaea; phylum Hadarchaeota; class Hadarchaeia; order Hadarchaeales; family JAWBSP01; genus JAWBSP01. The sequence goes on from CAYYWO010000022.1 coordinate 2,772, forward strand.
AAGTTCTCATCCACCACCCGGTAAAGCGGGGAAAGAACGTTCAGGACGGGCGGGCTGATATCCCTGACCTCAAAACCAACCGGGCTCGACCACCCGCGCGAGTTCCCCAGCGTATCCCTGGCCCTGACCCTCCAGCTGTAGCTGCCGGGCATGAGCCTGAGCCTGTAGGAGTTTTCAGTCAGGTTCTCGGCACTGAGCAGGCCCTCTATCACGAAGTCGTACAGGACTCCGCGCTCATCCCACACCCCCGTCCAGAGGAACCTGACATCGGGCTTGGTGACCAGCTCCGCGCCGGTGGGGAAGAGCTGGATCGGGATTGGGGGTGCCGTTGCATCCACCCTGAAGTACCCCTCGGCTGGGGAGGACCTGTTTCCCGCATTGTCCACGGCCACGACCTGCCAGTACCACGTTCCGTCAGCTATGGTCACTGAGATAGAATTTTCCCTCGTCTCACACGCGTAGGCCGGCGAGGACATGGACTGGTCGTTATCGATGAGCACCACGTAGGTCACGGGCTGAGAGGGATCCTCAACCCTGGACCATCTGAGGGTGAGCAAGTGCGAGGTGATCCACTCGCCCGCCCGGGGGTGAAGCAGGGAGGGTGAGGGCGGCGGTGTTAGATCCACCCGGAAGCAACGTACCTCGGAGAACTGGCTCGTGTTCCCTACCGCATCCCTGGCCCTCACCCTCCAGTAGTAAACCCCCTCCCCCTCCGCCGAGAATTGCCAGTTCCTGTACTCCAACCAGCCCGACGAAATGTAGGTCGGGAAGGATGGATCCACCGAGACCTGCACCTCGTACTCGACAGGAGGTGTGACATCGGACACCTCGCTCCATCCCAGCCAAACGACCGCAACGCCGGAATTGTAGCCGTTCTCGGGGAACTGCAGGCTGGGTGAATCAACGGTCTGATCCAGCGTGAACTCCCAAGCCTCGGACCAGGCTGAGCAGGCACCCGATCTCCAAGCTCTTACCCTCCAGAAGTACCCCCCCTCAGGTAGGTTCTCCGTCAGATCGATGGAGTTCTCCGCGGAAAACCACGTCTGGTAGGTGAAACGGAAGGGTCTCCAGAAGGGGTTCTTCAGGTCCGTCTGAATCTCGAAGTAGTCGGCAGGGAGTGCGTTGTCCCATCCGAGGACGGCCTTCGAAACATGCACCCCATTTTCCGGCCTCAGCAGCTGCGGGACCGGGACCGGTGCCGGGACCCTCCCCCTGGTCCTTTCCACCTCAAGCCAGACAACCCCTCCTCTCGTGGTGGCCGACTGGGCTACAACCCTAACCCACGTAGCTCTCGAGCCTACAGCGGCTGAGGAGAGTTCTACAAGGAACCAGTTTCCCCGTTCTCCTCCCAGCTGGCCCCTGAGATCATCCACGTGGATCCACGTACCCAGGCCGGAGCAGGCACACTCCCAGCCTTCCAGTTCCGTCCAAGTCCTGCAATGGATCCAGCGGGCCTCCGAGAGGTTTTCGTTTCCAGCTCTATCCCTCGAGATTACCCTCCAGTACCAAACACCAAAACCGGGCAGACATGCACAAAGCCAAGAGTTTTCCGTGAACTCGTTCTCGGTCTGGGAGAAATCTGGATCTCGGGAGAACTGGACGAGATACCCCTCTATCCCCGTCCTGTCGTCGGATGCCTCCGTCCATTCGAAACGCGCCTTGGTTCCATCGATGTCCGCACCGTTTTCCGGGGAGAGTAGGGACGGTGCCGTGGGGCACACCGTGTCGATCGTGAAGGGGGTCCATTCGGAGAAGAGACCAGTGTTCCCTGCATTGTCTTGGGCGCACACCCTCCAGTACCAGAGACCGTCCGCGAGCTCTTCCGAGCACAACCAGTTTTCCTGGGTGACCCAAGCGGACACCTCGACATTGTACCTGTCTTGGGAGACCTGAACGCAGTACTTCAACGGAAGCGAGTTCTCGGGAGGTGCCCCCCACCGAAAGAGGGGCCGGTTGTCATTCGTGTTCTCGTCCCTCAGGGGGAAGCGGGGATCCGGCGGAGAGGGTGGTACCGTATCCAGGACCTGAAACCTCCTGATCGCGCTCCAGCTGCCCACGTTTCCGGCATTATCCCGCGCCCTCACCCTCCAATAGTAGTTCTCCTGACCTAGGGGCGGCGGTCTCCAGCTCTGCCCCCTGACCCAACCGCTGCTCGCCTCGATCGAACTGAAATCCGGGTCGTTATCCACCTGCACCTCAAAGGCCAGGGGGAGGGAGTTTTCCTCAGGCGCGGACCATGTGAAAGTCGGAACGTTGTCCACGAAGTTTTCCCCATCCTGGGGTTGGTCTGGTGCAGGGGGGGCGGGCTGGATGGTATCTACCCTGAATGCCCGCGTCTCCGACCAGTCGGACTCCGCTCCCACCCTTCTCGCCTTGACTCTCCAGTAGTACAGACCATCCGAGAGCTCAGGGGTTTCAAAGGAGCTGGGCGTAAGGTTCTCCCGGATCAGGGGGGAGGCGAAACCTAGATCGTCGTCGACCTCAAGCAGAAAATTGTCCACCGGCAGCGAGTTCTCCCAGCGCAGCTCGGGTGTGTTGTCGTTCAGGTTTTCACCATCCCTGGGACTGACCAAGCGGGGTGGAGGGACGGGCGAGCACACGGAGGAACTCGCCTCCTCCACCTTCCTCCATCCGGGGGCTGGCTTGACCGCAGCATCCCAGCTCTCCAGGCTGAACCAGCCCTGGGCCAGCGTCGCTTGGACGAGGAAGATGGGAAGGAGCAGGCACAGCCACCTCATCTTGACCACCGCAAGAAGACTCTCTCCGTAAGGGCGGCGAGGAATTGCGGAAGATTCAAAAAATTTACTGGCGAACTCTCTCTATGCCAATTAGTGTAAAGGCATAAGCCATTTCGATGAGACTCACCAAGATCGCCGTGTGCAAGCTCGAGCTCAGCGACGAGGAACGACACAAACTCCTCGCTACGCTCCAAGCCTTCAGGGACGCGTGCAACTATACCTCTAGGGTGGCATTCGAGCACCGAGCGTTCCATCCCGTTGCCCTGCACCACATGGTTTACAGGGACACCAGGGTGAAGTTCGGACTCCCAGCTAACCTCGCAATCCGCGCTAGGGATCGAGTAGCCAAAGCATATAAGCAAAGGCGTAACAGACTCCTCCGCTTCAGCAGGCTCTCGCTCGATCTCGATGCCAGACTCTTCCGGGTTTTCAAGAAGCCAGAAGGGTGGTACGCCTCCATAACAACCGCTCACGAACGGGTCAAGTCCCTGCTCAAAATAGGCAAATACCAGCGCAAACTGCTCGAAGGTGTCAAACCGACGCACGTTCTCACTTACAGGGACGGGCAGTTCTACCTGCATATAACCGTATAGCGTGAGGTCCCACACCCAAAAGGGAGCAACCCAGTCGGGGTGGACATCGGGATGAACAACCTGATCATGGCCTCCA
>CAYYWO010000023.1:0-5770 GCA_964474885.1 Hadarchaeota archaeon (SeqCode)
GTTGGGGGCAGTGGCGGGTGCCAAGAAACTCAAGGCATTGGTGGTGAAGGGAAAGAAGAAGACGAAGGTCGCCCATCCCCAGGTCTTCCGGCAGCTGTGTGCGAGAATAAGGAGGGCGATAGAGGATAACCCCATCTGTGGAAAGGATGGTTCGCTAGCGAGACACGGCACCGCCATGCTCGTTCACAGAATGGCGGCAGCTGGGATTCTACCCGTTAGGAATTTTTCCGGGCAAAAGGTGGGATTCGCTGAGGTCGACGGGTTTTCGGGGGAAACCATCGGCGAGAAGTATGCGGTTAGGCGAAGAGGATGCTTCGGTTGTCCCGCCGCTTGCGGCAAAGTGATAAAGATCAGGGAACGGGAGGTGAAGGGACCAGAGTACGAGACCATCGCGATGCTGGGACCGAACTCTGACTTCTGGGACTACGAAGAGGAAATCGTTCCTCTTTCCCTCCTCTGCGAGGAGCTGGGGTTGGATACTATATCCACCGGGACCTTGCTGGGGTACTGGAGAGCCAAGGGCAGAATCGGCAGGCTGAGGGATGCAGAGGAATTCATCCGCAGGCTGGCGCGCGGAGAGGAGGATCCGCACCCACCGGGCTTACCGGAAGTGAAGGGATTGGCTTTGCCAGCCTACGACCCCAGAGGTGTTCTGGGAATGGCCCTAGCTTACGTCACTTCCAACAGGGGCGCGTGCCACCTCCAGGCATACACCATCGGTCCGGAAATCTTGAGCATGCCTGAGTTTGTGAGCCCGAGAACAGGAAGAGGAAAGGCGAGGCTTGTGCGGAGGATGCAAGATGCTTTTGCTGTGCTGGATAGCCTAATCGTCTGCAAGTATTATTTTCCTGCCCTTTTCACGAGCACGGAGTTCGAGATGGATCAGCTGGCTAGCCTCCTCTCAGCCCTGACGGGGTGGAGGTGGACGAGTGAGCACCTGTTAGCCTGCGGCTCCAGAATCTTCGACATGGAGAGACTCTTCAACCTCAGGGAGGGGTTCTCAAGGGCCCACGACAGGTTACCCGTCCGTTTTGGGCTGGGTCTGTCCCGTCTGCTGACTGAGTATTATGCCGAGAGGAGATGGGATGAGAATGGGAGACCTAGCCTGCTTCACCTGACGACACCCGTGGAGGCTGGAGAGATGGAGGTGCCCAAAACACCCCTGCAAGAAATCGAGCCCCCTGAATTGCAGGTGGCTTTGGATCTGGATGCGGACTTGGAGACCGTGGTTGAGGTAGCGAGGGAGGTGCATGCTGGAGGAGCCAGGATCGTGGAGGCGGGGACGCCTGTGATAAAGAGGCATGGGGTGGATCGACTTTTGCCCGCCCTGAGGTCAGCCTGTCCAAATGCCATCCTTGTGGCAGACCTGAAGACGATGGATGTAGGGAACCTGGAGGCGAGGATCGCCTTCAGGAAAGGGGCGGATGTGGTGGCGGTGATGGGCATAGGTAGCGACAGAAAAATAACGGATGCCCTGAGCGAGGCCAGCAGGATGGGAAAGGCGATTCTGGTCGATCTCATGGACTGTCCGGATCCGATTCAGAGGCTAGAGGAACTGAAACTGAAATATGCAGGCAGAGAGGAGGAGCTCGCTTTCTGCCTGCACAGGGGGATAAGCGAGCAGCTCAGAGGCAGGGGAATATACGACTCTGTCCAGCTGATAAGGGAAGCGAAGAGCAGGGCGGGAAAGTATCTCCTCTTTGTTGCGGGCGGGATCAAGGTAGGTGTAGCGGGAGAGGTTGTAAGGGCTGGAGCAGATGTGTGCATAGTCGGGAGTGCGATTTACAATTCGGCTGATCCCAGAGCTTCAGCGGCTAGGCTCTTGGCTGAGATGAGAGCCGCCCGCTAGCTCCTCCAACCTACGGACAATCGTTCTCAAGCACTGGCTCAAGTTCTCTTTATTGTTGAAGGCTCTAACGATCTCTTGCAAGTATTCTTTGTCCTTGGGCAACTCCCTTGCCAGTTTACACATCAATGGAAGGGCTCTGACAATATTGTCCACGATAGTCACATCTGCGGAAAGGGAAGTCCGAGAGAGGGGATTCAAGTCAATAGCGATGACCTTTTTACCCATCCTCTTCAAAGCCTCTGTTCTGTCTCCATCCTCAAGTGGGACCAAAACCACATCCGCTTGGGCGATACCACGCCTGTCTACCTTTCTCCTGGCGCTGCTGAGCTCGGGGATCGTGGTCTCGTACTCGGGCTCGATACCCAAGACCTGATTGGCACCGGACTCGACGAGGAGTCTAGCGATCTTTTGCTCCCTTTCCTTGGAAGGGTGGAAGAGGTTCACCTCCAGCTCGGATCTCGTCAATTTAGCAAGCTCAACGAGTTCAGCTGGAACCAGAGCAGCTGCATTCCCGTTAACCGATATGACGGACTTTTCAGCGAGGAGCATGAGGGCAATGCCCGCTTTGGCGGCAGAGATCGCCGGTGGGATGGTCCGCTCCCCTAGCAGGTAATCGAAGGCTTCTCCTCTCCCGTGTGCAGCCAGTCCCTCTGGTACCACGATTCCTTGCTGGAAGGCGAGTGCAAGCCTCTTCCTGATGATCAGGGACTCCGCCCGCGGATGATCCGGAGGTATCTCTTCCATCCATCAGGCGAGCACGAAGCTTTTATGGTCTTCAGTTATTAAGGCGGTTCTAAAATACGATGGTGCTTCCTGGAAGGGCACAGACGGGATTATTCATCCTCCTCCTGCTATGCATAATCTCCCTTCTCGTGATCCAGGAGCCCCTCCAAAAAGGAATCAGTGCCGCTGCCGCCTTGGTGGTGCTGTCGGTCCTATATCTTTACCAGCCCAAGCCTGCTCCTCCAATCGCCCAGCGGGTGCCGGTGGAGGACTTCTCCATCTGGGTTGACATAGGAGAGCCCCTATCGAAGTTATCCCAGGTGGAGCCGGGGCAGCTTTTGCTCGCAGGAAGACTGGTCAAGGAGGACATGAAGCTCTTATGTTCGAACTTGGATCTGCTAGACTCTAGGCTGAAAATGATGTCCGGCAGATTTGGAGAGCTGGAGGGTATAGGGGAGCTTGCTTTTGAGGTCAAGAGGAGACTAGAGCTCCTCGGCTCCGATTTCCCTTCCAACCCCTCCGTTCTAAGGGAAAGGAAGAAGGATATGCTGACCGTTCTGGAGTACTCGGAAATGGACATGAAGTATGCTCACGAGAAGCTGGTGTTTCTGCTTAGTAGCCAGCCGATAGAGCAGACCTACATGCTGGAGCAACTGGAGAGGCAGGTGAGGAGGATGGAAGAGGGCATCAGGCAGGCGAGGCGGAACCTGTCAGCCTTCCTTGAGAAATTCCCAACTCTTGAAACATCCTCTCCGACTCCCGAAGCTCCACCCTCTGCTCAGCAATCTGCCACACAGGCTTCATGAAACCGCACGTAAATTTGGTCTTCATCGGTCATGTTGATCACGGCAAATCCACGACGGTGGGAAGAATGCTTTACGAGCTTGGCCTTATCTCCGAAAAGGATCTGAGGCCGGAGGCTGGGAGCTTCAAGTTTGCTTGGGTTATGGACAGGGAGAGGGAGGAGAGGGAAAGAGGTCTAACCATAGGCGTAGCGTACCAGAAGATCGAAACGGGGAGGAATCTGATCACCATCATAGACGCCCCGGGTCACAGAGATTTCGTCAAGAATATGATCACGGGGGCGAGCCAAGCGGATGCCGCAGTCCTAGTGGTAGCAGCCGATGACGGGATCATGCCCCAGACCAGGGAGCACGCGGCACTGGCTTTCACTTTGGGTGTGAACCAGATGATTGTTGCGATAAACAAGATGGACTTGGTGGACTTCGACCGGCAGGTCTACGAGAAGCTGAAGAATGAGGTGATTTCCCTGCTCTTAGCCATAGGATTCAAAGACGCGGACAAGTTTCCGTATATCCCCATAGCAGCCTTCCATGGGGACAATCTGGTAAAGCACAGCCCACGTATGAGTTGGTATTCGGGCCCTACCCTGTTCCAGGCACTGGAGTCTCTCCGGGAGCCCCCTAAGCCCATCGACAAACCCCTCCGCATTCCAGTCCAGAATGTGTTTTCGATAAGCGGGGTTGGCACAGTGCCCATAGGCAGAGTGGAAACTGGCGTGTTGCAGGTTGGGGACGAAGTGCTCTTTCAGCCAGCAGGGAAAGCCGGGGAGGTTAGGTCAATAGAGATGCACCACCAGCCCATCCAGCGCGCGGTGCCAGGGGATAATATAGGGTTCAACGTTAGAGGACTGCAACGGTCGGATATTTCGAGGGGGGATGTGGCTGGGCACCCGGGCCATCCTCCCACAGTAGCTAGAGAAATTCGGGCGAAGATAATCGTCTTGCAGGTTCCTAGGGAGATACGCCCAGGTTTCATCCCGAGCATACATTGTCACACAGCCGATGCACCGGGAAGGATAACTTCCCTCCTGCAGAAGATAGATCCGAGGACCGGAGAAGCTTTAGAGGAAAACCCTTCCACTCTTAGAAAGGGCGAGGCTGGAGTCGTAAGAATTGAGTTACTGAAACCCATGGTGATCGAGAAGGTCTCGGAGATTCCGCAACTGGGGAGATTCGCCATCCGGCATGCAGGCGTAACCATAGGGGCAGGGATCTGCACCGAGGTGTACTCTTGATATCAAGGTCTTCATCTCACCGTTCTTTGCAGATTTCTCCTCAGATGCTCTGTACAAGCTGAAAGCAGCCCCCGGAAATTCCCCTCGTTTACCTTGGGAGATGAAATAACTTGATGAATGCTTTTGAACAGCTGGCCCCAGTTATCCGCCGATTGCTGAGGGAGAGAGGTTTTGAGAGACCGACGCTCCCCCAAGAAAGAGCCATTCCCAAGATTCTGCAGGGCAAGAACGTGTTGGTGATTGCCCCAGCGGGGAGCGGCAAGACGGAAGCTGCCTTCCTTCCGCTCTTGCAGAAAATGATCTTCTCCCCCCGACGGACGGGAGTCAAGTTGATTTATATAACCCCGCTTCGCGCTCTGAACAGGGACATGCTCGAGAGGCTGGAGTGGTGGTGCAAATCCTTGGATCTTAGGATATCTGTCAGACATGGGGACACCGAGCTGAGGGAGAGGAGAGTTCAGGCTCTGGTCCCGCCGGACGTCCTGATAACCACCCCTGAAACTCTTCAAATCCTTCTTCTAGGGAGGAAACTTCGTGAGCACCTCAGGACCGTTAAGTGGGTGATCGTGGACGAAGTGCATGAGCTTGCGGAGAGCAAGAGGGGATCCCAACTCAGCCTCACTCTGGAGAGACTCAGGGAGATCTGTGGAGATTTTCAGATAGTGGGACTGTCAGCGACGGTTGGCTCGCCCGGAGAAGTGGCACGGTTTCTGGCTGGTGTCGGCCGAGAGTGTGAGATAGTGGATGTCAGTGTGGAGAAGCGTATGGAGATAGAGGTGGTGTATCCGGAGGTGAAGTCCGAGGACAAGAAACTCGCCGAGCGGATAATCTCGGTTCCTGAGGTGGCAGCAAGACTCCGTGTGATGAGGGAGATGATGAGCAAACAGAAGTCCGTGCTGATTTTTACCAACACAAGGCCCATGGCTGAGATCCTCTCCAGCAGGTTCAAACTGTGGGATCTCGATGTTCCCTTGGCGGTACATCACGGTTCGCTCTCGGGTGCCGTTAGGGTGAGAGCTGAGAGGGCATTGAAGTCTGGGGACTTGAGGTACCTCGTCTGCACTTCCTCGCTGGAGCTGGGCCTAGATATAGGGACGGTTGACCTTGTTATCCAGTACAATTCTCCCCGCCAGGTGACAAGGCTCGTGCAGAGGGTGGGC
>CAYYWO010000024.1:0-5529 GCA_964474885.1 Hadarchaeota archaeon (SeqCode)
CTGGAGAGCCCGTGTCCCGTAAGGGACGCGTGGGTTCGAATCCCACCCCCGGCGTGCTTGAAGCCTTTCAAGTACTCAACGAGTTCTCTTAGGCAATTGTCAAAAAACGTTGAGAGATTGATGCCAAATCTCAAAGCAAACTCTTTATTCTCCTTGTCTAAGTAAATCTTAGTTGGTTCCCTATTGCCCTTATGTTCCCTTTTAGGCACCATAAGGTGCCTAATGTCGTTCCCAATTATGTTGCTTACGATCTCACTCGATAGGTCGGTTTCTATAAAATTGAGGTTATTCATCTGCTTGATCATAAATGATTATTGGATAAGGATAAATATAAATCTATCGTTCAAGAAGGGTATATCTTTATTAGTAATTTAATAATGAAAATATTTAGAATAGTTGAAAGTATCGATACATATGCGTATGTGTGGCGATGTTTGAGTAAGTGTACCAAAGCTTGCTAAGGTTGTTTTGTTTCATCTTTTTGTGTCTTTTTGACTTGTTCTTCTGTAGCTTTCATCCATTCTTCCTCAGCTTTCAAAATCTTTTCATTAAGTTTTCTTAGGTATTCATCGAGTTCTTCATCACTAAGCTTAGATACTTCGTTGTATAACCGATTGAATGATGCAATGATCATTTTTTCAAATGTTGTATTATCCACAGGGAGAAGTAATCTTTCTAGGGTATCTAAAATCACATCTGTTGCGTATTTTCTCATTCGATCATCGTTGGCTAACCCAATAATGGTCATAAACAATGCTTCTCCAAAAGAGAACATTAGTGCACGGAATCCTGGAATATTGTAAGCGTTCATATAACCCTTTGCTGCATAAAAAGCCTCTTCAATTAGTTTGCCAATAATTGCTCTTGTTTCCTTAAATTTTCTATCAATTAAAATATAATGTATACCATCTTTATTGGGTAGAAGTGTCTTTCCGACCTCGCCTTTCTCTTCTAATCTTTTCAACCACTTTGCAACTGTAGGTTCAGACAAACCCGTCTCTCTAACTATCTCCTTAAACCTTAGTGGCCCTTTTTCAGCTAAAACTCTTTTTATTAAAATACTTTTATCTGATTCTTGCAATATATCACCCCTTTAAGTTAACTTAATCTCTTAAGTACACTTAATCTCCAGGCGTTAAGTTTATAAATCTTACTTAACACTGTTAAGTGTGATGAAGCAAGTGAGTGAGCTTAAAGATATAAAGATTAAGCAACCAGTCAGAAAGGTATGGCGATTCAAGAGTAATAACACACTTCTTGTTTCAATTCCAAAAGAATTAGGCATTAAAGAAGGTGATCTTCTACTTTGGAAAGTTGTGGATGGTCAAATTATTGTTAGAAAGGTCGAGGAGGGAGATTTGGAAGAGGACAGTTAAAAAAAGTTTTAGAGGTGTTGCGGGTGGCGGAGCCAAACTTTGATGAAGTTCAATATAAAACAAGCATTATAACATTTATAAATTTCTATCGAGAGCACGGATTTACGGTAATTCCTGTTGAGTTCAAGGGCAAGATTCCTCTCGTTAAGTGGCAGAAATTAAGAGATGAAGGGTTTGTTCCGGATTCTGAAACGGTCAAGAAGTGGTTTGCCAAGTATGGCATCTTTAACATTGCTATTGCTGATAAGCACGTTGTAGAGATCGATGTTGATGTTCCACTACCAGAAGATTTGCTTGAAGAGTTCAAACAGCGCACTTGGGTAATCCGATCGGGTAAAGGACATAAAATCCTTTTCAGAGTCAAGCAACCCTACACTTCTTGGGTAGCAATCGCAAAAGAACCGGACATTCGTGTCAAGGGCAATGTTATCGTAGTTCCCCCGAGCATACATGAAAGCGGTGTTCAGTACAGGTTTGAAAGTTGTGATAAGTTAGAAGAGGTCGAGAAAGCAGAGGACTTAATCCCTATCGCCAGAAAAATTGCTGAAGCTGTTGGTGCGGTTGTAGAAGAAAAGCTAAGCGTGGAAGAAACAGACGATGAAGAAAAGGATGTAACTGAAAAAACAGTAAGGGTTGCAATAGAAGGAGATCTTAAAGCAAAAGTTGAGCAAATCACAGAAGTCAAATTCGATGCTCTTCCAATATGCGTGAAGAAAGCTTTGGAAGTTCGAAGTAAAACGGTCCATGAGCACGATGTAAATGTGTTTATTCGTGATTTCTTCATGAGATTGCTCAACGAGGATTGTGGCGATGATTGGCAGACTGTCTTCAAGCTGTTTGAAGCAATCTCGCCACCAGATGAATTTGATCCTGAAATAACTGAAAAGCAACTTTTGTATTGGTTCTCAAAACGCTACAAACCTTGTAATTGTGAAAATCTCTATACTGACGTTCCAACACTTAGAGGAGTTTGTGAAGAATGCGATCTGAAAGCAGCTGTAAAGAATCCATTAGTGGCTTATTATAAAAACCTCAGAAAGTCCAATAGTGTTCCGGGTGTGTCGGATGTTCCGGATGTACAATATAATGAAAATGTAATTTTAACTTCAAAAGATGCGGAACATGCGGAACACCCGGAACATCCGGAACACAGTAATGATACCACTAAGCTACCTTGTTTGGAGAATGCGATACATCAACGTGATACAGTGGCACTCAAACTCTGGCTACTGTTTGCTAAGCAACGAGGAGAGAATTTGGAGGATTCTGCTGATAAATTCTTGGAGCTAAGTAGAGCACCACTAACGACAAAGGAAGTGCTGAACACGATCAAGTGGGTTAGAGAGTCGAAGTTCACCGCATGCGAGTTTGGAGAAGTAACAAACCTTTGCGAGGATTCTTGCCCACTGAAAACAGATGTTGTGAAAAGGATTTGCACAGATACCCAAGAAGTCGTTATAGTAGATTCAAGTGGAACATTAGAACTTAGAATTCGAAATCACTCTATTAAGGTCGAGAAATCGAAGCTGTGGAAGAAAAGGAAGGTCAAAGACAGCATAAGAGTTACACCAAATATAGATTTTTACATAAATCTATACATAAACCTATACGACTATCCACCAACGAGAATTACCGAAGACGACTGTTTGCAGATCTACAATTTTTGGATGAAAAAAGCCTATCGTATTAAGGAGCCACTCTCAGAGGAGGATGAGATCTTTGAAACTGTTTTGGCAATACTGATAGAGCTACCACTCTACAAAGCAGAAGAATTGGACAAATCATCACCAAATATTGGTGGTTTTGTCAATGGAGATCCACCAAAAGAGCTTCTTGTTGTAAACGACCTACTGCTAAAGAGATTAGAACATAAGGCTATCAAAACAACATATCGTAAGCTAAGAGTTATTCTGAAAGATTTACTTCTTAGAGTCGAGAGAAAAAGAATCGGTAAGAAAATTTTCCACTTTTGGGTATTTTCGATTCCAGCAATCAAAGCATACTCGAGAGTCCGTTTTGGTGAGGATTGGAAGCCTGAAGTGATTGACACAACGAGCAATTCTGAAGATCTAAACCCAGAGGTGGTGGATTTCTATGGCTATTATTAAGATCTACGGTGGACCAGGAACTGGCAAAACTAGATATCTCCACACTACTGTGGAAGACTTAATCGACCATGGTATCAAACTTGAACACATAGGATTCTGTTCATACACTAATTCAGCCGTTAACGAGCTATGCGAACGACTTAGCGTTAGAAGGAAGAGTAAACAGGTACCATGGTTTACGACATTACATGGAATTTGCCTATCTCTTGGAGTAATACATGACGAAGAATTTGCTCAGAAAGTCAAAAACACCTATAGAAAGAGAGGATTCGTTGAAGGCTGGAAATTCGAATTTTGCAAGCAGTATGATATCGAATACGAATTTGCAGAGGTTGGAGCTAGTGATCTATTAGGCAATAGAGCTTTTACACTCTACACAGCGTGTGTTGGAACACTCTTCCCGAAGTATGAGGATATTGAGCGATGTATAGACTTCCTCGTTAATAATTTTGAACAATATGGCTGGATAATTCAAGAATGGCACAAATTCAAGCAGCATTATGAGATCATAGATTTCGAAGACATGCTCATTGAAGGCTATTTACTGGATAGATGTCCTCCAATCGACGTTTTCATTGCCGATGAAGCTCAAGACTTCAATCGCTTGGAATTCGAGATTGTTAAGCGAATCATCGATATTGTGGACAAAGCTTACCTTGCCGGCGATGACGATCAAGCTATAAACACATGGAAAGGAGCGAAAGCAGAATACTTCCTGAATCTCCAAGCTGATGAAGAAATAGTCTTACCAAAGACCTATCGACTTCCACCCGAGTTGTGGAAGTTCTCACAACAAATCTTGAAGCTCATAGAAAGGAGAAAGGAGAAAGAAATCGAAGCAGTTAGCGATCGATCCGGTAGTGTTAGGTTTGTCGGTATAAGAACCATCGATGAGATAACTTACCTCGCATCGAAGCTTTCAGACACATACTATGATAAAACAGTCTTTCTACTGTTTAGGACCAACAGGATGGTTAAGGAAGCTGAGAGGACGTTAATAAAGCTTAGAAAGCCGTTCAGGAGACTAAAGGGTGTCAGTCTCTGGGAGAAGGATTTAATCCTTGCGTGGAATGCAATAGCCAAGCTAAGAAAGGGAGAATTTCCAAGTGAGAAAGAATTCAAGTTCATTATTGAGCAAGTACAACTTCCAGAAAGTACAAAGAAGGAAATTAAAGCTTACTTCGAGAAGACAGGGAATATTCCGTTGTTCATCTTTGAACTGTTCAGGAAGGCAGATATCGAATATTTGGTTGACACAAGCCGATTCGACAAAAGACAACTTGAAATTCTTAGGTATGCTGACGAACCGATCAAACCTGAATCGATCAACCTGTGGATAGACACGATCCATGCCGCTAAGGGAAGAGAAGCCGATATCGTAATCCTGTGCGACGGGATAACTTCGACAATCGAACACACCGCTTTTAACGGACACAGAGACGACGAATTGCGAGTTTGGTATGTAGGTTGCACCAGAGCAAGGGAGAAACTGTTTGTAGCACAGCTTAGCGAATTTCGACCATTTTTGACTGAGTTTGTTAGTTTTATAGACATAAAAGGAGGTGATTAGTTTTTGAAATCTCCTTATCGTGGTAGATTTAGGAATGCCAAGCTGAAGGTTTTTGGAGATGAAAAGGAAGTTAAGAAAACATCCTCTACTGCGAAAACAACGACTAAAATAAAGATTAAGAAAGTAGAGGTCGATGAGAAAGGGTACATTACTGTTTGGGATTATCCTTGCCCATTCATCGGTTCATTCTGCAATGGATTAAGGATCTGCCACATCAAGGATGATGAAGTTTTCAAAGAAGATTGTGAGTCTTGCACAATTCCAGATAGGAGATATCTCAAGGTAGAATTCATCGAAGACTGTATCGAGTTTGTAGGTGTCGATGGCGTCAATTATGGTCCATTCCTGAAGGACGATGTTGTAGAACTGCCGATCGAAAATATCCCTCCACTTCTGAAAGGCGGTTTTGTCAAAATTGTCGATTCTGGAGGTGATTCATCATGATCTGTCCATTTTGCGGTATGCCTATTGAGAA
>CAYYWO010000025.1:0-5490 GCA_964474885.1 Hadarchaeota archaeon (SeqCode)
AGAAGTCCGCGTCGTTGTCCACCTCCAGCCTGAAGTTCTCCAGCGGGGAGGTGGCTTGCCACTCGAAAGTTGGGGTTGCAGAGGTTGTGCTGGCGTTTTCTGGCAGGAGGAGGTTTGCTGGGGAGGGGGGCGAACCGGCCCTGCCTGTCCATTCCTCTACAAGCTGCCAGTAAGCCTGGGTACCAAGAGTACCTATCCAAGCCTCTACCCTCACCCAAGCGACCGGTGCACGAACACCTGATGTCCAGCTCTCTGCCTCCAGCCAGGCGGCCACCGTGATGACTGAAGCCGCCCTTTCCTCGAGCAAGGACCAGCGAGCGAGCGTGCGTAGGCCTCCCTGCCACTGCTCAACCGGTAGCCAGAGTGCGACCGTGCCCACAGCTGCCTGCCAAACACCCAGCTGGTGCCAGGATGCGGGCGAACAGGCCGTGCATGCCACTTCTTCCAGCCTGAGCCAAGTTGCTCCTGCTTTCACCCCAGCGCTCCACGAATCCACCGACTTCCAGGAAGCCCCAGCCGTGATCTCCTGAGCCCAAGACTCCAGCTGGAACCACAATACCTGGGCTGCCACCAGCTCCGCCCACTCCTCCAGCCGCCGCCAAACGCCCACCGTACCCGCCGTCCCTGACCAGATTTCAAGCAGGTTCCAGACAACCGGTGAGGAGATTGAAATCTGCCAGCTGCCGATGAGCCTCCAAGAAATCAGCGTCGAACAGGACGCAGAAAGCTGCTCGATCCGCTCCCAGCCTGCCCGTGCTATCACTCCCGCTGCCCACCCCTCCACCTGCGTCCATCTCACCCGAGCTGTGATCTGTGCACTCCACGTCTCCACCCTAGTCCATGTACCCACGGTGCCGCACGAGGAAGACCAGGAGTCCACCCTTGACCAGGCTGCCCTCGTTGAGCTCGTGCCCGCCCAAGAGTCCAGTTGCCTCCATCCTACCCCAGCACGGAGCTCTGCCGACTGCTGCTCCACCAAGATCCACGAGGCCCTTGCCTCAACGCCATCTGACCAGCTGGCCAAAAATGCCCAAGCGGCTCTGGTCTGGATGCCACCGGAAAACGCCTCCACGCACCTCCACGCGACCGGACCTGCTATCTCTCCCGTCCAGCTCTCGACATGCCCCCAACTGGCGGGACCCGTCAGCGTTCCGGACACGGACTCCAACCGCCTCCAGCTGGCTCTGGCTACCGCCGCGCAGGCAAGGGACTCCAGCTGCCTCCACTCGGGAATCGAGCAGATGCTCCCCGAAACCTGCCCCAATAACAGCCATCCGGCCGCCGAGGAACAACCACCAGATCGTGCCTCCACCCGCACCCAGGAGGCGGGCGCTCCAGCGCTACCAAACCAGGACTCGAGCCGCTTCCAGCCTGCCCCAGCTGTAATGTGGCATGCGAGCTCCTCGAGCTGTACCCAGGAGGCTGCCGCCAGGGTGCCTCCTCCCGAGAGGGAGTCCAGCTGCCTCCAGCCTGCTAGGCTCTTGGCCGATCCCGCCAGAGACTCCAGCCTGCTCCAAGATGCCCGGGTCGAGAGAACACAAGACCAAGCTTCTCCCAAGTACCAAGATGCTGGAGAACCAAGTTGCCCAGACCAGCTCTCCACCCCCAACCAGAAGGCAGGAGCCGCCAGTGTCTCCTGCCAGCTCTCTACCGGGTTCCAGCTAACCGTAGAGATCATCGAGCTGGAGCGCGAGTCGAGCTTGAGCCACTTGGCCGTTGTCCCCGAGCTCCCCTGCATGGACTCCAGTGGCAACCAGCTCGAGGGAGCACCAACCGCACTCGTGAACGCCTCAAGCCGTGCCCAAGTTACCTGCGTGCCAACGCTTCCTCCCCACTCCTCAAGTAGGTACCAAATGATGTAGGCCGTCACCGTGCAGGACCAAGACTCTACCTGTTTCCACAGAACTACTGTCCCTAAAGTGGCCGAGCAGGTTTCAAGACGCGCCCAACCCCCTGCCGCCGAAAGAATGCAGATCCAGGATTCCAGTAATGCCCACCTTGCCTGGGTGGAAATCTGGACTGACCATACCTCAAGCGGCCGCCAGCCCGCTCTGGCTTCGACCAAGCCTGACACGGATTCCACTTCCCTCCAGATCGCCGGATAAGAGCTGACAGATGCGATCCAGCCATCCAGCTGATGCCAGCCTGCAACTGTTTGGATCGAACATGAACAGGTCTCCACTTGCGACCAAGAAGCTCGAGTACCGACCATTGCAGGCCGGGAGTCAAGCTGCCTCCAGAAGGCTTGGGTACTCACTGACAACATCCAGCTGCCCACCACACACCAGCCAGCCGTGGTCCCCACGGAAGCGGACCAGGAATCTGCCCTCGACCAGGCTGCCGCCGTGCTGACCGTGTACGAGCATGCGTCAAGCTGCCGGAAGCCCGCTGGGGCGCCTACCGTGCTCACCCACGCCTCGACTGCCTGCCAACTTGCGGCCCCAGAGGTAGCTCCCGTCCACTGCTCAGTGAGGCGCCAGCCGGCCCGGGTGGAGGCTGAGCCTCCCCACTCTTCCAGCTTCCTCCACACCGAGCGGCAGATGAACAGGAAGGGCACATCCAGGGTGGCGTAGTCCGTCCAGCTGCCCGCCAGCGTGTCGTAAGTGCTGTGCATCGCATCCGTACCCCCATAGGTCCAAGCCCCATCGTCCGCCCTGCCCGCGTACCAGATCCAACTGTTCGTGGAGGTGGTGTTCCTAGAGCGGAGGATGAGCCTGTAGGTCGTTCCCGCCTGGAGGGAGAAGTCGGGTACGTCCCTCTCCACCCATCTACCCTTTCCTACAGGCACGTCATTGTCCGTTGTCAGGGCGAAGGTCCCCGAGCAAAGATCCGAGGCGACTCCATCCACCCTTACCGCCCAATCCAAGTCATCCTCGGGGCTGGAGGTCAGCTTGCCTATGTACACCCTTATCCTGTCCACCACCAGGTTCTCGGAGGGTGTGAACTTCTCGGCCTGATCATAGGACTCGTTCACGTATCTGGCCAGCGTGCTGCGGTAGGCCGTCCCCCTCTGCGTCCCGTCCGTGTACGCGAGCATGAACACGGGAGTCTGCCACCTCTCCTGCCACCCGCTCCCATTGTCGTACAGGACACCCAAGTTTTCAGACATTTCCTGGTCGTATGGGTACCTGGCATTCGGGTAACCGAAGACCCTGAAGCTCGCGTAGTTCGAGGCATCCACGCTCGAGGGGGAGATGACCAAGTGGTAGGTTTGCCCCGAGCTCAGGGTTAGGTCCGGCAGGTCCACGGTCAGCCAGCCCGTACCTGAAATGGTGACGCTTGAGCTGGACAGCATGCTGCCCGGTACCCCTGCGGAGTCCTGGGCTATGCCTATGACGTAGGTGGAGGTACCCGAGTAGGAGGCCACGTAGACGAGCAGGTTGTCCACCGTCTTGCTCTCGGGTGCTTGGAACCTGAAGCTCAGGTTCTCGAAGGCAGAGTCCAACTTGTAGTCCACGTCCGAGTCGTGCGCGAACTGGTTGCCGTAGAAGGGCCTCCACCTGCAGTTGAAGGTCCAGGCATCCGAGGCATTCTCCCCACCCAGCCCAACTGCCACCACCCTCCAGTAGTACGTCCCGCTCCGGTAACCTGAAACCTTCACCCAGTAGTTGTCAGCTAGGATGAGCACGTTATCCACTACCTGCGTGAAGTCCGAATCCAGCGCTACCTCGAGCCTGTGGTTTTCGGCCTGCTGAGCATTCTCCCACTCGAAGTAAATCTCCACCCCATCCCAGACCGTGGAGCCGTTTTCCGGTCTGTAAAGCTGGGGCTTGGTTGGAACCGGGAGTGGGGCCGCCACCGTGCCCGACCAGCTCTCTAGCTGGTACCAGAGAGTAGTCGTTCGGCATGCACCAGAGCAGGACTCCACGAGCGCCCAGGAGGCGGGGGCTACCGCAGTTACCCAGCCTGAGTCCAGCTGCACCCAGCGGGCTGGGAACGAGACCCCGCAGGTCCAGGAATCCGCCCGAGTCCAGGACGTGACGGCCGAGCCCTCACACGCCCAAGCCTCCAGCTGGCTCCAGCCTGGAATCTGCGTTGAAACCGTACCTGTCCAGCTTTCCAGCGCTGTCCAGGAGGCGGGTGCACTGGAGGTGCACACCCATTCATCGAGCTTCCTCCAGCCTGCGGTGGTCCTAGCAGCTCCCGAGAAGCACTCAACCTGTAACCAAGATGCCAAGAAGATGAGGGTCCCCGCCCAGCTCTCGATCAGCAACCACAGGGCAACGGTGGAGCATCCCTCGCTCCAGCCCTCCACTGAGTACCAAGTAACTGCCCCCCCGGCCGAGCCTGTCCAGGCATCTACCTGGCACCAGCTCCCGGGGGCCCTCACTGTCCTCGACAGTGCCTCCAAGCTGTGCCAAGTTGCTCCGGCTTTGCAAGCCCCCGCCCAGTGGTCCACGGGCAGCCAGCTCGCCCGGGTGGAAAAGGTACCCGACCAAGCATCCAGTTGCGACCAAACTATCACCGTCCGGACAACCGCCGTCCAAGCATCCACCTCCCGCCAGGTACCCCGTGCCTTCAAGGTCCCGGAGCTCGTGTCCAGGAGTCCCCAGGCCGCGGGTGCCTGGACAGTCCCCGAAGCGCTCTCTAAGGAGAACCAACTGGCAACCGTAGCACAGGTGGCAGAGGATGCCTCCAGCTGCTCCCAGCCGGCGCGCCCGGCACACCCCGTCGTCCACACCTCCTCCTGCCTCCAGCTCACCTGCACGGAGGAGACGCCCCCCGACCAGGAATCTGGGCGGGACCAGGAAGCCAGGGCACTCGCCGAGCCCTGCCAGTTCTCGAGCTGCAACCACATCGGGGTCAGGATAAAGACGAACGGGGCATCGATGTAAGTCGTCGCCCCCCAAGTGGATCCGCTATCGGTGGAAGTGCTGAAGTAACTAGAGGTCCCGGCATAGGTCCAGTTCTGGTACGTGGAATCAGTCCTGATCGCGTACCAGACCCAAGAAGCTGTTGTGGAGCTTGGAGAGCGGAGGATGAGCCTGTAGGTCGTTCCCGCCTGGAG
This sequence comes from Hadarchaeota archaeon (SeqCode), assembly GCA_964474885.1. GTDB lineage: Archaea > Hadarchaeota > Hadarchaeia > Hadarchaeales > JAWBSP01 > JAWBSP01. Next base: position 5,009 of record CAYYWO010000025.1, read on the forward strand.
GGAGAAGTCGGGTACGTCCCTAAGCACCCACCCCCCGCGTCCCACCAGTACGTCGTTATCAGTGGGTGTGGCAAAAGTCCCTGAGTAGAGATCCGTTGTCGAGCCATCCTCCCTTATCGCCCACTCCAGATCTCCCTCAGGTGCTGTGGCAGAGCGCCCGATGTACACCATGAGTTTGTCCACCTTCATCGGGCTTTCGGGCGTGAAGAGAACGCTGGACCAGTAGATGTCGTAGATGGAGGGGGAGTAGATCAGCCTGTAGGGGTCCCCCCTACGCGTCCCGTCGGTGAACTGGAGGAGAAAAACCGGGCTCTGGTTCTCCTCCGCCCAGCCCGCACCGTCGTAGTACAGCACATTCATGTTCTCCGCCAGGACCTGGTCGTAGGGGTACCTGGCGTTGGGCTCCCCCAGCGTCGCGAACTCCGCATAGTTCGAGGCATCCACGCTCGAGGGGGAGATGACCAAGTGGTAGGTTTGCCCCG
>CAYYWO010000026.1:0-5028 GCA_964474885.1 Hadarchaeota archaeon (SeqCode)
TTAGAACTTTGATGGTGCTCTCCGTAGTAGCCTCATCAAAAACACCACAACACATATTTCTCCTCTCCATTGATCATTTTCCAGTCTCCCTGCCAGCATTGAATGAGCTCTCCCGTACCCACTTTCTCCGCTTTCTCTTCATGTTCTTCTTGATTATCTGGTGGACTCTCTGCCTTGATATCTGAAAGAACTCCGCCATCTTTGTTGCCGGTTCTCCTTTAAGCCTGCTTTACCATTCTCAGATGTCCTTGTTCGTTAGCTTCCTCACGTGGTAATCTTGTTGGAGTGTAAGGTTATTTCGGGATACTGCAGTTAAATGTCATCATGAAGGTTCTCGTTGAGAGGGTTGAGAGCTACAAAGATGCCAAAAAGTTCGTTGAAAGAGTCTTTGAGATTTTCGACCCCAAGTTCAAGTACGTAAAACCGAACTTCCTCAAGCATGATAATCCCGAAAATGGCTGCATTACTCATCCTGAACTGCTGAAGGCTGTGGTTGAAGTTGCGAGAAGCTACGGAATTGAGCCTGCTGTTATCGAGGGAGGGTTCTACAAAAACTCAGCCTCTAAATGCTTCAAGGAGTTCGGGCTTGATAGCTTTGTTGAATGCATCAACCTCAACGAGGAGGAGTTTGTGGAAATTGAGGTTGGTGGAGGAGCTCTCAAGAGCGTTAAGGTATCCAGACCAGCCCTGAATGCGAGAAAAGAAGGTTATATCTCACTCCCGAAGATGAAACTCCACCACCTCACGAAAGTTACGCTCGGAATAAAGAACAACATGGGCTTTCTCAAAAAGCCCGCGGTTTACATGCACCCTCAGAATTCACAGAAAGCTAGTGGATTTGCTTGAATTCTTCCAACCCTCGCTAACAATTGTGGATGGGATTATTGGTGGAACAAATTCCGAGATGAATACTAAACTCGTAAAACACGGCGTTCTTGTCGCTGGAAACAACGTTGTGGCGGTTGATATTGTTTCAGCTAAGCTCATAGGCTTTCAGCCGGAGGAGGTGGAGCACATAAGAAACGCTATGGAGAGATTTGGAATCAGCGAAGATGAGATAGAAGTGATATCCAATCCGAGCATCGAGAAATTCGTGAGGACGGATTACAGACTTTCTCTGGGCAGCAGATTTTTAGGTAGGCTTGGTATTTGAAATCAAAAAATTTATTACATATCAGGGGATGTAGTGCCATGGAGTTCAGAATAGGAGAGGCTCTTATTGGAGAGGGATTTGAGGTAGCTCATGTTGATCTTATAATCGGCACAAAGGACAGTCCCGCAGGAATTGCATTTGCAAACGCCCTTGCCAACCTTTCTGCCGGCCACACACCGCTTCTTGCTGTTCTTAGACCGAACCTCATCACAAAGCCGCCAGCAGTGATAGTCCCGAAGGTAACTGTCAAGAATATGGAGCAGGCTGAACTGATTTTCGGTCCGGCTCAGGCTGCTGTTGCGAAAGCTGTTGCAGATGCAGTGGAAGAGGGAATAATTCCGAAGGAAAAGGCAGATGAGTATGTGGTGGTTGCAAGTGTTTTCATTCATCCGAACGCGAGTAACAAGCACAAGATTTACTACTACAACTACGGTGCAACTAAGCTCGCAATAAAGAGAGCCATGCAGAACTTCCCGGATGTTGATACGGTCATGTACGAGAAAGATAGGAGCTTCCACCCCTTTGTTGGAAGGAAACTCACCAAGCTGTGGGATCCACCCTACTTGCAGATTGCCATCGACATTCCAGACTTGAACGAGGTTTTGAAGGTTCTTGAGCAGATTCCTGACAGCGACCACATCATTTTCGAGGTGGGAACACCTCTGGCCAAGAGATACGGTAGTGAGGTTATTTTAAAGCTTAGAGAGGTAAAGCCAGATGCCTTTTACATCCTTGACCTGAAGACTCTTGATGTCGGCAACCTTGAGGCGAGGATGGCCGCTGACGCTACCGCAAATGCAGTGGTGATTTCAGGACTTGCTCCGACAAGCACAATCGTTAAGGGCATAAGAGAGGCTGAGAAAACTGGTATTTTGAGTTACATTGACATGATGAACGTTGAAGACCCGCTTAAGAGGCTTGAAGAAATCAGTAAAGCTGGAGTCTTGCCGAATGTCGTTGAGCTGCACAGAGCAATAGACAGTGAGGAGAGCAAGCCACCTTGGATGCTTGCGGGGAAGATAAAGGAGAAGTATAAAGTTCTTGTAGCTGTGGCGGGTGGAATAAGGCCCGAAAACGTTGAAGAAGTTATTAAGGCTGGAGCTGACGTTATTGTTGTGGGAAGAGCTGTTACAAAGGCCAGGGATGTTGAAGGTGCAGTAAGGAAGTTTATGAAGCACATGAAGCCAGACACAGATCAGTTCCGCATAATGACGGACTTCTAGGTGAGAAAATGGGAGTAGTGATAATCAACTTCAAGGCGTATAAAGAGGGATTCGGAAAAAGGGCAGTTGAACTCGCAAAAATTGCTGAGGATGTAGCATCGAGGTGTGATGAGTACATAGGCATCGCAGTATCTTTCCTTGACCTGCCAATAATAGCGAGAGAGGTTAGCATTGATGTTTATGCGCAGCATGTTGATGCTGTTGGTTTCGGAAGTCACACGGGCAGAATAAACGCTGAGATGATTGCGGAGTATGGAGCTAAAGGCAGCCTTATCAACCATTCTGAGAGGAGGCTTAAGCTCGCCGATATTGAGTACAACGTGGCCAAGCTGAGAGAGCTTGGCTTGACTTCAGTTGTTTGTACCAACAACGTCCCCACCACGGCTGCAGCAGCAGCTTTAAAGCCCGACTTCGTGGCTGTTGAGCCTCCGGAGTTGATTGGAAGCGGAATACCTGTGAGCAAGGCCGAGCCAGAGGTTGTGGAGAACTCCGTTAAAGCTGCGAAGAACGTCAACAGAGAGGTAAGAGTTCTGTGCGGAGCTGGAATAACCACACATGAGGATTACGTTAAGGCTCTGGAACTCGGAGCAGAAGGTGTACTACTTGCAAGTGGTATTGTTAAGGCTGAAGACCAGAAGAGGGCACTTGAGGAGCTTGTTGGACTCTCTTAAAAATCCCTGTAGAACTTCTTTTTTGCCTTCTTGAAGTTTTCCCCGCTATTCCTTTTTGGGGGATCGTTCAGAAGCTCCTCAAGCTCCTCATCCGTAACAGGCTTTATGTCCTCGAAGTAGTCCTTAAACTTTTTCGCCCGCTTCATATCCTAATCTAAGGGTTTTTTTGTCATTACTGGTATATAATCTTTCCGAGAGTCAGTCCGAGAGCTTGAGCACAAGCCCCGTCTTTCTCGCCCTCAGCATACTCATTTCAGCCACAACGAGCAGTAGAGCGAGGTATATTATCGTTTCTACTATGGCTATTGCCAGAGGGTTTGGGAAAACGCTCTGGAACCCGTAAAAGGATCTGAAGAACTCAAGATAGTGTGTTATAGGTATCAAAAGGCCGAGCGTTCTGAATGGCTCTGGCAGAATTGTGACTGGGTAGTAGATTCCGCAGAACAGCATTACTATTGCACTGAGAGTCCATGCGAATATCTCAGCCCTCCTGCCAAAGACAAGGATGAGAATGCAGTTGAAAATACCGATGAGCATCGCGCTTAGCAGTATCCCCAAAATGAAAGCGGCCATTGCCGTTAAGGGCAGAGTTAAGGTAAATCCGAAGAGCCAAGCACTCAGCAGAATTAACAACACGAGGGAAATAAAACCTCTCAGCGAGCCAAAAAGCCACGCTCCTGTTACCATGCGGTAGAACGGTGTTGGGGTGACTATTATGTATTTCAGGCTCATGCTCCACATATCGAGGAGCATTACATATGTGACATCAATCTGGGCAATCTGGATAACGCTCAGCGTGATTACGCCTATAATTATAAACGCAACGGCATCTTTTTCGAGGTAAAGAAACTCTCCGAGCAATCCGACGGAGATTAAGCTAATCATCGGCCAGAAGAGCATCTCAAATATTGCGTAAAATTCGTTTTTTGTCAGAGCATAGTTTCTATAGGCGAAAGCCAGGGTTTCGCTAAGAACCTTCTGCAAGCTCGATAAAGACGTCTTCAAGGGTGATCTCCTCCGTTTTTGCCGATTCAACATTTATTCCTTGCTCAGCCAACTTTACCACAATTGATGGAAGTGCTTTTTCAGAATCTTCAACGAATACTGTCAAAGAATTTCCGTCAAGCCTGAATGGATACGGAAGGTTCACCCTGTCTACATTTCCTCTCACCCTCAAAATTACCCTCTCGCTCATTTTCGTGTACCTCTTCAGTTCCTCAGAAGTCCCCTCCGCCACTATGTTACCATCTTTAATGAAAGCAATTTTGTCACACAGCAACTCCGCCTCCCTCATGTTATGTGTGGTTAAAACAATGGTTATATCTCTCTCCTCCTTTATCCTCAGAATCATCTCCCGTATCTTCTTTGCCATATCTGGATCAAGATTTGCAGTCGGCTCGTCGAGGAAAACGACCTCTGGATTGTTCAGAAAAGCCCTCGCCAAGTTGGCTCTCTGCTTGTTTCCGGTGGAGAGGTCATCAAATCTCTTGTTCCTGTGATCCTCAAGCTCAAATTCAGAGATAACATCATCTACAACTTTCCTGTCGGTAATGCCGTAGCACATAGCATAAAAGCGAAGGCATTCGTAAACCTTCATTCCCCATGGCAGTCTCACCCCGCTTGAGATGTTGATTCTCTTCCTAACCTTTCTGGTATTTTTGAAGGCATCCATGCCGAGAACTCTTACCTCACCTTTAGTTGGGATAAGGATTGTTGCGAGAATCGAAATCAGTGTTGTTTTTCCAGCCCCATTCGGGCCAAGCAATCCGAAGATTATTCCGTCTTCAACATCGAGGTCAACACCTCTCAAAGCTACAGTGTCTTTCTCCATGAAAGTCCTGTAGACCATCCAGACGTCCCTGCATTCGACTGCCTTCACCATGGCAGATTTGGCACAAGATTTTTTACGGCTTCGGTTTTTAAGAAGGATGTGTCCGAATAAGCATAGAATAGTATAAATATATTGGGCAGCATCTATTCA
>CAYYWO010000027.1:0-4930 GCA_964474885.1 Hadarchaeota archaeon (SeqCode)
TAGGTGCATTGAGATTCGATTTCGTAAAGGTCGCACCGGAGAAACCAATTGTATTCGATTGGAAAAAGGCATTGGATTTTGAAAGACAGACTGCGAGTTATGTCCAGTATGCTCATGCGAGATGTTGTTCAATTTTGAGAAAGGCTGTAAAGGATGGTATGCCCGATCTGGATTTCAAAGCGGAATCGTGCACGAAAATCGAAAGAGATCTTGTTCTGCTCCTTTCAAAGTTTTCTTATTATGTAAAGAGGGTTGTAGATGAGCTGAAGCCGAGTATATTCACGGAATACATTTTAAACGTTGCAAATAAATTCAACGAGTTCTACAGGGAGCACAGAGTTCTTGATACGGATTCAGAGATAAGAATGCACAGACTTGCAATAGTGGATGCAGTAAGGATTGTTTTGAGGAACGGTCTTGAACTTCTTGGGATTGAGCCTCTGGAAAAAATGTAATTAGTGCTTTGCTAATACGAGCGCTATCCACGCTATTACGTAAAGTGCGACGACAAATCCGAAGGCTATGTCTGCACCCATACATACAATTCTATCTTCACAATATATTTCTTTCTATTTTAACCGAAATTCACCCTTTGAGTAGCTGTTAGACTCGACCTTATAAAAAAGTGGATTTTTAAAAACATAGCATTAGACTACTTTATGCTCCTATTTGCTTATGGAACGCTGATAAATCCAAAAAAGGCTGAGAGGATATTTAGAAGAAAGCCGAAATTCAGACTTGCATTCCTACCGGATTACGAACTTGTTTTTAACGTGAAGTCTTCATGCGGTCTCGGGAATCCTAACTTAAAAGTGGGTGGAAGAGGCGTATGGGGTGTCGTGTACGATGTAAACGAGGATGATCTTAAAAGGCTGGATAGGGTCAGTCCCAGATATAAGAGGATTGAAGTGGATGTAATAGTTGACGGTAAAAGGATGAGAGTCTGGACGTATATCGGAAAAGAAATCGATGATAATATCACTCCAGATGTATCGTGCATAGAGAGGATAATAGAGGGGGCAGAGATGAGGGAATTTCCCAGAGAGTACATAGACTGGCTTAAGAACCTTAAGAACTCCGTCTATTTTAGCGATGTGTAGAATTCGAGGAGGTCTTTCCTAAACCTCTCCGGCTCGCTGAGGTATGCAGGGTGATCGGCGTTTTCGTAAACTATCAGCCTGGCATTCAAGATCTTTGAGAGCTCCTCCATATCCCTTAAAGATACTATTCTGTCGTTTTTTCCATATATTATGCAAACTCTTGCGTTAAATTTCCTATAACCCTCCAACAATTCTCTTTCAAAGCATCTCACGGGAGCTATAAGAAGTAAACCTTTTACGGGATTTCTCAGGCTATATTTGAGGGCTATATATCCACCCAGACTGGCTCCCACGATCACGGGTTCGTACTTACCTATTACTCTTTCTATCAATCTAACATTTGCATCAGGATCCTTCGTTTTAGGATTGCATTTACTCTTTAATCCATAGGGCATGTCAACTGCAATAAAGGGTATTCCTCTCTCCTCAAGCATCTTAAGAACACCAATTTCCCTCCACACTTCGCTCGTAAAGACGTAGCCGTGCAGGAATACTATTGGTACGTTTGATATCTTTTCACTTCTAATCACCCTGCTCTCGAACTCTTCAACCTTCACATCTTCCTCAATCATATAATAGTTCTAGACTTTTCAACTTATAACCGTTTATATGAATTCTAAGATTCGATTCGGTTTCTTGAAAGCTGACAACAGCAATCTTCTATGTGAAATGGGCTGCCAGGCATATTCAACGAAGCCGTTCCAATTTTAACGGATGTTTATTTTCATAAAGAGATAAGGAGTCTATACTTAAGCGATATGCCGGGTTGATGGTCTAAAGGATTATCCTTGGTAGTAATAGTTCCCGATTATAATATGATAAAATTAAATGTAAATTTGGAGATTAAAAGAGGAGAAACCCTTGCCCTTGTCGGAGATAGCGGTAGCGGGAAGTCTGCTGGCCAGAAATCTGATAGACTGTAAAACAGCCCTTTTCGCGATATTCATATCTAGGTTTTTTCGCGTATTCGTTGAATCTTTGAGATTATCATATCCCATTTACATATCCTTTTTCGGCTTTAAAATCGGAACTAAACTCGCATTGGTTCATATAACCTGCATGTGTCTTTCAATCTCGATCGCAATTCTCTTGGTTTCAATTCTCTGATTATTTTACCCGAGTTCATTATGGCAATTCTATCCGCAATAACGCTTGCAAGTTCTATATCGTGTGTTATGAAGAGATGCGTCATCCCAAATCTCCTCTGAAGATCCATCAGAAGTCTAACTATAGATGCCTGCGTGGATACATCCAGCATCGATGTTGGTTCATCACAGACAACGAATTCTGGATTGAGAGTCAAAGTCCTTGCAGTAACAGCTCTCTGTAGTTCTCCACCGCTTATTTCATGCGGGTATTTGTTAAGAAGCTCTTCCTTAAGTCCTACTACATCTATAAGCTCAGATATCCTTTCCATTTCCTCATGCCTACTCTCAACAATTCCGTGTATTCTTAAAGGTTCTGCTATGCTGTCGTATATCTTCCATCTTGGATCAAGAGCCTCTTCCGGATTCTGGGGGATTAATTGCATCTTCAACCTGAATTTTCTCAGCTCTTTATTGCTTAAATCTGTCAGATCACATCCGTTGTATATAACCCCGCCCTCATCCAGTCTTATAAGCATTAGCAATACCCTGCCAAGGGTTGACTTCTCGCAACACTGATACCTGCAGTTGTACTTGTAATTCCGGAAATAACAATCAATAATTCCTCATTTGACAGAAAACAGATATAAGCTGGAGTGTTTTTGGATTGATCCAGTATTAGATATGCGAAAAAAGCAGAGACAAAGATTATTGCTGTCGTTCTTAAAAATACCTTTATCGATTCAACTATGTCGAAGTATTCAAACTCATACCTTCGAACTTCCATTTCCTTACCCGAAAGGATAAATCTTTCAATCGCTATACCAGCAGATACAACTATGAGCTTGGATACAATTTCCAGGATTAAAATCTTCAATCCCAGTTCGAATCCGAGAATTGAAATTGAAACAGGTGCTAGAAATAGAACTATAATCCTTATACTTCTTGGAAGCATTGAAATTATTACGGCTATTACCGTTTCCATGAAATCTATCATTTTACTCCTGTACATCTTTGATAGCATAGATATGCCAATTATGGAATGTAAAAGAAAAGCTGATATGGCTATACCGCTTTTTAGCCTTGCAAACATTGCTATCCTTTAAACGTATCCTAGTATTATTCTAAATTGGGATAGGGAGAATATAGCATTGGATATAAGAATGCCTATGAACATTATGGGAGCTATAATAGTTATCAGGTTGATAACATCAAATAACACCTTATATAGATTCATCGTTAATCCATATGATTTTTAAAGTTATAACTGTGTCGATGAGGAATCCATGCTCCGTTTTAAGGGCTTTAGAAATATACTGTTCCATATCGAACTGCTTAAATTCTCATTCACATCTGTATCAGACTTTTAGTATAGATCAATAAGGGTGTAAAAGTCTCATAATGTTTTAGAATTAGTATTCCCTTGTAATAAGGTAATCGGCGATCTCTTTTAAGAGATTCTTTGCCTCTGAATCTGGAAGTGCTTTTAAATATGATTTACCCTTTTCAACAAACTCTTTGGCCTTCTTGGAAGCATACTCTATTGCACCGCATTCTTCAAGCTTCCTCACAGCTTCCTCTATCTCCTCCCTTCTAGCCTTCTTCTTACCGAATATCTCTATCTTTATTCCCATCTCCATTGCCTTAAGTATGACAAGCGTTTTCTTTCCTTCAACAAGATCGCTTCCCCAGTCCTTTCCTATCTTATCCTTTCCTATGAGATCCAGAACATCGTCGTGTATCTGGAATCCTATGCCGCAGTAAAATCCGAAGTTCCATAACGGTTCAACAAATCTCCTCTCATCGAATAAAACCGCTGGAATCGAGCATGAGCATGCTATCAAGACAGCAGTCTTCTTCTCAACCATTCTCAGATACTCCTCTTCGCTTATATAATCTCTCTTTTCAAAGCTCAGGTCCATGTACTGACCCTCACATATCTTAATGCAAACATCCGCGAGCATCTCCATAGCCCTAACTATGTTTCTGCTATCGACATCGCATTTCGCCAGTATCTTAAAGGCTTCGGCAAAAAGGGTATCTCCAGCGAGTATTGCTATCGGTTCACCGTAGAGCTTGTGAACTGTCGGGACACCTCTCCTCATCTCATCCCTGTCCATTATGTCATCGTGTATCAGCGTGAAGTTGTGAATAGTCTCTATGGCTATTGCTGAAGGAAGTATCCTCCTCCAGTCCCTTCCTATAGCCTCGGCCGATATAAGTGTTAGCACAGGCCTTAACCTCTTCCCTCCCGCCTTTATCAGATGCCTTGAGGCAAAGTAAAGAGTTTCAGGATCCCTTACCGGCAATAGCTCGTTTATTGCCCTGTTTATCTCCTCTGCCCTCTTTTTTATCTCTTCAACTACATCCATATCTTTCACCTTCTTTTGCAAAATTCCAAAACATCATAACCCCTGATCTCAAGCCAGTCCTTAAAATCACCCTTAACGAATATCTTCACATTCCTCAGATCGTAAACATGTCTGCATCCCGTCAAAAACATCGAGATCTTCAAACCCTCTATGTAATACTCAAGAAGCTCCCTGACTTCATCCGCACCCCTAACTGCCTTTTTTAAAAAGGGTAATGCTGAGCTACCTATTCTCGCACCAAGGGCTATCGATTTTGCAAGATCCAGACCGTTTCTTATACCTCCCGTTGCTATTACGGGAAGAACATCGTAGCATTCGGCTATGCAGAATGCAGTTGGAATTCCCCAGTCTCTGAAATCGAAGCCCAGATCTC
>CAYYWO010000028.1:0-4761 GCA_964474885.1 Hadarchaeota archaeon (SeqCode)
GATATCCTCATAGAACTCCTTAATGGTTAAATCATTAATATGTCTTTTGATAGAGCTCGCGGGATCTGAGGAATGTTTAACCACTGCAGGAGCCTTTACGAGCGTAAATTCTTTCTTTAACTGGACTAAAACTTCTTCTGGAGTATTATCCATGTATAATATTTGAGCTTAGTTAAAAAAATGCAGACTCGCAATCCACAGTAGCTTAAGATTCTTAACGGGGTTCAGCAGACGTAAAGATACATCCGCTTTGGGACATATCAATCTCTTTGGGTTCATAGGGATTAAATAATCTGTCTCTTTTCCTTTTATTAATCCCTCTTCACCTTAAGTATAAGGAAAACGCCAAATCCTTAGCCAGTCACATCTCTCACATGAGGTTCGAAGCTTAAACGGGCTAAGTGAATTTAGGAGTGTGATTTAAATGTGTTACACTCACAAATTCTCACAAAATTTGAAACCGTTTCGCAAGGCAAAGGATAATTCGCGATAAACCTCCAAATACTGCCCAATCACAACTCCCCGAAACTCGGACCGTCACAGGGTAAATACCTTTAAAGCTGAATTTGCAGATTTTTCATCGTATACGACGAGGGAAATAACGTTAACTTTTTTAGCGGATTTTGCAAAGTCCCTGACGACTTCCAGAAATGTCTTTACGACCTCTTCAAGTGGACATCCATATATACCAGCGCTTATTGTCGGAAATGCTATTGAATTAATTCCCAGTTCTTCAGCCTTTTTTAGAGGAGCCATTATAGCTCTTCTCAGCTTTTCCTTGAGATCTTCATTCCACTCTCCATGGCAGATGGGGCCGACGGTATGGATTACGTACCTTATCCCTACTGCTTCGAGATTAAAAGAAGGCGTAACTACGACCTCTCCGTGCTCTATGTATTCCCTCCCTATCTGTTTTTTCATCTCATCCTTGCATATCCTTATGTAACTTTCAACTTCTTCCATGCACGCCTTGGCTATTGCGAGTGCAACACCTCCTCTATGTTCGAGGTATTTGTTTGCAGCATTTACAATTGCATCGGCCCTGTACTTCGTTATATCGCCTCTTACGAGTCTTAATATCAATCCGTTCAATTTTATATCCCTTAGTGTCTCCATTCACTAATTTCATTGTATTTTGTTTTAAAGAATTTTTCGAAACCGCTTGAGATATCAAAAACGTGTTATATCAAAAAGTTCCAATTTCAGGCTAGTATAAGCCGAGAATTCAATTAGATTTCATCTAATTGAAGAGATCAAAGGTATAGCCCTGACTGAAATCTTCTTTACGTTCCCATTGCTTGCATCGGTTCTGGGAATGCGATAAATATTTTTAGCGCCGGGGCGGGGATTCGAACCCCGGAGCCCCGAAGGGCACGGGCTCTCAAGGCCCGCGCAGTACCACTCTGCAACCCCGGCCCAATAAGCTTTATACTTCCTTTCTTAAAAGCTTTGCGCAACTGTTTTTAAGGACGAGTTCATTTAGGGTTTGTTGATGAGGCTGAAGATAGCTAAGATGCACGGAAACGGGAACGACTTTATAATCGTTGACGAATTTAAGGGAGAGCAGATACCCGAAGATATTAGACGGGAATTCGTCAAGACTGTATGCGATAGAAGGCTTGGAGTTGGCGCTGACGGTGTGATATTCGTTCAGAAATCAGATATAGCTGATGCGAAGTTCAGATATTTTAACAGCGATGGAAGCGAGGCAGAGATGTGCGGGAACGGTATAAGATGCTTCTGCAGGTATGTTGTCGAGGAGGGATATGCGGAATGTGGTGATGTTAGGGTTGAAACACTGAAGGGTGTTGTAAAGACATATGTCTGGTTTGACGGGAAGTGGTGGATAAAGGTCGACATGGGAAGGGCGAGATTCGGCAGAAATGTACCGGCAAGAGAGGAGATATGGGGGAAGATCTTCAGGGTTAAGGACAGGGAGTTCAGGGTATATGCCGTTAACACAGGAGTACCCCATGCCGTGATTTTTTCGGATCTGGATTTCGATATAAAGGAGTATGCCAGGATAATAAGGTATCATGATGTGTTCCCTGAAGGCGTTAACGTAAACTTCGCCAAGGTTATATCAAGTGAAAGGATAAGGATAAGGACTTACGAGAGGGGAGTTGAAGACGAAACCTTAAGCTGCGGCACAGGATGCGCTGCAGTTTCGGTAGTTGCAAACAAACTCGGGCTTGTAGGTAAAAATGTTGAGGTGATAACGAGGGGAGGGATTCTCAAGGTGGAGTTAAGTAACGATAACGTATATCTAATCGGATCCGCAAGCAGAATACTCGACGGATTTGTTAACCTGGATGAATTAGGGTTTAAAGATATCGGATGAATTCGTTGTGAAGTTTGCCCCTAGGCTTGTATGTAGTATAAACTTGTAGTTCTCGACGTCCGCAAAACCCTTCTTAAAAGCATCTCCGTAGCTTACGTAGACTATTTCGCCAATGTAAAACGTGTGATCTCCAGTTTCAACAGAATTCACAACTCTGCATTCAACGTTCGCCTGACATTCCTTTATCGATGGAGCCTTTACCTTTTTTGAAGGTATAAACGTTATGCTGAGTTTTTCGGCCTTGTTCACATCGGCACCGCTCGTAGTTCCGGCAATCCATACGTCCTTTAGCAATTCTATCGTCGGAACAGAAATTACGAATTCTCCGTATTCATCTATTAGCTTCTTCGTATACCTCGTATGCCCTATTGAAACACCGGCCATTGGAGGGCTGAAGGATAGAGGTGTTACCCAGTCAGCTGTCATGACGTTTGGTTTATCGATAGTCCCAGATGTTATCAGAAAAGTCCTCATGGGGTAGAGGTATTCGAGCATATAAAATCTGTGAAACATTAAAGATAAATGTATCCATGCGATTAAATTATTAAAAAAATAAATTAAATGTTGAACATGTTTGATCTGATATTTATCTCGAGAACTAAAACACAAGGGATATCATCTTCTTGAGAATTCCCGGCATCTTTATAAGCTTGATGAGTTTGGGGATTAGGGGGATGAGAGTTGATGGCCTATCCATGTGCAGATCTCTTATGAGATGAAGTATTTCTCTAGCAACTTCTATCAGGTAATCGTAATCTCTGTCGTCGAGAATGGAATAGAGTTTGAATATCTTCATTCCTATCCTGTACTCCCTTCCAAGATCTCTGAGATATTCTTTCCTTATCCTCTTAAGATCTGGAAAGAACTTCAGCTTCTCAACTGCCTTAATTATGTAAAAAAGTCCGCCACCCGTATATGGTTTCGTCATTCCCGCTGAATCACCTATAAGTATTACATTTTCCTTTACGAAGTCAACAAGCCCTATGGGGATTGCACCTGAATTTAGCTCTACGAAACTCGAACTAACCCTGTCCGAAAGAAATTTAATCGTGTTTTTAAGGTAAAAATAAGGATTTTCCCTTGTAATGACCCCTACTCTTGCGAAGTCGTCCACTGGTATTGAATATGCGAAGAAACCGTTTGAAAACCTCTTTCCGAAGTATATCTCTACCATGTCGTCGCTAAGAGGTTTGAATCTGCATTCCATCTGCAATGCCGAGAGTATATTTGGTCTCTCGAATCCGAAAGATCTTGCAACTCTTGAATAAACACCGTCAGCTCCTATTAGGTATTCGAATTCCCTATAAACCCTCTCACCATGTCTTAAAAGCACTGCGACACGCTCATCCTTTACACCGACGAACTTCGTTTTTACCCATACATCGGCAACCTCAGAAGCCTTAATCAGAAGATCCCTGTCGAGTATTTTCCTATCAATAAGAACTCCCTTACTCCTACCTTCGATTTCCAGATTTTTTCCGCTTGGTGAAAAAAGATAGGCTCCTCTCACGTACTTTATCCTGCACTTGGAATACCTCTTCAGAACCCTGTAGCAGTCCTCGCTTACAAGACCAGCACACTGAACTGGAAATCCGGGGGACTGGTGTTCCTCGACAAGGAGAACATCGTAATTCCTAAGCTTTATCGCGGATAGACTTCCTGCAGGACCTCCGCCAACTATCATTACCTGCACGAAGAGATTTCTTTCAGTTGGATAAAATCGTTTTTCAAAGAGAATTATCTGGATTTAAAAATGGATTGCAATTCAGTTTTTGTCTAAGAAATTTATAGATTTTGTCGCTAAAAGAGTCTTACGGTATTATTTCGGTCGTGTTGTTAAACTTAGGATATATAAGTTCGTCGAAATCCAGTAGTCCCCTCCTTATCGCCCTAAGAACTCTATTCCTTACACTTCTCAGTTTCTCGATCAGATGCCTTACGCTGTTGCACACGATTCTGAAACCTTGATCTCCCCACAATCTTTCCCTGTTAAAGAAAAGACATCTTCCACCGCATATATCAATATAATTGCAGCTTTTGCAAGGTTCAACTATTTCAACTCTTTTAAGCGACTCCAAATCAGAATTTATGTTTCCCAGAATGTTCCATTCAAAATCTGCACATATAGGACATGCCAAAACCCTTCCATCTGTGCTTATGGCAAACGAATTAACACCTGAACCGCATGGCGGGCTCATGTTTTTAAATCCGAGAATTGCCTTAAAAACACCTAGAAAAGGTATAATTTTTATTAAAACACCTTTTTCAATCTCACTTACCCACATATCCACGAGTTTTGAAATTCCAGTATTGTATTCGTGCATCCACTTTTCAAATCCATCCCACTTCTCATTCCATATTACATCTAACTGCCAGTGGATGTGTGTGAAGATGTTTAGCGATATTATATGTTTTACATC
>CAYYWO010000029.1:0-4700 GCA_964474885.1 Hadarchaeota archaeon (SeqCode)
TATATAAAATAAGGAAAAGGTTATATACGTTTGGATTAAGATGTTTCATACCTCAAAACGGGTGTCCCCATGGAGACACCGAAGAAAGGGTGTCTCTTGGGGATTCCTGTACGAATATCGCTGTTATTACTCGTCCTTTCATTAGTTATCACCTTAAATCCTGCATGTTCGCAAACAAACAATTCATCTTTAAGCGTTCATAACTTAAACGAAAGTATTAAGAATGTTGATGAAATAACAGGCAATTTATCTTTCTATGATAAAGATATGACTGCTCCTCCACCACAAAAGGACTTAATGCCACCGATTATAGAAGTTATATCACCCGAGGACGGTAAGACTTATACAACGGGAAATATCACGATAAAGGCCTTTATAACCGATGATAGCGAAGTCGATATTGCCTACGCTATCGTCGACGATTTGTTGGAGATAGAGTTGAGGTACGTAGAAGGGTATTATGTGGGTAAAGTGGTACTTGAGGAGGGAAGACACAGCGTCCGTGTATATGCCAGAGATATATTTGGAAACGAGGCTTCCAGTGACACGATATACTTTGATGTTAACAAGACTTTAGAATACATCATAGAAAACTGCACGACGATAGACTCTCCTGGATACTATTTTGTTTCAAACGACATACAGAGCAGTTCTGAGCTATGTATACGTGTTAGTTCGAGTGATGTTATAATAGACGGAAACTGGCATTCCATAATTGGCTCAGGTAGAGTAAATACAACCTGTATATACATAGAGCCTGGTTTAAAGAATATAACGATAAAGAACTTGGTGATAAGGGGATGGAATACAGGTGTAAAGTCGTTGGGCAGCAAACTGACATTGGTAAACGACACGTTTAGCGAAGTCTGCACATCCGTGCGCATTGAAGGCTGTTGTGTTGAAGTAAAAAACAGCACTTTTATAAACTGTGAAGAAGCTGTCTATGCTTACGAATCTAATGGTTTGATATTCAACAACTTATTCAACAATAATTACTGTTCAATACATCTGAGGGATTCTAGGATTACCGTAAAAGGAAATGTAATCGTAAATTCAAAGAGTGTTGGTATATACATAGAGGGTGGATCAAATGAGATATACAACAACCTACTAAACAACACCGAAAACGTAGAGATTGAGGGAACTTCGAAGTTCAACACAACGAAGACAAAGGGAAGAAACATAGTTGGAGGAAGCTACATAGGTGGAAACTTCTGGGCGAAGCCTGACGGCAGTGGATTCAGCCAGAGATGCATCGATATGGACTGCGATGACATATGCGATGAGCCCTACATGATCTCTGAAGGAAACTACGATTACCTACCGCTTTCAACTCCTTATCCGGTCATAAGATTCATAGATCCCACACCCATCGATTCCTGTTCGAAATACATAGCAACGATAGCGGTTAAATCCAACAAGCCCCTTAAAAACGCAACTCTTATCTGGGATGGCGAATACGAGAGAATGAACGGAAACGGTACGGTATGGTGGATTGATAAGGTAAATGTAACGGGTGAACACTCCTTTAAGGTAATAGGATATGACATCTCTGGAGATTTCGGTTCGACTGAGCTAAGAGTTGTGAACTTTTCCTTAAAGGTTGGAAACGTCAGTTCAGCGTATTACAATGGTGCAGTCTACACGGTTTACGAATACGGGGGAGAGATATTCGTCAAAGTGTTTGGAGAAAAAGCCTTTGAAAAGATAATAACGTGGTCCAGGGAGTATTCAAGTAATCCTATTATAATATTCGGTGATAAAAACGTGTTCATAGTTTTTGAAGAATGTAACAAGACATATGTCCTAACGATGAGAAAGACGAAAGTATTTCCCATGCAAACCCTTTATCTGCTCTACAGAATAAGATATGGAATATATAACAATGACACGTATTCCCGTCTTTTGAAAGAAGTTGTGGAAGGGTATAAAGAGATAATGGATAAGACTCCAATATTTGATCCCGATTATCTCTATAACTCCTGTATTACAATTATACCCGCCACTACTAAACCTGAGCAGGTCATTACTAAGAACCGTGTTGAAGTGTTAATAGATGTTCTAAAGAACAACAGGACTTTTGGTATCGATCTCCTCAGCGACGAATGGTCTAAAGATAGGGAAATCATGAGTAGGATGGAAAAGGATTATGACGGAGCCTTGGAAATCCTGAAGAAGAGACTCTACATGCTTAAGCCAGCCATATTCTCTGTAAACGGATCCATCTTTACAGCATTCTATTCAAGCGGTAACCTGTTCCTGTTTGTAAGAAACGGTACTAAAATATGCCTGCATTTATTTACGGATAGGGAATTCTATACGCATACACCCATAGCCTGCTACGACTCATTGGATGGCGTTACAAGTAATCTCTACCTGTATATGCTAACGAATGGATCAATAGTGGAAGTGCCCAAGTACATACTACTTGAGCCCTACGAGGATACAGACTGTGACGGCCTATACGATACGGTTGAGATGGGTTATACTAACTTTACAGATGAAAGGTTAAACGACAAAGATCCAAGCACGACCACGAACTACACCTTATTCGATACGGATGGTGATGGACTACCGGATGGATGGGTTGACGGCTGGACATTCGATCCCGTTACGGGCTGGTACATATGCGAGGAGTGCAAAGATGGTGAGAAACAGCCGTGGGAAGGGGAGGATCTGAACCTAAACGGTGCAAGGGATAAAGGGGAAACAGATCCCTTAAATCCGGACAGCGACGGTGACGGAATTCCCGATGGAATAGATGCCTTCTACGCAAACGCTTTGCAATGGGATGATTACTCATCGCTTGACTTCGATGGGGATGGTTTGAAGAATTCTGAGGAGGACACAAATCTGAACCTTGTATTCGATGAGGGTGATGTAAGTAACGTTTACATTGCAGATACCGATAACGACGGTTTAAACGATTCAATTGAGGTTGAATACAACGGAGATCCGAAGAACGTTGATAGCGATAACAACACCATTCCCGATGGCGTTGAAGGTCTGGCGGATATCGATGGCGATGGAATCCCGAACTTCATTGATACCGATAACGACAGAGATTACTTAAGTGACTACGATGAAGTAATTAACTTCGGATCAGATCCTAATAAAGCTGATACGGATGGAGATGGATTAATTGATGGTTTAGAGGCACTCTATATCCATACAGATCCTACAAAAATAGATACGGACGGGGATGGACTTGCAGATGGACATAGCATAACAGTTACGTTTTCCTTCTACAGGAACAATCCTCAGTACGTGTATTATAACGTTCCGAGCCTTGAGGAGATTCAAGATTATTGCAATCAAACGTGTTCAGGATATCAAGGAGATCTGGTAAGTTTCTCAATATGTTACAGCTTATGCTTAAATTCGTACCCCGTTGTACTGCTGGGTGAGCAACCATTTAGAACAAACCCGACAGATTCAGATACAGATGATGACGGTCTGGCAGATCCCGTTGAAGTAAAGGGATGGAATATAAGCGTTGTAGTATACGAGAACGGTAAATACGTGAACAGGATTTACACCGTTACATCCGATCCAACCCAACCCGACACTGATGATGACGGTCTTAACGATTCACTTGAATACCTGATCGGAACAGATCCGAGAAATACTGATACAGACGGCGATTTTATGATGGATTCTTGGGAATTCAACAAACCAAGTGCTATAATAGAGATAAACTGCCTGAACGCGCACATGTTTGTAGGTAAATTTGAAGAGGCAGAAGACATCTTAGAGAGTTGCAGAATTCTGGCGGAAAGCAGGGTTTACGGATACGATGTTGATAAGGAAAATCTGACGCTAAATGCTACCGTAGCACTTTATTTGAATCCAAGGGATGCCGATACGGATGATGACGGAATACCGGATGGATGCGAAGAGCCCTTTGCAATATTGGATGAAGACGAATGCTTAAAATTCTGGACTACCTATCGCAAGAACATGTCACCTTTATCGCTCATATACACAAGCACGATTTCAAAGGTTCTCAAGGATTCGGATTTCGACGGTATAGACGACTTAACGGAAATAAGATTCGGACTTGATCCCAGCAGTTACGATACAGATCATGATCTGCTGTCGGATTACGATGAATTGAACATTACAAGCTATACCATAGAGTACGGTACTGTGTGCGATGAATGGAACGGACACAGGATCTGCAGAAATTACAGTTACGTTTTCGCAGATCATGACGGGGACGGTTTACCGGATATAGTCGATCCTGACAGCGATAACGATGGAATAATCGACGGTCTTGAAATATGGAGGGCGGACTCGGATGGAGATGGGCTTATAAACATGTTCGATCCTGACAGCGATAACGATGGAATGCTTGATTCTGAAGAGGCAGACGTTATGGTGAGGGAATCCATACCACTGGAATACCTTTACAGAACACATGTCCATGAGGTGCCGAGATGGATAAGTATAGCTATGAACTGCACGGAGATTGAAGAAGGATTGCTGTACTGCGCCCCGATTTATTCCGCATTAAATCTGTCCAAGTTCTTGATAAGCGATTACGTTAAGAACTGTACGGATCTGTGCTGGAAGTACGGTGAACTCAAACCACTGCAGTACGAGTACTACAATGCGAGTAAGGAGTACATTCGACCGATCTATCCAACTTACATATATATAGCATCAGTACTCATATCTCCTCAAGAGTTAATGGCGTT
>CAYYWO010000030.1:0-4678 GCA_964474885.1 Hadarchaeota archaeon (SeqCode)
CCGTGAACTCCTTCTCGCAGAACTCCCTGACGGCCTGCCTTATGGCTTCCTGTTCTTCGGTCAGCTTGAACTCCAAGGCCGTGCCCCACCCTGGGGGAGGCAGGGCCCTTAAAAGTTGTCGAGGAAGGCGGTCCCCCGAGCTCCTTGGTGGACTTCGGCCGTCAACTTGCCGTTCGCTAATGCTCAGGCCAGGGACCGTGGCCTGCCTCAATTAACCACTTAAATACATGAGGCCGGGAAATCCCGTATGGCATGATGGGTTTCAAGCTCGTTAAATTCGATGTCGTGGGCTCCACAAACGATGTGGCGAGGGAGCTGGCCTCCGAGGGCTGGCCCGAGTGGACGGTCGTAATGGCCGAAGAGCAGACGAAGGGGAGAGGGCGATTTGGCAGGAGGTGGGCATCACCCCCCGGAGGCCTCTGGTTCTCCATCATCCTCAGGCCCTGCCTAGCTCGGGAGGACCTCCAACTTCTACCGCTTGTGGCCTCCCTGGCTGTGGCCAGAACCTTATCTGATCTTTACGGTCTTAATACCGAGCTCAGATGGCCGAATGACGTCCTCATCAACGGTAGGAAGGTATGTGGCATATTGGTTGAGAACTTCTTCTCCGGCGAAGAGCTGCTCTTCTCTATAGTGGGCATCGGCATAAACGCCAACTTCAGCCTTAAGGAACTCCCTGACGAGATAAGATATGAAGCCACCACCCTCCTCGAGGAGTTAAACCATAGAATCAACCGTGAGGAATTGCTTTTCTCGTGCCTTTCTTCCCTCCGCTCTTATTACGAAGCCCTCTTAAGGGGAGAAAGATCGGCCTTGCTCGAGGAAGTAGAGGAGTTCATGGGCTTTCCAGCAAGGGTCATTATATCAGAGGGAGGACTTAGGTTCTCCGGTATCGCCCTAGGCCTAACTGGCGATGGCTCTCTCCTGGTCAAGCTGCCAGATGGAGCAATCAAGTCCTTTGGGCCTTCTTCTACCGTTAGGTTCTGGCTTAGGCTTAAGAGGACTTGATGCGGGCATCCTTGGGGTGCGATGGATGTCAGAGCCAACCGTGGCAGAGAAGATAGGGCACCTCAAGGAGCTCAGGGAGAAGGCCAAGCTGGGCGGTGGCCCAGAGCGCATAGAACGTCAACACGCCAAAGGAAAGCTCACGGCCAGGGAGAGATTAGAATTGCTCTTGGACCCAGGTAGCTTCACGGAGCTAGATGCCTTTGTAGTCCACCGCTGCTACGACTTCGGCTTAGAGAAGAGGCGTTACCTTGGAGATGGCGTAGTGACCGGTTACGGGACCATAGATGGCCGTCTGGTCTTCGTCTTCGCCCACGATTTCACGGTCTTTGGGGGTTCTCTGGGCGAGATGTTCGCCAAGAAAGTCTGCAAGCTCATGGACTTGGCCATGAAGGTAGGAGCTCCCGTGATAGGGCTAAACGACTCTGGAGGAGCTCGTATCCAAGAAGGCGTGGCCAGCCTGGCAGGCTACGGTGATATATTCTTCAGGAACGTCTTGGCCTCAGGCGTCATACCTCAGATATCCGCCATAATGGGCCCCTGTGCCGGCGGAGCTGTCTATTCGCCAGCCCTAACGGATTTTATCATAATGGTGAGGGGGATAAGCCACATGTTTATAACAGGTCCTCAGGTCGTCAAGGCAGCCTTGGGCCAAGAGGTCAGTTTCGACGAACTCGGCGGGGCCGATGTCCATGCCCAACTCAGCGGCGTGGTCCACTTTGTAACGGATACGGAGGAGGAATGCTTCGATCTGATAAGGCGTCTGCTTAGTTACCTACCATCTAATAACATGGAGGACCCGCCCTACGTGGAGACGGGAGATGACCCCTACCGAACCGATGAGCATTTGAACAGCCTCATACCAGATGACCCAGATAAGCCCTACGACGTGAAAGAGGTCATAAGGAGCGTGGTTGATAATGGGGAGTTCTTAGAAGTCCAACCCCACTTCGCCCCGAACATAGTGATAGGCTTCGCCAGATTAAACGGCCATGCGGTAGGCATAGTAGCCAATCAGCCCCTCTGGTTCGCCGGTGCTCTGGATATAAACTCGTCCTGTAAAGCCGCAAGGTTCGTCCGATTCTGCGATGCCTTCAACATACCTATTATAACTTTCGTGGACGTTCCTGGCTTTCTACCGGGCATAGAACAGGAGCACGGGGGCATCATAAGGCACGGGGCCAAGCTGCTTTACGCCTATTGTGAAGCCACCGTTCCGAAGATAACCGTCATACTGAGGAAGGCTTATGGAGGCGCTTATGACGTAATGGGCTCGAAACACTCTGGAGCAGACATAAATCTAGCTTGGCCAACTGCTGAGATAGCTGTCATGGGGCCAGAAGGGGCTATAAACATAATATTCAGGAAGGAACTGGCTGAGGCTAAGGATCCAGAGGCCTTAAGGCGTAAGCTGATAGCTGAATACAGACGTAAATTCGCTAACCCGTATGTGGCTGCTCAGAGGGGCTACATAGATGATGTGATAGAGCCCTCGGAGACCAGGCCCAAGCTCATATCGGCCCTTGAGATGCTCCTTAACAAACGTGAGACCAGGCCCCCGAAGAAGCACGGAAATATACCCCTTTAAAGCCCCGGCATAGCCATCGCCGTGCTCGAGATGTGCGGTAACGGGGTGGGAGCCTGAACCCTTAAATGGCCCTACATGTCTAACCTGAGGATGTTCAATAAGGTGCTCGTGGCTAACAGGGGCGAGATAGCCCTCAGGGTCATTAGGGCCTGCCGGGAACTCGGCATACGCACGGTAGCCATTTACTCCGAGGCAGACAAGGATTCGCTTCACGTGGCCTACGCCGACGAAGCCTACTGTATAGGGCCTCCTCCCCCGGCTGAGAGCTACCTGAACATAGAACGCATCTTAGATATAGCCGAGAAAAGCGGAGCTGAGGCTGTTCACCCGGGCTACGGCTTCTTGGCAGAGAGCCCTGAGTTCGCTAAGGCGTGTGAGGAAGCTGGCCTGAAGTTCATAGGCCCTACACCCAAATCCATGGAGCTCATGGAGGACAAGGTGGCTACTAAGCGCATCGTGGCCAAGGCTGGCATACCAGTCATACCTGGACCCCTAAGACCCGTTAAAGACGCTGAAGAAGCCATCGAGATAGCCGAGGAATTAGGATACCCGGTTCTGCTAAAGGCCGCCTTCGGCGGAGGAGGCCGTGGTCTGAGGGTGGCCTGGAATAGCGAAGACGTAAAAAAGGCTTTTGAAATAGCCAGCAAGGAAGCCCATCTGGCTTTCGGGAAACCATCCATATATGTGGAGAAATTTGTGGAAAAGCCCAGGCATATAGAGTTCCAGATATTAGCTGATGAACACGGCCATATCATCCATCTGGGCGAGAGGGAATGTTCTATCCAGAGGCGTTACCAAAAGGTCGTGGAAGAAGCTCCATCACCCGTGGTAAACGAGGAAGTCAGGGAGCTCGTGGGGGAATGGGCCATAAAGGCCGCTAAGGCGCTTAACTACGTGAATGCCGGCACGGTCGAGTTCATTAGAGACCAAGAGGGCCGTTTCTACTTCATAGAGGTGAACAAGCGTATCCAGGTGGAGCACCTGGTAACCGAGATGGTGACAGGTGTCGATCTTGTGAAGGCCCAGATAAGGATTGCCGCCGGTGAGGAACTCTGGCTCGACCAAGACGATGTGGTCATTAGAGGCCACGCCATAAACTGCCGTATTTGTGCTGAAGATCCCTTTAACGGTTTCGTCCCTTGTCCTGGCCGGGTCTTAGATTTCAGGCCACCCGGGGGGCCGGGGGTCAGGGTGGATACGGCCCTCTACCCGGGTTGCACGATTCCGATACACTACGATTCTCTCATAGCTAAGTTGGCCACGTGGGGCATAGATAGGCGGGAAGCCATAGTTAGGATGAGGAACGCCTTGGAGGAACTCGTCATAGAAGGCATAAGAACAAACGTGCCCTTGCACAAGGCCATAATGTTTGATGTGGACTTCGTGGAAGGCCGTATTCACACACAATACCTAGACGAGAAGTTAGAGGCTCTTTTAAAATCTGTTCAAGAAACCCAAGCCGATCTGGCCGTGGTAGCCGCCATAGCATCGGCCTTATACCACATGAGGAGGCCTCGCCAACCTCTGCTGAGACCTAGAGCAGCCCGTGAACGCACGTCGGCCTGGAAGCTCTTTAATAGGCCCGGGATAGCTGGGGGGTGGTTTTCCTGTCCGCTAGGGACTACAGCGTGAGGGTGTCAGGTAAGCACTACAAACTTAGGGTTGAGGGAAGGCCGGATGGTTCCTTCCACGCCTTGATAGGAGGACGCACGCACTCGGTCAAAGTAATAGAAGGCTCAAAAGGCGACGGGATGGTTTTGATCGTGGATGGACGTAAATACGAGGTTAAGATCAAGGAGATAGGTCCCCAGGCCTTCGAGGTCGAAGTAGAAGGTAAACCCTTCCGTGTGGAACTGGAGCCGCTACTCAAGAGCTCCTCTTGGGAGGCAAATAAGATCAGGCGGGAATTGACCCAGCCGGGGGTCAGAAGACCCAGATCGGTCATCAAGCCCGTGGGAGGGGCCATACTATCGCCCATGCCCGGGAAAGTCGTCTCCCTTAAGGTCAGGGTCGGAGATGAGGTCAGGAAGGGCGATGTGCTCCTCATCATAGAGGCCATGAAGATGGAGAACGAGATAAGGGCCC
>CAYYWO010000031.1:0-4412 GCA_964474885.1 Hadarchaeota archaeon (SeqCode)
TTTCTAGGTTCGAGCGTTATCCGGAGCTTCCGGTCGCGCAGCACGTAAAGCGTCTCCTTGATGCGGACGAACCTCCGCCTGACCCTCGGGCACTCCCCCTTGAGGCAGTTCCTGCGCCAGGAGCGGGGGATCAAGTATGCCTGCTTGATGGTGGAGTCGACGGTGCTTCGGTAGCCCCAGCCTCCATGGCTGTGGCGCAGCACGTGCTGCTTGAACTTCCTGCTCTTCGGCAGGATGGACGGCCTCTTCGCGGTGTATCTGACCCCGCGGATCTTCCGCTTCCGCACGGGCCGCTCGACCCACCGGATGCGCTGCCATATCTCGTCTATCGCCTGCTGGAGCACGCCTGGTAGGCGGTTATGAAGTCCCCGACTTGGTTGTGCTTGATTGTGTATGCTCTAATCTGCGAGCCGCTGGTCACCACCACCTGTTGAGTTCATCCTCTTTAAAAGAGAGTAGATGGAAGAGAAGATAAGACTGATTTTCTATTGGTTATGGGTGTAGCTAAGCTTACTTTTCACATCGATATTAAGTACAAAGGAGATTTCGGTCAGGACGGTCTACTGGGGAGAGATTCGGGGGCGAGCGCGGCATACTCGACTTTCTGCCTACAGCTCTCTCGTTCAACAGGTTGAGCCGTACTTTACCGGGACTGGGCAGAAAAATCGTAAGCTTTTTTTGAGAGTTTTTGTTTTTGTTAAAAGTAGCATCCTAATTCTCCGAAACTGTTATCGAGTAAGAGCCGGGACTCAAAATAAGCGTTTCTCAATAGGTTCTAACCTGCTGGGGACTAGAAAAGTACAGCCGCGTTCTTGTCATTGAGTTAATTTTTTAAGGTTTCGGGATTTTGCTGAACGCTATTACTACTATGAACTAACGCCAGCCTTTAGTTTATTTTCGGGATAAGCCGAAAACCCATAGGTAGGTAGCCACTTAAAAAAGGCGGCCACTCGGCGGGCCTGATTGGGGAGGGGGGACAAATATAGTTGGAAAAATAAGGGGCTAGTCCAGCTCCCAGCTAGTCTAGGAAGCAATATTTTGTTCCGGAGATTTGCATCGGTCATTTTAGTTTGCCTTCTGATGTTTCCCCCCGTTTTCTCCCTCCCCAGCCCCTCCTCTCCTGAGGAGCCGCTCTTCGAGAATGTCGAAAACGTGAACGGCGTCTTGAGGCTGAGGAAGGGCTTCCTGTGCGGGGCGTACACCTCCGGACTCTTCCTAAGTGGGTCAGTCTGGGAGCTCGAGTGGGAGGAGAACGAGCCCAGGCTGGTGGAGAACTTCTGCTTCTACCCGATCCCCGTGGACAATTTCCCCGACGGGACGGCAGGTGAGGGGTTGCGCTTCGACCTTCAGCTGGTCGAGAACCTGACGCTGGAGCTCCGGGCCTCGGGCTCGGGGGAGATCTATGTCTGGCACCTCTGGCACCCCGAGAATCAGGTCCTCCTTGCTAGATCAGAGAACGGGCTGCAACTCTCCGTACCCGTGCAACCTGGGTGGCTCTGCGGCTCGGACCTCTGGCTGAGGCTGGTGGGGGTGGAGAACGTGGAGGCCAGGGTGCTGGGCTGGGAGTCCGCGTGCTCCGAGGTGAGCGTTTGGGCCTGGACGGACAGGGAGAACAGGCGGGTGGAGTCCCCGGCTAGGTTGGAGGGGGCATGGCTCAGGTACAGGGTTGAGCTGGTGAGGGACTCGGTGAAGGTTTCTCCCAGCTGCAGCTTCCCAAGGATAAAAGCGAGGGAGAACCCTGAGGTTCGGGCAAGCCCTCAACAACCGGCCCCCCGTGGTCAAAGATGGAGGCAGCTTGACAGGAGGGCTGGCGCCGTCGAGAACGTGCACAGCCTCGTAGGGAGGGGGTGGTGCAAGGTTTGGTTCTCCGAGCTCAGGCCGGGTGCCTGGGTTCCCGTCCAGATGCGGGGAGGCATCCCCGTGAGGCAAGTGAGGCTCAAGGTGCTCAGGGAGGTGCGCCTTGCTTGGGTGAACGTGAGGGAGCTATCAGGCAGACCGGATCACGTCCCGCCCATTCCATCCACCCATGAGGTGAGGGGCACCACCTACATCTATCCTGGGCTCTCGGTCTACAGCTGGCTGGACCTGTCCTGCTCCATCCCCAACTCGGACCTGGGGGGCGTCCAGGTGGAGTTCGAGGTACCCAGGGAGTGGCTCAGGCGGAAGGGGGTGAGCCCGCACAGCATCCGCCTGTACCACTTCGAGGGGGAGTGGCGCGGGCTCCCGACCCGGATCCTTCAGGAGGACTCTAAGACCGTCAGGTACCTGGCCCAGTCCGACGGCTTCTCCGTCTACGCCATCGTCTACCCGTCCGCCGAGATAGTCTACGAGGGGGGCACGATAAGCTTCGAAAACGTGCAGGTGGACGACGGGAACTACGAGAACGTTCATGAGAGTGGGTACGGGGGATGGGAGCAGGTTGAGAACGGGGACTGGGATCAAGGGGATCCCGCTCCCTGGGAAAACGTGATCCTCCAGCAGCAGGCGAATTCGGAGGCTTATATTGACTTGTATGAGCACGTCACAGGAGACTGGTGCGCCCATGCACACATCAAAGGCGATGCAGGAGGCAGCACCTCCATTATCGAGGCTTACTGGTTCCAGCCGATAGGACCCATTCCCGCTGGTTGCTCACTCAACATCAGCTTCGCTTGGAGAAAGTATAATTCTCCCGGTAGCGCAGGTTGGTTTGGGAGCCCAGGAACCATAGATAGCTCGATCATCAGGTTGGAGGTTCGCGATGGGGGGAGCTGGGTCACCATCTTTGAGGACTCGGACACCAGCAGCGGGGATACCGGATGGCAACTGCAGGGGAACTCCTACACGGTTCAGAGCGAGGTGGACAACGTCAGGGTCTACATGCTCGCCCAAGGAACCGGAGGAACCGGTTTGGCGGCCGGGGCGACTATAATTGACATCGGTGCTGACAACATTTCAATTGTATGCGATGCTTATAGGGCTGATGTAGAGCAGAGGATCTCGGGCATCCCCCGGGGAACCTCCGTCGAGCTCCAAGTAGAGTATTATTTGGCTGGGGATCAGGAAAACTTTGACCTAGAACTTTACGATTTCAGCTCTGGGACCTGGGTGACCGTAGGCACCTTGGACAATCATGAAGCTACGAAAGAAAGTCCAGCCGTGTTCACGTATACCGTCCTTTCAGACCATCTTTCCAACGGGGGAAACGGAGATGACAACCTGCATGTCCGCTTCCTCCAGTCAGATAACGACTACGTCCGAACCTCCCTCATGCTGGACTACGTGCGCGTGGTAGTCTATGGGCCGGGTCGCCCCCAGCTCGTGAGCCCGGAGAACAACACATTCACCAACGACAACCGCCCCACCTTTCAGTGGACTGATGTCGATCATGAGACGGGCTACAGGCTCGTCATCGACAACGATCCGAACTTCTCGGACGGCGAGAACACGTACGACAACTCGAACATCCCGGCTGACGTGACCACGCTGGAAATAGAGAACGAGCTCCCGGAGGGGAGGTGGTACTGGAGAGTGGCTGCCCTGGGGGCGGGGTACGAGAACTGGTCGGACACATGGAGGCTGACAGTGGATGTCACCCCACCTGGCCCCGTCACCAACCTCCAGCCCGAGAACGACTCATACATCTCGCGAGGTGAGCCCTTGGTGTTCAGGTGGACGGAGAACGTGGATGAGTGGACGGTCCCGGAGGAGAACTACGAGAACTACACCCTCTGGGTGGACGACTCACCCGACTTCTCCAGCCCCGAGTACGTGCTCGAGAACACGGACAACATCTACCACCTCTCGGGCCTGCCCGTGGGCACCTGGTACTGGAGGGTTTGCGCTAGGGACAAGGCAGGGAATGTGGGGGAGAACTCGGCCTGGTTCTGTCTCACGATCGCCACTTGGAGGCAGCTGGAGAGCTGGTCAGGTACGGGCCGGGCGCCCGCCCAGTGGGAGCAGCTGGAAGCCCTCACCTGCAGCTGCTCCAGCCGGGCAAGCTGGTGCATGCTGGAGTCCTGGACAGGTTCGATCAGCACAACCCTCCCGGGTCCGGTTCTGGTTTCCCCCGAGAATCAGGCGGTAAGGTTCACGGAGGTATGCATCACCTTCAGGTGGGAGAACTCCCCCGGGGCGGAAGCCCACAGGCTGGAGGTGGCCTCGGATCCGGAGTTCACCCAGGTGGTGGACAACGTGGTGGTGGTAGGGGATAACCGCTGGACGAGGCTGGCGGGGTACGAAAACGGCACCTACTACTGGAGGGTCTGGGCGATCGCGGGTTCTTTCGAGAACTGCTCGGAGACCCGGCAGTTCACCGTCATCTTCAGGCGCTGGTACGGAAACCAGTTCGCAGCCCACAGCGAGTATTCTTGGAGGCTGGACTCTGCCTTCGAGAACCTGAGCTTCAGGTTCCAAGCACCCGAGAGCAAGAC
>CAYYWO010000032.1:0-4314 GCA_964474885.1 Hadarchaeota archaeon (SeqCode)
AAGGGATTTTGCTGAGGCTTAAGAATTCTCTTGATAAGCCTGATTTAAAGAGCAGGGACGTCAAGCTCCCTTATCCTATCTTCGACCTCTTTGATGTTGTAGCTGAAGGTTTCGAATGATACGTGAAGCGTTTTTGTGTCCACGAGTGCAAAAGTTGGCTCCTTGCCAAGTCCGGCAATCCCAGGGCAGACTATCTTTCCAATCTTGGCGTTTACCGCGTAAGGTTCTCTTCCTGCTACTGCTATCACTTCGTATTTCTTAAGATCCGCAAACTTTGCTTCATAATAAGTTGGGTGGTTTTTCAGCTGGCATCTCGTCGGGATTCTCCAGAAGTCCATAGGTGGAGTAGAACTCATTCCAGTCGAACTTTTCAGCAATGAACTTTTCAGTCATGTTTCTGACCCACTTTCTGCCCTCACGACCAAGCATGTCCCAGTAGAGGTCGATCACATCCATCAGCTCTCTTCCCACTAACTCTTCCTTCTCCTCGTCACTCAGCTCATTCCACTTTGCAAGCAGTCTGTCGTACTTTCCCGAAACAACGCTGATGATCTTTCCTTGGCCCCCTGATAGAAGCTTGTAAGTTTCCTCGGGATAAGGCATCAATCCAAAGGCGGAAAGGATGTAAATTTTCTTCACATCCACTCCTTCTTCCTTCAGTCTCTCAACTCCTGACAGAATCTCTGCAAACGCTGGAAGATTCGAGTGCAGGTTTGAGAGTATCGCAATCATATTCGTCACAAATGTTTACGGAATATATGCTTTTTCTCTCACGGATTTTGTGAGTTTTCCACGCTCAAGCATAAATTCTAATTTTTTGGGTGTGGATGTAGCTGCAATGAAATAATAACTACCCGACTACACCACAGCCAACCCCAAAAAGTATCCGGCTATCGCACCGAAATTCACAAAAGGCAAACCAGGATGCGCCCCTCCGCGCTTTTCGATGATGTAAAGCAAGACCATCAGCCCCAGAAGTCCTCCAATTAAAGCAAACAAAGCTGGAAGTTTGATGAAACCTATGGCAGGAGAATTAGAGAAATACTGAGCAGAAGCGACGAGTATGTTCGGCATCACCACATCTCCAACCCCCATGTATGCATTCCCGTCCTTTCTCGGTATGACGAAAAGCATGGGTGCGTTTATGGTTGTAACTGACTCAGCAAGGCTGATCATGTGCTTCGTTCTGTAAACCGAGATGATGTCGTAGATTGCGAGGATTGCGAGAAGTATTATGACCGGCAGAGGCTCAAGGCTTATGCCAAAAATTGCTGTAATTCCAGCGGCAAGCATAAGTGCCGAGAAGTTTATGACGATCCAGTGAGGCTTTTTGATAAGCAGAAAAACCACGAGAATGGCGATTACGACTGACAGCGCCCCTACAAAAGGAGATAGAACATAGAATATGGAAAGGAAAGTAAGAAAGTATATGACTGCCTTCAAAACCGCCGAATATCTGACGGCAATTAGGATGAATGCCGTAAAAGCGATAATAAGGCCAAAATAAAGCAGGGAGTTAGAAACATCGGAGGGGTTCTCGAAGGCGACTATTCCAGCCTCTTCATACTTCGGCATCGCCGCTAAGGCAAGTAGTGCGGAAAAAATGTAGATAAGGCCGAAAAGGTACCTCAACCGACCACCTTAAGCCGTATCGGCAGGTTTTTAGCCAAGGCGAGCCTTAAACTCTTTCCACCCTCCTTGTCCTTCCTTATTCTTATCCAGCCCTTTCTGCTAACCAAGGCTGTGAAAAGATACTCATCACCCGCAAGTACATCGACAGTTCTGCCCTCAAGCCCCTTCGCGTGAATTATGTAGTGCTTTCCGCTCTCCTCAACCTTTGCCTCAACCTCCTCCTCAAACTCCTTCGGGATTACGTCTATAGAAACCTTGAACTCATCCTCTATGTTCTTTATCCTCCTGCCCTTTCTGCCGATCAGAGTGGGAATGTACTTTTCGGGAACCTTTATCACAGCCTTCCTGCCAACCATCTCAACATCAAAATCATCAACATACTTCGAAATCTTCTCCACGAGCGCTGCCTTCAGGTCTTCGTCCATCTCAATGGGCATCACAACAACCTGCTCACCGTAGGTGTAAATCTCGAATTCAAGGTTCTTAGTCTCGAAGTCCTTCACCTCTATCACCGGCCTTGCCAGATCGGCTTCGGTCATCCCTGTCGGCACTTTGACTGTGAATGAAAGCTCGTAAACTTTCACGATTTTACCTGCATCAATGAAGACTACGGTGTCAACAACCTGTGGAATCATTCCAAGCTCCACTCTGCCAATCATTCTCTGTATCGCATCAACTGCCCTCGTTGCATGCGTGACACCAATCATTCCAACTCCTGCAAGTCGCATGTCTGCAAACACCTGGAAGTCTGAGGTTCTCCTCAACTCGTCATAAATTGTATAGTCGGGCCTTACGAGAAGCAAAATGTCGGAAGTGAGGGACATGTCACCTTCAAGTGGAGCATACTGGGTGATCTCATCTCTCACCATCAAATCTCTCGGACTCTCCATCGTTTTGACAATATATCCATTCTCCAGCAGGAAGTTTGCCACACTCGCTGCAAACGTTGACTTCCCAGCCCCAGGCGGGCCTGCAATAAGTATACCCCTCTGCCTTTCCACGATTCTCCTCTTCAACTCCTCACTGACACCGTATTCATCAATGGAAACCTGAGCAATCGGTCTTACCGCAGTGATCTCCATCCTGTCAGAAAACGGTCTCTCTGCGATGGCTATTCTCAGCTCTCTGAGCTGAACAACTGTAGCTCCTCTCCTCTCTATCTCAATGCTGCTGTCCTCATCCTGCCTCGCTGCTTCCAGAATTTCATTCGCTATTTCGCTGAGCTCCTCGTAGCTCATCGGTTTTTCGTCAAGTTTGACAAGCTTCAGTTCTCCGATCCTGCCTCTTTTTGCGTAAGGTGGCACTCCTTCCCTCAGATGGACGCTTGCTGTATCTGGAGTGAAGAATGACATTATCCTCGTCTCCTCAGGCCTTATTACCTCAGGCTTCACGTAGATCGTTTCTATGCCCTTAGCCCTCGCCACCAAGTGCTGAACTCTGTCAGAGGTGACAAGAACCGCATCGAACTCAGCGGCAACCTCTCTTATCAGGTTGTCTATCTCCCCTCCCTTTGCGAGGCGTATATGTTCCAATGTCGGTCTTTTTCCGGCAAAAATTAGTTCGAAACCTTTTTCCTTTGCGAGCTTTGTCAGCTTTTCAATTTCACTTAGCCCCTGAAAGCCCGTCATCTTTCCGAAGTTTGCCTGAGCCTCAAGTTCTGCAATGACGGCTTCTGGAATTATTATCGTTCCCCTAACCTCACCAGACTGCACCACCTTGGTGAATCTTCCGGAAATAACCACACTCGTATCAACAACGTACTTCATCCCCTTCCAACCTCCTGTAGAAGCATGAATAATTACCCGTATGGCAGGCATTTCCTTTTTGCTCGACTATGTAGAGCAGAGCGTCGCAATCGCAGTCATACCTGATCTCAACTATTTTTTGAGCATTTCCAGAAGTTTCTCCTTTTTTCCATAGCTTCTTCCTGCTCCTGCTCCAGTAGTGAGCGTAACCTGTTTTGAGAGTGAGCTTGATAGCTTCCTCATTAGCGTAGGCTAACATCAAAACCTCCTTTGTCCTCACATCCTGGACTACGACAGGAATTAAGCCCCTTTCATCAAACTTAAGTTCCATGCCTTGAATTGGCTGAGTGGTAAAAATAGATTTTTTGTTTGTGCAATACAAAAAGACATTGAACACTTCTGCAAGTGCTCACAACACTCTCCAGATATGACTTCAAGAAGGAATGCGAAACTAGGGTGATACAAAATTTCAGCAACTACCTCTGCCCTCAGCAAAATCGGAGTCTATTGAGGCTAACCTTTACCACCGGAACCGGCAGTAGTGTGGATTTTCCCATTACTGGCTATCCGTTAGCCGTCTTTAGGTGTGGTTGCCCAGTAGTTGTGTGCTTCAAGATGGTAGAAGAGGGAAGTAGTTTTCTTTTCACTGTGATTTCCTAAAATTATTTCCCGCCATCGAACCACCTCCAGCAGTAACCCAAAACTCTCTCAGGTGGGAGCTTTCTCAGAAATGCTTGATAAGGAGTCTCCAACTCCTCCAGATTGAGACTCATGTCAGCTTTGCAATTATACCACTCTACAAACTCATCCAGAGTTTCAAAGTATCTGGCTTTATCTTCAAGAGTCCCGTAGAATCTCTCGATCTTACCATTCGTTTGTGGGTGGTTTACTCTTGCGACGATGTGCTTTATACCATTCTCCTCAAGGAATTTCTCAA
>CAYYWO010000033.1:0-4292 GCA_964474885.1 Hadarchaeota archaeon (SeqCode)
CCGAAGGAGTACACGGTCTTCCCATTCTGGTTCATCAACGAGCTCGCGGACAGGCGGACCCTGGAGGAGCAGCTGAGGGAGATGAAGCGGAAGGGCGTGTACGGGTTCTTCATCCACCCCCGCAGGGGCCTGGAGGTCCCGCCCGTGAAGGAGCCTAGGGTGCCCATCCCTCCCAGCGGGACCCTTTTCATGGGGCTGGTCGGGGCGAGGCTGGACAGGTACTTCACGGAGGCCAGGAAGAGGGTGGAGGTTCCCTACCTGAAGGAGGAGTGGTGGAGGCTGGTCTCCGACATCCTGGAGATCGCGGAAAAAGAGGGCATGCTGGTGGGCATCTACGACGAGCTGGACTGGCCCTCGGGGACCGCGGGCATGAGGGTCTGCGGGGAGCCCGGGATGCAGATGGAGTACCTGGAGCCCGATGGCAGGGTAATCAGGGACGACAACTATATAGACCTGCTGAAGCCCTCACCCGTGCGGGAGTTCCTCAGGCTCACCCACGAGCAGTACTGGAAGAGGTTCAGGAGGCTCTTCGGGCGGACCATCCGCTCCTTCTTCACGGACGAGGTAACCCTCGTCCACCACTTCAGGATGGTGTCCGCCGTCTCCCCCGCCCCCTGGACCCGGGGCCTCGAGGCGGAGTTCAGGCGCAGGTACGGGTACCCCCTGGACGCGAAGGCCCTCTGGCACGGCACCCGGGATGCCTGGAGGGTGAGGGTGGACTACTGGAAGCTCGTGACGGAGCTCTACACGAAAAACTACCACGCCCGGCTGAGGGAGTGGTGCGAGCGGCACGGGGTGCTCTACGTGGGGCACGTCCTGGCTGAGGAGCCGGGGCCCCTGCAGGTCAGGTGCCAGGGGAACCTGTTCGAGGTGCTGAGGCAGATGCACGTGCCCGGCATCGATCACCTGACTAAGAAGCAGGGGGGCTGCTTCCCCAGGATAGCTGCCTCCGTCGCCCACTATAAGGGCACCCAGCGCGTGCTGTGCGAGGTCTTCGGTGCCTCGGGGTGGGGGCTGACCATGGGTGACATGTACAGGCTGGTGAACTGGCTCTTCGTGAACGGGATAAACATGATCGTCCCCCACGCCTTCTACCTCTCCACCAGGGGCTTCAGGAAGCACGACTACCCACCCAGCCAGTTCTACCAGGCACCCTACTGGGCTGAGTACGGGCGTTTCGCGGAATACGTGCGGAGGTGCTCCTACCTGCTCTCCCAGGGCGTGCACCAGCCGGAGGTGGCCGTCCTGTACCCCGTGGAGTCCTTCTTCGCCCACCACGACTTCAGCCTGCTGAACAAGTACCAGAACGCCATGGCCGCGGAGCTCGAGAACCTGCACGTGCTGCTCGGGTGCCTGCACCTGGACTACGAGCTCCTAGACGAGCGCATGCTGCTGGACTGCAGGATCGGGAGGGGGGAGCTCCGCCTCGGACAGGAGCGCTACTCCGCCCTGCTCATCCCGGCCGCCAGCTACCTGCCGGAGGAGGTGAGGGAGCACCTGGAGAGGTGCATGGACAGGCGGGTTAGGCTCATCTTCACGAGCTGGCTACCCTTCCTAGGGAAGTGCAGGGAGTGGAGCAGAAAGGTGTTCGGGCTGGAGCCCAGGCCCCAGATGCTCCTAGCCCACCACAAGCTCCCCTGGCTGACGCTTTACCAGTGGATCATGCCCAACCTGGAGTACATCCTGATGAAGTTCCCCTTCCCCTCCGTGAGTAGGGTGCACCTGAGCCCCCAGGGTGCGGTTTACATCCGGACCTCTTCCGGGCTCACCGCAAGCAGGGCGAACAGGAGGCTGCTGCGGAAGCTGCTCGGGAGGGAGAAGCCCCGCGGGAGGCGGACGGAGCACCTGAGGGTCCACCGCAGGCTGGTGGGGAGGCAGGAGCTGCGCTTCGTCGCGAACATCTGGAGGGACCGGGCCACCCTCAGGGTGCAGGGGCCTGCGCGGGAGGTGGACCTGTTCACCGGGGAGCTTCGGGAAGTGGAGGGAGAGGTGCGTTTCGGGCCCTACCAGGCAAGGTGCTTCTTGAAGAAGGTGAGCGGGTCGTGCTGAGGCGACTGGTTTGTATCTGAAGTGTTTGTAACAGTGCCGAGGTTGTTTGTAACACCTAAACATTGCTCGCACGACTACGAGAATGCATGGCACGCGCACCGCCTTAATGCGTGAGGAGAAGATTGAATGGTGGGATAGTGGGGCACACCTCGGCGAAGGTAAAGCTCTACAGTCCGGATCTCTCGAGATCTGAGGAGGTCGAGCTCCTAGTGGATACGGGCTCGACGTACAGCTGGATACCCAGGCACGTTCTGGAGAGGCTGGGCATCAGGCCCAAGGGATCCTGGAAGTTCAGGACGGTCGACGGGAGGATGTTGGAGAGGGAGATAGGCGAGGCCCTCATGGAGTGTATGGGCGAGAGGGCCACACGCATAGTGGTGTTTGCTGAGGAGAAGGATGCAGCCACTCTAGGGGTCGAAGCTCTGGAAGGCCTCAGGCTCGAGGTGGATCCGGTCACGGGGCAGCTCAAGAAGACCGAGGCTTTGCTTGCACTCTCGTTCAACCAAGGGTAATTCGAACCACGTGCTTGCGCCCGTCGTCCGGCATGGAGACCTCCCTGGAAGGGGGGAGCTCCCTGCCGTCCACCCTCACCCTCCTGGGCTGCCCGGCCCTGAGCTCCAAGACCAGCCTGCGCTCGGGCCAGGTGTAGGTGCCCCTCCTCGCCCCGATGGTGACCTCTAACCAGTACCCTGACCGCCTGCACCGCAGGGAGCGCACGGAAAAGTCCGCCTCCAGGCTCTCCCCGTCGTCCTCGTAGAGCTCGAACTCCCCTTCACCGGGGTAAAACCATATCCTGAGCTCCTCCACCCGCCTCTCCCCCACGTAGTCCATGGCTGGCCAGGTGGGGATGAGGGCACCCGCCCTCACGAAGATGGGTATGTGCTCCAGGGGCGCCTCAGCCCGGACGGACCTGTCCCCCTCCAGCTCCCGGGCAGACCAGAAGTCGAACCACCTGCCGGGGGGCAGGTACACCTGCCTGGAGCACTGTCCCTTCTCCAGGACGGGGGCGACGAGCAGGAAGGGGCCGAACATGAACTCGTCCTCCCTGTAGCACTCCTCCACCCGAGGCCAGTGCAGGAAGAGGGGCCTAGCTATGGGCATGCCGTTCCTCCGGTGCTCCCAGAACAGGGAGTAGAGGTAGGGGAGGAGCCTGTAGCGGAGGCGGATGAACTTCCTGGCTATCCGCTCCACCCTCTCCCCGAACCTCCAGGGCTCGTGGTACCTGCCCGGCTTGCAGTTGTGGGTCCTGCAGAAGGGGTAGAAGACTCCCACCTGCAGCCAGCGGGCGTAGAGCTCGGGGGAGCAGCGGGCGAGGAAGGGCCTGCGCGGGGCAAGCACCGTGAACCCGCCTATATCCGCCCCCACGAAGGGTATGCCGGAAAGGCCTATGCTCAGGATGAGCTCCAGGTTCAGCTTAAGGTGCTCCCAGGTGGAGATGCTGTCAGCCGTCCAGACCGCCGCGTACCTCTGGATGCCTGCCCACCCCGAGCGGGAGAGGATGAAGGGCCTCCTGCCCGGGCGGTACAGCTCAAAGGCCCTCCAGGTTGCCTGGGCCTGGTAGACGGCGTAGTAGTTTTTCAGGCGCCTGAAGGGCTTCCCGCCCATCCGCGCACGCTCCACGTGCAGGCGCCTGAGCCGGGCGGGCAGGTTGAAGAGGGCGGAGAGGTTCGGGGAGATGTTCCGCAGGACGGGCTCGTTCATGTCGTTCCATATGCCCGACACCCCCTTCCCCAGCAGCTCTTTATGCAGCCTGGCCCACCACTCCCTCACCTCCTGCCTTGAGAAGTCGGGGAAGGCGCACTTCCCGGGCCACACGTACCCCTCAAGCACCCGCCCGTCCTCGTACCTGAGGAAGTAACCCCTCTCCACCCCCTCCCTGTAGGGGGCGTAGCTAGGGTCGGCCTTCAGCCCCGGGTCCACGATCGTTACGAGCCTGAAGCCAAGCTTTTCGAGCTCCTTTATCATGCCATCCGGATCCGGGAAGCGCTTCGGGTGCCAGGTGAAGCACCTGTACCCGTCCATGAAATCTATGTCCAGGTAGAGGGCGTCGCACGGTATGCGCCTGCGCCTGAACTCCCTGGCTATGCTCAGCACCTCCTCCTGGTTTTTGTAGGAGTATCGCGACTGATGGTAGCCCAGGGCCCAGAGGGGGGGAAGGGGGGACCTGCCCACCAGGGAGGTGAACTTCTCCAGGACCTGGGAGGGTGTGGGGCCGTAGATGAAGAAGTAGGCCGCTCCCTCCC
>CAYYWO010000034.1:0-3937 GCA_964474885.1 Hadarchaeota archaeon (SeqCode)
AAGAGAGAAAATTTAGACTATTGCTTGCTCACACAAATGATTTAAAAAAGAAGATAATAAAGCCTCTGATTGAGGAGTTTGAGAGTAAATCGTTGGAATTCAGAAAATACTACCGTAGCTTTGAGGAAATTAAATCTGATCCTCTTTATGAAGATTTAGGGAATCATCTCCCCAAAGATTTAGAAGATCCAAGAGCTATTGCAGAAAGAGAAACTGACTAAAGAACCGAAAAACATTCTAAATGAGATATTCAGAGAAAGAAAGTTAAAGATTAAGAAGAATGATGTTGGATGGTCTGCTGATGCTTTGGCTGGTGTAATAGTCGATACTATTGCGTATGGTAGCTTTGATCGTTATTTGAATTTCGAGGAAGTTCTAAAAAGAGTAAATGCTAGTATAAGAAGCGTTCACGGGAAAAGGGTACAAGAGTTCACATTTGGAGCGTGGATAATTGTTTGTAAAGAAGAGGAAGAAGAATTAAACAAAGAGGACGTGGCAAGAACAATTTACGAAATTTTTAGCGATGATAGGGTTAAGAAATTTGTTAAGGAAAATGAAAAGAGCTTAAAAACAATTCTCAATGAAATCCGTGAGAATAGGAAAAAACTCTTAAAGATTTTAAAAGAGCTTGAAGCTTATGAAATTCTTCCTGGTATTTGCAAGTATTTAACTGGATGAGAGACTGTCAAGATAAACACCTCGAATAGTTATAGAAGGCCATAAAACTATCTAGCCAGCCCTGAACGTAGTCAAAAGAGCATCTGAACGGAAATCTATTCCACTCTTTGTTCTCCCTTTAAGTCTGAAAAAGATTCTTTCAACAGCATTTCTTTACCAAGTTTCGTGTCTGTATTTTAACCTAACCTTTTCAAAGCCCATTTATGCCAAAATCCTCTATCAACAGCTATTTCTGGCTTGTTTTCGCAGTACTTTAGGACTTCTTTAAGGAAAACATAAGCATGAAAGCTAGTTCTATCTTCAGAAGCCCTAAGCATTCATCAGTATCAACATCCACAGCAGTCAATACAAAGATCTGGTTATTTTCTAGCTTTAGCTTTGCCTCTATAGCACTGAGTCTTCTTTCCTTCTTTCTTGGTTGCTTTAGAACTTTCTTAAGCCTATGGTAGTAAATTCTGACCAATTCATGGCTTATCCCTTCAAAAAAGGAAAGAAGATCACTTGTTTTCCTCAAGGAAAGATCAAAGAAGTATAATAGTGCTGCTAATATATTTAATTCTACATCTTCCTTATTCCTCCGAAAGACTTTTGTAGACTTAACATAATCCACTAATTGCCTTAGAACGGGTCGCATATGTTGTATCTCTTCCTATCTATTTTTTGTTGCTATTCTTGACACGTCATACGAGAGCTAGCTTAAATTTATAGTGCTAAATAGCTTATTAAAGCTTTTAAAACTTAAATCTTGAATTCAACTCATTTAAAGCAGGTGAAAAATTATCTTTTGCCCCATTATTGTTAAAAGTATCACTATTTCATGCCCTTTTTCTAATTTTTCTCATAATTCCAACTAGCAAATTTATTCTTGGTACTCTTTTCATGTAATCTCTGTATGACTCGCCGAACTTTTCTATATTTCTTTTTTCTTCTTCTATCATAGCAAAGCATAACAAAATAATTAGAATTACACCAATAATCAAGCTAATCCAGTGCTGTGAAATAATGACTAATGCAAAAATTATTAGCATATGTCCTAAGAATTCAGGGTGACGAACGAAGGCATACATTCCACTCTCAACGAGAACATCCTTACTAATGTTCTCTCTTATTTGTCCTTTCTTTCGTGATTGGCTTGACCACAAAATAAAAACGATCCCTAGTGCTATTGTTATCAATCCCACATACACAAACTTCACCAAATTTGCAGAATTGTAAAACACAATGGTGGATACTATTAACGCACCATATAATGCGACGTAAATTATATGACCAATTGAGTGTTTTTTCTTTTGCATTGATTCCATTTTCTCTTTGTTTTTTTAAAATTTTAATTAAGTTTTTGACATTTTGCATCAGGGTACCACCACTTTAACGGAGTTTCCTAGTAGATTGAGGTATTCTCTCCAAATACCTAAGATAAAATAATAATTAAAATAGCGAAAAATAAAAAATTACTTTTTCTTCTTTATAGCTCCCTCAACTTTGAAGCCTTTTCCCTCTCGAATAGCAGATACGATCCCTTCAACAACCTCATTAAGTGGCTTTTCAACCTTCTCTCCGTATTTTATTAGATTATCAAGAGATTCCGCAACCTCTGGCGGGAGCTCGTACGCTTTAACATACTCATACAGAACTTTTATTGCCGAATGAATTAGTGTTTTCATGTCCACGCTAAAAAGTCCAGACAACACGCTCACCATCAGCTTCGTTTCGGGATCCAATGTAACCGTCGTTTTCAAGCTACCATTACTCATACATCCATCCCCCTATTTCCTTACACATCTTTACTTCAACGTATATATAGCTTAAATCGATCGAGTATATATGCCTTTCTGAGAAGTTGATTTATCAGAAGAGAAAACTTAAATATACTTCTACGTAAATATGTATATGCTTGGAAGTATTTAACATCGATAAGGATATGTTAATAAAACTTGCTTTAAATGGTAGCCCCGTCGCAAGAGCACTAACACTGCTCGATGAAATGTACGATGGCAAGATTATTGCTAAATTGAAAAGGATACTGAAAGAAAAACAACACACTCAAATTCGTGCCTAACCACGCTGCAGACTGTTTAGAATAGTCTTCATAGTTTCTGGATTCCGCTCCACGAGTTCTATAAGCTTTAGCATTTCCTTGAATTTCTCCATGAGTTCTGGATTTTGTAACAGCATGTTCATTATTTCTCCCATCACTTTTGGTTCTTCCATCTGGATTCTCAGTCTCTCCTTCTCGTCCAAGATTAGAGCACACCTTCCACAATACTTGTCTGTTGGAGCGTTCATGTAACCACAGCGGGGACACTTTACGGGCTTTGCCATTTTCTCCTTCTCTTCTTCCTCAACTTCTAAGCCGTATATCTTGTTAATTGCTTTGTCTATGTCTCTTCCGCTTAGATGGACATATATACGTGGCATGTCGCTGCCCTGAACCCAGCCGAAGAACTGATTCATCTGCGCTTCAGTTAGATAGTTTGCCAGAACTGTTGCACGTGAATGCCTTAAAATGTGTGGATATACCCGCTTGTCTATGCCAGCGTTTTTTGCAGCCTTTTTAATAACCTTGCTGAGCATTTTATAATCCATTGGCTGCCCATATCCCGGAGAGCCTATGTTTACGAATACGAAAGCGTTTGGATCTGGCTTTCCTTTATTCATGTCGTAGTGTGGATGGTGCTGCATCCACCTTGCCAAATATGGAGCTGCCATTACAATTGGAATTACTCGCTCCCCCGTTTTACCGTGAACCTTAATCTTAGCACCGTGCTCAGTCCAAGTTACATCTTTCCACCGCAAATTTGCGAGCTCACCTATACGCAGACCAGCTTCATATCCTACTGCAATAATAGCCTTATCCCTTGGATTTTTCGCTGCCTCAATCATTTTCATTATTTCCTCTTCTGTTAGCACATCTGGTTTGCGGTTATCTTTTCTCTCACCTCTGAGTAGTTTTAATCCTTCCCAGTTCTCGCCTTTTAGCCATTTGAAAAACTTACGTAAGCCTTTTCGGAACTCGTTAATTGTTTGAGGAGTATAATCGTTTGTTTCGATAGCAACTAGCACATCTTTAAGATCTTCAACACTTCACTCGTTAAACGGTTTGTTCTTCCACCTCTCGCAAACAGTACGGAATGTCATCATGTATCTGATAATTCTTGAGGGTTTAATACCTTCAACAATTTGGAATTTCAGAATTAGATCGATATTTGTTGGATGTACTTTACTTGCTTTCAAAATCTCGATTTCTTTATTCAGCCGC
>CAYYWO010000035.1:0-3788 GCA_964474885.1 Hadarchaeota archaeon (SeqCode)
CACTGAGAATTTTGTTAAGAATTAGAATAAAGGAAGTGGGATATTAAACACACTCTACAAATGCGAAAACTTTTTTGACTTTGAGGAAGCTTTGCTACGTGAACAAAATCCGGGCGTTAATTGAAGTAACCAAGCCGAAACAGACCTTCCTTCTCATGATTACCTTCTTGGTATCCTATATTGTCGCCCGCGGAGGGGTTGATTTTAATTTCGTCATTGCTACATTATCAATGTGGCTGGCCATTTCCGGGACTACTGCAATCAACATGTGGCTCGACAGGGACATTGATTCCATAATGTCCCGAACTAGGCAAAGACCCGTTCCAGCAGGAGTTTTGAAACCCTCAGAATGTGCTGCCTATGGTGTAGGAATTTTTGCCATCGGTCAAACACTTGGATTCCTGATAAGCTTTGAGTTCGCTCTTGTAGTTTTTCTCGGCCTCTTCTTTGACATCATCGTTTACACCGTTCTTCTAAAGAGAAGAAGTCCCTACTCCATAGTTTTGGGTGGGTTTGCAGGTGCGATGCCAGCTCTGGCAGGGTGGGTTGCTGTGCAAGGATTTACCCTGCCGGGCTTCATAATTGCAGGAATCGTTCTTCTCTGGATTCCCTCCCACATCTGGTACATTTCAATGCACTACGAGGATGACTACAGGCTGGCTAACATCCCAATGTACCCTCTTGTGGTGGGGATGGAGAGGGCTTCGTGGATGATAGTTCTTGCCACCGCTGCGATGCTTGTCTTAGCTGCAAGCCTCTATATTCTTCTTCCGCTTGGAGTATTTTATCTCGTCATATCTACATCTGCAGTGACAATTTTCCTTTTAAAGGCGATAAGGTTTGCTCTCTCTCCTGACAGAATCAAGGCGAGAAAAATGTACAAGCTTGCAAGCATGACTCTCGGCCTTGTATACTTTTCCCTGCTTCTAAGCGTATTTTTATAAACAAGGAGGTTTTTCTCCTTTCGATGTGGAGCATTCTTAAAGCGGTTCGTGAAAATCCGGAAATTCTTTACGAGTCTCAAAGAAGAAGGGGTTTTAGCGTTGAGATTGTTGACAGAGCAATAGAACTTGACAGGAAGTGGAGAGAAAAACTTAGGGAAGTTAACCAGCTAAGAAAGCGGAGAAACGAGCTTGCACGCAAGGTGAAGGATGCGAAGGGTGAAGAGAGAGGCAAAATCATACAGGAGGCAAAGGCCGTCTCAGAAGAGGTCAAAAAAGCGGAAGAGGAGCTTAAGAAGCTTGAAGCTGGACTTGAGGAGGTTCTGCTTTCCATTCCGAACATAATTCACGAGACCGTTCCAGTAGGGAAGGACGATACTGAGAACGTGCCAGTAAAGTACTGGGGCAAGGCGAAGGTCTACTTTGAGGACGTGGATTCATTTGTCGAGATGACTGGTGGTATGGCGGAGTATGAGGTGACTGACGTAAAGCCTGTTGGCCATGCTGATGCTGTAGAAATTTTCGGCTGGGCAGACCTTGAGAGGGCTGCTAAGGTTGCAGGAGCGAGGTTTTACTACCTGCTGAACGACCTTGTCTGGCTTGATTTTGCTTTGACAATGTACGCTCTCGATTATCTCAAAAAGGCAGGATTTACAGTCGTCAATCCACCGTACATGATGCGAAGAGAGGCTTACAGCGGAGTCACAGCCTTCAGCGACTTTGAAGAGGTGATATACAAGATTGAAGATGAAGACCTGTACCTGATTGCCACGAGTGAACATCCTCTCGCTGCTATGCACATGAATGAAGTTCTGGAGGAACGGGAACTACCCTTGCTTTATGCCGGAGTTTCACCATGCTTCAGAAAAGAAGCGGGAGCACATGGAAAAGATACCAAGGGGATATTCAGAGTTCATCAGTTCAACAAAGTTGAGCAGTTTGTCTTCTGCTTGCCTGAAGAGAGCTGGGACTGGCATGAAAGACTTTTGGAGAATGCAGAGAAGCTGTGGCAGGGGCTGGGAATTCCGTACAGAATTGTGAACATCTGCACCGGAGATTTGGGGATTGTAGCGGCCAAAAAGTACGATCTTGAGGCATGGATGCCTGCTCAGGGAAAATACAGGGAGATGGTTTCCTGCAGCAACTGCACGGACTGGCAGAGCT
Source organism: Hadarchaeota archaeon (SeqCode) (assembly GCA_964474885.1). Taxonomy (GTDB): domain Archaea; phylum Hadarchaeota; class Hadarchaeia; order Hadarchaeales; family JAWBSP01; genus JAWBSP01. The sequence goes on from CAYYWO010000035.1 coordinate 2,106, forward strand.
ACAGACTCAACATAAGGTTTGCTGAAGAGAGGGGTAAGCCGAGCAAGGGCTTTGTCCACACTCTGAATTCTACAGCTATCGCCACAACAAGAGCTATCACAGCAATCATCGAGAACTTCCAGCAGGAAGACGGGAGAGTTGAAATTCCGAAAGTGCTGAGAAAATATCTCGAGCCCATTGAATCCGCACCCAAGGACTTCATCACACCAACAAAAACTCAGTAGAGCCTTATGAACTTCTCGAAGGGTGTGAGAATCTCACAATCTTTCCTCCTCACAACCACCGTATCTTCTACCCTTACACCCCCAATTTCGGAGTAGTACAGCCCAGGCTCAACAGTAACCACCATTCCCTTCCTCAGCTCAACGCTTAACTCACCAATCCTCGGCTCCTCGTGCACTTCAAGTCCTATTCCGTGGCCTGTAGAGTGGATGAACCCTTCTCCCTTTTCCGTCTTGTATCCGTAGCTGCTAAGCACATCCTTCACCAGCTGGTGGACGTCTCTCGCATCAACTCCATCTTTTATCATCCCAATCGCCTTTTTTTGTGCGTCAACCACTGCTTTGTACATCTCCTCCAGTTCAGCATTTTTCCTTAGAAATATTGTTCTCGTAAAGTCGGAGTAGTAAAGATGGTCAACACTCTTCGGAAAGACGTCAAGAACTACGTGATCCTCTATCTCCCCCCTTCCAATTTCGTGGGGGTTGGAGGAAGCTTCTCCTGATGATGCTATTGTATTCTCCGCTAAATACCCCTCAGAGAACAGCTTAACCTCAACTGTCCTCCTCAACTCCTCACAGGTCTTAAAGTTGAAGTTCTCCACCGCCCATTTAACACATCTCAAGATTGCGTTACTGGTGTCTCTAATTTTTTCAATTTCAGAAGAGCTTTTAATAATCCTAAGTTCTGCAAAGGGATTTCTCACAACCTCAACCTGGAAGTGTTTCATTAGCTCGAATGAAATGTATGTTGGCAGTTCTTCAGGGAGAAGGAGCTTCCTGCACCTCCCCTCCTTCAAAACCGACGCCAGAATGTCGAGGTACGCTTTCTTAGCGTCTCTCGTCTCCTTTAATTTATCCATGTATCCGAGGTCGTTTAGCGAAACCACTTCTTTAACTCTGCTTTCTCTCTCCGCCCTCCTCTTTTCCATTTCAGGGACTATAAGGATGTCGGAACCGTCGATGCCTGCGATGTATGTCAGCGGGTCGTGAGTTTTGAACTTTGTCGCATAATAGAAATTCGCATCGTTACTCGAACCATGGAGAATTATGAAGTCAGCATTGTGTTCTTTGAGAAACTTGGCAATCATGTATTGAGTTGTCAACACTAATTAAAAGTTTTCTAGCAACTAAAATTTTTAATGGAAATTTCAGAACTAGGCGTGTCCTAATAACACCTCCTCACTACATTAAAGTAGAACACAAACATCCTGCAAAACCTGTTCCAGCACTCTAAAGCCCTTCTCCACCTTAGACTTCCAAACCTTTTCTCTCTCCTCTTGAAATTCACAGTAATCGAGCAGAAGAAAATCTTAGCCCTTTGCTTGAAAGCTGAACACGGATTCAACTAAGCTCCTTTCTCCAAAGCTTTCGTGCCTGAATTTAACACCCAAGCGTTGCAGAGCGCCTCTTACCGGTCCTTTGTCGAGAATCAGCTCTTCCACTTCGCACATCCTCAAGACTT
>CAYYWO010000036.1:0-3725 GCA_964474885.1 Hadarchaeota archaeon (SeqCode)
GGCAGGACACGGGCCTCCCGAGCCCGTTGCCCGGGTTCAAATCCCGGCGGCCGCATAACCCTATCAAAATTTGAAAGTATAAAACAATTTGGGTTTGAAAAGATGAACAAGTTTGCCGAATTGCCCGAAGTCGAAAGGAGATTGATAGAAAGATGGTTTGAGGTTAAAGATTTAGCCGAGAATTATCCAGATCCAGAAGTTAGAAGGGTTTTGATGGATTTTCTCGTTGCTTTGGATGATTGGTTTGCCAAGTATAGCGAAGAAATTAAGATGATTAAAAGGAATATTGCATTCCTGACACCTTGAGCTCGGTCTCGGATATACCGAGAAACTTTGGACTACATTTTATCTTTCAGAATCGATAATTGTTCTTGATCGAGTGTTCAACCTTTTGACTTGCCGAATCACCAGATTTCAAAATGCAGAGTTTTTAAAAGTTTAAAAAATAGAATTGAAAGTAGTGGTAGCTCCTGAGTTTTTGCGTTGTAACCTCTAAACCCTGTAGTTGTCCAATGTTGTCCAAAGGTAGTCCAAAAGTTAGTCCAATTTTGTCCAACGTAGTTCATTTTAGTCCATGGATGTCCAACCGAGCTTTTTTATCGGAAAACTCTTAAGAACTCTCTTGTATTCTTCATCAGCCAGTTGTAACAGCTCCAAGTAGTGGTCGGCTTCAACGCTTGATTTGATCTCACCAATTCGACCCATTATGAAGTTTCTGACATCCTTATCGACTCTTAACCTGACAAGAAGGTTGTTGAACCACTTACGGATATACTTGGGGGATACTTTCTTTCCAGACTTGGCTTGATAGTTTAGAGCTGATTTAACTCCGTTTTCGTTTATATCGATCTTCCTAAGCTTATCAGCTAACCAACTCGGCATGTAGATGTAAAAGGCGGATTTCGCTCCCTTTGATAAGTGTTCGACTTCGTATCTTGCTATTTCTCCTTTGACAGTTAGGTATCTCGGCTCGAATTCCTTGAGCATTCTCAAAACGTGCCTTAGCCTCGCCCCGCTAAACAGCAGGATGAGAATCAAAAGCTTGTATTCCTCCCGCAATCCCGCAAAATACGAGAGAGCCTCCTCGATTTCTTGATCGCTCGGAATCTGTCTGTCCGCTTTGCTCCTTCTTATCGGGATTGCCTTCTTGATTTCTTGGGAGAATTGAGAGGATATGATGGAACGTTCCTCAAGAAAGTTTAAGAGATTCCTCACGGCTTTTGAGAAGTTATTTTTGTCTCCTATCTGCTCGTAAATCTCCGAAATCTCTTTTACCGAAACCTCATTAACGTTCTCAAGGAGTCGGAGGTATTTCCTTGCTGTTTCGTAGCTTATTCTTTGCTTGAGCCATTTCTCGAATTCTGGCTTGATTTCCCGATAGCGGAGAGGCTTAGAATTGGCTAAGGATTCCCTTCCAGTTATGTATTCGTAGAGCTTGAGTTCGAGAAAGGTTCTAATGTCTATTTTCATCTCTTCGGCTTTGCTGTAAAGAAAATCGTCGATTTCAAGGGTTATTCGCATTCCTCTAATACGGTTAACAACTTTGATTTTTTGAGCTTAATGTAAAATCGATCTCAGCCAAAATTAAGCAAGAATCTAAGCAACGGAGATAAAAAATTAGGCGTAATTTGCGGGATTGATTGCGTAAGTGCTTAACAAACTGATTAACCTTGACGGTTAATCAAAAACCTTAAGTTGATTAACCGTAGTGGTTAATCATGGCTCTGGTAAATTGGTTGAAAGTTTTGAGGGCTTTGCAGAAAGCGGAAGAGATCAAAAGGGGCTTGGATTACTGCAGAAAGATGCGGGAAAAAGACGTTTGCAGATGTAAACACGGAGAACTCTGCCAGAGGGTTTTGGCTATTGCTACTGGGTTAAGCGACAACGCAATCAAAAACATGCTTTACAGGTTGGAATCGTTCAGAGATGAACTCGGAGATGATTTTCCCTTTGAAATAAGGGTTATAAAGGCTGGAATGAATCAGCCGAGAAAGTTCATAAGGCTGAAGTCTGATTAACCACTATGGTTAATCAAAAGGTGATAAGGTGAAGTGGATAACTCACATCGCTTTGGCTTTCTTTGTCGTGAAGATTGCGGAGATTGCTTTAATGATCGATTTGTTCGATGATTACGTTGCTTATGCCGTTGTTTCAGCTTTTGCAGTCCTTCCAGACATTGACCTAATCATCGGGATAAAGCATAGAACTTGGACTCACACGATTTGGTTTTCCTTAACGGCTTTACCCTTAGCTTTAATTGATTGGAAACTTGCTTTAGCTGGCTGGATTGCTTTGATGTCTCATCTGATCGGAGATATGATGACTCATTCGGGTGTTAAACTCCTGTATCCCTACAGGGAGACGGTCTTTTACATGGTTCCACCGAGATGGAGAATCAGGACAGGTAGCGGAGCAGAATTTATGATCTTGGGAGTTTTAATCATTGGATCAATGTTGATAAGCTCAGTTTCAGTTCAAACGGAGACGGAGAAACTTTTTTCATTATCGAGAGATCACATCGTAGAGGCGAGACTCTCAGTTTTTGAGAATGGGGCAAGATACGACTACGATAGCGTTGAAATAGTCTGGACTGACGGTAAATCCAAAATCGGATTCATTGACAACGGTTATCTCGTCAAAGTCTCGAAAGATCAAATTTTGAGTTCCAATATCCTGGATAGCTATTCTGTCGATAAATCTCCAAAGCTCAGATACCTGAAGGTCAAGGATTTGAAGAGGTCGATCTGGAAGAACAGGATAGTAGTGGCTTGGGAGGATGACGGAGTCAGATACGAGTTCACGGGAACAGGGAAAGAGCTATATCAGAAATTGAAGAAATGGGAAGATTGTAGGATCGGGGTTTGGTATTATGAGGTTAGATGAATCTTCTTTCCAGATCCTGCAACATTTGGACCAAGAAGAGGTAGTTCCACATCATCTTTACAGGTCTAACGGGTTCCTATTTTCAAGGGCTACCTTTTATCGAAGGCTTGAAAGTCTTAAACAGGCTGGATTAATTGAATGGAGAGTTGGAAAAGCTCGATTGACGGAAAAGGGGTTAAAGCTACGTTCAATTTTAAAAGACTCTAAGGTCGATTTCAAGGAAAAGGAGAAAGGAGATGTTAGTTTCATCGGTCCACAGGTGAAAGAAGAAAAGGAGAAAAGGGGAGATTTTAGACTTTACGAAGCTGATAGGTTGAAGTCTCAGCTTGACGATTCGTTTATCTACGTCGATTATCCTCAAACGAGCTTTATCCTAAAGATTTTGATGGAACTCGCTGGAATAGAAGAAAAGGCTAAAACTAACGTTGAAAAGTTTAGATTGCTGAAAAATGCAGATTTCAAGATTAAACTTGCGATAAATCATTTCGAGAACTGTCCTAAACAGCTCTTGGTATTTCTTGAGGAGCTGATCAAACTTGGTAGAATTGAAGCCCTCTATGTTGGAGTAAAAAACGAGAGAAAAGCCTTGAGTAATAAAAAGCTTGTAGAGTTTCTTCAAAACCTCGATTTCGAAAATGAACGATTTAAACTGCCGAAAGAATCGATCACGTTGTACCCCCTCTTTCTGATTGCAGTTATTGGTATCATCTTAATTCTTGCTCTTCGCTCTGGATACCAGCATGCTTCGATATTGAGCGTAATGATGATCGTTTACTTCATGAGGTCGATGTTGTTCAGGGAGCTGAGGGAACTTTAAATCTCTAAAACTTTGAATCCCTCGG
>CAYYWO010000037.1:0-3685 GCA_964474885.1 Hadarchaeota archaeon (SeqCode)
ATCTCTTCCAGAATCTCTTTACTCTCTCTTTTAGCTGAGAAAAGAATCCTTCAACCGCATTTCTATCACCGAATGTTTCGTGCCTGTATCTCAGCCCTAACCTCTTAAAAGCCCACAGATACCAGGTTCCTCTGTCAACAACGAATTCTGGTTCATTCTCGCAGTACTTAAGAACCATTCTGAGAAAATAGGCTTCGAAGCTGCTCCTTCCTTTTGAAACCCATATAGCATTCTCTCGTATCAACATCTATTGCTGACCAGACAAAGAGTGTTTTCAAGCTTCATATTTGTTTCGTCTATAGCTATAAGCCTTCTATTCTTTTTTTAGGTGGTTTAATAACCTCTTTCAGTCTGTGATAGTAAGTTCTCACAGACTCGTAGCTCATTTCCTGGAAAATTGATATGAACTGGCTAGTTTTTCTAAGAGAAAGACCAAAGAAATATAATAGTGCTGCAAGTATTTTTAATTACATCTTTTCTGTTCCTCTTGAAAACCTTCTTAGCTTCGATTTCATGCATCAGCTGAGCTAAATTTGGTCTCATAAGTTGTATTCCTACTATTTATAATTTATTGTTGCCTTGACAGCTCCGGGAGTTGTTGGCAGTAGTTTTAAATACTTCAAATCTCCACTAAAGATTGGAAAGTTTCCGATGACGCTCCAGACGTTCCGGGGCAGAGCTAAAGACAGATAGCCCATCGGATAAAGAGTCCGATGGGATTGGGGAGCTGTGAGCCTCCTGAACTCCCGCATGAAGTCGTCTGCCGTGAAGGCGGATGGAACGGGAGAAGTTCCGCACTTTAGTGCGGGGTAGCTCACAATTAATCTCTATACTTAACTTCTATACTCATCAGATCTTCCGCAACGATTACATCTTCGAAGATCTCCTTAGCCTCATTCAAAAGTGGTGAAACATCTTTAGAAAATCTTGCACTTATGTGAGTCAATATCAGCTTCCTAACGTTAGCTCTCCTTGCTATTTCGGCAGCCTCTCTTGCAGTTGAGTGCTTCGTCTTGATCGCCCAATCGATCAAGTCGCTCGTGAAGGATGAATCGTGTATAAGTATATCCGCATCCTTTGCAACTTCTACCGTTCTCTCTGTCGGTCTCGTGTCTCCGGTGTAAACGACCTTTCTACCCTTACGCTTTGGACCTACAACCATGTCGGGCGTAATTTTTCTTCCATCTACCTCTACCGTTTCACCCTTAACCAACTTGGAGTACATGTATTTGGGAATTTTTAAAGCTTCAGCTTTAGCCCTGTCAAACTTACCCGGTCTTTCTCTCTCTATGAATGCGTATCCAAGACTTGGAACTATGTGATCGGTTTTGAATGCTAAAACTTTAAACTTACCGAAATCAACAGCATCCCCATCTTTCAATCCGTATATCTCAACTGGATACCCCAAGTTTTCGTATCCAAACATCAAAAACAATTTTTTAAAAAAATTTAAGTTTTCATTTGGAACGAATATCCTCAACCTCTCCGATCTCTCGTTCAACGACAATGTCTCCATTAGGCCAAATATACCTATGAAGTGATCCGTGTGAGTGTGTGTTATGAATACGCTGTCTATTTTAAATCCAGTTTTTGCAATCATCATTTGCCTTTGAGTCCCCTCACCACAATCAAAGAGTAACCTTGTTCCTTCAAATTGAATGAGAATTGAAGGAAGGTTTCTGTTTGGAGAAGGGACTGTGCCAGACGTTCCCAAAAACGTAACCTTAAGAAGCATACATCATGACTCCAGAACTATCTCAATGTTTACATCCTTTGGAACTTGAATCCTCATGATCTGTCTCAAAGCTCTCTCATCGGCTGCTATGTCTATCAACCTCTTATGAATCCTCATCTCCCAATGGTCATAGGTTTCGCTTCCTTCACCGTCTGGCGCCTTTCTAACAGGGATCACAAGCCTTTTTGTAGGTAGCGGAATTGGACCACTTATGGCAACACCCGTCTTATTAGCTATATCCTTTATCTGCTGACAAATCTTATCTAAATCCTTTGGATTTAATCCAGAGAGTCTTATCCTAGCTTTTGGACCTTTAACTGGCATAAAATCACCAAAAAAATAGTTATTTTCTTGGAGTGAGATCTATCACCATTCCTGCCGCTATCGTCATACCCATGTCTCTCACGGCAAACCTACCGAGTGGCGGTATGTCTTTTACCTTCTCTATCACCATGGGTCTCGTTGGCTCAAGTTTTACAATTGCTGAATCACCTTTCTTTAAGAACGAAGGATTCTCCTCCTTCACAGCACCCGTTCTTGGATCTATCTTCTTTTGGAGTTCAACGAATCTACAAGCAACTTGTGCCGTGTGTGCATGGACTACAGGTGTGTAACCGACTGTGATTGCGGTTGGATGTTGCAAGACTATTATCTGTGCGGTGAAATCTTTGACAACTGTAGGAGGATTGTCTGGATGTCCGGCAACATCTCCCCTTCTCAGATCCTTCCTACTCACACCTCTGACATTGAAACCTATGTTGTCTCCTGGTTTAGCTTCCTGTAGAGGTTCGTGGTGCATCTCTATGCTCTTTACCTCACCAACGATCCCCGGAGGTTCAAATACGACCTTGTCTCCAACCTTCAACACTCCGCTCTCAACCCTTCCAACCGGCACTGTTCCAACTCCCTTTATTGAATAGACGTCCTGAACTGGAATTCTTAGTGGCTTATCAATGAGCTTAATCGGTGGTTTGAGCAGATCAAAGGCTTCGAAGACCGTAGGTCCATCGTACCAGGGAGTCTTATCGCTTCTCTTATAGACATTGTCACCATAGTATGCAGATGCCGGTATGAACGGTATCTCTTCTATCTTGTAACCCACAAGTTTCAAAAGCTTTGCAACCTCATTTTTTACCTCTTCATACTTCTTCTGATCGTAATTGACTCTATCCATCTTGTTTATCACTACGATCATCTGATTTATACCCAAAGTTCTTGCAAGGAATGTGTGCTCCTTGGTCTGCGGCTGGACACCCTCAACGACATCTACGACGAGGATAGCTGCATCGGCCTGGGATGTTCCAGTTATCATGTTCTTAATGAAGTCCCTATGTCCTGGACAGTCGATTATGGTTATCATGTACTTGTTCGTCTCTATCTTTCTGTGGGCTATGTCTATCGTCAGACCTCTTTCTCTTTCCTCCTTGAGTCTATCCATAACCCAAGCGAATTCAAATGTAGCCTTACCTTTCTGCTCGGCCTCCTTTTTATACTGTTCTATTATGTGTTCCGGTATCAATCCAGCCTCATACATCATCCTACCGATCATTGTGCTCTTTCCGTGATCCACATGCCCAATTATGGCTACGTTTATGTGCTCCTTCTCCTTCACCATATCATGGGGTTTAAGATTGGGTATATAAAACTTTCAAACAAATTAAAATCATGAGCATAGTCGTTGGATTGGATTGTTCAGATCAAAGCTTTAGAGCGTTGAAGTTTGCTTTGGAAGAGGGAAAACTGAGAAGAAAAAAGGTATATGCTATACATTCGCTCTTTGGAGAGATGAGACCGATGTAGAATATATAGAAAGAGGGAAGAGTATTCTTGAGAGAGCGAAGGAGATGGCAGTTAACTACGGTGTAGATTTAGAAACAAAACTTTTAGTTAGGAGCAGAAACGTATAATGTTGCATTCGTAACATTTAAATACTTTTGTTGCTTTTTATAA
>CAYYWO010000038.1:0-3650 GCA_964474885.1 Hadarchaeota archaeon (SeqCode)
GTTTCAAGCTCCTCTGGATCAAAACCTAATATCGACGTAATAGATGCTTGTGGATTAAAATCCACGGCAAGAGTTCTAACATCTTTTTTGCTTAAGGCGTATGAGAGGTTGAACACGGTAGTTGTTTTGCCTACCCCCCCCTTCCTGTTTACCATAAATACGATCGTACATAAATCTTTTTATTATTTTTATTTAATAGATGAAAATTATAATTCTTGATTTCTTTAACTCTTCTGCTCTACTTTGTATCTTCCATTCTTGAATTCTTGATTGGAAGAAAGCAGAAATTATCAGGCAAATATTGCTGACTTTAAGGTCAATTCGTTATGATGGGTTTTGAATTGACTTTTAAGAATCGTACAAACTCGTCTAAGTACTTCTCGCTAATAGACTTAATCATGCGAATAAAACATGATACTAAAGCTTTAAAGAAAATGATTTCATGTTCTGATTCGTAAATTCGAGTCTTTTTGCAACGTTTTTAACCCTAAGCTAACTCCATGTTCTATTTAGTTTCTCATATGTTTCGGATAGCTTCAAAACCTCTAATGCTTTAGTAATATCCTAAACAGCTTTTCCTTACGTTTATGGGACTATAATTTAAGTGGGAAAAGCTTATGTAAGTGGGTTTAAGATTAGATATTGGTATGAGTGATTTAGTGGTACGAATGGATAAGAGGGGAAGGTTGGTTATTCCGAAGAAGTTGAGGAAGAAATTGGGTATTATGGAAGAATGTTACATGGAAGTAAACACAGAAGGTGATAAGATAGTTCTAAAGCCGGTAAAATCCATAGCTGACGAGTACTTTGGAGTTTTTAAGGTTGAAAAGTGGCCTAAAGACTTGGACGAGTTTCTGGTGAAAGAGGTGACAAGGAGATGGCTAAAAGATACGTAGACGTTAACGTATTCGTTTATTGGCTCTGTGGTCATCCTTCCTTTGGGAAAAAGGCTAAGAATTGGATTAAAAAGATTGAAAAGGAAGGAAATTACATAACCTCCTCCCTAACACTTTACGAAACTCTCTTAATCGTTGCTGGACTGACTAATAAAAGTCTGAAGGACAGAGAGTTCGTTAAGACTGTCATTAATTCGCTGACCAGCTTAAAAGGTTTGAGAGTTGAACCTCTAATTAAGGAAGATTTTGCGAAGGCTGTGGAAATAATGAACGATTTTGGATTGGATTTTGAGGATTCCCTGCATTTAGCAGTTGCTTTGAGGAAGAACGTAAAAGAAATCGTTTCAAACGATAGTGATTTCGATAAGGTCAACGTAAAAAGAGTTTTCTGATTGGATTAACTAAAGGTACGATTCAACCATTAGTAGTCAAATTATGAAAGGAGTAAAGATATCTGGTAGAGATTTCGTGTAAGTTACACCGTTGAAGAGATTTCGATTTTCTTCGATTTCGTAAACTGTATCGAGTATCTGGCTAATTCTAAGCTTAAGTTGTCATTCACAGAACCACTTTAACCTATGCTTATTACTCTGTTGATTTATAAATAAGTTTACAATTATCATTTAACCTTTATAAACTCGGCAAGGTAAATCTCCAAGTTACTGCCGAAATCTATGTTGTTTCCACGGTAGAACATTGGTCTGCTTGAAATCCTAACCGATGTTCTATTTTCATCCATTCTACGCAACTTAACCGTTATTAAGTCTACATACCTCCAATTCGGGATTTTAGGCCATCTCATTGCGGTGATTTTTCCCGTACGTCTATTTTCTTCTTGAATCTTGCACCTTTTAAGGTTTTTAACAGCTTCTAAGCATAGATTGAACGCGTCGTCGTAAGGCATTGAGAGTACAATTTCTCGCTCGTGATGAGTTTTCAATCACTCGTAATTGCCGTACTTTTTGGTCAACCTCTTAATTGTCACATAGTGTTGTAAAGAGCTAAGGAAAGTCCAAAAATTCCACCTATGGCTAACCGGAATAGCATGCCAATCACAAAAGAGTTAAACATGTACCAAAGAAGCAACCCTAAGAAGAAACCAAATAGTATACCACCTAAGAAAGGTCTCAAGAGTAGTTTCGATTTCATGTGAAAAATCAAGAAATCTGTTAAAAAAATGTTATGATTGGCAGAGTAGGGATGTTATGACGAGAAATGAGATAGTAGTGGTATTCTCCTAATTTTCTATCTCCAGCACTAAAATTTAAAGATTGTACGAAGTCGTTGAATTCAGTTTAGACTGAGTCATTGCATCTAAAGTTGCTTAACTCTCCTTAACATCCTTCCTTTCTCCTTTACTTCCTATCTCAATTCTTCCATTCTTGAATTCTTGAGTGGAAGAAATTCAAGTCAAACCAGTGAGCCATAATACTTCTGATAGTATTCTCTAACCCTCTCCTTATCTACCTATATACAGAACATCCTCCAGCAGATCTCAGAACTCTTTAGGAGAGCCTTCGAATCGAAGATGGCTATTTTCATCCATTACAGGCAGAAATACGGAGAATTATTAATAGTAGTAATATATAAATTTTGCAAGGACTTACTAGACATGAAATATTCAAAAAGTGAACATTCTAATTTGTTCACTAAGTCTTCTGAGCTTCGTATTCAACTTCAGAGATTAAATGCTCTGCTTTAACGACTAAAGATAAAACACATCAACTATATTCCTACCCAGAAGATTTTTCTGATCTGGAGTAAGAACATTATTTCTTGAAATAGACTCACAAACTCTAAGAACTTCATTATTACTAAACCAACTAGATCCTTGTTCAAGAAAACTAGGAAGAGTTCCGCTATTGCGAATCTTCTTGGAACATTTCCAAGAATAAGGCTCAGAATTGGATTCATTCATCATAAGATCAGACGCGGGCTACCTCATCATTGCCATACTGTAAATCTTCTAGTCGTTATAAAATATTTATGCCTAGAAATTAAAACTTTTAAGATATAAATCTTAAAATAAAATGGTTTATCAAGCAGATAAGGGACGAAATTGAGGCTAAATCAAAGAATGAAGTCATGCAATTTCTTAAGAAAAATAATTCGAAAAATTTAGATTAGTCTACGTTGACGATCCTACTCTCCTAAATGAGGCAACATTTGGCAAATCTACATTAAATTAAAGCACTTCATGGGATTCACAATAGCATCATTCTTCCTAGTAATCGGGAGCATCCGCTTGCAGTATCGATGGTAAGTAGGAGAAAGACAGGAAAGACATTCTATGTGAGAGAAAAGACAGAATACGACAGATATCTCATTGTCACGAGGAACAAGACCCTCATAGATATCGACAGGGGAGAAGAATATACTCAAAGAGAATTTCAGAGAATCTTACCACTCCTGATTAAAGAGGCGATGAGATTCATCGACTTGATGAGCCTATGTTCTCAGCCTTACAGACTTTAAGTGGGAAGGTAGAATGATTCTGATTAAATCAACCGGTGGTGCTACAGTAATGTTTATATATGATTAGGGGTATAAATGAGTGATTATATGTCTGCATTGCAATTCTGAGGAAGTGGTTGAGATGGGATATTATTACACGAAGAGAGGAGGCAGAGGTACAGATGCAAAGCGGGACGTTTGTTCCGAATCCCATTAAGCCGAGGAACTATCCTGAAGAATTTATAGTAGTTAGGGCAGTAGTGAAGGAGGGATAAGGCAGGCTAGTAGGATTTTCAAGCT
>CAYYWO010000039.1:0-3557 GCA_964474885.1 Hadarchaeota archaeon (SeqCode)
TTATTTTTGGTATAAATAGTTTTGCTCAGAACAATAAATCTGGCGGCTGAAGTTTATCGTAAACTCTATAATTTTTTCGAATAAAATTAATTACATCCGGGATCCAACTGGAGGGTGTTTAAATATTCCATAAAAGGCTGAAAATTATATCGAGCTTCAGCCTTCTCTCAACCTCTCCAGCGATAACCTCCGCCCAGTCACCCTCCCTCTTGATTTTCACGCCGAGATGCTTCCCTAGGGCATCTACAACATTTTCATTCCAGAACAAGCCGTGTAGATAAGTCCCCCAGCACATCCCGTCCTCGCTAACACACCCTTCATCCTCAAACAAAGGCCTTGAAGCCTCCGTAACGCCCTTGTGTATCTCGTAACCCCAAACATCCTGCCCAGCAATCTTATCCAGAATTACAGCATTGCCGACAACCTTTTTCACAACCTGAACCGTCCTCTTTCTGTAGTTCTCGAATCTCGTGACAGCATCAAGCAGCCCCAAACCCTTCACCCTGACTTTTCCATGCTCCACTCCGTAGTCAATTAGCTCCTCCCCCATAATCTGGTAGCCACCGCATATCCCGATAATTGGAATCTTGCCAGCACTCCTGACAATTTCCTCACCAAGTCTCGACCTCTTCAGCTCCATCAAATCTGCAATGGTGTCCTTTGTTCCCGGAATTATTACAACCTCGCATCCGTCCAGTTTTGAGTTCAGATCGAGAAAGCGCGTATGTCCCCTTATGAACTCAAAATCCGTGAAGTTCGATACTCTGGGCAGCCTTACTATCCCCACAGGCCCGTCTTTTCTCCACTCATCAATGTTCAGGGAGTCTTCGGAGGGAAAGTTGTAGTTAAGGAAGGGGAGCACCCCCAGAACAGGAACGCTGGTCAGCTCCTCAAGCTGCAATATCCCGCTCTGCAGAATGTCCTCTCTACCCCTCAGCCTGTTTATAATGAACCCTCTCACCATTTTTCTTATATCTTCGGGTAATAGAGAGTAGGTGCCGAAAAGGGATGCAAACACGCCACCTCTGTCTATATCTCCCACTATAATTATATCGGGCTTAGCAAATCTCGCGATGTGTATGTTCGCCAGATCCCTCTCGTAGAGGTTTATCTCGGCCATTCCACCCGCACCTTCGATAACCACAACATCATACTCCTCAGAGAGGCTCGTGTATGCGTCCTCGACAACCTTCTTTAACCATTCAACTTCTCCATAGTAATTCCTCGAATCCACATCTCCAATAGCCTCACCCAACACAACAAGTTGAGAGATAAAATTCCCCTTCGGCTTCAGCAGCACCGGATTCATCCTCTCGTCCGGCTCAATTCCGGCAGCAAAAGCCTGATAAGCCTGTGCTATCGCAATCTCCTTCCCATTTCTGGTCACGTAGGAGTTAAGACTCATGTTCTGAGCCTTAAAGGGGGTAACGTCGTAGCCCCTTTTCGCCAGAATTCGGCAGAGAGCAGCGACAATCAGACTCTTCCCGGCACTGCTTGTAGTGCCACCCACCATTAATGAGGGCATCAATAAAAGTTAATTCAAATCAAAAAACTTTCTGATATGATCAAGTGAATGAACTAGGTTAACGATCTTTTTTTAAAGTTTACGAAAATGTTAGATGGTTATCTAACGTTTTCGCTGGTTTTATTTATGAGTTGTAAAGACAATCAAGCGAGAACGGTGGGGAGGAGGTGAAAGTGGGTTGAGAATGGGAGCAGTGCTGATATCAGTCTGTTTTTAAATTTTCTATTTTTTAAGGTTATTTTGCTGATTTAAGCTCTAAACTTTGTTATTTCTCAGTTGCACTTTGCTGGAAATGAAAGATAAAAATATGGAGTTGTAGTTTGCTCTTTTAATTTTATTGAGGATTTGGAAGAAAGTGACCCTATTACATTCTGAAATGCACACTCCACATCACACTTGCAGCATCAATCACAGGCAGCATAAAGTTTGGTAAGTTACTCGAAAAATAAAGTCAAAGAGGTTTTGAGGAATTTGTTCAATTCTGCAACTACGGAACGAGCCTGTGCCTGTCTCTCGGAAACAGAGTAGCTTCTCTCACATTTTTCAGACCGAGCATCGACATGATTAACCTCTCTGCCCCAAGCCCCCACCCAGCGTGGGGTGGCATGCCGTAGCGGAAAGCTTCGAGGTAGAAACCGAAGCTCTCAGGTTCCAATCCCTTCGACTTCATGCTCTCCACCAGCATGTCGTACAGGTGAATTCTCTGCGCCCCGCTTGAAAGCTCAAGCCAATCGTGCATCAAATCGAAGCTCTTGCTGATTTCAGGTCTGTCTTCGTAAGGCATGGCATAGAATGGCTTTGACTCTGTGGGCCAGTCGGTGATGAAGTACAACCCTCCAATCTCCTCTCCAACAAGCCTTAACGCGGTAGTGCTTAAGTCCTCACCCCACGGAATATCTTCACCTTTCCTTACAGCAATCTCCCTTGCCTCGTCGTACGTTATCCTCGGGAAAGGTAGCTCGGGAATTTCGAGACTTATTTCAAGCCAGTTTAAGTAGCGCTCGCATTTTTCGGCGACGTCAACATAGATTTTGTGAACGAGTTTTTCAAGAACATCCATCACACCGTTGTGGTCGGTAAAGCTCATCTCGATGTCGATAGATGTCGCCTCGTTGAGGTGGCGGGTTGTGTTGTGCTCCTCTGCCCTGAATATGGGGCCTATCTCAAAGACTTTCTCAAAACCCGCGGCCATAAGAACCTGCTTGTAAAGCTGGGGGCTCTGGTTGAGGAAAGCCTCTTTCTCGAAGTAGCTGATTGGAAAAAGGTCGGTACCTCCTTCTGTGGCTGTGGATACGATTTTCGGCGTGTGAACTTCTATGAAACCCTCTTTAGACAGAAATTCTCTGACGGTCTGCAACACCTGATGCCTTATTCGGAAAATTGCCTGAACTCTGGCCCTTCTTAAATCCATGAAGCGGTGGTCAAGGCGCGTGTCAAGCTCTGCCGGAACCTTCTCGGTGACCTCAAGGGGAAGAGGTGCATCAGCCTCATTGAGAACCTCTATGGATTCGGGGATTACCTCAACTCCTCCCGGAGCTTTCCCCTCTTTCCTGACTTCTCCAACTACTGCAATAACGCTCTCTCTCCTAATCTTCTTGGCAAGCTTGAAAACCTGCTTGCTTACGAATTTTCTGGGTAGAGTGATCTGAATAATGCCTTCTCTATCCCTGAGCAGTAGAAATACCAATCCACCCAGATCGCGAACTTCGTGAACCCATCCGTACAGCTTGACCTTCTGACCTTCCATTTCGGGCTTTATGTCAGCAGTGTAAACTCGCATGGACTAACACCAATTGGCAGTTTTTTAACTTTAGCCCTAAAGCTCCACTATGCTGATTTCACCATCCTCGATAATGGCGTAAGTCCTCCTGCCAGTAAGATATCCGCAGACCTCTCCCGGATTCAGGAGGTTTTCAGACTTCAGGGCTTCATGAGTATGCCCAAACACGACGAGTGTGTCGAGCCTCTTCAGTATCTCCAGTATTCTGCTGTCCGTCCCGTGGTAAACCACTCCACTAGGAAATTCAACAAC
>CAYYWO010000040.1:0-3544 GCA_964474885.1 Hadarchaeota archaeon (SeqCode)
AGTATATGGTGTTCACAACAATAGTATTTAAAAAGAGTATAAAATATTAATATACTTCAGAACTATTGTTTAGTGCGGGAGGATGCGATAGTCTTGTGAGCTTGAAAACATTGAAGGTATTTTTAACGAGGTAATAGAGTTCGGTGGACATCGATGAGTGAGCATTACCTCGGGACAAATCAACCTCTTTGGGTTCATCGGGAGTAAATCATCGGTCTGTCTCATTTCAGGGTAACACCTCTTCTCTTTTGAGGAATGAAAAACTCACATCCTTAGCCCGAATCCGTCACATCACTCGCAGTTCAAAGCCGTGATGTTTCGACGCTTCAACAGGCTAAATAAATTCGAAGGTAATATAGATGTGTTGTGTTAACAAATGCTCATGAAATCTAAAACTGTTTCGCAAGGCTTTTATAACAACTGCCTAATAAAAATGAGTAAGCTTTAATTGTCAAGCTTGTCAACAGATAAAACGTTTATGTCCTTACAAATCTTTTTCTTGAGTTTGTTATCCTCTGTAACGAGCACATCTGAGTGATCTACTGCAAGTTGGGCGTAAACTGCATCGTAAAAAGTTATTCCGTATCTACAGGCGGTTTTAAGTGTTTCTGCGTAATCTGGTTCTGCTAAATCCATTTTATCTACAACTTTCATGAGTAATTGCAGCAGTTTCAGTCCTTCGTCGTAATTTAGGGTTTTATGTATGTAAACCTCCTTCCAAACTATGTTACCCAATTCATATTTAGCCAGTTGTGAAGTTATAGCGTTCTTCAGAATTCTTAACTTCTTGCTTTTTACAGCTACAAAAATGGAACTCGTATCGAATATCATCTTTCTCTATCCTCCCTAATTGATTTCACAATTCTCTCAGCTGGAATTTTGGCGAGTATACCTTCAAACTTTTCGATTTCTTTTTCTAACTCTTTTAATTCAATTTCTTTAGCAATATCCATTAAGGCTTTTTTTACGACCTTACTTGGGGATATTCCAGCTTTCTCGAGCTTTTCCTTGATTTCTCTTGGTATCTTAATGGAGATCGTTACATATCTACTCTCCATGCCTTACGGTAGTAAGGTAGGAATATAGGGTTTACCAATTGGTTTACTAATGGTAACTCCTTCAGGTTTTAATTGAGTTAGGGGTATCTTTCAAAGATAAGTGAAATCTGAAGGAATTATGGAAAACTGCAAAACCCTTTAGGTTTGGGTAAAAATGAGTAGAGATAGAGATATAAAATAACTGAGATTTTAACGTTCTAAAAACTTAGCCTTGTCAAGTTATGAAGTATTAACAATGTTACTCACAAAATATATGAACAAAATCAAGGATTTAGAAAAGCTTACAGGAGTTATAGCTAATCCGTATTAGATGGCTGGCATATTATTAAAATTAAGGCAATGTATTGTCTCTTCTTAAGAAATAAAGCTTCACGACGGTTTGCTAGGGAGCTAATTAAGGGATAATGTAGCTATATATTACATCATCTCCCGATTTGTGCAGGTTAAAGCTCGGTATATTAAGGCATGTGAGACAATAAAGGTAATATTTCCAAACCTAAGATATATCTTGAATGCTTGAGGATAAACTTGCAGAATTAAAGTTTGAGCTGGCCGAGAAGTTCGTGCAGAGAGAGGCAGAGATTACCGCAGTTTTATCTGGGCTTTTATCCGGTGAACCCACGATACTCGTGGGCGAGGTGGGGACTGCAAAAACTGCACTTATAGAGAGACTTGCCAAAATGATAGATGCGAGGTATTTTTACTATCTACTAACGAGGTTTACGGAACCCGATGAGATACTGGGTGTTTTAGATATAAATGCGCTGAGGGAAGGCAGGTATGTGAGGAGAACAGAGGGGAAGTTGCCTCAGGCGGAAATAGTTTTCTTGGACGAGATATTCAAAGCTTCTTCGGCAATAAGAAATATCCTCCTTGATATAATACTGAACAAGAGGATATTCAGCGACGGGATATATATAAAACTCCCGATGCTAGCCCTTTATACAGCCAGCAATGAGATAAGCAGCGATATAGAGGATGCACCGTTTTACGATAGACTTACGATAAGATGTTTTGTGAAGGGTGTTTCGGAAGACTCATGGGAGGAGTTGATAGAAAAGGGAGCGCTGCTCGATCTAGGTGTTGAGGATAGGATAATATTGAGTGTGGACGATATAAAGGCACTTCAAAGAATTGTCAATGATAGGTTTAAAAAATCGATTCACAATCAATCTCTAATAAGAAAGTACATAGAAGCTCTTGCTAGGTTGAAGCAGAGAGGTGTGAAGATTTCTGATAGGAGAAAGATAAAGGTTCTGAAAACTGCATCGGCAATCTCCGTAATATACTCTGAGAAGACGATAAGTCTTGACTCGCTGGCCGAAGCTCTAAAGTTCGCGGCCGTTCACGACGAGGACGAGCTTAAGAAGGTTGAGCAGATAATACTAGAGCTTGGACTCAGCAGCTTTTACCAGCATGTGCAGAAGATTCAGGTTGTAACTGCCGAGTTGCAGAATGCAGTCAATGCGAGCATTTCGGGAGGTATGGACGAACTGAAAATGCTTTCGACCGTATACAAGAAGGCGACGATGATAATAAGTGAACTGCCGGAAAATCCTAGGTTAATACCGTACATAAGACAGTTCAGGCAGGTTTATCACAGAGCCGGAGATCTGCTCGAGAAGAAAAAGGCCGAACTGTTCGGATGACGGTCGACAACAACCTGATAAATATAACAAATAGAGATTTCATATACACGCTCGTTGCCCAGAGAATTGGAGGCTATCTTCCCAAGGATTTGCAGTCGATATACAACGCATGTGAGCACATACAAATAATAGCGACGGATTGCTACTTCCTTCACTACTCTCTGTATCCGTTTCTGAGAAGCAGAAACGAGGACGAAATACTTGAAGAGGTTAGGGTTTTCATGCGGGATTACATGTCAGAGGAGAGATATCAAAAGATAAAAATGCTTACAACTCTTGACGATGAAATGAGCCTCGTTTATAGTATTGCCTTGGCAAAAGCAATAATAGGTAAGGTTCTGGGGAAACTTGTTGGAGATGTTGACATTTCTCAGATACTGAGAAGTCCTGCATTGAAATCCGTAATAATAGATGTCTTATCAAGCATGATAGGCGGAGAACTGGGAGTAATTCTGGACTATGCGAGCGATGAGGCAGAGCAGGTAGTTAAAAACGCAAATGAAATAAGAGAACTTATAGGAGGCAAAAAGGCTGGAAAGGAGGCCGGAACTTTTAGGAAGACACTGGATCTGGCCGAGCACATGCTTTACGTCAAGTTCATGAGGGATATAGTCACATTTTCAAAGAAGCTGCTCGACTACATTCCAAAGGCATCTCACATAATGAAGAAGAGAGGACACATGGGGGATGAGCTGTCTGGATACAGTTTAACGAAGAGGGTTGACAGGGCGCTACCGAGAGAACTGGCTTTACCTGAAGAACTCTTTCTGAAGAAGTTCACGAGCGAGGGATTTCTGACGAAGGAAAAGCTGAGTATAGCTGAAGGGGCTTACTACA
>CAYYWO010000041.1:0-3435 GCA_964474885.1 Hadarchaeota archaeon (SeqCode)
GAGCCGGTTAGAGAGCTTTATGGCTTTCTATAACTATCGGAGGTGTTAATTTGACAGCGCCAGTAAGGTTTAATTTGAAATAAAGTTTATCAGGAATTAAAATAGATAATAGTGGAGGTGAGCTTATAACATGGTAAAAAAGTGGTTTGTAAGTTTGTTGATTCTATTATGTGGAGCTGTAATTCTTGGATGTACTGGTGAAGAGGTGAAAGCTACCATAAAGGGCTATGAGATTACAGACTTTGATGGAAGCCCAGCCATAAAAGTAAATGTTGAGACTAACAAATATCCAGTAACGGTTTACTTGCTAGGTCCTGATCGAAGAACAGTAGATATGAAGGTAATTGAAAGCGAGAAGGATATTCCAGCAATTTTATACTTCGGTTTATCAGGAACAAATGTTAAACCAGGCACATATTATCTAAAACTTGAGTATGGTCTAAAAACTCTTGAAGAAAAAGATATTACCATTCAAGGTCCAAAAATTCAACTTATCGACGCTAAATTTAATTTTGAAAAGACATTTATGGGTTATGAGCTCAAAAAGCTTGAAATGAATTTGAAGAACTCTGGCGATTGTCCAGCATACCCCTACTGGGTTAAAGTCAAAATAGGAGATAAGGATTCTACCGACATTATAGAAGAATACAAAATACCACTTAAACCAGGTGAAACTAAGGTATATACCGCTAATGACTTCATTTTATATGTTGAAAAACCAGGAACTTACACAGCAAATATTGAAATCTCAGGATTTGATGGAACAGTTCTTGGAAAATTTACAAAGACTGTCGGAGTAAGATGAGACCAATAGCTTGGGGTACTATTTGGTTCTTCATAGGATTAATCGGTTGGGTTACATTTAGCATACTTGGAGCTCTTGAAGAACTTACAACAGCAAAAATTAGTTCGATAACAATGTTTTTAATTTATCTTTTTGGTTTATTATTTTTCTTCAGTCTACCAATTGCAATTCTAGTTGAAATAATCAGATGGATTAAAAGAAAAAGAAAATCCGAGTCATAAATATCATTTTACATTGAAAATTAAGTAAATTTAATTTTGGGAAAGATAAATGAGTTAAGATTGCAGACAGAGACTGTAATCAAATTCAGGGAGTGATTGGAATCTGTAAAATTGATAATAAGAGTTAAGTTTTGAGTGATTGTAACAGATTAGCATGGAATGGCTTAATGAGAAAGTAAAAGAATTAAGTGATTGTTTAAAAGATAGAGAATGGGATCGTGCAGAAAGTGTATTAAAAGAAATGCAGGCATATGTGAGAGCGAAAGTAACATCAGAACCACATTATGCATGGTTAGCATTTTATGTATTCTTAACAGTTTTCGATTATTTTTTATTAAGCATGCAAAGAATTGAAAAACTGGAGAATGCTTTAAAACAACTAGTAGATAAAATTAAACAATTAGATGATAGAGTTAGTAGATTAGAAAAGGAATTTGAATTTGAAGGTGAAGATGTATAGTTTAAGTTAAAGGAAATTGTGATGCAAATTGTGATTGCTATATGTTAGCACAATGCGTTTGCTAATGCGAATTTTGACGGCGTCATCGACGACGGTTTTGCGATTGGAATTGAGTGTACAAGAACTGTAATTACTCACGTATGTGATATATCTCTATGTCCCACATAGTGAGTCATGGGACAATGGGACAGTGGGACAAATGCTAGCTACATTGTAGCAAAGAAATTACGAGTTTATAAAATTTTATCGCCCGAATGCAACGTTCTACGCCCATTTTCACATCAGTATAAAATCCACGTATAAAAACCTATAGATTATAGGCGTTATTTATCTTTAAATTATAAATTTATAAAAATCGATTATTTAGGCTACTTTCGTTCTACCCTAACAATGTCGACTTAAAACTTAAAGCAAGCAGTGGCAAGATAAAATGAAAAAAATAAAAATAAGAAAATGAAAAAAATATTAATTCCTTGATATAACTCTCCTTCGAATGTGTTCGAACGTTTCTGGATCCTTTAAGTACATTCTGAACTCTTCAAACGAGAGACCTTCTTCTCTCATTAAATCATAGACAGCCTTTGCCATATCAATGTACTTCTCTGGCACTTCTTTCTGTTCTGGAGGATAATCGACCTCGATGTAATGCTCATACTGCTTTACCATCGTCGGTAGTTCTTTTTCTATGAAATGATGTAACTGCTCAACGTACAATCCATAATATTGCTCAATGAGCTTACTGTTAACAATTTGCTGTCCTAATTCAAGGTTCATGTGGACATAATTGCCGTCTTCCATTAAAAATCTCGTAAAACAGTAGATATAGATGCTGTTGAACGACAGTAAACCTTTCGTTCTATCTGTAATCATTGCTTTAATTTGTTCTGGCACTACTATTTTTATCTCATGCCTTGCATGGTGTTTGTAGTAACTTCTAATAATTCCTTTTATCTTTCGCTCTAAGTCTTCAATGAATTCAACGCCCAACATCGAACGGCATTTCCTTGTCTCAATCTTTGGAATTCCCGACTCCTTTATCTTTTCTGCAAGTTCTAGTCCGTACTTGCTGAGTATGTGTACATTAAACAACTTTTCTGCTATCATTCTTGAACCGACCTTGAATTTATAGTGCTCTTTATTTCTCTTAGCTCTGGAGAATGCTGCCTGAATATCAATGTTAATATCCGTGTCATTATTATGTGCAATTAATAGATTGCTGCCAATATACTTCTTTTCAATAATCTTCTTAAACTCATACAATGCTTCGACGAATGGCTTCGGAATTCTCACTGTTATCCTTTCATCCATGATTGCTGGATTCGTTTGGTACTTGTTAAACTTCTTGATCAAAAGTACTATCATTTCCGCTACATCAATGTCATCGATGTCCTCCTTGTTTCTTTTAGCCTCCTCTCTCACTGTATTCTCATAACTCTTCCATAACGTCCTCGGTACGTAGAAGATCAATGTATTTTCGCTGTTACCCGAAATTTTTTATCCAAATCAGTAGAGTTATCTACATCCCAATCCATCCCACATCCCCCCGTGTTTTTTTCAATTTTCAAATTTTATAGAAACTTTTTAATTCCATAAAGATGTTCAATTCGATCAAGACTCAGTAATATGCATTTTTCGATAATATCGGATATGCTCGTATTTGCGTTTAACGCCAATTCCCGAATTCTTCTAGCTATCGATGGATGGATGGACATAACACTCAAGCTTGGCTCTCCTCATCAATGAGATATGATGCAGCTCGCAATATATAAAGTTTTTTGTTGACTTTTCTGATTTTAACTTTTGGTTATTCTATAACTTTGGTTGAAAATTGCATTGGTTTAAACTTATGGAATGGTTATGGTTATGGTTTAAATCTTCAATTGGTTTAAACTTATCTTGTCATTGGTTTAACTTTACATTTTGGATAAACTTCTCTCGCAATTGGTTAA
>CAYYWO010000042.1:0-3427 GCA_964474885.1 Hadarchaeota archaeon (SeqCode)
TGTTTCCGTTCTCTTTATGAGATTTTGAGGTTTAAATTTGAGCTTTAATACTTTAAATGAGATATCCTAACTTCTTTTATAAAACCATATTGGTTGATACCATATCACTTAATGAGTATTTAAAGAGAAACCAGTCTTCATCACTTGGTCTTTTTAACGATTTAACACTGTAACCAGCATTGAGAATTTTATAAAAGAATTTGGTTGCATATAACCATTATAACTTGCTTAAATTTTGCCATCATAAAACTTTAACTGAAAATTGTGAGTAAATAATTTAAAAATCCTTGAAAACTATTTTAGATCGCAAATAAACTGTTAATAAAAAATATATTGTAATTTAAATTTAATAACTAGAATTAAAATAGTTATAATTAAATAATTTATTATCTGATGAAATACGATATCTTTCTTCAGATCTTAAACGTTATCGTGACATGTCAATTTAAAACATCTATCAAACCCGAAACCAACCTATGCTTACCTGCAAAATCTCTTATAAGTCTTTATGGTTTTTGCAAAGAGTATTAAAAATTAAGTCCTTAAAATTTAATCGATGATTGTACACTTCAGCCTTGACTTCATAGCTTCAGACTCCAAGTACCTCTTTATGTACTCCGGAGCCTATGTCAGAGGATTTCTTTACTGGGTTTTAAGGAAGATAAACAGAATTCTTGCAGAGGAACTGCATTCGGGTAAGGGATTGGCACCATTTGCAACATCTCCCGTGTTTAAGGGTGACAACTACTCCGTTGAGAAGTTGGTTAAGGGTGAAAAGTATTCCTTCACGATTTCCGTTTTCGTCGAGGAGATAGGTGAGGCTTTGAGAGATTACCTCATGTACGCGGACAGAATATTCTTCGCGGAGATGTACAACAGGCTCGATGAGATAAGGATTGCTTATGTCGAGGATTTCGATGACGTGGCAGTTAAGAAGTTCAGAATAAGGTTTTTGACGCCGTGTTATTTCAGAGTACCCAATCTCGATTATAGATATGTACCGCTACCATTACCCCAGCTTCTCTTCAGAAGTCTTGCAAGGCTATACGAGGCATACGTATCAGATCTTCCGAGGGAATACAGGGAGTGGCTGGACAAATGGGGAATTG
This sequence comes from Hadarchaeota archaeon (SeqCode), assembly GCA_964474885.1. GTDB lineage: Archaea > Hadarchaeota > Hadarchaeia > Hadarchaeales > JAWBSP01 > JAWBSP01. The sequence goes on from CAYYWO010000042.1 coordinate 1,110, forward strand.
CAGTTTCAGGATGTAACATAAGAACTGAGAAGATACTGCTGAAGAAGGGAATGTGGTCTGTTGGTTTTATAGGTGATGTTAGCTTTTCGATCCCGGAAGATACTTATAACGAGGAATTCGCAAGAGTTACCTCAAGGCTTCTAAGCTTTGGAGAATATTCGAATGTCGGTGGAGGAAGAACTTCAGGACTTGGTATGATAAAGGTATTTAAGGATAGAAAGGAATGATTGATCTATGAAAACGGCTGTGATTCAGGTCCTAGGGGATATCAGAGGTTACAGAAGGGCAAGGTATCTGATAAAAGAAAGGGAATATAGAGAAAGAATTTCAGCCTTTGCAATCAGAAACTGGCTGGAAGATATAGGTAAGGATTGCAGGATAATTTTCATCGTTCCGGAAAGCATTATTACGAGAATTGAGGAAGATAGAGATGAGGCATTCGAGATCCTGAAAAACAGGGCCAGATTCGGGAGGAGAATTTTAGATCTTATCGGTGGAGATGCCGAGATAGAACTTATACCGTCGGTAGGCGTTTACACGGGAAGGTACACTGTCCGTTTTGATGGATCGATCGAAAACTCGGTTGTTCAGGTGTTCAGGAAGCTCGTTGAGGAGGAGTTCGATGAGATATACGCCGACGTTTCAACAGGTCAGAATGTGTACGTTGCGAGCGTTATCGAGGCATTGAGGAGTTATGCCGTTTACAGAAAACTGGGAAGAATTCTGGAGGGAGATGAGAAGACGGAGATTTCCATGATATACGTACCCCCAGTGCTCGTCGAGGATCAGGACGCTCTGGTGGAGATGCACGAATTGGAAGTGAGAGCATTCTTCGATCTTCCGGCCGTCAATCCAAAGGATGTATGCCTTGATCAGGATAAGAGAAGGGAGATATCCAGGAAATATCGCGAATTCTTTGACGAATTTTCCAGATGCTACAAAACGCTGAAGATTGCATTTAACGCAATAAAGTACAACACTCCTCTCGTATTCTATCATCCGGATATCCTAGATCTCGACATCGATACCGAAAGTCTGGAAGAGAAGTTTCTGGGCTTGATCAGGGATCTTGAGATGTCAAGGGAGGTAATATTCGAGGATGAAATTTTAAAGGTTATATACGTTCCTTTCAAAAGCAGGAATGTTATAAACGTGCTTTTCTCTATTTCGATGCTGAGAGGTATAGTGGATTTCTGGAGGGAAAAAATCAGGGGGAAGGAACCGGAAATAAGCGAGATTTTAAAGACTTTCGATGAGCTCTACAGGAATTTGAGGCTTGAGGTAAACTCAAAGTTCCTGGAAAGGGATGTGAGGGAAATAGAAGACAGATCGAGGGATCTGAAGTCCGAAAAACCTCTGATAGATCTCTACTTGACCGATGAATCCGGGAAGGGGAGAGAGGGAAAATCGGGGGATGCCAAGAGGAATTTCTTTGCTCACAGCGGTTTCCTTAGGGAAATAACAGTAGTTAAGAGGACTGGAGATAAGGTCATCGCAAAGTACGACATCGAATCGATCAGAAGATCTAGACACATAGATGTCGTCAAATGGCTGCTAAATCCGTGAAGGCAAATCATATCCTTATTAAATGCAGCGTGAGATCTGTTCTGTGCATCTCCCAGGTTATCAGCCTCTTCAGTTCATCCGGTGCATCCAATCTTCCCTCGTAAATTCCCTTAAGATCGTACATCATGATGTTTTTCAGGAAGTCCGAAGTTCCCACGACCTCTTCTGCTATCACGTGATAGAACTCCTTTACACCACTCTCGATTCCCGCTCTGTACAATCCGACACCCATCGTTTTCCTCCCTCCCGCCACTGACACTATGACGTGTCTTCCGCTTTTAATCTCGTTTTCCATAACCCTTTTCGCAATTTTCACGAACTCATCGTGATCTTCTTGTGATTTTATGTCTTCAAACGGCAGTTCTACCATTTCAAGTTCTATATCGCTATAATTCCATTTAAAATCTAGAGCTAGGGCGTAATAGGACGTTTTAACTCTGGGATCCTTAGTTACAAGGACCACAACCCTATCGATATCGGTTCCCCTTTTTTTGAGTTCATCTATTGTTTCCGTAATAACCATAGGACTCGTTCCAAGAGATGCCACGAGCGTAGTCATACTGGAGAATCTTATCGGAGATAAATATTTCTTTTCGTAATCTTTCAATCTCTGCGATAGAATTGACTCATCAGATTTTCCATAAAATCTATCAGATACGGCTATGGGTAAGCCATGAAGGCATTTATCTAAGTAAATCCATTATTGACGGTTATAACATTAAATTTAGGATCTGGGAGTATATAACCTTATT
>CAYYWO010000043.1:0-3401 GCA_964474885.1 Hadarchaeota archaeon (SeqCode)
TAGAGGAGCTAGTAAAGATGACGGAAGATTTCACAGGAGCTGAGATAAAGCTAGTTGTCAGAGAAGCAGTTCTAAAAGCCCTTTTGGAGGGAAGAAGGGAGATAAACCAGGAAGATCTGATGTACGCGATAGGTGATGTTAAGGAGAGGTTGAAGATAAGATGTTACTAGGTTATTTTATAAATCATAATTTGCAAAAACTTAATTAATCCTGTTCTATAACTTTAAGGGGAAAGCGGGGGTTGCCGAGTCAGGCCAAAGGCGCCGGATTTAGGGTCCGGTCCCGTAGGGGTTCGTGGGTTCAAATCCCACCCCCCGCATGTTCTCAATCTCCTCATACTACTTTGTGTATCAAGTTCTTAAACTCCAAGCTTCCGTGAATTCTTAAGTATTCTTCGTAAGCAATTCGGTTTTTAATACGGTAAAAAATACCTCAGATATTATACACGTTCTACTACATTTTACGAAGGAAAGAGAACCATGCGATTCAGTTTTCAATTTAGCTGCAAATTTAATTAGTTTGATCTCCTCCCTGCTTTAAACAGTAGATGACAAAGTTGTCAACTAGTTTAACTAAATAGTTTAATTTTTATTTTATTTATTTTATTTTATTTAAATCTAATCTATTTGATTGCCAAATATTTAACTTTGTCATCTACTGTAAAGTGGGAGCCTTCTTAGCGATGCTCTGTAAAGATTATGGACTTCCTTCCCTAGGTGTGTCTACTTTCTGCGAAAATTTTATATGTTCTATTAAGCTTTTTCCTCTTAAGTGGACACATCTCTTTCTCTTATCGTAAACTTTTTCAACAAAGTATTTGCTTAATAGTAGTTATGCGAAGGTTTATAATAGTATTATGCCTATTTACAGTCTTCGCGATAACTTCATCACTTGCATCAGCTGAGATAAAAGTAACATTACCTGTTAAGGAAGAGATAAGGATTGTTCCGACTAAAGTTGAAAAAACTATGAAACCGGAGTTTAAATACAATGTAATATTTGGGAAGACGATTTACGATGGGAAAGATGAGTACTATGGAACGTATTTGCATGCTTATCGCTCGAATTCGAGCGGTATAGCGTTTATACACATAATACCTGAAGAAAAACTAACTATAGAATCCGTTGAATTGTGTTTTCCGTGGGGATGTCATGAGACTTATGATGTTCCTAAGAGCTTAGAGGCGGAAGAAGAAGCCATGTTCACGATAGAATTCGAAACTTCCGAAAGTAAACCTTTCCATCCAGTCTTAAAAGTCACGTATTCAAATTATACAGGCTCATACACATTTAGTGAATCAATTGATGAGACTTTATGCGTTTACTCCGATGTTCAGGCTGATGCTATGGAAAAGATTCAGAAAGCATCATTCTTAATTGGAGTAAAATATGTCTTTGGAGGCATTTTCAAACCTCAATTTACGACGGGAAAAGGAAAAGAGTACAGCTATAAAGCTTTTAAGATGTTAACTGAAGCTATTATAAATTATAGAAAGGGGGATTTTGAACTCGCCAAGGAGTGTGCTGAAGACTCACTAAATTTAATCGAAATTGCTATAAAGGCTGAAAAAGGTGTAGATGAAGTGGAAAATCTCAAAGCAATGTCATCGCTCATATACTCGATCGGAATCACAATAGGTTTGCTATCAATTGGTGCAGGTCTAATTCTAATTAGTAAAAGGAAATTATCTTGACTTACTTTTGCTGAACAGTAGTGGTCTGAAAGTTAAATATTTAATATATAAAAATTTTAAGCTATTTTAGGTAAACATAGCGCCAACTTTCGGAACTACTGTAAAGTGCGGGGCTTCTCCCATTCCACCCGCCTTCTCAGTAAGGCTTCATACGGGAGTTAAGGGTTTGCCACTGAAGTCCATTCTGCTTCTCTAATTAAGGAGCGGACCAAATTAATTGCAGAGTTCAAATCAGATTGTAAATCAAACCACATTTAGGACATCTAAATTCTCTACCTTCAATTTTCGGGCAACACATCTATGGCAACGCTTGGACATATTCTTAGGATCAACATACACAACAGGTATTCCTTCTAAATACTCAATATATGTTTGGATTTTTCTGAAACTCCATGAATTTAGTCTTCTGTTTAACTTAGTAGAACTGTTCATGTTTTCTCTAATATTCTTCAGTTTCTCTGTGATTATTACAGAACGTCGCTAAGAAAGCATTAGAGCGGGGATGAACTAGGGGGGAGGTTAGTGGAGCGTTATTTTTATAAAGACTCTCTCTAATTCATTGATGTTGGGTGAGAAGGGATAGTTAACCAAGCAGGGAGAACTATAGCCAACATCTCCGTAAGGACAGGTGGGTTTAACGGGGCTTTAATAGCTCCGTGCATATCCGATAAGGATATGCACAAACCTCCCCGTTAGAATCCTCGCACCTCAACGCGGAGAGGGGGCCAAAATCCTTCCTTCTCTGCTTCCAATTCTCTTTACCAAGTCAATTCTTTTCTTCCTCTGCAAATTCCTTCTAATGTGTGCATACTTTCCTCTGATGTGTCTTATTTTTGCTCCACTCCAGAACTGTCCTTTCATCGGTTTCGATGGATTGTGCTTTGATATTGCTACCGCAACAGCAACATTCCACTCTCCTAAATCTACACCGATAAAAGTTTCTGGTTCATCGATTAGCTCAACCTCTCTTAAGGATGAAATGAACATACCATTCTCCGTTTCGCTTTACCATTTCTACTGTGCAAAATTGCATTTCCTAGCAAAGCATCCTTAATTGTCTTTTGCTGCCTCTCCCCAAACTTGATTGGTAGTGAAATTCTCGTTTTTCTGTTTAGACTCAGAGTTAGCCAATACGGTGTTAGAACATTGGTTGTCTTAGCAAAAGAGTAACATCTTTTGTTGAACCTGATTGAAATTTTCTTTAACTTTGTTTCCATTTTAGCTTTGCCTCCTTTCTTCCTTTCATCGAAGCTCTTCAGAATTTCTACTACTTTATCCCTTGCTGTCTGTACCAGGGTTGTGTTGAGATTAAACAGTTGCTTAGCTTTTTCGTAGCAATTCTTGTGTAAGTAAGTCTTTGACGTTGAGTTAAATCTTAAGAAAAACTTAACTGCTTTGAAATACTCATCTAAGCACTTATTCAGAGCTAAAATCTTACCCTTGTTTGCATTGTTTGCATTCCAAACTCTTCCAACTACTGTAATCTGAACTTCCTTTTTCACAAAATGTCGCTAAGGAAGCTCTGCCCTTAACAGTAGTTCCGAAAGTGGAATATTTGGCAACCAGATAAAAATTCAGGGAGTATTTCAAAACTAAATAAAAATCCTCAACCCCATTTAGGTCAACCTAATTGCCAACTTTCGGAACTACTGTTTAGGGCGGAGAGGGGGTCAGTGGGAACACCCCTTGAAAATTTGGACTAGTTTC
>CAYYWO010000044.1:0-3351 GCA_964474885.1 Hadarchaeota archaeon (SeqCode)
CGTGAAAACCCGCAGGAGTTTTGCCGGCTTTCTAGGCTGGGCACTCTTTTCCGTTGCCTGCCTTGTAAAGGTTCCCGGCTACCTGCTTTCGGCAGATTACTACAACACAGCCGTCTTCTTTCTGGGTTACGTCTTCTTTCTTTACATGTCAATCAGAATTCTGATTGCAAATTCCCAAACGTTTGTTGACGTAACAGCCTTCTCGGTGTTAGCATTCATCGTTTACTTTCCCTTCGCTTTCACACCTCTCGGAGATTTGTTGATTAACTTCACTGCATTTTTCACTGCCTCTCTCGCAAATTTCCTTGGCTACGGCATTGTGAAAGAAGATGCAAGTTTATGCCTGAACGAAAAGTGCGTGCAAATCATTCTCGCCTGCACAGCAATTGAGAGCATGGCTCTTTTCACTGGCGCAACGCTGGGCATCAGGGCAGAAGTTTCAAGGAGGGTTAAGGCCTTTCTGATATCGGTTCCTATAATCTACGTTCTCAACCTTTTCAGAAATGTTTTCGTAATAGTCTCCTTCGCCTACAGCTGGTTTGGGGAGAACAGCTTTTACATAGCCCACAACATCATTTCGAAGATAGGAGCAACGATAGCTCTGATTCTCATTGCTTACGGTGTTTTCAAGTTGCTTCCCGAATTGGCAGACTTAATATACTCTCTCAAGGATGAACTTGCAGGTGGTGGCAGATGATAGAGCGAAGCGGTTACAGTATCATCATTGCATCTCTGCTTCTGTCAGCGGTATCATATTTGTTGCACCCGGTAATTTCAGCTTTCTTCATCGCATTCGCACTCTTCACCGCCTACTTTTTCAGAGACCCAGAGAGAAAAATAGGTGAGGGGGTTGTTTCTCCAGCTGACGGGAAAATAGATTTCATTGAGGGGAGGAGGCTGGAGATCTTCATGTCGCCGTTCGACTGCCACATAAACAGGGCACCGTGGGACGGTAGAGTTCTGTCAGTCAAGTTCATCGAAGGGAGCACACCTCCAGCATTCATGAGGAAAAAAGGGGTTCGAACCAATGAGATACTGATTGAATCGCAAGATGGGGTGTTCAGGGTTCTGCAGATAGCAGGAATGTTTGCGAGAAGACTAGTGAGCTACGTCAGAGAGGGGGATGTGGTGAAGAAGGGGCAGAAAATAGGGATGATAAGATTCGGTTCGAGGGTTGTCCTCGAAATTCCAGAAGGATTCAGGTTTGTCAGGAAGGTCGGCGAAAAGGTTAAAGCTGGTGAAACTGTTGCTTTGAAGGATGAGGGTATTCAAGGAAGTCAGCCTCGCTGACTCGCTTTCAGTGCTCAATGCTCTTTTCGGCTTTACTGCTGTCACATATCTGCTTCTTTACGGGATAAGGATTGAGGCTTTCGTGATGTTTTACCTCTCAACCTTCGCTGATGGGCTGGACGGTTTCGTGGCTGATAAGACCGAAAAGAGCTCATTTGGTAAGGAGCTTGATTCTCTTGCGGACTCCATCTCCTTTGGCCTGTTTCCTGCAGCCCTTCTTGTAAAGCACAACCCCGAGCTTTTCCCCTACGCATCTCTTTTTCTCGCCTTCTCATTACTCAGGCTTGCAAGGTTTAACGTGCTAAATCTTAGCGACTTTCTGGGCGTTCCAACAGTGGTAAGTGCACTTGTGGTAACTTCTCTCGTGAGAGTTGATGCGGATGCTGCTTTTATAATTCCCATCACCGCTCTTCTTTCTTTTCTAATGATATGCGATGTCAGATATCCGAGAATAAAAGATGCTCTGGCTTTGGCTGTTGTTGGTGTGGTGTTAATCTCAGCAATCTTCTTCACTGAGATGTGCTACGCCATTCTTCTTTTGAGTGCGGTTTACATTATATTGCCGATATTAGATGAGGGGGTGAGATTCTGGAGGGAAAGGAGATTGAAGAAGCTGCTTTCGAAGCAGGAATAAAGCTAGGAGCCCTCTTCCACCAGTTCATTGGTGCTCCAGTTGCGGAGAGGAATGTGGAAATCCTTGAGAAAGCCATTCAGAGCTGCGCCCTTCTCCAGCCTTACGTCATTGATGCAGAGGTTAGAATAAACCGGGAAAAGCTGAAAAATGTGTCGGCTTTCGGCTACACATCTTTATTGCCCGACATGCTTTTCGCGAGGGTGAGAGTTCGAGTTGGAAAGGCGGAGGTTGTGGCTGTTCTGGAATGGGACGAGGAGCTGGGCTATCCGCTCATGAGGCTTGAGCGATGAAGATTAGGCTATGGCTGTCCCCACAGCCTCCCCTCTAACGGCCCTCAGTATGTTCTCAGGTGTGCCTAAGATGACGTAAGTCTTTATTCTGCTCCTCTCGATTATTTTTGCAGCAAGCAAATCTATGACGACGTTTGTGCCGGCTTTGGCGGAGTTTTTGCTCACAATTTCAACGAGCTGCTGAGGGGAGAGTTTGTCGTATTTTACTGCGTTCGGGTCAGCTTTGGGGTCTGCAGAGTAAACACCATCCACGTTCGTTGCATTTATGAGCATGTCCGCCTTCACAAACTCCGCCAGCAGTGCTGCTGTTGCATCTGTTGTGTGTCCGGGGAAGGTTCCACCCATAACTACGACCTTGTATAGCTTCGAGAGCTCTTCAGCCTCCATGAAGTCCTCAGGAACTTTTTTTGCCGCTGAAGGCAGAGCGGAGATGAAGAGTATTGCGTTCATCCTCGTTGCGGCAATTCCTACGTAGTCGCAGAAGGTCTCAGTCGCTCCGAGTTCTCTTGCCCTCTGTATGTATTCTCTCGCCAGCTTTCCCCCACCAACAACCACGAACACCTGATTTTCCTGAGAAATCGTTTCTATCGCTTTCGCGAACTCCCTTATTTTTCCTGTCTCACCTGAGAAAACTGAACCGCCGAGCGAGAGCACGACTTTCATTGTTGGGTATTGGGCGGTCGGGGTTTTTATAGTCTTAGGCTGGTGGTATTAGCGTTGGGAATTCGTAAAATCCGAAAGACGGCTTCAAGAATTGCGAAGGTTCAAGCTTGTTTCTTAGTTAAACTTTCGCGAAGAGCCATAGGTGGGTGAAAGTTGTAGGAACTGAGAGAATAAAGTGTGGTATCCCAAATTGCATTTACACCTTCCCATCCCACCACCTCCTCACAAACCACATAACCCTCTCCTGAGGGAGCTTGTACCGGAACGCATTGATCGGTCCAGGCTTTTGTGAGGTTTAACCTCATTATGCCTTACAACAGCCCCAACTGAGCCAAACTTTTCTGCCCTTCTCTCAACTTAGCCGGAATCCCTCTATCCTGCCATTTGAGGATGCTTTATCCCGGCCATATGCCTTACACCGTGTTCGGCAAGAAACTGCCTATGACTTGCAGAATCTCTGTTCCTTGAAGGAAC
>CAYYWO010000045.1:0-3348 GCA_964474885.1 Hadarchaeota archaeon (SeqCode)
ACATATCCTTCGGTTTTGTTGAAGATTATGCTCGTAAGGTCACGATTACGGAGCAATCAGGCTCAGATTTGACTGATTATCAAGTCCTCATAGAACTCAACAGCACGAACTTTGATTTCTCTCGCACTCAGGCAAACGGCGAAGACATAAGATTCACTGATGCAAACGGAAATCTCTTGAGTTATTGGATCGAGGAGTGGGATGCTGTTAATGAGAGTGCAAAAGTATGGGTGAAAGTGCCTTCAATTCCTGCAAACGGCACGGTGGAGATTTATCTCTACTACGGTAACGAGGAGATTACGGATGCGAGTGATGGAGATGCTGTTTTTGAGTTCTTTGATGATTTTGAAGGGGCGGAGTTAGATACAAGTAAATGGGAAGTTCTTGCAGGAAGTGTAGGGGTTGAAGATAGTATTTTGAAGCCTACAGCAGGTGACACAAATACTCAGGTGGCAACATTGAGTGATGTTTGTCCGTTAAATACTATACTTGAAGTTCGTGCTCAACCACAAAACGATAGTGACTTTTACTGGCTAGGCACAATTGATACAAGTGAACGTAATAGGATTTGCAGACACTATAACACACCAACAAAGAGAGCAGAGACTTATGATGGAGCTTCCACAACTACTGATATAAGTTCTTATTGGCCAGACGCAGGTGTCTGGAATATCTGGGGAATTAAGAGAGCGGGAGATTCTAAAGTAATCTTTACAAAGAACCGTGCAAAAATAGCAGAACATACAACAAATATTCCTACCTCACCTCATAAAATATTCCTTCAATTGAGTGGAAATGCTCCGGGAAAACTATGGATAGACTGGGTCTTGGTTCGGAAATACGTAGAGCCTGAGCCTTCTTACGAAATAGAGGGAACAATTATCCTAATTCTTCCATGGCCGATGATTGGATTTGACTCTCAAAAACGGAACTATAAACCAGAATATAAAGGAAGGATTTCATCGCCAGCAACCCTGTGGGGTTACGATGCCTCTGATGTGGTTGTGCCTTGTATATGCCTCGATATAAACGACGATGATGAGTTGGAAGTTTTATACAGTGTCTATAACAATTCGGTGGATTGTCGTTCAAGCGAAGGTTCTCTCCTCTGGAGTTTTTCTATGACCAGTAGTTGCTATACCCCTTGTATCGGTAACACTGCTGATGTAAACGGAGATGGTAAGCTCGAGATGGCTGCTCCAGACACTGCGGGCGCTGTGCACCTTATTAACAGAGATGGAGAGCAGCTTTGGTCGAGCGATGTTGCTACTGATGACGCGGGCTATTGCCATATCGCAGACATAGATAACGATGGAGACTCTGAAGTTGTAATGGGGAGTGCGGATGGTTATGTTTATTGCTTAGATAAAAACGGAAATCTGAAATGGTCTTATAACATAGGGTTTCCAGTAACTGCAGGTCTAACAGTAACAGATGTTAATAGTGATGATTATCTTGAGATTTTAGTAGGATGTGGGTTAAATTCGCCGCCGACTACGTTCTATTGCCTCAAACACGATGGGACTGTGCTCTGGAGTTACGACACGGGAAGCGAAGAGTGCAGAGGGTATAATTGCGTGGAAGATATAAACGATGACGGTGTATTGGAAGTTTTCGTTGGCACAGACAGTGACGTAGGAGACCATATATGTTTAAATGCGATAGATGGAACTCTGATATGGGCAAACCACTTAGGTTATGATACTAAGGACGCAGGACAAAGTTGTGGGGATATGAACGGAGATAATGCGAAGGAAGTGATCTGGGCAGATGAATATGGAGAGACAAGATGTATAGATAAAGATGGAAATACTGTATGGACAGTTGCACCTTCAGTTGCGGAGAACGCCTTCAGCATTCCTCCAGTATGCGATATAGATAACGATGAAACTCTCGAAGTATTAAGATATGATGCATCCACAAGACTATTTTGTCTTAATGCCGAAACAGGCAATGAAGAGTGGGATTACACGGATGGTTTCACAGGTTATCCGAGCATGGGGATATTAGTAGCCGATATAAATAAAGATAATAGAGTAGAATTGATTGTTGGAGACAGAGGAGGTCATCTTCGCTGTGTCGGATCAGCTTAGGAGGTGGTAAAAATGTATAAATGCACGGCTTGCGGGAAAGAGTTTGAGCGAGGTGCTCGCATCATAGGAAGAAACATATACTGTCCTGATTGCAGCGAGGAAATCGAGAGTATAGAGAGGGAGTTCGAGGTGGCTTACATGGAGGCGAAACTGTTCAAAAGTGTTGATGACAAATATATAGAGAGGTTGAAAGATGCACTCAGTAGAAACGACCTGACTGAAGCGAAGGTGGTTGTTCAAGAGATCGAGGGAGCTCTTAAGGCAAAGCCGGATATCAACGATTACATCGCAAAGAATAAGAGCAGAATAGAAAAACTCAAGCTTCCAGAGAGCTGGTTTAAGCACAGAATCCTGAGAAGATGCATAGAGATTGAAAGACCACGAGTTTGAGAGGTTGATTTGAAAAAAGAAAAAGAGGGGAAATAAGCGTCGCAAGAATCGTTTGAGTGGAGAGTCAGTAGCCTTCCAAGATGCTCCTCGCTCGCTTTATGGGTGGGCGAGCCTCAAACTCAGAGAGTGTTGTCTGCGAGGTTTGCGAGGGTTGTGAGCTGTGGGACTGCTGTCGTTGTTGCTTCTGTCTCTTCTTCTTTCTCTTCTGAGATTGTGCTGCTGATTGTTGCTGCTGTCGTTGTTGTTCAAGCCTAAGATACTGTCTGAATGTCTTTTCATCTGGGAAATAGATGCGGTATCCTTTTCTCTCAACGACAAAAGGAAAGCGTAAAAACCATAGATAGTATCTGCGAGCCGCTTCTTCTTTCAGTTCTTCAATTTCTTCCTCCGTAAAGTTGTATTTCTCACGCAAGTAACGGAGAGCTGCTTCTGTGAGCTTGTCGCTTTTTATAAAGTCTCGTGCTGATGCTTGTCCTTGACAAAGGCGATCAAAGGCTCTAAGACTCTCTCTTATGAGTTGGATTGTTCGCTCCTTTGCATCTTCTCTGTCTTTCTCGCACAGACAGGTGTTTGTGATTTCTGCGTCTGCGAAATCACCCTCTCCATTTTCGGATTCAACTCTATCTTCTTCACGAACCATTTGCATCACTTCTTGTTTTCTCTTCCATCTTCTCCTTCAGCATTCGCAGAAATTTGTGAATATCACCCACAGTCCTGCCGTCTTTGTGATGCTCAAAAAACAAGCCTGCAAACTTTCCTGATTTGACCACGATAAATGATGGGTGTTTGTCTGGTGGATGAAATGGGCAGTGAGCTCGTATGTATTTCGGCGTCTCCTTCACAATGTCTAAGTGCTTTCGGTATA
>CAYYWO010000046.1:0-3332 GCA_964474885.1 Hadarchaeota archaeon (SeqCode)
GGAATATCCATCGAGATTTGTCGCGATAAAGCTTCTTGAACTGGATGAGGACATCCTGAGGAAGGCTGGGATAAGTGAGGAGGTAGTGAAGGGATGGATTTCGTAAGTCTTCTGGCGATGGCAAGGTATGAAAAAATAGGGGAGATAATAGGGAGATGTGTCGAGAGGATAGAAAAGCCCAGAACGTTTTCGGATCTGATAGATACTGTCGTTCTCGATAAGTATCTGGTATTCCCATATTCTTTATATTGATGTGGGCTGTTTTTCAATTCGCGTTTACAGTTTCGGCTCCATTTAGCGATGCAATAGATTTATTTTTCTCTTTCTGTTCAGATTTTGCCAGAAAAAGTATAGAGAATCCCCAGATGTCATCCTTGATAGGAGATGGAATATTTGGTGGTCTGGTATTCGTCTTGGTATTTCTTCCGCCTATAGCCTTTGTTTTTATAGCCCTTGCAATCCTCGAGGATACGGGTTATCTATCGAGAGCAGCATTTGTAATGGACAGAGCTATAACCAAAGTCGGATTGCAGGGAAAATCATTTATACCAATGCTTCTTGGTTTCGGATGTAATGTACCTGCCATAATGGCAACTAGAACCATAGAGGATGAGCGGATAGAAAGATAACGATAATGGTAAATCCACTCATGTCCTGCAGTGCGAGACTTCCGGTTTACCTTCTTTTCGCCGGAGTCTTCTTTAAGGAAATAGCAGGAGCTGTAGTAACTTCGATGTATCTGCTCGGGATTTTCCTTGCGGGACTCATGGCTACTATTTTCAGAAAATTCATATTCGGAGGAAAAACCCTCACCACTTCTCCTGGAAATGCCTCCATATCAGATACCAACTGTCAGAAGCGTTCTGAGCAATGCATGGATAAGAACGCAGGTATTTCTAAGGAAAGCAGCAACAATTCTGTTCATAGGAGCTGTTTTCATATGGTTCTTAACGACGCATCCCTAGGATGCCACAAACGGCGGTGAGCTGATAGAGAACTCATACGCATCCGTAATAGGTCACGCCATCGAACCGCTGATAAAACCCTTGGGACTTGACTGGACTGCAGGTGTTGCTCTTCTCGGCGGCTTTATGGCAAAGGAAATAGTTGTTGGAACTCTGGGAATGATATACGGTGTTGGTGAGGAAAAAGTTGCCAAAGTCATTCCAAAGCATTTTACACCATCATCAGCAATTGCTTTAATGGTTATAACGTTAATATACGTACCATGCCTGGCGACAATAGGAATACTGAGACAGGAACTTGGTAACTGGAAGTGGACTGCATTTGTAATAGCCTATCAGCTAGTTCTGGCCTATATCGTCGCCTGGATTGTTTACACGGTAATTCATCTAGGAGGTATGTAGATGAAGGCTTATCAGTTGCTCTTTTTCTGACAACACTTGCATTTGGATTGATAGAGGTCATAGGAGGAATAAGATGTGAACGGATAATCCCCATAATTCCCGGAGATTTATTCGGAGGTTTTGTTTTAATTGTGATATCGGCTATATTCCTTAGAGGTCTAACATATGAGCTTAAACCCTTCTTTTGCTTCGGATCTCTTATGCTCGCGGTTTTCGGTATACTCTTCACCCTTGTTCTGATTGCAAGCTATCTGGATGCCTTAATAGTTGGAGAGGATTGGAACATTATAAATTATTTAAGAATAGAGATATTCCTCCTGCCTTTATCTATTCCGAGTCTTGTTGAGCTCAACAGGGAGAGAAAATATCTTCCCCCATAGCTACGTTTCCGTATCCTGAAGGTTACGGTAGATTGAAAGATCACCTCTCAATTATGAACTCATTGACCTTAACACCAAAATGCCTGGCCTTTTCTCCTATCCATACAAGGACTTCATCTCCCTCCTTCAATTCCGAAACGGATACGTGTTTTCCTTTCGGATTTACGAGCTTAATTGTTTCAGCATTCTGCAGTATCACAGTACCCTCCTCATCGTCCGAAACAGCTCTTATGAGCATTAGAGGTCTCTTCTCTATCTTAACTCTTCCAACATAACTCCTTCTTGTACTGCCGTCAAATCTAACTATTTCGACCTCATCTCCCGCTTTGAGTTCCGCCAGATACTTAGTTCTGCTTCCGACCTTTATGTACGCATTAACACTTCCTGCATTAACCCTGAAAGGTCTCGAAGATACGTATTCAGATTCCTCACTCTCGCTTGCAACCAGAAACAAGAATCCTGCTTTGTTACCAACTAGCATACCTTCTCCGACTTCCATAAGCGTGATTGTATCAATGCAGACTCTGTCTCCTACACCCAGATACTTTATTTCAACTACTTTCGCCTTTTTAAGATTTAAATGTCCCCTTTCACCGCTTGCAATATCGTAATACTCCCTAAGCTTTTCCCTTTCAGTTTCAACTACTGCAATACCGTCAGCACCTTTTTCAAGTGTTGTTAAAACTGTTTTCGCATCTTCTATGGAATCCACTACTGCTATAATCTTAGCCTTTTGCTTCATGGCTATCAGATTTTCAAGGGGTATTATCTTCCAGTCTAAGAACCTTAGGAACAGGTAATCAAGTTTTTCGCATAGCTCCACGGCCTTATCCTGATCTTCTGCGGATTTAACATCTAAAAGATATCCTTTCTCATCTTCCGATTCCAGTTCATTTTCCTTCAGACCAAATACCTTTATTCTTCCCAGTTTTTTCGCCCTTTCCAAGAACTCCCTTTTTACAACAACTCCCGTGTATCCTATTTCAATTGCATCCTTTATCTTTTCCTTTTCGATTTCCCAGTCATCTCCAATTGCAAGTAACCACATCTCCTTCATAAAGAACCTCCTTAACGTCTTCAAGACTCGCATTATCGTGAACTATCATCCTTAAAGCCTTTGCAACCCTTTCTGGATTTTTATGTTGAAATACGTTTCTGCCGATTGCCACACCGCATGCACCCGCAGATATCGCCTCTTTAACCTCTCTTAAAAGCATGAATTCGTCTTTTTTTGCTCCTCCTGCAATTACAATCGGAATGTCTGCAGATTCAACTATTTTTTTGAAAGTTTCTGAATCTGTATAGTTCGTTTTGACTATATCTGCTCCCAGCTCGTATCCTATTCTCACGGCATGCTTTACTAGCTCCGGATCTCTTTCATCTATTCCCTCTCCTCTCGGATATACCATTGCGAGCAGAGGCATACCCCAGTCGTCGCATACCTCGGATATCATTCCGAGATCTCTTAGCTGATACTTTTCCGTTCTCGAACCTATATTTACGTGAACGCTTACGGCATCCGCACCTAGCTTTATCGCCTTTTCAACTGACGTAACTATTACCTTTTCATTCGGTTCGACCAGAC
>CAYYWO010000047.1:0-3228 GCA_964474885.1 Hadarchaeota archaeon (SeqCode)
CATGTGAGTTTATAATATTTTGTGTAACTTCGACGAGCTTTGAAGGATTGGAAAGAAGTAGACTTCAGGCTTATGAGATCATAAAGAGAGTTAAGAAATTCGAGGGTGCAATTTTAAGCGGATTCCTGAGCTTTGAAGAAAAGGTAGAAGCTATTAGAATTATCATAGACGAGAAGCTACAGATACATTGAGATATACGTTTACACTAATGTTAACGATTCAGTGAGTATCATCACCTAAGAGTGTAAACTATTTGATAATTATGCAACACTGTTGATGAGGTATTCAAATCTTCCACAATGTGGTGTCACAACCATTTTTTCCTTATCAATACGAGTTTGCAATCTGGAGTGATATGAATTATAAGAAGTAAAAATAAAATAAAGAAGATTATGAACGATTTTTGGAATAGAGATGTATTCTTGGGAGAAATGGAAATTGGAAGAAGGAAAAAGGAAATAAGGTTAAAAGCTCACATTTCAAGGGAAGAATTTTACAATACGAGATCTGAAATCCTCGATTGCTTAAACAATTCTAAATACAGAACTTTGGCAAGATATGTTACAGAGAGCATGTTTACATGCTTCACATAACTTTCAATCCCTATGGATTGAAAATCGGAAGAGTTGAAGGAGTAGAAAAGAAAGGGGAAAGAGATGTTGAAATAGGAATTGCAATAGCATTTTACTATGATGATGTGAATGTTCTTTGGGAGTGTTATTTGAATAAAAACATCTGCAAAAGTCCTAAGGATAAGAACTTTAAAATCGCTTGGAGAGGTTTTGAAAAATTCATAGCAAAGCTATTTCCCTCTAAGGATATCCACACACCATCTTGGGAGCCCCTTTATGATGATAAGGAATGGGAAGATTTTCTGAAATCTGAAGGTTATTCAAGATTTAATGAGCTTGTGTTTTTCAAGAAGATTTAATGATTTTTTGCAATTCGGTTACACTTTGCTTTGATAAGTTCTTTCGCGAGAATTAAAGAGATATGAGCATCGAAAGGAATGATAGCTCCGTTAACAAATATCCGGATATCTGGAAAACCAAACTAAAAAACTATATTTATGAAAAGGAAGAAGAAAGAGAGAGTAAATTGCAAAAAGGAGAGAAAAATTATTTTACTTCCTCTAAAAATTTTAGTTAAGTGTCCTCATTGCAATGGTAAATTCGTGACTTCAAGTGTTAAAACTGTGCAATGTAAATGGTGTGGTAAATTCTTTAGGATTTACAGAAAGCGAGGAATTTCAAGAATAGTAAAAATTGTTAAGGGGAATAGAATATTGCTCTGGAAAAAGATAGGAGTAAATTAGCCTTAATGCAAAGCTTGGAGAGTTATTTAAGGTTAGAACTGATAAAAATGATTATGGGACGAAAAATCGTAGATGTGATTTACGAGGATGGTGTTTTCAAACCTTTGGAGAAAGTGGAATTTAAGACAGAAATTAAAAATAGAAATATGTGGAAAACCTATTTGGTTTGCTTAAAGATTGGAAAATAGATGCTCAAAAATTAAAAGATGAGTTACTATAGAATTACTTAAAGGTAATGAAAATTATAGGCCTTATTCTGAAGCAGAATTAATAACAACGGAATTTAACCTTTTAGAGCTGGCTTGTGCATTGGTAAGGGATTTTGGCATTGAAAAAGCTTTAGAGATTTTAAAAGTCGTTAGTTAAACCTGAAGATTCCGATTATGTTGAGGCAGCTAATTTTAGATTAATCTCAAGAAAAGAAGGAAAAGAATTTTCATTAATAGACTGTCTAGGTTACGTAATAGCCAAAAAGTTGAATGTGAAATTTCCTACAGGAGATGAAGAATTCAGAGATTTGGAAAATGTTGAGTTTGTAAAATGATAATTTCAGAAAATCATTAGAGAATTTTGTTTCGGGAAGTTTGCATTTAACTTTCTCTCAATTTTCTTTGTTTTTTCTTTCTCTAAAATCTTAACATGCCTGGAATTTTCAGAAAATGTCCATTTTGCAAAGAAGAAGCAATTCTTAGAATAATAGAGCCAGATTTCAAGAAGGGAGTATTTAGAAGAGTTTTTGTTTACAAGAATGGACATGAATTTAGCGAAGAGGTTAGCTTCGATGAAGAGAGGAAATGGGTAAAAGAAGTTTTTGAAGAACTTTCAAGGGATTGGAATGGAAAAATGATTAGATAACTCCTTGCTTATACCTTTACTAATTCCTTAATTTTACTCACAAATTTCTCAGCTTTCTCAACATATTTCTCCTACTACATCTTCTCCGAATTTAGCATAAACTTCGTAAGTACTTGCTTGTCTTAATTCAAAAGCTCTTGATAAATCCTTGCCCAGATCTTTCTCAATCAGGCATTTCTTTTCCAAAAAGTTCTCTCAAGCCTTTATGTGTTTTTAGTGGGGCTATACCTTTAAATGCGAGAATCGCCTGAGCAGCATGAAACATCGCATAATAAGCTCTATTAATGGCGGATCTAAATCTTTTTAACTCAAGCAATTTCTTTGAATCTTCAAGGTATTCTTGAGCTAGCTTCAAGCACTTTTTCGCATATTCTTTTGTAGGTTCCATTGTCATAGAGAACAACCCCTTCCTTTATAACGTCATAAATAAAGGGTGAACAAACTTTTATTCCATGCTCAAATTCTTCTCTCGTTAAGAAAATCGTGGTTATGAAAGTTTTGAACTCATTTTCAAAATCGATTTCATAGGCAATTTCAGAAACTCTTTTCCAGTTATTTTTGTCCTTGCCTATTATTAAAATGTCAATATCACTATCCTTTGTTGCCTCTCCCCTTGCCATAGAACCGTAAAGGATTATAGAATCTATTCTTTCACCTAATTCTTTGAGCAACCTTTTCTTAAAATTCTCTAGTACATTCCTGTATTCAGCTTGAAGCTTAAGCATTTCAATCACTTTTAACTTTTTTGTTTAACGAAGTTTAAAAAGATGATTCTTACATTCTCCCCGTTGATGTTTATTGCCTTTGGTCTGTAAATGGTATTATTCAGAACATAAATAACTGCTGAATATTCGTGAGTAATTCCATTAAGCCTCAATGCCGTGTGCAAACCAAAATACCATTCAAGCTCAAGCTTTTCTATACCAAACGAGATTAGCTTAAGCGTGTCCAAACTCTTTTTAAGCTTAAATTCTTCAAGGGTTTTGACGTGATACAAGCTGCATAGAATTCTCACAAGATACCCGTAGGATATCATGAAGTTTATCGTTCTTTCAGTG
>CAYYWO010000048.1:0-3215 GCA_964474885.1 Hadarchaeota archaeon (SeqCode)
GCGGGGAAAGAAGGTCTCTACGGGCAGTAGCGAACTACCACCCGTGGCTTCCAGCGTTCGCCAGAGGCTTCACACACACCGACACTAATTCATCCCCCTCTGAAGAGATATTCTGATATTTTTATTAGAATTTTCTCTATATGCGCAGAAAATACGAAAAGCTATTGAAAGCAAATATCTGCAATTCTTCAACATTTCACATAGAACGAAATTTAATTTAAAATCATAGAAATAATTTTGCAGTAGAAGCAGGCATTTATCATCAAAATAATGAAGTTGAATGAACTAAACTGTGAAATTCACTTCTGAAAATTTCAGATTTACTTCCGAAAATTTCAGATTTTGGAATTTTTCGTAAATTTTATATACCGAAAAGTTTAAATATTGTTTATTTCATTTGTAAATTTGATGCATGTAACGAAAGGGGAAAGGAGGTGAGAAGGGAAATGGTGAAATATGCGGTTCTGGCAACCTTAATGCTACTGGCTATCGGTCTCGGCTCTTTCCAATACTGGGCAGTCAGCGTGCAGAAAACAGCATCAGCGACAATAGGCGATGTTGACAGTAAAGTTACTATTAATTACTGATAGTCCAACTCTAATCAGCAAAATAGTTCCGTGGAGACCTTTTAGTGTGGGTAATACTAGCAACTATCTATACAATATAACCCTTCCAGCCGACTATAACGGAGATTACATAGTCACGCTGCATCTTGTAAACGCAGATGAAGTCGCAAACGACCTCAGATACCTGATTATGAATGTGACTCTTAGTAAGAGTGACAGTGATGGCACTTCCGATGTAGTTGCCTCCAAGTGGTTATCGCTGACAAACGGCAGGGTGCAATTCAAGATAACTTCAAGCGACATAGCAGAGGGTAATAGTGCATACATATACATAACTGACGGTGTAGGCAAAGCACTATGGCCGAAAGTTGGCAGCGTAACGAATCCAACGTTCGTAATTGACGTCGAAGAGATAGGAGCAGGTTCGTAATGACATCGAGGAGGTAAGAAGAAAATGAAGAAATATGTGATTCTGGCAGCTGTAATACTACTGGCTATTGGTTTCGGCTCTTTCCAGTACTGGGCAATCGGTTGGCAGGGAACAGTAGATGTGTCGATAGGAACTGTTCAGGGGAGTGTTAATATCAGTACTAATACACCAACTCTAATCAGCACCATCGTTCCGGGAAGACCATTTAAACTGGGTGATAATGACACCTATCTATACAATATAACCCCCCCAGTCGTCTATAACGGATACTACATAGTCACGCTGCATCTTGCAAATGCAGGTGAACTCGGAGAAGACCTCGAATACCTGCTTATGAATGTGACTCTTAGTACGAATGCCACTAATGGCACTTCCGATGTAGTTGCCTCCAAGTGGTTATCGCTGGATAACGGCAGGGTGCAATTCAAGATAACTTCAAACAACATACCAGGGGGTAGTAGTGGATACATATACATAGTTGACGGTTCAGGCAAAGCATTAGCGGAAGCTGGCAGTAGCGTAGAGTGTCCAAAGTTCGTAATTGACGTCGAAGAGATAGGAGCAGGACAGTAGCAGGATGATGAGAAGATAGAATGAGGGCAAAGAGGGGGCCGTTGGCTCTGGCATTTGCATGCATCATGTTGGTGTGTGCTCTGTTTGCTTTACATAGTCAGAGCTCGGCTTCCGTATTTTTTTCTCTTTTTTCTCCTGATTCGCTGACAAATCCACCCTTTGCTATTATAGTTTCAGATTCGATGAAGCCCACACTTGAACGAGGAGATATTGCGTTTATTCGTAAAGTGGACCCGAAAACGATAAAGGTGGGCGATGTAGTGGCTGTCTGGGTTCCAAAGAAATACCAGAATGAATACGGGTATCCCCCTCGTATCATCCACCGTGTCACGGAGATAAAAGAGATAAAAGGCATAACATATCTTGAGACGAAAGGAGATAACTGCGATAGAGAAGACATATTCAGAAGTCCGCTTCGTAATGTAATAGGCGTTTACTCAGGCTTCAAAATACCTTTCATAGGACTCCTATTCCTTTTTGCCCACTCAACGATAGGCATGATTTACCTTTCTATCGTTACTATCACCATATTTCTGCTCAAGTATGTGCCTTACCATCTGAATAAGGAGAGGATGAAGGAAAAGCGGATGATAGAGTTATATGGGAGAATGGAACAATTCCGTGAAAGCATACAAGATTTGTCCGAAGCGATATCTGAATATGCTGTTCACTTGCAGACGCACACTTCCGTCCTCAAGAACCTCAACTCCACCACCGCCAAACTTAAGGAAGTTACTAAGAGGTTGGCATTGAATACTAAGGATAAAGAGGATGAGTTTGAGGAGGGCGAAATAAGGGAGGAGCCAAAAGAACCCGCAGATCCTGTTCTGGAAATAGATGGAAAAGAAGCGGTGGAGAGTGTGGGAGAGGAAGTGAGAGTGGGAGCGAGAGTGGAAGTAGAAACGGAAGCGGAAGCGGAGACGGGAGCGGGGGTGGAATCGGAAAAGGGAGCGAGAGTGGAAGGAGTGGCGGAGAATAAGGTGAGATATAAAGAGGCATTCAAATTATTTATTGCGGGGAATTCGCCACTTGACCTGGTCATCAAATACAACTACTCGCCCGATGAGGCGAAGCTCGCATTCATTAAATACAAAGAACTCCTATCCTTTGAAAATGAGTATCAGAGTATCACGCATGAATTCACAAGAGTGAGTAAAAAATGTATAAAATGGATAAAGAAATTCTTCTCTTCTTGATAATCTCTTTTTAGGATATATCTGTTTGAATTCTTTGTTAGAATTGCAAGCATTTGTGAAAAATAAAGATAGCAATCTATAAAAAATAAATCCAACTTTTGTCATTTTCACATTAACGAAACAAACATTTATAGGCGTTTTTCCCTCAACTATTCTTGATGAACGCAAAAATCGTTATTGGTCTTGCCCTTCTGTTTATTGCGGTTTTAATTGGAGGCATTTCTTCACCGGAAGCGGCTTTCGCAGACATTACTAATTATAAAATTGCCATTATTGCATCTGACAGCATGGAGCCGACACTTAAAGTAGGCGATATTGCCCTTCTAAAAAACCAGAAACAATAAAAGAAGGGGACATAGTGGCTTTTCAAGTCCCTCCTGAGTATCAAAGCAAGTATAACTACCCACCACGTGTGATTCACAGGGTCGTAGAAATAAAGGAGATAGGGGG
>CAYYWO010000049.1:0-3138 GCA_964474885.1 Hadarchaeota archaeon (SeqCode)
CCCCAACGGCTCTGGCAGCCTCCCCCAATGACCTTCCAATGTTGTATTTATCTAATAAGGTGTGGGAAAGCCTGCCCGAAACCTTGTACTGGGGACCTACATCCACCACGCAAATGGCTGGGCGATCTGAAGGGATAAACCCACACTCGAGTCCAAGAGAGAGGAGTTCTCCAGCCATCTTAGCATCTATTGGAGCCGAGATGATAGTCAAATTGGGAGTAGTAGTTATGTTGTTTGGATGCGTTTCAAGCCATTTGAAGGACTCTATGACTTTCCTGGCATACTCCTTAAAGGATTCAAGTGCAGAGACTTTCAAGTTTGGGTCTCCCAAGAATCTGCCTAAGGCAACGTATGGTTTACCTAGAATACCACAAGCTTGGGCAATTGCGGCCTCTTCATGAAGGAATCCCCCCTCACTGAAAAGCGGACCCCAGAGGGCCTTTCTGCAAGACTCAGAAGGATTTTTTAGATGCTGCAAAATTTGGATGTAAAGCCTATACTCGTCTTCAAGCTCATTCAAGCTTGTTTCTTCTTCTGCGTTCACTTTTTTCAGTATCTCTTTGCATTTTTCTGGGTTCCCCGAAATTCCCGGTAAGAAAGGTCTGACAGAAAATGACAATACCTCCACGAGAGGCATGCTCCGACCGACCAGACGGAGACCTTCGTTTTCGCTGATAAGACCCTCTTTCTTGCCTTTTTCTAGTAGGTATTTATTTACACCTCTGAGTTCACCCATCACAAGCTGCCTGTCACCTAGAGCACCCACTAAGGCTAGCCAGATCTTGTTTCTGAGTTTAGGTTCCAGTTTTTCAACCACAAGGTACGTAAGACCAGCTGCACTGATTTCGGTTCCTCCATTTATCCCGACATAGTGAGGGTTGAGGCACGAGAGATTAGGATGTTCAAGTTTCTCCCCTTGATGGTGGTCAATGACCACCGCCTTTTGGCCTGTCTGAAGGAGGCAATCTCTTATGCCATGCAATTCGCTGCTCCCTTGGTCGAGGAAAATCAACAATTTCTTTTTACCATGGGTTTCGGCAACTTGAATCATTTCCTTCGTTCCGAAGGGTCCTGTGAATCTCAATTGAAAACCGACATCCCACTCGCGCAAAAGCATAATCATCAATGTAGCTGCGGCGATACCATCTGCATCCTCGTGCGAAAATATTTCGATTTCGAGATCCTGATAATTTTCCACCAAGAAATTGGCAGTGGAATGAGCTAGGTCTATAAGCTTATCTAATGAGGAGGGCCACCCTTTCTCTATCATACTTCCAACTCTTGGGTAATTTGCCCTTCCTGATGTAGTATTTGGCTAAGCTGTTGATTTTTCCCTCAAGGATTTCCAGCGCCCTCTTCGAGCGGAAGTCTTTTTTGTGTTTTGACAGGTGGTTCAGCAATTTCACCGCTTTTTTAAGTAGATTGGTCAAATCCTCGGGGACTTCCTTTTTGAATCCGAGTTCTTCTAAAATCCTGCTCAGTTTCTTACCAGTAACTTTCCTTACATCCCCTATGCCGTATTGATCCCGAAGAATTAGTCCTATCTTGCTTGGAGGATTCCCTTCCCTAGCCAGCTTTTCTATGATTTTGTACACCTCCTCTGGTTTGATCTCCTCTGGCTTCATGTTCTCTCTCTTAACCATTGAAAGAAGGCACTCAAAGCTTTTGCTCGATGAGATAGAAGGTTTTTCTCTTGCACTGACATCTCAGCGAAAGTCCTCTCATGGCCTCGGGGGATGAAAATGGGATCATATCCAAATCCTCCCGTCCCTCTTATCTCTTTGGATATATCACCTTGGATTTCCCCCGAAAAGACGAAAACTTCTTTGCTTGTCCGACAATATGCGACGGCAGACCTGAAAATTGCCTCACGTCTTTCGACTCTATCCATAAGTTTGAGTATTCCTTTTAGCCCTATCGTTTTCAACACATAACTAGAGAAGGGCCCCGGGAAACCCCCAAGGGTCTCGATAAACAAGCCTGAATCTTCCACGAAACAAGGGCGCTTCAGGATGGCGAATGCCTGCTGGGCCCCTACCCTCGCAATATCTTCCAGTTTATCTGACTGAATTTCGATGTACGGAATGGAAACCATTTCCAGTTTAAAACCGAATCTCTGACCTACCTCGGCCGCTTCTCGGAACTTTCCTTCGTTAGACGTTACAAAGATTAATGCCAAACCCTCTCCTCCCGCGGGATGTACCTCCCGCGCTTGCTTATCTCCTCAGCTCTTTTTATTATTTCCTCAGCCTGCTCTCCGAGTTCTAGGCGGTAACCACGCAAAATTGCTTCATAGCACTGTTTGGCAACACTGTAATGTGCACTCTCGAGTGCACGCCGACAAAGGTGAAGGTCAACCCCTCTGCTTTCAATACTTTTGTCGAATTCACCCAGTCCAAAGTCAATAAAGTAAATCTCATCACCTCGTCTTATCATGTTTGAAGTAGTCAGGTCCCCGTGGACTATGCCGGCCTTGTGCAGTTTGGCGATCATCTGGCCTATTCTTTCGCAGATTTTCTCCCTTTCATCATCGGTCAGGCGCTCAAGAATATCTTTTACTCTCTCTCCCTCGATGAATTCTATGACAATTCTTTGGGGTGCATCTATCAAAAAAACGAAAGGTGCAGGGACGCCTGCTAGTTTTGCCTGGTGTAGCAGTCTGGCCTCCTTGAAAGTTCTAGCCTTTCTTAGTCTGTTGTCGATTTCGACGTGTCGATATTTTTTCTGTATCCTGTGCTTGATAACGATTTTCCCCCCACCATAGCCGAAATATCTGTTAAACTCCTCTAGAATGAGGTCGGCCTCAGCTCCTTTTT
Organism: Hadarchaeota archaeon (SeqCode); assembly: GCA_964474885.1. Taxonomy (GTDB): domain Archaea; phylum Hadarchaeota; class Hadarchaeia; order Hadarchaeales; family JAWBSP01; genus JAWBSP01. The sequence continues at coordinate 2,817 of CAYYWO010000049.1, forward strand.
TGAGCAACAGAGGCATGAAATCTTTAGTTTCAACGGCTTTAATTTGTGCAGGGTTTCCCTTTGAACGGAAGAATGAGCCTGCCGAATACTTCTAGGTCAACTTTCTCTTCATTAAATGGCAAAAAAATGTGTTGCTTAGAAATACAAAAAAGACCATGATTCCGATCCATCATCATCGCATCATAAAGGCATACATAGCGGAGCAAGTATTTCGGTTCCTGAGACTTGAGGCATCGGATGAGCGCTGGTGCTAACATACAGATTTAGGATCTACCCCGTCCAAGAGCACCCAGCAGGAGCTCTTGAACACATGGAGCTTTGC
>CAYYWO010000050.1:0-2823 GCA_964474885.1 Hadarchaeota archaeon (SeqCode)
CTCGTGGCCATAACCGTCGATGAGGGCATAGGGGCCCATAGGTCGGAGGGCATAGAGCGGGCGCGTAGGCTCTGCGAGAAACTCGGGATCGAGCACCTGGTCGTGAGCTTCAAGGACTTCTACGGTTTCACGCTCCCCGAGCTCCTCGAGGCCGCGAGGTCTAAGCCGGGGGCCCTCGACCCATGTGCTTACTGCGGGGTCCTGAGGCGCAGGGCCATCAACGATGTGGCCCTCGAGCTCAGGGCTGATGTGATAGCGGTCGCCCACAACCTCGACGACATGGTCCAGGCCTGGCTGATGAACCTGCTGAGGAACAACCTGCCGAGGCTCGTCAGGTTCAAGCCCCTGACGAGGGCCGAGCACCCGAGGCTGGTATCGAGGATCAGGCCCCTCTGCCTGATACCGGAGAGGGAGACGGCCTTCTACGCCTACCTCCACGGTTTCTCGGGCCCAAAGACCCCCTGCCCCTACGCCAGGAGGGCCCTGAGGAACGAGATAAGGATCTTCCTCAACAGGCTCGAGTTCAGGCATCCTGGGACGAAGTTCTCCCTCTTCAGGACGTTCGAGAGGCTCCTGCCCGTTCTCGAGGCCTCCCTCCCGCCGGGGAGGCTGGGGACCTGTGAGAGATGTGGCTCCCCCTCCTCGGGACGCCTCTGCAAGGTATGCGAGTTCCTGGAGGACCTCGGGTTCTAAATGAAATCGGAGAGGCTCGCCTGCTTGGAACCTCTCCCGAAGAGGGCCTCTATCTCCTCCTTGACGAGCTCCACCCTCTGGGCGAGGTAGCTGGGCAGGCCGTAGCGCCTCACGAGCTCCTCGGCCATGGCCAGGTACTTCTCTATGGAGCCCCTGTGGACCGTCAGCACGAGCTTGCCCCCGCAGGCGTCGCAGCGGCCTGAGAGGGGGGCCCTCCTGAACCTCTTGTTGCACCTACTGCACCTGAGGGCCTGGGTGGCGAAGGCCCTTAGGTTGCCCACGATATCCCTTATGAAGTGCGTGGAGAGCACCTTGGCGGCCACCTCCCTCGCATCGACGGCCTCCACGAGCTCCGCCAGGCCCATCTGGCCGGATAGCTTCTCCCTTATCGTCTTCAGCTTCTTGTAGGCCGTCTCGAGGACGCCGGAGCTTATATGGCCCGTCGGGATGGTGAACCCGAGCCCCTCGCAGGAGCCGTTCTCGGAGAGCAGGTCCCTCAGCACCTTGATGGTGCCCTCGAGCTCCCTGGCCGGGACCTTCTCCCAGGTCTTCTCGTAGAACTCGAGCGGGTAAACCCAGGCCACATCCACCTCCTGGGCCTGCCTCTGGACCTGCTGGGCCTTCACCACGGGCATTATGAATATCGGGGCATCCATCATCCCGCCAGGCCTCGAGGACAGGTAGGCTCTCGAGAAGTTGAGGAGGACATCGAGGGCGAGGGATATGCTATCCTCATCGCCATCGCAATCCCTCCTCTTGGCCGAGTGCCAGACTGGGTGGGCGAAGCACACCTTGGCGTCCGTGAAACCTATGATACGGCCCACGACGCCCACAGAAGTATGGGGGGCCAGGCCTATGACGAGGTGCCCGATGAGGTCCTCGGGCCTCTCGGCCTTGTAGTAGGGCTCGAGGCCGTAGAAGCGCGTCAGGAGGTCATCTATGAACCTCGCGACCCTGAGGAGGAAGGCCCCCGCCTCCCTGGGAAGGATGATGTCCTGGGGCTTGAGCTCGCACACCTGGTCGGGCTCCTCGAGAGGCCTCCCCTCCACATCGTGGGTGTAGCCGAGGGACCTCAGGACCTCAACGGGCGTCCCTATCTCGGAGGGCTTGAAGTGGGTGAGGGGGGCGTTCGTGGCATCGAACCTTATGGTCCCGTCCCTGAAGACCGTGAGCCCGTGGACCGCCCTTAGGATGCCCTTCTCCAGGGGCTCCGCTATCTTCTCGTCGTTGAACAGGCCTTTAACGCCCTTGATCAGGTCGGGAAGGCTGCTTAGACCCAGGGAATCGCGGGCCTCCCTCAGCATCTCCTTCAGGTTCAGAGCCCTCCTCCTGAAGGGCACGGCTCTCACACGGCAGGCGGGGCAGGTCATTCCTTCCCTGAGCTTCCTTCCGCACCTCGGGCAGGACCAGATGGGCATCGTCTTCGTCCCGCAGTTGGGGCAGATGGGCCTGAAGGTCTCGAGCGAGCAACTCGGGCATATCCTATTGGCTATCTCTACCTCGATGACCTCTTTCTCCGAGGCTTCCACCAGGTCCCTCCTCTGGCCCCCGTAGAGCCCGACGGGGAAGAGCACGTGGACGGGGGGCTTCATCTCGCGGGCCTTGGCCTTCTCAGGCCTCCCCATGCGGGCCCCGAGGAAGACAGGTGCCTTGTTCCTAATCCTGAGGCCAGAGAGGGCGTTGACCAGCGCGAGACCATCCGGGGCCGAGGCCAGGACCAGCTGGGCGGGCTGAGAGGTCCCGTTCTGGAGGCCGAGGCTGGCCGTGAGGGCTAAAGCGTCATCGCCCTCCACCACTATGTAATAGCCCTCAAGCCTGTGCGGGACGCAGAGCTTCTCCAGCAGGCTCTTGACGGCCCCCCGGTGGCGCCCCCTCAGGGAGCCCGGGGACCGCTGGGCCCGGGAGGCCCACTCCCTCAGGGCCAGGACATCCTCGGGCCTTAGGAGGTGCCAGAAGTAGGTCCACCTCGGGTGGAGGGGGATGCCCAGGCCCTTCGATATCCTGATGGCCGTCTCGGCGCTTGGAACGGCCCGGGCGGGCTTCTCCATGAGGGTCCGGAGCTCGCCGGCCTCCAGGCCCAGGGCCTCCGAGGCCCTGGCCACATCGCCCCCGAAGCGCTTTTTCACGGCC
>CAYYWO010000051.1:0-2808 GCA_964474885.1 Hadarchaeota archaeon (SeqCode)
ATAACGTAGATAATATAAGCTTTGCTAGCTTAAAGGCTAAGTTTTAAGGTAAAATTACTCGTAATATAGAGATGGGATGGAAATCTTGGAAATCCACAATATCTCAGAGGATAAATCTGCAAAGATAGCCTCTGACCTCCTCTCTGCTCTAGAGTGCGAGGATTCCCCATAGGAGAACCACCATCAGATAGTCTCATGACTTCTTCATAGGCTCCGGTTTTTTTCATCGGGCTCGGTCAGAGAAACCTCTAGGAGAAAATAAGAGGGATGAATAAAAATTTTTAGAGAGAAATTTGAAACTCTCTTCAACGTAATCTAAACAAACCTCTTACCCTAATTCCTCTCCGCCCTGAAGAGCAATCTTCCTTAGCGACATTCTGTGAATAATGTCAGTAATACAGAACATTCTAATGAATATTCCTTAAAAAGAACTGTCATGTGAACAGTTTACGTTCTGGATACTTACAGGGTCTGAATTCATCCTATTTCGTTGTGATAAGACTTATATACTATTATAAAGAAAGTATAAAAACGGGAGGACAAACCATGGAATCCTGGATTAGGGATGCAATTGCTAGGGCGGAAATGGATAAAAAACCTGCAGAAGATTTGGAAGAAGAGATTTTGCAGACCCTTGAGGGTTTAAAGACTGTGATAAAGGTTATAGGGGTTGGAGGAGCAGGATGCAACACGATAACAAGGATGTACGAGGAGGGAATAGAGGGAGCGGAATTGATAGCCATAAATACAGATGCGCAGCATCTCTGCTATACCAAAGCTCATAAGAGGATATTGATTGGAAGGAGGAGGACTAAGGGACTTGGAGCAGGCAGCCTTCCCCAGATAGGTGAAGAGGCTGCCAAGGAGAATGAGGAGGATATAAAGAGGGCTGTGGAAGGGGCTGATATGGTATTCATAACATGTGGATTGGGTGGTGGAACGGGAACCGGTGCATCTCCGATCATTGCAGAAGCTGCGCAGGAAGCTGGGGCACTCACAATAGCGGTTGTAACATTTCCTTTCTCTGCGGAGGGTGCTGTAAGAAGAGAAAACGCTGAGGCTGGGCTGGAAAGGCTTAGAGAAGTTGTTGATACGGTCATAGTTGTTCCTAACGATAAGCTTCTCGAGGTAGTTCCAAATTACCCGATAAATCTAGCATTCAAGGTTGCGGATGAAATACTAATGAGGGCTGTAAAGGGAATAACAGAGCTTATAACGAAGCCTGCTCTTGTCAACCTAGACTTCGCCGATATAAGGACAGTGATGGAGAAGGGAGGTGTCGCAATGATAGGTCTTGGAGAGGCAAGCGGTGAGGATAAGGCAAGCGAATCAGTGAGAAAGGCACTGAGAAGCCCGTTGCTGGATGTTGACATAACAGGTGCGAAATCTGCGCTTGTGAATGTTACAGGTGGGCCTGATATGACAGTTGAAGAAGCTGAGAGTGTCATAGAGGAGATATACAACAAAATAGATCCGGAGGCGAGGATAATATGGGGTGCGATGATAGATCCCGAGCTTGAAAACACCATGAGAACACTCGTTATAATAACGGGTGTAAGATCACCCCAGATATTCGGTAAGAAAACCCCCAGGCTTTCAAGGAAATTTGGGATAGATTTCGTAAGATGAGCAGAATCTGGGAGATAGATTTCTTAAGAGGTATTGGCGTTTTTCTCATGCTCTTTTCAAATCTCATAACCGATCTCCAGTATTTCCTGAACTTTCCCAGAACGCTTTTTTCGCAGTTACTGGCATACATAACAGCTTCAATCTTCGTTTTCGTATCTGGTCTGTGTTTTAACATAAGTTATTCTAGAAGGAGGAGTTTGAGGAGGATTTTAATGAGGTTTCTTAAATTGACATTGCTAGGTTTTTCCGTAACTACTGCTACTCTCTTGTTCTTAAAAAGAGGGACTATATACTTTGGAATACTTCATTTCCTCGGCCTGGCAAGCATTCTAGCTATCCCCTTCTACAAAATCGGAAGACATATCCCTATCTTTATCCCTTTATTTATAATATGCTCGTTATTTGTGGAAGAAGTTCATGCAGATACCCTCATGCTTTTACCCCTTGGAATAACACCGTACAGATTCTTCACTCTCGACTACTTTCCAATATTTCCGTGGTTTGGAGTTTATCTGCTGGGGTTGTGGTTCGGATTCGTGTGGAGGAGGTGGAGTGAATTTCCAGAGCTGAGATTCCTTGGAAAAATATGTAAAATCGTGTGCATTGCCGGCAGGAACTCCTTAAAAATATATTTTATCCATCAGCCGATTTTTTTATTTGTTTTGCTTTTAATATACGGTAATCTCCCGAATCTAAATTACTTCTTTTATTAGCAGGAACCGATACCTGGCTGAATTAAAATAATATTTAAATCATAATATTCTAATATATAAGTAAGGGTAGGAAAGATTTAAATACTGTTCTGAGTAAACAGAGTTGAGGGCTCGTAGCTCAGCCTGGTAGAGCGCCGCCTTCGCAAGGCGGAGGCCCCGGGTTCAAATCCCGGCGGGTCCACTCTTTTTTTGAGTTGAGTTGTGCTCTACAGGGATGATGTATCCTTTGAACTCTTTCTATAGGGATCAATTCCTTGAACCTTGCAGGAACATTTTTGTCCATGCAGATATTAGGTGAAATACGAGATGTATTCTATTTGACTTATATCCTAATTTTATAATCACTAACTGCTTATATTAAAATTTATTATTTATCTTATAGATGTTTGTGTTGAGCTCAGCTTATATTTAATATCAAGTCCTAACACTTGTTCTTTGCTTCTTAAGCTTCCTGATTGCACTTATT
>CAYYWO010000052.1:0-2789 GCA_964474885.1 Hadarchaeota archaeon (SeqCode)
ACCCGCTCCGGCGGGTGGCCACTCTAGGGGGACCGCCGGCGATAAGCCGGAGGAAGGAGCGGGCGACGGTAGGTCCGTGTGGCCCGAAACCCCTTGGGCTACACGCGGGTCACAATGCGCGGGACAACGGGTTGCGACCCCGAGAGGGGAAGCTAATCCCTTAAACCCGCGCCCAGTTCGGATCGAGGGCTGAAACTCGCCCTCGTGAAGCCGGAATCCCTAGTAAGCGGGCGTCATCAACGCTCGCTGAATACGTCCCTGCTCCTTGCACACACCGCCCGTCAAGCCAACCGAACGGGCGTGCGGTGAGAGCGTGGTAAGCGTCGCAATTCGCGACGTTACCGCGTTCGAACCGCGCGCCTGTCAAGGGGGGCTAAGTCGTAAAACCGCGAGACGGGCGGGCCGATTCGCGGGAGCGAGATGATGTAGCGCGGCTTGAGCGGATGCTCTCGCGAAGATGAAGTAAGTCGTTTCGCGGTTCGACAAACAAGGTAGCCGTACTGGAAGGTGCGGCTGGATCACCTCAAACCTTTTGGAGCGGGGACGGCTTCGCCAACGGCAACGAGACTGCGAATGGGCCGGTCGTCTAACCTGGAAGGACGCCGCCCTTGCGAGGCGGAGGTATGGGTTCAAATCCCATCCGGTCCACTATTCATGCTTCCCCGAGCAATGCTCGTGGGATAAGTTAAGCAAGCTCCACAGGAGCGATGAGGCAACCGCAGGCTGGCTACTCCCATGCCGCCTGGGGGATGGCTCGGCTCGCGGGGCGACGAAGGTCGTGGCAAGCTGCGATAAGCCGCGGGGAGGCGCATGCAGCCTTCGAACCGCGGATCGCCGAATGGGAAATCCTGGCAGGCGTGAACGCCTGTCACTCGCGGTCTCAGGGGCTAAAAGCCCTGACCGCGAGGGCCCACGGGGGGAATTGAAACATCTTAGTACCCCCAGGAAGAGAAATCAATTGAGATGCCGGGAGTAACGGCGAGTGAAACCGGCACAGGGCAAACCGAACCCGCTCGCGAAGAGCGAGTGGGGATGTGGAGTATGGGCCGGGAGCACCGCCTAGCTCGCTGACCCGAAGTGGGCTGGAATGCCCCGCCATAGAGGGTGATAGCCCCGTAGGGGAAGGCGAGAAGGCGGATTTCCCGGTCTCCTGAGTAGGCTTCCCTGGATTGGGAGGCCGAATGTGGGGGGCATCTACCTCCAACCCTAAACATGCCCGCGAGTCCGATAGCGGACTAGTACCGTGAGGGAAAGCTGAAAAGCAGGGGTGACACCCGGTGAAAAGAGCCTGAAACCAGGCGGCTACGGTAAGGCGGCTAAGCCCTCGCTTTGGCGAGGGTGAAACCGCCGTCCGTTTTGAAAAACGGGCCAGGGAGTTCACCTCGGTGGCGAGGCGAAAGCCAGAGCGAAAGCGAGTCGGGCGCAGTCGAGCTCATGCTCGATGAGGCCCGCCCGTGTGAAAAGCGCGGCAAGTCACCGGGGTGAGACCCGAAGCCCCACGATCTAGCCCTGGGCAGGGCGAAGCCGGGCGAAAGCCCGGTGGAGGCCCGAAGGGGTGCTGGCATTCGATCCGCTCCTCTGACCTGGGGCTAGGAGTGATAAGCTAATCGTGTGGGGCGATAGCGGGTTCCCCCCGAAATGTGTCTCAGCACAGCCTCGCCGGAGCGCGCGGCGCGGTAGAGTTACTGATTGCGCGTGATGGGCGTTATGCTCACACGCGCTGTCAAACTCCGAATGCGTCGCGCGCGTAGAAGGCGGGAGTGAGACCTGGGGGGTAAGCTCCTAGGTCGAGAGGGGAACAGCCCAGACCGGGGTTAAGGCCCCTAAGTGCCCGCTAAGTGCACCGAACCTGGTCCCACGCCTAAGACAGCGGGGAGGTAGGCTTAGAAGCAGCCATCCTTTAAACAACGCGTAACAGCGGACCCGCCGAGGCGTGGGGCGGGGAAAATGGACGGGGCTAAGCGGGCCGCCGATACCCCGGGTCTCCCAGCTGTGCTGGGAGGCGGTAGGGGGGCGTGCCGGTGGGGCAGAAGCACGGGCGTGAGCTCGTGTGGACCCGCCGGCAACGAGAATCCTGGTGGGAGTAGCAGCAAAGCTGGGTGAGAGCCCCAGCCGCCGGAAGGGCAAGGGTTCCTCCTAAAGGTCGATCCGAGGAGGGTTAGCCGGTCCTAAGCCGGGTGGTAACTCCTGCCCGGCGAAGGGGAAGGGGGTTAATATTCCCCCGCCACCTTGTAGCGATGAAGCAACGCGTTCGCCTCGGGATAGCTTGACAGTCGCCGTCGCGACTGCCCTGCAGCGAAGCGGGGGGAGTGTCGTAATGACGAGAACCTCGCGAAGCTGCAGGGGCCTCGCGTAAGCGAGGTTCAGGCGACTCCTGGGGACCATGAAAGCGCGTTGCGTAGCTACAAGGTGACCGTACCGAGAACCGACACAGGTGCCCTGGCTGAGCAGGCCAAGGCGGCTGGGAGAATCCGCCCTAGGGAACTCGGCAAATTGGCCCCGTAACTTCGGGAGAAGGGGTGCCTGCGCCCCTCGCACTAGCGAGGACGCGCAGGTCGCAGTGACAAGGAGGGGGCGACTGTTTAATAAACGATAGGACGAGCGTTATTTCTTCTCGGCGCAACGCGCCGAGCGTCGAGAAATTGTTCTTCCTACTTCTCGTCCTATCGGTTAAGAAACATAGCCGGCCGCAAAGTCGAAAGGCTTTGTACGGCCGGTGAGCCGTGGCCACTGCGGGTGTGTGAAAGCGGGTTCCAACCCGCCTAAGCCCCCGTATAGGCCGGCGGTAA
>CAYYWO010000053.1:0-2690 GCA_964474885.1 Hadarchaeota archaeon (SeqCode)
GTTTAAATTCTAGCTTAGAGGATACGGTTACGTAAATACATTTCACACAGCTTTGCTAAGAATTCGTATTCTCATGCTATACCAGCAAATCGAGAAATCATTTCATGTTTACATCAAGAGAATTACTGGTAATGGGAGTAATTGGAGCGCCCGGGCATATATACCTATGGTTCAAATCCGATAAGCTGGCGAAGAAACTCAGAAGCAGGGTTCGAGAAGATCTCGTGGCGACACACCATCATCTTGTTGACAGGAATAGGAGGGAGGAAATAGAGGAAAGAGCAAGGGAGGGGACAGTTAAGATCATATTCACGCCGAAAACGCTGGCTCAGGGTATAGATATAGGAACAGTCGTGAGAATTGTTCACGTCGGTCTGCCAGCATCGGTAAAGGATTTCATGCAGAGAGAGGGAAGGAAGGGAAGAAGGGAGGATATAGAGTTTACTGAGACCGTTATAATCCCCGCGAGCAGATGGGATAAGCTGCTGCTGTCCAGGGGTCTAGAGACGTACAAGAGGTGGTTGAGACTCGAGAGGGAGAGAGTCGTGATAAACATAAATAACGAGTACATATTCCTCGTTTCCGGTCTTATAAAGATGAAGGCGAGCAGGGCTAGGTATTACATCGGCGTAAAACTGAATGAAAGGGAGGAAAGACTGCTTAACAGGCTAAAAATCCTGAACAACATTAAACGGTTTAACTGGAACTGGGATAGACTGAATTTCTACACGTTCGATCCCATTTACGAATCCGTTAGGAGAGAACTAGATAGCGGGGAGAGGCTTGAGGATTTGAGCAATCAGGAATTCGTTTTGAGGTTTCAGATAGGATGTTTCGATTATACGAACGACAGAATAGTATCAAACGTTATCAGAAGGGATAAGAAGGTCGAAGGGATAATACTTTCAGATTTGAAAGATATAAGGCGTGAGTTTTACGATGAGTACGTGAGGTACGTTTCAATAGTCTCGGAATGGGGGGAGATCTGGAGAGATCCCGTGAGGGATTATGCTGAGGGCTATTTGAGCTCAAGAGTTTGTTTGATCCCAAAATACCTTCGTCGGGCTTCAGACTCGCGAGGTTCAGACCAGTTTATACGTACTGGATACTGGAATCCAGAAGGAGGAGGGTGAAGGAGATAGAAGGTAAGCCAGTTGTTTACAGGGATGTCAGGCTGATAGAGCTTGGCAAACCCGTTTACGGAAAGTTTTACGATTACACGTACGGTTATTTCATAGATCTCGATCCCGAGGAAAAACCGGATCTGATAAGACTTGGACTTGCGACATTGATCCTGATCAAGCGTTATTACGTCGTAACATTTGAGGCTGAAGATGAAAGTACCGATCGATCTCATATGTTACGACGTAATAACGCTTGGGAACAGGTCGGGAATAGCGGTTTGGGAGAGTAGCTGTACGGGCATCTTACCCGAGCTCGACTGGAACGCACTCGCTAGATATATTCTTTCCTTCGTACCCGATGACCTTGCCGAAGTGCTTCTTTGCTCGATAGACGAAATCGCCCACATGACATTCGTATTAAACGATTGCGATTGGAATCTCGCCAAAGAATACGCCCTGAAGGCTATAGAATATCTGAGGTTCTTTAATACCGTCAAGGTTAAAATAATGGACAGGTACGTATTTGTTCCAAAACCTTCAAGAGATCTGAAGATAGCAACGATTTCCACACTCGATATCGAGAATTACAGGATCATAGGTCTGTTCGACGGCGAAAGTGTTAGCTTCGGATATTCCGTAGGAGATTTTACTGGAAAGATTTATTTCGACAAATTCGTAAGGCATATTGTCGACGTAATGAATAACAGTTTTAAAATAATAGTTCTGGATAAAAATCAGATTTTAAGAGTGCTGCAGGGATGTAAGCAAACTTCTCTTGTTTTGCTCCTGCAAAATTGCGACGTAATCGAGCTCAGAAATCTCGTCAGAAAAAAGCTGGGAATCGACATAGTCCCGCTGGAGGCCCTACAGAGAGCGCTCGGAATGGAAAGGAGAACGGAGTTGAACAAGATCTACGAGAGGTTTAACTGGGCAAAAAGGATGAAAAAACTTGAGGAGTTTACAGGGGCGGCAAGGGAATACATTTCGGACGACCTGAAGGCACTTTATAATCTATATCTTGCCCTGAAATAGCGTCCGTATTTGCCTAAAATCCGAATGCTAGGAATATCCCTGCGTAATTTACTGTGCATAATTGTTCGCTATAACTTTTGCGGAAAGACGCAGAAATAAAACGAAACTTACCGGTTGGTTTAAAATCCTATCTTTCTGGATCGGTCGGACGGAAATTGGTAAAAAATACTGTAAATTGCGGAAATGTGAACTTTAAAATATGCCTAGTGCTGTCAGAAGGCATTTAAGACGGAAGTTATCTAAAAAGAAAAAGAATATGTAGCTGAAGCCTTAACCTTCGGGAAGTGGTTCGATTAAATTGTCTTTATGTTAGTATTTCCTCAATGATTTTCTCTTCTATTGGTTTGAAGTCCAAGTATTCCATTAGAGTTCTCTCTATGAATCTGAATCTGGTTTCTTCGTTCTTACTGATCAAGAGTTCTCCCTTAATAGCCCTATACTTAAAGCTCAGAGGCGCAGAATTCAGAGCTTTAACGTCAACTGGCAATCTTATAACTTTCTCGATCTCTGTAGAAATTCTTAGTTCATAATCCA
>CAYYWO010000054.1:0-2678 GCA_964474885.1 Hadarchaeota archaeon (SeqCode)
GCATCTCCATCTCCTAAATTCAATAAAAGGATAATCGATAAGTGGATCCTCTGGCTCGAGCCAAAGAAGTGTCCTAATTGCGGACACGTAAATCGACCCATCGCTAAGTTCTGTAAGCAATGTGGACATAATTTAAAGCAAGAGTAAAATTTGGTCGATAGAAAGTTATTCAGGAATGTAGCAGACTTCTTTTACATTGCAGGACATGAAAAACTGTTTAACATCAAAAGCTTGGAGAAAGAGTGATTAACTCTCGGTTAAACCATTATTTTTCGTTGCTTTTCTCTTCTTGTTGCTGAGCTTTCAGATAGCTTTTCTCCGATAACCATGCGATTACGATGTTCTTGATAATCTCACCATCTCGATTTCCGAGCTTACCTTTGAGATTCTTTTCGATAATCTCCCACAATTCATCAGGAAGATTAACTGTAATTCGCTTCATAAGTGCATCATAAATGCGTAAAAATTAAATAGTTTTCGATGCAAAAATGATGCGTAAATGCATTGGAGGTGCATAAAATGAGTAAGGTTATGGAGGTCGAGTTAGATAAGGAAACGGTTGAGAAGTTCGAGGAGATCAAGAAGTATCTCGGAATCGAAGACGATGCGGAAGCTTGGAGATATATAATTAAGTGGTTCATCAGAAAGAAGATGGGTGTTCCAACGATAAAGAGATGCTATCAGCTAAAGAGTTCGAAGTTCTTTGATGAGGAGAAGGAAAATGAAGTAACGCCATTTGTGAGCTTTAAGCTTCAAAGAATCAGGGAGGCTTTGGAAATCGAAGTTAGCGACGATGTATCTGCTGTTGAGTTTGAGCAATCCGATGCAGAGCCAACTGCTGACATGCCTTGCATAACAATGACGTTCAGACTGGTTGACGGAGGAGAGATGATCATATCCTTCTGGTATGATGCCGCAAACAAGCTGGTAGAATTTTTCAAGGAAGTGATCAAGAAGATCGAGTGTATCGATGATCTAAAGAGAGCTTAATTTTTTTTTCTCTTATTTTATAAAAAATTAAATTAGGAATTTGTTCACAAGTTGCGAATAAAGTCTATCAGCTTGCCGTGCAACTGCTAAGTAGTGCATTGCTCCAACGCTCGCAGGTTTACGTCCTTGAATGAAATCAGCAACGCTCTCAGGAACTTCATTCTCAATCATAAAGTTGTAGTGCCACTTTCGGATGGTATTCGCTGAAACTCGCTTATATCTTGCTCTCTCGGTGTAATCACGGTAAGAGATCTTTATCCGTCTAAACTCTTCTCTTGCAAACTCCAAGGGCATGTAAGCAAAATATCTTCGCTTCTGTCCTTTGCTGAACTCAAGAATTGGATACCTCGCGATACCTTTCTCTTCAATCTCTATCAGTTGCGACCTGTCGAATGTATTGAGAAGAGGAACAGCATGTGAAGCTCTAACTCCAGAGTAAACAAGAAGCTTGAAGAGAATGCGAATCTCACCAGGTTGGTTGATCACATGGTTTTTCCATGCTTCGACGATCTCATCATCTGATATGAAGATGGCTCGAACACCTGTTGGTTTCATCTTGCAAGCTTAAGCTTCTCTGCTACCGATTCATCTAATCCCTTTACTTCTACGTAGAAATTGATCAGGTTTCGGATGCTTCTCGCGAGCCAATTGTATCCTCTTTCACAGGAGTTCATTACCTCGAAAACATCTTCCTGTGATCCGATCGGTTTGGTTAGGTATTTGTCCAAGTAGTGGATATATCGTTGTGTGGTATCCGGGTGAAGTTTCTTCTGTCAAGGTATTTGATGAATTCTCGCTTTACCTTCCTATAGTCGATCAACGCACTGTCGAGCCCGCGACCCGGGTTCAAATCCCGGCCCGGGCGTTACTTATTCGAGTTTAACTCCTTAATCAATCTCAGACTACCCTCCGTATTATATTTTATTATGAAGAATTTTATAAAGAATTTTTTTATCGTAAAGACCTTTTAACCGACCCAAAGTCAATTTTCCTGAGGATCGTTCCTTAGTAGAGCGATCTCTATTGCTCTTTCCTATCGCCCCGACATCAGTCGTATAGATATTCAGTATGAGCCTTTATCTTAAGTTTCTCAAAGACTTGGGTAAATAAAATTGTAGAGAATTAAAATTTAATCGAATTTTCTTTTTTAATAATTTGTCATAATTGTTTATTGCTTATACTTCAAAAGCATTAAATACTTGTTAGGCTAAAAGTATTTGGAGGTGGTATCATGGTAGAGATCAAAGTAGATCCTGACAAGTGTGATGGTTGTGGAGAATGCGTCAGTGTTTGCCCTGGTGAAGTATACGAGATTGGTGAAGACGGAAAGTCTCACCCTGTTAGACCTGAGGATTGTCAAGAATGCTGTTCTTGCGTTGAGACTTGTCCAAACGGTGCCATCTGGGTTGATGTCTGCGAGTGATCCCATCGCGGTAGTCTCATCGAGTTCATAGAAAGTTCAAAAAGCGAAGCTAACGATTTTCATAAAAGTCTAAGATCGCCCGACACAGATAGCCTCAATCTTTTATCTTGATCTTAAATGCTGATACAGGTCCACGAAATTGAAGTGGCTCTTCTTCTGAGCAATAATCTTAATTGACTTCTGCCCGATGTATGGTAGAAAGGTTATATTTAAACTCCATTCTACAAGTATCTCCGGTCGTGAAATCACATTGTAGAAGATTTAA
>CAYYWO010000055.1:0-2654 GCA_964474885.1 Hadarchaeota archaeon (SeqCode)
TTAGGCATCATCGCTCTGCACAAAGATGATGCGGTCAGCGTCTGCTTCAGAAAGAAGTGCTACACCACAGATAAAAATCAGAAGGAAATCTATTATATAGCGCAGGCGTGGTATTCGCATTTAATACCTTCTCTGCAAATAAGGAAACTATTAGAAATGGAGGAAGGAAGAAACTCAAAAGATTTCGTTGAAAGATTGCGAGAGAAGATTAAACAGGCTTACGGGCTTAGAATTAAGATTAGAAGGAGAGAGAAGGACTCGACAACAAGAGGAGGAGAAGAAGAGGATGAAGGGGAAGGGGAAGATAGCATTAATGCTGATGTATTGAGAGAGGCTGCGAAAAGCGGTTGCTCTAAATGTGAAGTGGCTGCGATCGTGTTAGAGTGCGATTTTGAGCCCGAATGTATAAAGAAAAGATTGGAGGTTAAGCATGGAGGATAAGGGTAAAGCTGAGGGGGAGAAGAAGTGGAAAGAGTGGATCAGAAAAATAATAAGGGATGAAATAAAAGCGAGATTGGAGAGACCATCTCATAAAGACGAAGTTGGAGAGCTTGGGGGCACAAAAGTGCCTTGCGACTTTCTTCTGGAGATTCCCCAAACTATTATAATTATCTGGGGGGATGAGCTCATCAAAAAATACTGGGACAGGCAAGAGGAGTTCAAGCATCCGCCAGTATTTATAAAGGATTACGAGTGTGAGGAAGTGTTGAAAAAATTAGGTATAAAAGAGAAGGGTGTGTTTTTGTTAGATAAAAAGAAAAAATTGAAAAAATTAGAGAACTTGTAGAAATACATGCTTATGTTTTGGGACGGAAGCCTGCTGCTGGTAGTGCTCCAGCTGCACCTGCAACAGCTCTCTTGTGAGACTTCGCTCCAGATTGCACCTCTTCCATCACTGCCCTGAGATGCGTTCGCATCTCTTCTATCGGACACACCATTTTCTTCACATATCCTCTCCCTGGCTCATAGACAATCTTCTCCACACCTTTACCGGCCTCTATACACTTGTCGTGTGCAATCTTGGCTGGCGCTCCACGTGTCTTTGTGAATGATCTCACCCTCTCTTTGGAAGCTTCCACGTTCGGCGATACATGTCTCGTAGACCTCTTCCTGATGACCAGATACCCCTTCTTCAGCGAAGGCTTCACATACACCCGGTAGACATCTCCTATCGTGGGCATATTTGTCTATATGCCGAAGGAAATATTTAAATATATTCGTCCAAAATTTAGGACAAATGTCTAAGATAAGCTTTGCACTCAGGCTGCTCATAGAAGAGCTGATAAAGGAAGGTATCGTAAGGTCTGAAGATATACTTGCAGCATTAGGAGAAGAGATGGAATTTTACCATGTAAAATTTGTGAGGAGATATAACTACAAGGAGATTGCAGAGGAACTAAGAAAGAAAGGTAGAGTATTTCTTCCTCTCTCCCGCAGAGGGGCTTATTATGCGCACAATCGTTTGCGTAAAATTTTGGGTGTGGATGTGCAAAGGGAGAGGGTTGTGATAGAGACCGAAGAAGGAGTTGAAGAAGGTTATCTTTTCTATTTACCACAGAAAGAAGAGTAGGAAGTTAAGATTTCTTCTCAGACTCTCGCTCTAATTTTTTCAGATAATATTCAAGCACTTGTAGCTGCCCTCTGAAATAATCCTTGAATCTTGTCCGCTCTCTACCCTCAAAAAAGTCTAAAATCTTCAAATACGCCCATCGCGTCTTTATCTCCTCTTTCATCTCTTCTATTATTTCTTCTTTGGTCATACCTCTCCTATCCTCCTGCTGATTTCCTCTCTTATCCTTAGCCTTCTAACGATTTCCTCCGCCACTCTGGCTGCAAACTCAAGTTCTTCTTTACTTTTCTCTTTTTTCTTCCCTTTTATAAAACGCTCTAACACATGCTTTCTGAATCTGAGAATCTCTGCAAACCTTCTACGAGGAACTTTGAAGAGGAAGAGTGCTCCGACAGGTTTTTGAGGAATCGTTGGCGGGTAAACAACAACAAGAGAGTGATAGACGTAATCTCTACCATATTCTACTCCTTCCTTAGGGCAGATGAGCAAATCGATCTCTCTTTTAACTACCTCAAACTTATCTTTGAAAAGTTCTTCCGACCTCACTTGCTCAAGGAGGTCTTCTCTCGTATGCACGTATCGAGGCACCCAGAAACAACCGTCTTCCCTCATGAAAACAGGAATCCCTTTCAAGCCTGCAACTTGCTCAAAAGTCAGCGGAATATCTGGAGGAGGGAATATGAGTTCATCAGGGTTCTTCTCTGCCTTGACAAGTTCCTCCTCAATCCTCTTACGCACTCGCTCCTCCTCAGAAATGGGGATTATTCTCTCAGACTCCTTTTCAACAGCTCTCTCAGCTAACTCTCTCTCAATTGCCTCTTCCTTCTCAATTAATTCTATTAGCTTTTTCTCTATCTCCTTCTTAGACTTTATTTTCTCCTTCTCTCCTCTCTTCTCCCTCATCCTCACCACCCCAAATCAAAAAAGGAGAGGAAAAAATAAGAGAATTACGCAAGCAGACCGCTTTCATGTGCCTTTAAGACTGCTTCCACTTCCGCAGCATACTCTGGGTCTTTAAGTCTTATCGCCTGATTCACATGCTCTTCCTTAAGGTCGCTCCTCTGAAGTTTTGCGATCGCATAAG
>CAYYWO010000056.1:0-2645 GCA_964474885.1 Hadarchaeota archaeon (SeqCode)
GAGTGAAGAGAAAGAGGAATCAAAGGAGGAGGCCTAACTCCTCTTTTTAACCTTTATTCACTCCTCAACACCAAAAACTGACTCGTGAAGCAACTCTACGATATCAACGACTTTTACATCAGCTTTCCTGACTTTTGCTGCATCCTCAAGCATCATCAGGCAGAATGGGCAAGCTACTGCGAGAACGTCAGCAGCTACTATGCCCACCTCATCTATCCTCTTGAGGGAAGGTCTGAATTCAACATCCCTAACAATGTTGCCCCCTCCAGCTCCGCAGCAAAGGGAGTTCTCCCGATTTCTCAGCATCTCGACAAGCTCAACACCGGGAATTGCTTTAAGAATCTCTCTTGGCTCCTCATACAGCCCGTTGTACCTCCCCAAATAGCACGAGTCGTGAAACGCAACTCTAGTTTCGATTACCTTCCTGAACCTTAAGCTTGCATCCTGAATTGCCTTAAGCAGAACTTCTGAAATGTGATACACCTCAAGCCCGTAATCGTTTTTGAAGGTGTTGTAGCAGTGAGGAGAAACTACAATAACTTTCCTCACACCATACTCCTCAAAAACAGCTTGGTTTTCCTCCTTAAGCATTTCAAAAAGCCCTTCCTCTCCGACAGCCTTGACATCGTTACCGCAGCAACCCTCCTCCCTCAGAATTGCAAAGTTTACTCCGGCAGCCTCCAGCAGTTCTCCAGCCCTCCTCGCAACTTCAGCAATCCTTTCATCAACAACCCCGCAGCCTGCAAAGAAGAGATACTCGAACTCTCCTTCATCAGCAAATCTGAACTTGCCCTGATGCCACTCCCTCTTCTTTGCCTTCCCCACGCCAAAGGGGTTGGCGAACTTCTGAATGCTCTCCAGCATCTCCCTCACATCTCCCGGAACTCTACCACTTTCGATAGCCCTGCTCCTCGCCTCCACAATCAGATCTGTGATGGGTATTCCCCTTGGGCATCTATCTTGACAGACGTGGCAGGTGGTGCAGTTCCAAAGTTCATCACTCCAGAACTCTCCCTTGGAAATATAGCGCGCTATGAGCTTTCTGACGTTCATGGTGTATCGCATGCTGCAGGATGAGCTGCACACTGCACACTGCATGCAGGCGGTAAGAGAAACCATAGTTTAAACTAAACCTTCTAAATAAAACAGTTACTTTCCCACTATTCTTTCCAGCCTTCTGACAGCCTGCCTCAAGTCGTCTTTGTTGTCAAAGTAGAGTGTTCTGACGGAAAAAATCCCCGCTCCCTTCAGCCTTATGACTTTTTTCTCTTCATCCACTTCAAATCCCCTGATCTTTTTCAGGTTAGTCTTGAAGGGTTTGTAGTAAACGTAATCTCCCTCAATGTAGTAATGCCTCGGCTTTCCAAGGGTTATGATAACATAAAGAGAAACGAAAAATGCAAAAATTGCCGCAACTATAAGCGATTTTCCAAGCTCTGCTCCGGTAGCTATTTTGTAGGCTGTGAAGCCAAATCCTGCGGCAATTATCAGCAAAACGAAGATTAACCACTTCTTCCTCGCTGCGGGATTGTTCAAAGCTTGGCAAGTCCAGATCAAGTTCCGCACCTCCAGTCGCTCAAATACCTTATCTGCTCATCAGTCAATTCGTCAATCTCCACCCCCATCGATTCTAGCTTCATTCTTGCAACCATCCTGTCGAGTTCTTCAGGCAGTCTGTAAACTCTCCTCTCCAGCTTTTCCCAGTTTTCAGCGATGTATTTGGCAGCAAGAGCCTGATTGGCGAAGCTCATGTCCATAACCTCGACAGGATGACCATCGGCAGCAACAAGGTTTACCAGCCTCCCCTCTGCAAGCAAATAAACCCTCTTCCCCCCCAAATCGTACTCGGTAACGTACTTCCTCGCCTCCCTCTTCGCCCTTGCCATTCTCTCAAGTGCTGGAATGTCGATCTCAACGTTAAAGTGTCCCGCATTGGCGAGTATCGCTCCATCCCTCATCCTTCTGATGTGCTCCTCCCTGATAACGTCCCTGTTGCCGGTAGCCGTGATGAAGATGTCTCCAATCTTCGCCGCTTCCCCCATCTTCATCACTCTGAAGCCATCCATCACCGCTTCCAGAGCCCTGATCTCGTCAACCTCGGTAACAACGACGTTTGCACCCATTCCTCTTGCCCTCATCGCTATTCCTCTACCACACCATCCGTAGCCTGCGACAACCACAGTCTTGCCAGCCATCAGCAGATTTGTGGCCCTGATCACTCCATCAATTGCAGACTGGCCTGTGCCGTAGCGGTTGTCAAAAAGGTACTTCGTGTAGGCGTCGTTAACAGCTATAACGGGGAAGTTCAACACTCCCTCCCTCTCCATAGCCCTGAGCCTTATCACTCCAGTCGTAGTCTCCTCACTTGCCCCTTTCACGTTATCAGCGTAACTCTCCATCTCTCCGTGGAGGAGAAAGATGAGGTCAGCACCGTCGTCAATTACGATATCTGGCCTTGTCCTTATCACTTTTTTAAGGGCTTCGTAGTACTCGTCCACATCCATTCCTCTCTTTGCAAAGCAGACAACCCCTATTTCTCTCAGAGCATCAGCCACGTCATCCTGAGTGCTCATCGGATTGCAGCCTGTAATCGCAACCTCCGCTCCAGCATCGAGAAGGGTTTTAACCAGAACAGCAGTCTTTGC
>CAYYWO010000057.1:0-2589 GCA_964474885.1 Hadarchaeota archaeon (SeqCode)
AAAAGGTCGATTTCATATATCAGGATATTGCCCAGAAGAATCAGATAGAGATATTTGAAGAGAACGCAAGATTCTTTCTTAAAGAGAGAGGAGAGGGTCTGATAATGGTTAAAGCCAGAAGCATAGATTCGACTGCAGAGCCTAAGGATGTCTTCAGGAACGTTGTTAAAAGGCTTAAGAATAGGTTTGACGTTCTGTCATACGATACACTTGAACCCTATCACAGAGATCACATATACGTGCATGTCAGGAACAGATAACGAGTTTTAAAAAGGAGGATAAAAATGGTGGGAAATTTCATACTTAAAAATTTTGTTTTAATGCGTTCGATTTTTAATACATAGCAGTCTATCGGATCTCCATCCTCTCAGGAATTTAAATATATAGTAAACTGTCGCCGATGCTATTAGCCCTGGAACAACCGGATATACCCAGTATTTCTTATAGAAAAAGAAGTACCAGACTCCGCAGGCCAAAACAGCAGATATCATGGATGAAGATATCTGGACACTCGACGAATCGTTCGAATAAAGAGCGGCCAGCAGGGGTATTAGGAATGCGGATGTTATTACGGAAAAGCTTAGACCAACAATTTCGACTATCAGTCCTGGCGGTTTTAACGCGATTATTAGCGGTATAATAGCAAATACGAACACAGATATTCTAGTTATCATCAGAGCATATCTCTCACTTATTTCCGTCATGTTCTGTATAAGATCTCTGACAAATGATGTAGAAACAACGTGAAGCAGGGAGTTTATAGTCGACATAGCAGCTGCTACTATCGCCGTGAGTATTAACGCGTTTATACCAGATGGAAAGACCTTCATGGCTATGAACGGTATGACGAGATCGGGATTTCTCAGAAAAGGTTTAGGATCTGCGTATTTTGGAATTATCAACCATCCGAAAGGACCTATGCTGAACACGCAGAGAGCGAAGACTCCTATGAGGACAGGTGTTAAAAGCATTCCGTATGACAATACCCTCTCATCTCTCGCAGCTATGAATCTTATGATGAGCTGCGGGCTTGAAAGTTGCGCTATGCTTATGGCGAACGTCAGACTGAGTATAAATGGGAGAACCATTCCCGTCTTGACTATAGGTGGTGGCGCGATCTTTCCGAATTCGAAAAGCACCTTTCCGCTCAGTCCTCCAAATAAACTCACATTCTGGAGAGCGCTTATAGCATCGAATCCTCCGAGGATGAAAAGAAGCGTGAGAAAAAGGGTTATTCCACCTATTAAAACTATAATTCCCTGAATTAAATCGGTCACAACTACTGCTCTGAACCCTCCTATTGCTGTATAAAAAACGACTATGGCTGCAGTTATTAGCAGTGCAGTTCTGTAATCGACATTCAACATAGTCTCTAGGAGGTTTCCCGACCCCTTGTATATTGATACCATATAGAATTCAAAGAAGATGAGTATTATCGTTGCAGCGATGATCTGAGAAAAATAACCGTATCTAGCCCTGAATATCTCTGGAATTGTTAGAACTCCTGATCTATCGGCCAGATCCTTAAGCTTTGGTGCTATCACTATCCAGGCCAGTATGGCGAAAAGTATGTGAAAAAATGCTAAAAGGGATGACCACTGAAATCCGCATACAAATCCGAATCCTCCACCGCCGAGAAATGCGGCTGTGCTGAAGTAAGTAGCGAAGAATGAAAAGCTTACAATCAGCGAACCTAACCTCTTTCCGGCCAGATAGAATTCCAGTATTCCTCTCGTCCTCCTGTACTCGTATACACCTATTGCAATCATAGATATCAAATAGAGTACAAATACAGTCTCAATCAGCATGATCTAATCCTCCTTATCGCCAGAAGAATTCCTATGATCATCAAAATTACAGATGCGGAGTACACAATGAGTACTGTCATGTTTACACCCTGTATAGCCTTTTGGCCTTACCATCAAACCTATCCAGAGTTTTAAAAGGTACAGGTTCTATTTTTGGTTTAAAACCAAGGAATTCCCTTATATCCCTTTCTATCGCATCCGAAATACCTTCGTTTTCGCATTCGAATATTATTTTAACATCTCTACCAACCTCTATCCTGTAATGTCTTACTCCGTGAGAAGCAAGTATCTGCTCGATGTCGGAAGGATAGAACTTAATTCCCTTATAAACGATCATATCGTCCGTCCTTCCCTTTATCCTCTCAATAGTCATGTGCTCTATTCCGCACTCGCATTTTTCCCTTGAAACTACAGCTGATACCTCACCGCTTCTGTACCTTATAAGAGGCATAGCCTCTCTGTTCAGCGATGTGTATACGAGTTCTCCCTCCTCCCCCTCCTCTAAAACCTCACCTGTCTCTGGATCCACTACCTCTACTATATAGTTGTCCTCCCATACGTGTATACCCTTTCTCAGTGCACATTCGAATCCGATTGTTCCTACTCCTCCCATTTCTGTAAGCCCAGGTATGTCATAAGTCAGAGCTTTGAAAGTATTCTCGATCTGCTTCCTCATGGCATCGCTCCATGGTTCAGCACCGAGAAGCATCTTTTTAACAGGAAGATCTCCAGGATCATATCCCATCTCTAAAGCTACTTCAGCAATTCTCAACGGATAGCT
>CAYYWO010000058.1:0-2546 GCA_964474885.1 Hadarchaeota archaeon (SeqCode)
GCCTCGAACTCCCGTCTATTATTATCCTTTCATCAGCCGTTACGGATTTTATCACAGATTCGCTTGTTATGTATACGTTTTTTGCCCTTATCTCGTTCCCGACGCATCTGTTCTGAACTATGACGAGTTCGCTTGCATATACTCTGTTAAAAACGTTATAAGCACCTATGACTGCCTTTCTGCATATTATTTCTCCGTTAACCCTGCATCCCTTGCTCAGATATACCTCATCAGCCTCTATGTTACCCCAGAATATCGAGAACATTCCGGCTATAACTCTTCCATCAAACCTTATATGCCTCGTGACAACGGATCTCGGTCTAACTATCACAACGTTTTTGAACCTGTCAACTATGTACATGCAATCACCTGGACATCTTTACACCCTGTCTTACAGATACTGCAACACCTCTTTTGAATTCAAGCATTTCCTTTGCGCAAAGAACTGCCTTACCCGTTGCAAGCAATCTGTCGTCCTCATCTACGACAAGAACCTCGTCATTTGCCCTTATATCCATGTCAACGTCCACAACGTGCTTTGCGAACACACTTCTACCCATCGCTATGAAATCCCCCACATCTTTAAGGACAACAACCCTAAGCTTAGGGTATTCGAACGCTTTGTGAAGCCTTCTTGCACCTTCTATGCTAAGAGAGAACCATCCGGAATCCGCCTTTAATGTTGCTATCCTAACTCCGCCATCCTTTATCTGCCTTATCTTCCCAGTTTTTGGAGAGAGAACAAATCTACAGCTGTCAGGAAACAGAACTCTTCCTGCACCTTTACCGAACTGGTAATCTGCTATAACCCTAACGATTCTAAGCAGTCTATCTTCCATACCTCCTTTCCCTCCTCTGATATTCTCTGAGGCATCTTAAAAAATCTATGTATCTGAAGCTCCTCCAGTCCATGTCTATGAAGTAAAGCTCGCTGTATATGCTCTGCCATATCAGGAATTCGGGTATCTCCCTTCCCGCCTTTACTATGAGATCTGGAGAGCTCTTGATCTTTAAAAACCTCTCTATGTCCTTCTCGCTTATATTCTTTGGATTTATCTCGCCCCTCTCAACAAGCCTCGCCAGGTTTCTGACTGCATCCAGTATCTCCTCCTTCCCGTCGTAACCTATCACGAAGTTTACGGATATCGATCCGTATTTTGTATGCTCTATACGCTTTTCCCTACTCTTCAAACAGACCGTTACCTCCTTTATGCCGAACCTGTCGCACCAGTCGAGAAACCTGTCCAGACCGTTCTTCAAAAAGTCATCGTCCGCTACTATCATTATATGCCTGGGTATCTTTCCAGAAGAGACTATTCTTTCAAGTCTTCTTTCGTATATCTTCCTTATCAACCTGATCATAGATTGAAATTTCTCATACACATCAATTTAATCTTTACGTTGCCATCTGTATTGACTTATTCCGATTGAAAATTAAAAAAACTATCATCCATTCCTTCTCCTCAGAAATCTCGCATAAGCGTAGCTGGATACGATTGCCGAAATAGCAAGGATAGATTCGAATCCGGGGATATCTATCCTCTTAATCCTCTCAACGCTAACTATTTCTCTTCCCTTTGAAGGAGTTATTGGCGGATACTCGACCTTCACAAGTTCTCTCTTCGGATATGCCTCTGAAACGAACAGTATTAGTTTTGCAAGCCTTTCGCAGAGCTTGTAGTATATGAGGGCGCTCACGGGATTTTCCTGGTTTTTAGCGAATTCGTAATAGGCTATGGACAGTATGGGTGTTACTATCTTTTCCGCCTCGGCAAGCGAAAATTCTGCAGACTTCTTCGAAGATTCCACCTTTGACTTCAGAAGCTCCTTGAAAACATCGCTAGGAGCTATAAGCTCAACTGCAAGGCTTGACTTCACTATTGAATCTATGCATGCAGTTGCTGCCCCTGAATAGAATCCAATGTTGAAAAGCCTTTCAGCTACATCCAGAGATTCCTCGGCTTGACTTATAAGCGATCTGTAACCGTTTATGGATTCAGCATAGACTATGAGAGATCTAGCCTCTCTTAAATAGAATTCCGCCCTCTTTTTTAGCTCCTCTCTGTCTATCAGCACATCCTCCTTTATCGTCTTAAGAAGTGAAAGCCATACCTTGACGCTCTCCAACCTCTCCTTTGCAAGAGAAAGGTACTCAATTGCAGTACCTCTGTCGTTTGATGTCTTTGCGTCGAAGAGATAGGTCTCGGCCCATGCCAGTCTCTCCTCGCTACCACCTATTATCTGAAAGGACTCTATGCCGAGGGTTTTATTCTCCAGCTCCTTAAGGTATTTTGTCATTTTATCTATCTCATTCCCTATCCTATCGAATTCTCCGTTCAGATCGTTAAGATCCTTTATAGTTCTAGAGTAATATGTCCTTCTGAGCTCTATCTTTGCCTGGTAGTACTTGGATGTTGCGGTATAGTAGTATCCATTCTTGAAGTAATTGTCCCCCTCTCTTATGAGCTTTATGGCTTCATCGCTTACACCAAACTCCTTTACAGTTTCAAGCAACTTTAACGTCTCGTTCTTCATCCTGAATGCAA
>CAYYWO010000059.1:0-2529 GCA_964474885.1 Hadarchaeota archaeon (SeqCode)
CTCTCTCCCCTCTTTTCCTATTTTTCTTTTTTCTCTTTTGTTGTTTCTCCTGTCGTTCCTTCCTTTTTCTTATGAGATGCGGATGCATTACCATTCTCACATTCTCAGGAGAGGACAAGAATAAGAACAAAAAGAGGCAGGAGATGATGGCGAAGCGTAGAAAATCAAAATTCATTCACATCTCGCTTGATTATATTCATCCGCATTACTAACAATTCTTATCTAAATGGATAACATAAAAGGGAAAACCGAAAAGCTTTTATATAGTATTTTCTCAATAAAATCAGGTAATACACCCACATAATATGAATGTTGGAGGAGATAACAGAGAATGTTAGAAAATGTAAGACAAAAAATGGTCATGGTCTTAGCTTTAGCACTGATGCCCTTAATGATATCAGCACAATCCACTTTAGACATAGCAAATCAACATAAAATACTTCTAGATACTAATATTGAAGTTGCTGATACAGTTACTTATGCTGGTTCTACCTATCATGTCATAAAGTACAATAATATTTTACCATACGCTAGTGGTATCGAAATATTCTCATCTGATGGCACACAGGTCACAGACCCAAAGATTGCGAAATCAGTTTTAACTCAAACTGCATGGAAAGAGGCTGCTGCTCAAATATCCCCTTCTGATATTGACACATTAAGAGAAATTCTTGATACATCACGAAAAATTCATGATTCTGTGGCGCCAGTTGCATCTGCTACCAGTTTTGTGATAGATAAAGTAGAGTGGCTGAGATCCGAGGCGTGTGTAAATGTACCATTTGTTGGTAAAAAATGTGCGTGGGACGCCGTAAAAGCAGCATATCCCGGAATCTCAACATTTATAAGTGAATTGGAATCGTTGAACAAGGACTTGAATGAATGGAAAGATGCCTCAGCAAAAGTAAGCAGTACTCTTCCCGAAGTTATAAGCGGACTTGAGGATTTAAGGGCAGGCAAAGAAATGAGCCCTGAGTTGCAGACTAACATTCAAGAAAGCATGTCCGCATTTGTAACGCTGAAAACTAAAACTGATGATATTAGCAGCAGGCTTACAGATGTAATTAGCATACTTTCTGATGCTGAAAGCTCGCTAAGGTCCGCCGCTGGGACGCCGGTTGTTGGCGGGTTTATATCCACATTTGCAGATTATGTTGATGATCTAAATGACAAAGTAAAATCACTAAGAGAAGATGCTCGCTCATTTTCAAGGTCATTATCTGAGCAGAGTACAAAGTTGTCAAATGTTATGAGTGCTGCGAATAAAAGAGCAGATGAATTATATGGTTCATGGAATTCAAGGAGAAATGCACCAATTATGGTATATTCCACGCTTGGAGGGATAATAGCTGTTATACTCGCAATACTTGGTGTATTGATATATAAAAGGAGAAGAAAGGGTGATGAAACTGGCGTAAAAGTAGAGAAGGTGAAGAGGGAAGAAAAAAGGGAGAGAATAGAGAGAGAAAAGATAAAAATACCGAAAGTAAAATGGAGCTCAAGAAAGATTACCGGAATAATAATTGCGGTTATTGGGTTGTTCTTACTTTTGCACTCTTTTATAACTGCAAATGATTTTGTTGGTGGTGAATTTATGATTGATGAGACGTTTGGAGTAAGGATTATTTTCTTCATCTTTATGATTGGAATTGGAGGCTATCTAATCGGGAAAGGAGCTACATTAGCAGAAGATTCAAAGATTATTGGCATAATATTAACGCCCTTTGGATTGTTTATGTTGTGTTTTACGTTTGTAATAGCGAATACATTCGTTAATGGAGAATTTATGCTTGACGAATTATTTTTCATAAAAATTCTCTTTTTCTTTTGTATGATTGGTATTGGTGGTTATTTGACTGGGAAAGGAGTGACATTAACTGACTCCCCAAAAATTACTGGGCTCATACTCACTCCAATGGGTGTATTTATGCTCTTATTTTCATTTATAACAGCAAATAAAATTGTCGGTGGAGAATTTATTACAGATGAAAGTTTTATAATTAGTTTTATCTTCTTTATATGTATGATAGGAATAGGGTTATATTTAACTGGAAGAGGGACATCAGAAATAATGAAGAGGTGAAATAGATATGGATCAGGCATTAGCAGGATTTTTATTTCTTTTTAGCATTGCCCTTGCGTTTTTCGGGAAAAATTGTATGATATATGTTGTATCTGGTGGATCTCATACTCACGATCTTATTCTTCACTATTATCGGAACTATCTCCACATACGAAGAACCATATGCTATTTCTTCAGCTTCTTCGCATAAGTGACCTCCTCACCTCACTTAGGCATACAGCGAGGTTCATCGGTTGGATTTGGTCATCATGACCTCACCCTCAAAGGCTGGGTTATATCACCCATGACACCTGAAATGTAGTCAAACACCACATACGCCATATCTCCTATCCTCAAGGAGGGCAACTTGCCCTCAAAGTAAAAGCAAGTAAAAGAGCGCCTTTTCTTCTTCAAGTTCCGTGCCGAGCGGCGGGCTTTTCAACAACACCTTCAATCATTTGAGCGAC
>CAYYWO010000060.1:0-2505 GCA_964474885.1 Hadarchaeota archaeon (SeqCode)
TATTCCCCACAATTGCAAAAGGTGTTGTATTTCAGGCTGAATATCCCGGAATTACATTAAGCAAGATAAAGCCGAGGATAAGGGATACTGCTCTGATAATATACACGATATATCTATTCTTTACGGCCGCGGAAATAATCATACTTTACATCTTGGGCGTACCCCTGTTCGATTCTATAACGCACGCCTTTACGACTATTTCTACAGGAGGGTTCTCAACACATTCTGAAAGCATAGCATATTTTAGAAATCCAACTATCGAGTTCATAATAGCTTTTTTTGCACTCATAGGCGGAATGAATTTTTCAATTCATTATTATATAATGAGTAGAAAGTTTAGCATTTTGAGAGATACGGAGTTAAGGATTTACATAATGATAGTTTCCGCATCGATTCTGGCCTTAACAATTCTAAATCTAGACAGGTTCAATCTAATAAATTCAATTAGATTTTCAGTCTTCCAGGCTATAAGCATAATGACGACAACTGGTTATACTACGTATGATTTTGACGAATGGAACAATCGTGCAAAGATGATACTGCTGATCCTTATGTTCATAGGTGGATGCTCGGGTTCCACTGCTGGCGGTATAAAGGTTGTGAGAATTTACGTGCTGATAAGATATGCTTTAGATCAGATTTTAAAATCGGCAGAGCCAAAAATGATTAGGGTTATAAAGTACGGTGATGTGGCATTGAAAAAAGAGGTTGTTGATAGCGTAGTCGCTTTCTTCATACTATACTTACTCGTATTTGTAATATCTGTTTTAATCATGTCGATATCCGGTTACGATCTGCTGACATCAATTTCAGCGGTGGCGGCATGCCTCGGGAATGTGGGACCGGGAATGGGACTTGCTGGTGCAAGCGAGACTTACAGTCATTTTCCCGACTTCATAAAGATTCTTCTTTGCTTTGACATGTGGATAGGTAGACTTGAGATATACACAGTTCTTTCCCTCTTCATCCCATCTTTTTGGAAGTGATGTACTTGTAGGCAGAATAAGCTGCTACTGCCCCATCACTGCATGCCGTGATAACTTGCTTTAAAGGATTGCCGCAGCAATCGCCGGCTGCAAAAACACCCTCAACATTAGTTCTCTGAAGCTTGTCGACTTTTATGTATCCGTTTTCATCGAGCTCAACTCCCAATTTCAGTGCTAAATCAACCTGAGGTCTCATTCCGATTGCTATAAAAACACCCTCGACGTTCAGGACTTCTAACTCATCCCTCTTCAAATTTCTTATCACTACTCTTTCAACTCTATCCCTTCCCTCTATCCTTTCAACAACAGAATTCCATATCACCCTTATGTTCATCCTGAAGAACTTATCCTGAAGAGCCCTGTCGGCTCTGAACTCATCTCTTCTGTGAATAACTGTCACGTCGCACCCTATATCCTTTAGATACATTGCCTCGACAAGCGCTGTATTTCCGCCGCCAACAACGAGAACTCTTTTACCCCTGAAGAAGAAACCGTCACATATTGCACAATAGCTAACACCTCTTCCTAAAAACTCCTTTTCACCTCTTACTCCAAGCTCTTTATGTTTTCCACCAGTAGCGATTATTACCGCTTTCGATATGTATTCGTTTTCATCGGTTTTTATTGTGAATATCTCTCCTCTTCTCTCCACATCCAGAACCCTTTCCACCCTGTGATCTGCACCGAGCTCTATTGCCTGCTCCTTCATCTTCATGAGTAGATCCAGACCGGAACCCTTAAAGCCCGGATAGTTTTCAATGAAGGGTGCAAGTGCCAGCTGCGACATTGTAGTTGGATCCTCAAATACCACTGTCTTTAAACCGTACCTCGTTGCATAAATTGCAGACGTCAATCCGGCCGGGCCTGAGCCAATTACAGCTAGATCAAACTCCATATGTTCCATCCTAACAATCCTCCCCCTCTTTATTTTTTCTTCAGTTTAATCAAACATAAATTCTCTTAGTTTTAAGGGTTTTTCTAAAAAATTTCAACTCCGATTTTAAACGCTGGCTACACATTGATAGGAAGAAATCCTTAAACCCTATGAACGACGGTTCATCTTAGGAGAATATTGAGTCTGTCGTTTTTAACCTAACCTTATAAGGATGTGAAAATAAATTTCTTCAGTCCGAATTCCGTGATCTCAAAAAGTTACTGAAAAGACCATGCGTGCCATATCGATATTTAAGGAATTCTAGATTTTAGGTAAGATCTTGCATTTAATCTAATATTGCTTCACAACAGATAATAAAAGATGAGTTTATCTATATAAGCTGCAAGATTTGAATAACCAGAGCTCTCAGGTCAGTCCGTTAAGGTTGCATGCAAGGAGTTATGCATAAATAACATCCCGTAGAAATTTCATCAGTGTCTGGTATGATTAGATGGGATGCTGAAAGGTTCAAGAAGATGTTCCCAAATCTTTACCACGAGCTGACGGGAGCAAAAATACCGACTGTTCTGGATCATCTCGAAATATGCAAAAACGAGGAAGAAGCTTTAGAGATAATAGATTACT